>CAZYQW010000031.1:0-7593 GCA_964649825.1 uncultured Phycisphaeraceae bacterium | reverse complement strand
ATGCACCGTCGCGTCCGCCGGGCTGCAGGTCGTCGACGTCGTCGAGTGCGTGCCGGCGAGGCTGAACCCGAACCAGAGGTTGCTGCCCTTGACCGTGTACGTCAGGAGCGCCTCGTACTCGTCTTTCTCCGTGGACGAGTGTGCGAGCGTCTTGGCCTTCGAGAGTTGATAGTTGCCGTTCGCCATCTTCTTCGTCGTCGCGCAGAGGCTGTCCGACCAGCTCTTCCCCGATCCCGCGTGCGTCACGGTCCAGTTGATCGTCACCTTGTCGGCCCAAAAGAGGCCGTTGTCCTCCTGCACCGTGACCGTTCCCACCCAGTTCGGTGCGAAGCTGGACACCTTCGTGTCGTTGTTTGACCTCGCCCACGCGCGAGGGCAGGTGCCGTTGATGACCGGAACCGACTCTCTCGCGGAACCGGACATTGCGATCATCCGTGGCGACTCGCGGCAATTCCACGGTCGTCACCCGTCGGCGGACCGGCGTGATCGGACGGCATGAAGGTGGGCGTCCTGGCGATCCGTCGGGGCGTCAGACCACGTGGGTCGTTCCGTCGTCGAAGGGATGGGCGAGTCGAAAGCGAACGTTGCCGTGGTCATCAATGGACAGCGGCGACGGTGCGAAGGAAGGCCGCAGCACGTAGCGCACGAGCGCCTGTCGCCGAAGGTCGTCGGGCTGTCCTCGTGTAGAGTGCTTGATGGGTTCCCGGGCGGGCGACAGTCCCCCATTCTCCGTGTGCATGGATAAGGAAGCGTACTCATGGCCCCGATCCCGTCCCCGACTTCGTCCTCCGACCCGGCCTTCCGCCTCTCCGCGCGGTGGCTCGCCCCGTCGACGCTGCTCGTCGCGATGCTGGCCAGCGGCGCCGCCGGCCAGGCCTTCGACTTCGGCCTGCCGCCCACGACCTTCGCCGCCGGGGACGGCCCCAGCGCCGTGGCCATCGCCGACTTCGACGGCGACGGGATCGCGGACCTCGCCGTTGCCGACCAGCATGACGACCAGGTCCGCGTGCTGCTCGGCATCGGCGGTGGCGCCTACGCCGCGCCCGCGCTCCACGCGGTGGGCAGCCAGCCCCAGCAGCTCGTCGTGGCCGACATCAACGGTGACGCCAAGGACGACCTCGTGGTGCGCTGCAGCCAGTTCGCCAGCGTCTATGTCCTGCTCGGTCAGGGTGACGGCACGTTCGCGTTCGGCGGAGCTCCGGGCTTCGCCGGCTTGTATCTCACCGCCATCGCCGTGGGCGACATCGACGGTGACGGCGACCTCGACCTGGTGGGCAGCAAGAGCAACGACGCCATGGAGGTGCGCAAGAACAACGGCAACGGCACCTTCGGGCTGCCGCTGTACGTCGGATTGCCGAAGGTGCACTTCACCATGGAGCTGGCCGACATGGACGGCGACGGTGACCTCGACCTGGTCACCGGCGAATCCATCGGTAGCAACCAGGTGCAGGTGCGCTTGAACAATGGCACGGGCGCCTACTTCCCGCCCGTCAATTACCCGGTGGCAGGGACGTCCCTCGGCATGGCGGTGCTCGACGTGGACGCTGACGGTGCCCTGGACGTGATCGTCGCCGTCGCCGGCGCTGTCAGCGTGGTCTCGGTGCTGCACGGCGCCGGCGACGGCACGCTGGGCGCGCCCGTCCTCTTCCCGGTAGGCTCGAGGCCCCTCGCTCTCGCGGTGGCCGACATGGACGCCGACGACGTGCCCGACCTGGTGACCTGTTCTGCTGCGGACCAGGAAGTGGCGGTGCTGCGCGGCCTCGGCGGCGGGGTCTACGCGGCGGCCGAACACTTCGCCACGGGGCGCGCCGAGTGGGAGTTGGCCGGTGGCGACCTCGACGGCGACGGCCTGCCCGATATCGCCCTGGCCGACGGCGAAAACGACTCGGTCAGTCTGCTGTTCAACCTCGTCGAGCCCCAGTGGGACGACCTCGGCTTCGCCCTGGCCGGCCTGCACGGCGAGCCGGAGCTGGATGGCACGGGCGATCTCACCGCGGGCACCCCCGTGACACTGGCGCTGGCCAATGCCCGGGAGAATGCCGTCACCTACCTGGTCGTGGGTGCGGCCCAGGTGGACCTGCCCTTCTACGGCGGCACGCTGGTGCCGGCGTTCGGGGCGCCGCTCGGCCTGTTCGTGGCGTTGTCCACCGATGGGGCCGGCGGGCTGGTGGTGGGCGGATCGTGGCCGGCGGGCATCCCGTCGGGATTCGCGCTCCACTTCCAGCACTGGATTGTGGACCCGGCGGGGCCCTTCGGCCTCGCCGCGAGCAACGCGCTGCGGGCCACGGCGCCGTAGCACGGCCGCCACCTCTCGCGCCAGGGACCGGCGGCGCCGTCCTTCGGCGCGACGCGTGACGCCGGACCGAGCGGCCCGCTAGAATCGAGGCCTGCGTCCCTCGTCCCGCGGAGTGCCCGATGCTGCGCCTGCCGACCTTCAGCTACCAAGCGCCCACCAGCTTGGATGAGACGCTGGCGTTGCGCTCCGACCATCGCGGCGGCGCGGGACGGCTGGCGGGCGGCACCGACCCGAACGGCGGCCCACGTCGTGGGCGAGGTCGGCGATCTGGTTCGCAAGGCCGCGCAGGCGAAGCGGCTGACGACACTGTCGATCGACACCGAGATCGCGTTCCGCAGCGCCGAGGAGCGCGCGGCCTTCAGCCAGGAGCTGGCGGGCCGGCGTCGCCGCTGGCGGCGCGCCACCACGCCCCGGATGCGCCGGGCAGCCGCCCGCACCGGGTCGTGGTCGTCGCCCATCCGTGCTGGTCGCCGCCGCCGCGAGCGATCCGCCGCAGACGGATCGATCCAGGAAGAGCCCGGCCTCGACCGGCGCCCGAGATCCGAACCAACCCGACCCCGACGGAGCCATCATGAGCATTCAACGCGATCCCGACGGCCGCCGAAGCGTCCGCGTCGAAGTCGAAGTCCCCGGCACGCCCGAGCAGGTCTGGCAGGCGATCGCGTCGGGTCCCGGCATCTCGGCCTGGTTCGTGCCGACGAAGCTCGACCCGAAGGCCGGCGGTGAAGTGGTCAGCGACTTCGGCGGTGGCATGGTGTCGACGGCGAAGATCACGGCGATCGAGCCGCCGTTCCGACTCGCCGCCGAGGCGCCGGGCTGGGCGCCCGACATGCCGCCGGTGGCGACCGAGTGGACCGTCGAGGCGAAGGCGGGCGGCACGTGCGTGGTCCGCGTCGTGCACAGCCTGTTCACGAGCACCGACGACTGGGACGGGCAGCTCGAGGGGACCGAGACGGGCTGGCCGGCCTACTTCCGCGTGCTGCGGCGCTACCTCGAGCACTTCGCCCGTCAGCCGTCCGCGCAGGTGCAGGCGATGGCGATGTCCTCCGAACCCGTTGACCGCGTCTGGACCACCCTGTCGGAGGCGATGCAGCTGCCCGCGCCGAAGCCGGGCGACCACTTCCGCGCCGCGCTCGGCGACGACTTGCCGCTGGTCGGCGAGGTCGACAGCGTCGTCCCGCAGGGCGAGGGGAACGCGGTGTACGCGACCCTGACCGAGCCGTGCCCCGGCACGCTGATGTTCGGCGCCTTCGCGTGCGGCGGCACGATGGCGTCGCTTCAGGTCTACCTGTACGGCGACCGCGCCGAGCCGACCGCGATGGCGGGTCGCGAGAGCGCTCAGCAGTGGCTCCAGGCCATGTTCCCGGCGCCGTCCACGCCGCCGGGCTGAGCGTTCCGGCTACGCGCGGAGCGCCAGCCAACGATCGCCGGGGACGGCGATCGTTGGCCCCCGCCGATCGCACCGATCGGAGTCCGTTCTGCGCGGACGGGCTCACCGCGACCGCCTGGACGAGCAGCGTCGCGCGCAGCAAGATGGCCTGGCCCGAGCCGGGGCCTGACTCGTCGGAGCCGGGCGCCCCGACGAGGACGTCGCCGAGATCGTCGCCGTCGATGTCGCCGAGGCCGGCGATCGCCGCGTGGCGCCGTCGGGCACGGGTCAAGGCGTTGAAGAACCCGAGGCGTCGCCGCGGACCCCTCCTTCACTCGGAGTCGAGTTTCAGCGTCGCGTGCGTGGTCTCGTTCGAACGAATGACGACGTCGACCTCGCCGAGGTCCACGGGCCCGTCGTCGCCGTCCGCACCGGCGGGGAACGCGCGGATGGCGAGCTGGTACTCGCCCGGCGTGATCGCAGAAAGCTGCAGCGTGTACGACTTGTCGAGCCGGACCTGGCCGCGGTCGATGACGGTGTCGTCGCGGATCAGGCGATAGACGAGTGAGCGTTCGGGAACGTCCTCGAGCTTCGACGCGAGGCTTCCGGGCGGATCGAACGCGAAGTCGACGCGAGCGACTTCCCCCGCGGCCAGGTCGACGACTCGACCAAGAACGCCGTGACCGCGGACCGTCGCCGAAAGATCCAACCGCGTCGAGGGCAGATCGGACAGATCGAACGATCCGTTCTCGTCCGAGTCGGTGTGTGCTAGTGGTGTGATTCAGAGTTGTTGACGCCGACGACGAGGCCGATCAACGCACCGCTCGCTTCTGCCGTAGTGGTCGACGCGGGAACGAACGCTTCGCCCCGCGGCGCCGTCACCGTGTCCGCTTCCGGCGTCCCGGACTCCGGCACGCGGGCGCCGCCCGACTCCGACGTGGTCATCGCGTCCACGTCGATCTTCGCGGGACGCACGTCGGTGGGCCCGACGTCGGCCAGCGTCAGCGCGACGGCGGCGACGATCGCCGAGGCGAGGAGCACGAACCAGATCCTCATGCAACTCTCCGGTCGATCGGCGAGGGTTTGCCATCATAACCGGGCCGGATCGGACGAGCCGCGCCGCGGGGCCGGCGACCCGAGCCCCGCGCCCGTGGAGCCGCCGGTCACCGTGTAGAGCTGCGCGCCGTCGAACCCGCGGCGGGCGAACAGCGCTCCACCGTCCGGTGCGCCGAGGTCGCTCCCCGCTTCGGCGCGGGCGGGAGGCTCGGGGTCGAACTCGAGGCAGACGAGGATCGCGCGCACGTCTGCTGGAGCGGTGATGACGGCGAGCACGCGCGATCCAGCGATCGACAGGAGCGCCGACTATTGTGGCCTGTGGTCGTTCCGCATGTTGATCAGCGTGAGCACTCCGAAGAGACCGCCCTGAACGACGAGGCTCGCGAGGACGCCCCACGATAGGTAGAAGGCGGTCCCGATCCAAAGGAGAGCGGAGATCCCGCCGATCAAGACGCCGCGTCCGTACTCCTCGTCGCCCACGCGGTAGAAGATCGTGGCGCACACCATGATGGCGACAATATCGATGTACGGCACAGGCAGCGCTCGCGGTCGGTGTACGCGTTTGGATCCGGCCAAGGTAGTCCGTACGTGCCGAATGGTCCAGGGCGGCGGACGAGTGGGTGACAACGGTCGATCGGTCCGGGCCGGCGTCGGTGCGACCGGGTTCCAGTCCGAGTCGTCCGGCGCCCCTGAGCCCTCGGCGACGTCCGCTGGACCACGTCGAGTTCGGGGGATGACGCGGAACGGGGGCGGGACGACGAGCGTCATCCCGCCCCCGCCAATCGCTCCGATCGGGGCTCAGTACAGCCGGATCTCGTGCAGGTCGGTCGCCGCGAAGAGTCCGTTCTGCGCGGACGGGCTCACTGCGACCGCCTGGACGAGCAGCGTCTTCCCGGCGTTCAGGATCGAGCCCGGGACGTAGCCCGGCAGCGGTAGTGCGAGCGACAGGCTGCCATTGGCCGGCAAGTAGACCGGGATCAGGAACGCGCGCGCCAGGTCGACGTGGATGCCGGCGAGGATCGGGCTCACGAAGATCGGGTTCGCCCCCGGCTCGTCGTTCGAGTCGATCAGCTCGAGCAGGAGGTACGCGGGGCCGGTGGCGAACGTGCCGCCCGGAGACTGGAGCTCGATCTTGATCGGGTCGAACTGCGTCGCATGCTTCACCGTGGTCGCGCTCGTGGAGCCGAGCACGCCGGTGAGGAGCAGCATGTCCTCGCCGCTGCCCGGCTTCGGCGGCTCGTTCGTCGCGCGCAGCAAGATGGCCTGGCCCGAGCCGGGGCCCGACTCGTCGGAGCCGGGCGCCCCGACGAGGACGTCGCCGAGATCGTCGCCGTCGACGTCGCCGAGGCCGGCGATCGCCGCGCCGAACTCGTCGCCGCTCGCGTCGCCCGCGAACGAGAGGATCGCGGCGCCGGCGGTGGGAGAGCCGACGCCGGAGTAGACGGTCACGGATCCGGCCGCCGCGCCGGGCGCACCGACCGCGAGGTCGGCGAAGCCGTCGCCGTCCGCGTCGCCCAGTGCCGCCACCGCGGCTCCGAGGCGGGCTCCGGCCGCCGCTCCGTCGACCGCGAGCAGGACCGACCCGTCCTGCCCCGAGTAGATCCGCGCCGCGCCCGAGTCCACGCCGGCCGCCCCGTCGAAGAGCGGCGCGCCGGCGATCAGGTCGGCGAAGCCGTCGCCGTTCACGTCGCCGCAGGCGGCGAGCGCCGCGCCGAGCCCGTCCGACGCGCCGGCGATCAGCAGGAGGGTCGTGCCGAGCGCGCCGCTCGCGACCCACACCTTGGACGATCCGGGCGCGCCGACCGCGAGGTCGGGGACGCCGTCGCCGTTCACGTCGCCGAGCGCCGCGATCGTCGCGCCGAGCTTGCCGCCCGCGTCCAGCCCACCCAGCGAGAAGAGGTGCGCCCCGGACGCTCCGGAGAACGCGTGGATCGCTCCGGCCGGGATCTGGTCGGGCGCGCCGACGAGGAAGTCGGGCACGCCATCGCCGTTCAGGTCGCTCCCGCCGGCGACCGCCGCGCCGAACCCGTCGCCCATCAGCACGCCGCTCCGATGGAGCAGGATGCTGCCGTCCGCTCCGGAGATCACGTCGACGTATCCCACTCCGCCGGGACGCGGCGCGCCGGCGAGCACGTCGCCGACGCCGTCGCCGTTCACGTCTCCCGCGGACGCCACCGCGAAGCCGTACGCGTCTCCCGCCGCCGCGCCGTCCACCACGAGCAGCTCGTGGCCGAGCGCGCCGGACTGGACGACGATCGCTCCCACGCCGCCGTTCGCGAGCGGGCTGCCCGCGACGAGATCCGGGTAGCCGTCGAAGTCGACGTCGTCGATCGAGTACAGCGCGGATCCGATCGGCACCGCCGTGGAGCTCGGAACGATGCCCAGGAACCCCATGATCGGCTCATGGGTTCCCGCGAGGTCGAACGAGTAGGTGGAGATCTCGGTGCCGTTCGGCAGCACCGTCCACGTCAGCCTGGCGTCGTAGAGGTCCGTGCCGTGCAGCGGGTTGGCGTGGGCGAGCGTCGTCTCCTTCGTGGCGAGGTGAACGCCCGGGAGACTCGTCACCGTGCTCGCGTTCATCGAGTCGGCCCAGAACTCACCGGTGAGCAGATGGAATACCGACCACGATACGTCGATCTCGTCGTTGGATGTGCCGTTGATCGTCTCGTGCTTCCCGATCGCGAGGTGGCCGAGCCACTCCGGTGTGAGCGGGTGCGTCACGAGACAATCAGACACCACCGAGCCCGTCGACGAGAACCGCACGACGGGTGCCACGTTGAGATGCACCGTCGCGTCCGCCGGGCTGCAGGTCGTCGACGTCGTCGAGTGCGTGCCGGCGAGGCTGAACCCGAACCAGAGGTTGCTGCCCTTG
>CAZYQW010000030.1:0-47915 GCA_964649825.1 uncultured Phycisphaeraceae bacterium | reverse complement strand
GACGACCGCCGCGCCGTATCTCGTGGTCTGCAGGGTCTGCTGATCCGCATCGCCAAGGGCCTGAACCGGCTGTGGGACCGCCGCGGCCGCGTGTTCCGCGACCGCTACCACGACCGTGTGCTCAAGAACGCGAAGGAGGTTCGCCGCGTTCTCGCCTACGTCCTCAACAACGCCCGCCGCCATCGCGTCAAGCTCCCCTGGCCCGTCGATCTCTTTTCCTCCGCCCCCTGGTTCAACGGCTGGTCCAACGGCCACCGCTACACCGACCTCGTCCCCGACGTCCCCCGCCCCGTCACCGACACCCGCGTCTTCGACCTTCTGCTCGGCTGGCGCCGCTTCCACCTCATCGATCCATCCGAGATCCCCGGCCCGACCATCCCGCCCGAAGGCTTCCCCCCCTGACCCTTCTGCCCGCCCGGCCTCTCCCCCGGTCCCCCGTCCCCGCTCCCGCGTACCACGTCGTTCCTCCTGTCCGCGCCGTCAGGAATCGACGCCCAGACTCGTGGCCGCGGCCACGCGGCCCGGGCTCGACCCACCACCACCGTCGAATTCGCGCATCAAGTTCCTCCCCCTTCCTAAGAGCAAGTCCCGTCACCCCATCACCCATCCTCGGCCCAACGCGCCGACCTCCACCGTCCCCGTTCCACGCGGCTCCGGCTCCGCCACTACCATCCCCGAATCCGCGCGCCAAGACGAGCAACGTCCCCCGCGGATTCGACCGTGACGTGGGCGACGCCAACGCCGCTTGGTCGCGGCACGCGTCTGGGCGTCGCTCCTGACGCAACGGACAGGAGGAACGACGTGGTCCGCGAAAGCGGGGACGAAGAGTTCTCCAGAGCCGCGTCGTTTCCCGCGCGACCCCGTGACCCGTGGGAATCGCGGGAAACCGAAACTCCGACGCATGAGACGCATGGCGGATGCCGCTCACCCGGTTGACACTCGGCGCGTTGCCGCGACACTGGGGCGATCCCGAACGGGAGCGGAGACGAGATGGACGCGGGAGCGGAGAGGACGTCGAACGAGGAACGACCGGAGGCGGAAGCGACGCCGGAGCGCGTGTTCGTCGTGTGGGACTCGACGATCGACGGAATGGCGAACGTGCTCGTGGTCCTGCGCGACGATCCGCCGGCGCCGTTCGCGGTCGACGCGCTCGGCCGCGCGGATCCTCGGCGCCACGTTGGTGCGCCAGATCGCGCCCGCGCCCGCGCGGTCGAGGCCGAGCACGTCGACCTCGAACCCGGCCGGCGGCGTCGAGCGACGGTGCGCCCGTCCCCGGCTCGCGACAAACCGCCTCGGCGACCTGCTGCGACAGTTACCGGGCCTCTCCATCCGACTTATACTCTCGATGCAGGCGCCCCCCGGGCCGCGACGATCGCGGAGTCTCCGCCCGGCCGATGTCTCCCGCGCGAGAAGGAACCGGCTCATGAAGCCCGTGTTCGTCCTTTCGTCGGTGATCCTCACCGCGGGAACCGTGGGCGTCCTCGCGGCGCCCCCGTTGGCCGCATGGCACGGCTCGTATCCGCCTCCGCCCCCGCTCACCGGAACGCCGATTCCGGGCGGCCCGCTCGGACCGGGTACGGCGCCGGGGGTCGGCGGTGGCCCGACGACGCCGGGGCCGACGCCGGGCCCGACCACGCCGCGACGGGAGCCGCGCCCCGACGGCCCGACCACCCCGGGCGGCACGCCTCCGCCGCCGGACAGCGGCGGCACGCCGCCGTCCGGCGGCCCCACCACGGGCGGGCCCAAGATGCCTTCGGCCCCGTCCGGGGGCACGCCGCCCCGCGGCGGGCCGGCCCCGGCGAGCGGACCGGCCGCTCCGACGTCGGGCGGCGGGTTCGGCCGCAAGAACCGCGGCGCGACCGAATCGACCGATCGTTGGGAGCTGTGGTGGCAGCACAACCAGGATCCGTTCCTGGTGCTGCGCGCACGGTCGGGACGCGGCCCGCAGTCGGGCGCGGACGGGTTCCTGAGCGGCATGGGTCGACGCGAGGCGGACGTGACCTACACGCGTCCGACCATCGATGAGGTGCGCGAGCAGATCCTGCCGGCCTTCACGAGCGTGCTGGGGGAGGACGAGGCCGAGATCGTCGATTCCGCGATCCTGGCCATCGGCCGGGTGGCATCGGAGGCCGAGGCGATCCGCGTGTTCGATCAGGTGCGCGCGCAGTTGCGGAGCCCGCACCCGACCGTTCGCCAGTCCGCGATCCTCGCCCTCGGGATCCTCGGGCACCGCGCCGGGATGCCGATCCTGTGGGAGATCATGAACGACACCCGCCACGGCCGCGCTCAGGTCGGGACGACCGGATCGATCCAGAGCGTCGACCGGGCGTTCGCTGCCCTGTCGCTGGGGTTCGTCTGCGGGCCGCAGATGACGCCGCAGCTCGTCAAGCTGATCGAGCGGCTCAAGCACGACGACGTCGAGGTCGTGGCCGGCGCCGTCCTGTCCCTCGGCATGGTGAAGGAGAGCGCGGCGCAGACCGTTCCGTTCCTCGCGAGCCTGCTGGCGGACGTCCGGGTCGACCGGCGGATCCAGGCGCAGGTGCCGATCGCGCTCGGGCGTCTCGAGGAGGCGGCGAGCGCCACCGTACCGCTCCTCTTGAAGGAGATGACCGACCGGCGGGCCGATCCGTCGCTCCGCCACTCGTGCGCGATCGCGCTCGGGCGCCTCGCGTCGCCGGAGGACGTCGAGGTCGTGACGACCCTGCGGAAGCTCGTGTCCAAGGAATCCGACGCGTCGCTCCGCCACTTCTCGATCATCGCCCTCGGGCGGATCGGCGCCCGCGCGTTGTCCGGCGCGGCGCCGAGCGTCGAGGCGGCGGATCGCGTGAAGTCGATCCTCATGCTCGGGCTGGCCGACCCGGACTACAGCGTCGACGCGCCGTGGCACGTCCTCGCGATCAGCCTGTTCGGGCGCTGCTACGGCGTCGGCACCCGCGAGCGCGGCAAGATCGAGGCGGAGCTCATCGATCGGCTGAAGCGGACCAACAATCCGTCCGACGTCGGCGCGCTCGCGGTCGGGCTCGGAATGCTCGAGAGCCCGGAGGCGGGGGCGCCCCTCCTCGACCGTCTCGAGACGTCGTCCGACCCCGACCTTCTCGGCCACGTCGCGCTCGCGCTCGGGATGATCGGCCACGAGGCGGCGGCGGACGAACTCGTCGAACTGCTCGTGACGCACAACGATCCGAACCTGCGCGTCGAAGTCGCCACCGGCCTGGCGCTGCTCGGCGAGTCGAGCGCGGCCGACCGGCTCGTCGACATGATGCGCGCGACTCCGAGCTTCGCGATCACCGCGTCGATCGGGCGGGCGCTGGGTCGCGTGGGCGACCGGCGCTCCATCGAGCCGCTCGTCGCGCTCGTGAGGGATCGGACGCAGTCGCCCGCCGTGCGGGGCTTCTCCTGCGTCGCGCTGGGCCGCATCGCGGAGAAGTCGGAGCTGCCGTGGAACGCTCCCCTCTCGATCGACTCGAACTACGTTTCCGGACTTCGGGCTCAAGCCGAGCTCCTCTCGATCTTCTGAGAAAGAGGCGAACGGTCGCGCGCGTCCCGCGGATGTCGTGCGCGATGGTTCGGCCCGGGCTCCCGTTCCCGTGGGGGACGGGGTACGCTCTCGTTTGGCGTTCGGCGATCTTTGCGTCAGGCTCTTGATTCGAGTCTGCCGATGAGATGGTCGGATGACTGGGTTCAGGGAGAGCGGTACGCATGAATCTCCGTATCTTTCTTGTTGGTATCGGCTTGTCGTCGTGGATCGCGAGTTCCGCGCTCGGGCACGGGAGCGTCTACCCGCCCGTGACCGGTCCGGGGGACTTCGTCGCTCCGCCGATTCCGCCGACATCAGGGCCGGGAACGGGTCCCGGCGGTCCGCCGCCCACCGGTCCGGCCCCGGGGCCGGGCAAGAGTCCGCCCGCGGCCGGGCCGCGCCTGCCCGGGCCGAGCACCGCCGGTCCTTCGGCCCCGTCCGGGCCGGGGGCGAGGGGACCCACGACCGGGGCCGGCCTCGGCGGCAAGAAACGGCGCGCGGGCTCGGCCGAGGATTCCTGGGAGGCCTGGTGGCGCTACAACCGGCACGCATTCCTCGGGTCGCGACGCAGCATGCATGCCGCGACCGAAAGCGGGAACGCGTTCCTGACCGGGGCCGGGCGGTCGATCGCCGAGGCGGCCTACCAGGCGCCGACGCCGGAGCAGGTCGCGACGCTGGTCGTCCCGGCGCTGCGCGGCGCGCTCGGGTCGGACGAGACCGAGGTCGTCGACTCGGCGCTGATCGCCCTGGCCAAGTGCGTCCCTCCGGAGCTGGCCGGCGAGCTCGCCGAGACGTACGTGGCCGCGCTGAAGAGTCCGTTCCCGTCGGTCCGCCAGGCGGCGGTGCTGGGTCTGGGGATCATGGGGCATCGCGGTGGCGCGCCGGTCCTCTGGGAGGTGATGAACGACACGCGCGAAGGGCGCCAACGGATCGGCGGTCGCGTGCCGAGCGTGGAGCGCGCGTTCGCGGCGCTGGCGCTCGGCTTCTCGATGGGGCCGCGCATGGTCCCGCAGCTCCTGCGTCTCGTCGAGCGGATGAAGGACGAGGACGTCGAGGTCGTCGCGGGCGCCGTCCTCTCCCTCGGGATGGTGCCCGAGGCGGCCACCGCAACGATTCCCGTGCTGGTCCGCCTCCTCGGGGACGAGCAGACCGACCGTCGGATCCGCGCCCAGGTTCCGATCGCCCTGGCCCGGCTCGGCGAGAGCGCGTCGGCCGTGGTTCCGATGCTGTTCGAGATCGCGGTGGACGACAAGGCGGGCGACGACCTGCGGCGATCGGCCGTGATCGCGCTCGGCGGTCTCGTCGCCGCCGACGAGACCGAGGTCGTGAACGGCATCCAGGCATTGGTGCGGCGCGAGACCGACGCCCCGCTGCGCGCGTTCGCGTGGATCGCCCTCGGCCAGATCGCGGCGAGCAGCGAGGGAGAGGCGGAGAGCTACGATCGCATCGTGCGTTTCCTCCTCGCCGAGCTGGTCGACCCGAAGCACGCGACGGACGGCTCGTTCTGCGCCCTGGCCCTCGGCGTCGCGGCGCGGCGTCCCGGTCCCGCCGAGGAGGCGCGGCGGGCGATCGCGACCGAGCTGCTCGACCGGTTCGAACGGACGAAGAACCCGTCGGATCAGGGCGCCCTCGCGATCGGGCTCGGCCTCGCCGGCGCGGCCGGCGCCGGGCCGGCGATCTTGACGCGCTTCGCCGACGTCGGCGAGACCGGGCTGAAGGGACACCTCGCCGTCGCGCTCGGGCTCCTCGGCCACGCGGCGGCCAAGGCGGAGCTGAACGACGAGATCGTCGCGTCGAACGAGTCCAGCCTCCGCGCCGACCTCGGGATCGCGCTCTCCCTCCTCGGCGAGGAGAGCGCACAGCCGCGGCTGCTCGAGCAGCTCGAGGCGAGCCGTTCGTTCGCGTCGACGGTCGCCGTGGCGCGCGCCCTCTCGCACGTGGGCGATGGAGCCGCGGTGGAGCGCCTCGCCGCGGTGATCGCCGACGAGGCACGGAGCGGATTCGTCCGGGGCTTCGCGTGCGTCGCCCTCGGCGCGATCGCGGAGCGGACCGAGGTTCCGTGGAACGCGGCGCTCTCCGTGAACTCGAACTACCTGATCGGCCTCCAGGCCCAGACCGAGGTCCTCGACATCTTCTGAAGCGGAGCGTCAGTCCTCGTCCTGAACCTGCTCGAGGCGCTTCTCGACTTCATCGCGCCGGGCGTCGTCCGGGAACGTTGCGAGGTAGCGCGTGAGGTGCGCCGCCGCCGCCGTCCGATCGCTCCCCTCGAGCGCGAGGTCCGCTTTCGCGAAGAGCGCGGCGGAGAGCTCGGGACGGTTCGGAAACTCCGCGATCACGTGATCGAACGCCGCGGCCGCCGCCGTCGCGTCGCCGGCGAGGGCGTGCGCGCGGCCGCGTTCGAGCCAGGCGCGGCCGAGCAGGGGTCGAATCTCCAGCGGCTCCTCGCCGTGGATCGCGTGGACGAACTCGGTCGGACCCGGGACGAGGTGGAAGAAGTGATCGATCGGCTTCATCGCGTCGACGGGGTTGTCGAGCGCGACCAACGCGCGGGCGCCGATGATCAAGGCGTCGGGATGGAACCGTCGCTCGGCGTTCGAGATCACCTCCTGGGCGAGGTCGAGCGCCTTCATCGCGTCGCCTTCCGCGAGCGCGCGGTAGCCCTCGACGAGGAGTCGTCCCGGGCCTTCCTCGCGGGCCGCGAGCTTTGCCAGCGCGAACTTGCGCGCTTCGTCGCGAAACTCCGCGAACGAGAGCCCGCTCGTCTCCGCGAGCGCGTCGTGAGGGTCGGCTCCGGCCGCGATCCGGCCCACGAGCCGGTCCGGAGCGTCGGCGCCGGCCTTGGCGACCAGGAAGTGGAGCGCCATGCGGTCCCGAAAGCGGTGGGTCCGGCGCCAGGCGCCGTCCTCGAGCTCCGGAACCAGCTCGTTCGCGTCGAGGTCATGGCCGTAGTCGGGGACCAGCGGCGGGTCGTCGCGCTCGGTCGCCCAGAGCGCGAGCCCCTCCTGCATCCAACGCGGCATCGCGTCGAACCGCTCCCCGAGGCGATGGCGAAGCAGCGCGAGACAGAGCGCGCGCGACGACTCGCGCATCAGGTCGCAGCTCTCGTTGAAGTACGGCTCGGCGTAGAAGCAGACGCCGCCCGCGTCGACCAGGTCGAACGGTCGCTGATGCAGGCCGTCGATCGCGAGCCACGGGCCCTCGTCGGGCACGACGTCGCGGATCTCGAGCGTGATCGTGCCTTCGCGACCGGCGAGCGCGGGCAGCCTCTGCGTCAGCGACTGTTGGGCGTCGATCGGCGCCAACGACAGATCGACGACCAACGGGTTGAACCCGCCCTCCGGCAGAGACCGGCCGGAATAGGCCAGGACGCGGGTGCTCTCCGTCTCGATTCGCGGCTCCGCGGACACCTTCTCGCCGGCGGCGGCGTTCGGCGCGACCAGCGCGACCAGCGTGACATGTGCAGCCTGTGCAATGAGCGGCACGAGGTTGAACTTCATCGTACGACGGCCTTTCGTTCGAGGGCCCGGTCCGGCGCGCACATGCACGCAGCGCGTTCATTGAAGCGTCAACGCGGCGGGTTCGTCCAGGTTCATCGAGGTTCGCCCCGGTTCGTCCCGAGCGAGGAACTTCTATCGTCCGGCGGTGTCGCGTTCGCGGACCCGGTCGATCTCGGCCTGGACCACCGGCAGCAGGATCTCGGCCATCACGCGATGCCCCTGCGGAACCAGATGGACCGCGTCCATGAACAGCTTGGCTCCGCCTCGGCCTTGCAGCGCCGGGCCCGGGTCGACGACCTCGATGCCGCGCGCCGCGCCGGCGCTCTCCATCGCCTGGTGGAAGAGAGGGAGCCAGTTCCGCGGGGCGAGTTGGGTCGGCTCCTTGATGAGTACGAGCGAGAACCCGTGGTCGCGGCCGAGGCGAGCCATCGCCTCGAGGCTCGACGCGAACCGCTCCACCGGGGACCGGGCGTTCGGATCGGGCTGGCGCGCGCGCCAGGCGGCGAGGAGATCGGCGTCACCGGAACCGAAGCTCGCGAGCTCCCGCTCGTGCCGCCGCGCCGCCGACGAGATCTCGACGCGCGCCTTGACCCGCTCGAGGAAGTCGAACGTGAAGCTCTGAGACGTCACGCGCTCCAGGAATCGCTCCGTGTCGAACTGGGGCAGGTGGCCCGAGTCGTTGAACCCGAGCGAGACCGTCACCACGTCGGGGGCGAAACCGGCGAGCACCTCCTGCAGGAAAGGGACGAGGAGCGAGCTGTAGCTGCCGCTGACGCCCGCGTTGATCACCTCGATCTTCGTGCCCGGGTTCCGCTCGAGAAGGAGCCGCTCGAGCACCGACGGATAGTCGAGCCCCGAGCCATCCTCGGTGCCGGCGCCCCACGTGCTCGACGATCCGAGCGCGACGATCCGGATCGTCCCGCTCGGTTTCACCGCGGCGAAGGCGCGGCCTCGGAAGCGGTGGTCGATCAGATAGCGGTTCAGATGGCGGGCGCGCGGGTGCTGGTAGTGGACGAACCCGGCGTGGATCCGAGGCGGGGCGAAACCGTCGAGCTCCGGATCGGTCGCGTCCGTGACGAGGATCGGATCTCCCGCGGCGAGGTGGACGAGCGCCGGGCCGGCCGCGGTCGAGACGAGCAGCGCGAGCACGAGCCGCAGGTGGCCGAGCGTCTTGCCCTGCCCGAGCGGCAAGCCGACGAGCAGCAGCACGCTCGCCGCGGCGGTCCAGGCGAAGAGGGGCAGCGGAAGCCGGGCGTCCTCGGCCCATCGCAAGAGCGCGATCGCGGGCGGGATCATCGCGTACGCGAACGGCTCGACGACGCGGGAGAGCGGCCGGCCGAGGAGCAGCGCGATGACGAGCGCGAGGGCGAGCACGAAACCGAGCGGGATCGTCCCGCGGAGGTAGCCATCGATCGCCGTGGCGCCGTCCTCCGGTTCCTCCGCGACCGGCTCGATCGCGAGATCGTCGAGCGTCGCGGCTCCGCTCGCGGTCAGGATCACGATCCGTCCCGCCGGGAATCGTCTCTCCTCGGCCGTCGCGACCCGAACGCCATCGACCCACGCCTCGAACGCCGCTCCACGGGCTCGGACCAGGAGCTCGTGCGGTCGATTCGTCGCGAGCGCGCCGGCGCCGGTTCCGATGGGGACGAAGTCGGAACGGCTCTCGTAGAAGAACCGCGTACCGAACCGCGAGTCGGTCGACGCCAGGAGCGCGACCCCCTCGGCGATCTTGTCCGGGGCCCGCAGCCGGAGCTCGAGCACGGTCCCTTCGGCCGGAGTGAGCGTGCCGCGCAGGTCGAAGTTCCGGTACCGGCCCGGCACGACGACCGCGTTGCCGGCGTCGAGCCGATTCCTGACCGGCGCGCGAAACGGCTGCATGGTGGCGCCGGTCGCGGCGCGCTTCGCCGGCTGGTCGAGCTCCGCGTGGAGCGCGTCGCGGGTCGCGGCGACGGAATGGACCAGACCCCCGCCGCAGAGCAGGAAGACGAGCGCGGCGCGGACTCGATCCAGCGTTCGTGGTGTCCCGGATCGATGCAGATGCGCGCGCAGCGAGAAGAGCCCGGCGAACAGGCCGGCCACGGCCAGCAGGGCGACGAGGGCCGCGAAGGCGCCGCTCGCGAGGAACGACGCCGCCGCCATCGGCGCGGAGACGGGCGCGAGGGCGAACAGCGTCGCCTTCGCCAGGTCGCGCCCGGTAGGCCGTCCGGCGCAGAGAGCGCGCAGGAAGCCCGCCGTCGCGAGCATCGCGCCGAGGGCGAGCGCCAGGTCGATCCAGCTCCACGACCAGCCGCGCCCGTCCACGTCGAAGCGGTGGGTCCAGGTCGTTCCTGCTCCGTCGCCGTGCGCCGGCGCGACGGTCACGTCGATCTGCTTCAGGCGGCCGCCGTCCGAACGTACGGCGAAGCCGTTGCCGTTCGCGCGGCGGTCCGTGGCGGCGAGCAGCTCCCGGTCGTCGAGGTGGAACGAGATGTTCGGCCCGTCGAGGAGGACCGTCAGGTCGAACGGGAGACTCGGATCCGCGAGCAACCCATCGACCTCGGCCTTCGCGAGGGTCTCCGTCTCGCCGCCCGGTCCCACGTACGACAACTGGCCCGTGACCATCGTGCCGGGCACCACGAGCGCGCGATAACGCCCCGCCCCCGCGTCCCGGAAGTCGACGTGGACGGCCGACGACTGCTTGCCGGCTCGCTGGAGGCGCAGCCGTACCCGCTCGATCGTCGCACCTCGGAGCTCGTTCGGAAGGAGCTGGAAGACGTTCCTCGGCGACAACATGAGCCCACCGGATGCGGCCCCCATGCGAATGTCCCCGCGCTTGCCGGAGAGCACGCGCCAGAAGGTCCCCTCCGCCACGCGGGGATTCGGGTCGACGCGGCGGTCCTGCCGCGCGATGGCCGCGACGCCGGCCAGCACGACGGCCGCCGCGAGCCCTGCTCGCATCCCCTTCGCGACACGGAAACGCGCGCCCGGACTCGCCATCGGTCGCTCCCTGTTCGATCGACCCTCCGCGCCGGGACGAGGGCTCGCTCGCGATGAGGCTCACTCCGGGGTCGATGGTAAGGGCTCGCGCGCGCCGGCGACGCCGGCTTTTTTCGCTGGACGGCCCGTACCGTCCCTCGGACGGTTCATCGAGGATTCGCGACCTGGATCTCCGGCGAGTAGCGATCGCGCCGGCGGCTCCCTATGCTCGGATGAATCCATGGCGCAGGAGAGAAACGCCCCGGTCGAACCGAACGAAGCGCTCGTCGCGACCGGCGACGCGCCGCCGCAGAATCTGTTCGTCATCCCGCTCGAGAACCTCGTCGTGTTCCCCGACCTGGTGGCGCCGGTGCCGCTGCAGGGTGCGCTGGCCCGCAAGACCGTGGAGCAGGCGACCTCCCAGACCGAGTTCATCGGCTGCGTGCTGGCTCGCGCCGGCTGGGACGGCGACAACGTGTCGATCGACGACATCCACCCGGTCGGCTGCGCGGCTCGGATCATGCGCACGCTGAAGATGCCGGACGACGGGATCACGGTCTTCATCCGCGGGCTCCGGCGCTTCCGCATCGCCAAGATCCTCCGCACGCGGCCCTACCTGATCGCCAGGGTCGACTACCTCGAAGAGACCGACGCGACGACCGACGCCTCCGAGGCGATGGTCCGCGTGCTGAACGGCCTGATCCGGAAGGTGCTGGCCACGAACTCCTCGGTCCCCGAGGAGTTCAAGGTCGCGGCCGCCAACGTCGAGTCGCCGCGTGCGCTCTCCGACTTCGCCGCGACCTACTTCGTGCGCGACGCGAAGGAACGCCAGGAGCTGCTCGAGACGATCAGCGTCGAGGAGCGGCTGAAGCGGCTCGTCACCCACCTGACGCGCGAGGTCGAGCTGCTCGAGATCGGCCAGCGCATCCAGGAGCAGATCCGCGAGCGGCTCGAGACGCAGCAGCGTGACTTCTTCCTGCGCGAGCAGCTCAAGGAGATCCAGAAGGAGCTCGGCGAGGCGAAGGACGAGAAGTCGCTGGCGGTGGAGCGGATCGTCGAGAAGCTCGAGGGACGCGACTTGCCCCGTCTCGTGCAGGAACGCGCGCGCGAGGAGCTCGATCGCCTCCAGCTCCTCCCCGTCGAGTCCCCCGAGTCGGGCATCATCCGCAACTACCTCGAGTGGATCGCGGCGCTCCCGTGGGACGTCGCGACGGAGGACCGCCCCGACCTCGACCAGGCCGAGGCGATCCTCCGCGAGAGCCACTACGGGTTGGAAGAGGTCAAGGAGCGGGTCCTCGAGTTCCTCGCCGTCCGCAAGCTGAAGCCGGACCACCGCGGGCCGATCCTCTGCTTCGCGGGGCCGCCCGGGGTGGGGAAGACGTCCCTCGGCCAGTCGATCGCGGAATCGTTGGGAAGGAAATTCGTGCGGATCAGTCTGGGGGGGATACGTGACGAGGCCGAGATCCGCGGGCATCGGCGCACCTACGTGGGCGCGCTCCCCGGCCGCATCCTGCAGGGCCTGAAGCAGGCCGGTTCGAACAACCCGGTGTTCATGCTGGACGAGATCGACAAGATCGGAGCCGACTTCCGCGGCGACCCGTCCTCGGCCCTGCTGGAAGCGCTCGATCCGGAGCAGAACGACCGGTTCTCCGACCACTTCCTCGAGCTGCCGTTCGACTTGTCGCGGGTCCTCTTCGTCGCCACCGCCAACAACCTCACGACGGTGCCGGCGCCGCTGCTCGATCGGCTCGAGGTGATCGAGATCCCCGGCTACACCACGAACGAGAAGATCGAGATCGCGCTGCGCTACCTCCTGCCGAGGCAGATCGAGCGCCACGGCTTGAAGCCGAAGTCGGTGGTCGTCACGCGGCCGGGGCTGCGTGAGCTCCTCGGGCGCTACACGCGCGAGGCGGGCGTTCGCAACCTCGAGCAGCGGCTCGCGCGAATCTGCCGCAAGCACGCCACGCGCGCCGCGCGCGGCCGGCCGCGCCCGATCAAGCTGACGCCCGACAACCTCGCCGAGTACCTCGGCGTGCCGCGGTTCGGCGAGGACGCGGCGCTGCGGCCCGACCGACCGGGGATCGTGCTCGGTCTGTCCTGGACGCCGGTCGGAGGCGAGGCGCTCTCGGTCGAGGTCGCGGCGACCCCGGGGAGCGGGAAGCTGACGCTGACCGGCATGCTCGGGGACGTGATGCTCGAGTCGGCCCGCATCGCGTTGTCCCACGTCCGCGGTCGCGCCGCGGAGTACGGTTGCGCCGGCTCGGACCTCGACAAGCTGGACCTCCACATCCACGTGCCGGCCGGTGCCGTTCGCAAGGACGGCCCTTCCGCCGGCATCACGATCGCGACCGCGCTCGTGTCGCTCTTCCGCGGCACGCCGGTGCGCGCCCGCCTCGCGATGACGGGAGAGCTCACGCTGACCGGCCGCGTGCTGCCCGTCGGCGGCCTGCGCGACAAGATCCTCGCCGCGAAGCGAGTGGGGACGAAGGTCGTCGTCGTCCCTGCGGCGAACCGCGCCGAGATCGAGGAGATCGTGCCCGAGTCGCGAGCTGGACTCGAGTTCCACTACGTGTCCGACTTCGCTCAAGTGGTGGGGATCTCCTTCTTGCCCCACCCCGCACGGAGAAAACCCAAGTGATCGTCGCCCCTCCCACCCGCGTGCGGCGCCCGGCCGCGGCGGCCGGTCTGCTCTGGGTCGCCGCCCTGTCGGCCTGCTACCACGCCGTTCCGCCGCTTTCGACCGACGACGCGCCGGTCACCCGTGGTCGCTCCTACGGCGAGGAGAAGGTCGAGGTGCTCATCCACATGGAGGACCGGATGAACGCGGCGACGCGGCGCTACCAGGACGAGCTGGTGGCGATCCGCGACGAGCTGATCGCGGAGCTCGACGCGCTCCGTCCGCCGTCTCGGCTCTTGGCCGTCGAACGGAACTTCCGGGGCTACGGCGCAGCGGAGGAGGAGCGGTTCGAAGCGGAGATCGAGGCGCTGGTCGAGGACGCGGTGGCGCGCACCGAGCGAATCATCGGCCGCGAGCGGACCCCGACGCGGGAGCGCGTCGTCGGGCAGATCGAGCAGGACGTTTGGGCGGCGGCGGCCGAGGTCGGCGGCAATGCCGAGGGGGCGGGCTACGGCTTCGTGTCCGGCGTGCGCGAGGTCGACGAGATGGCCGAGGTGACGCTCGAGCTGCTGAAGGGGTTCGCCGACGTCCAGGGCCTGCGCGACCTCGGAGAGATCCGCAAGGGCGAGGTGATCGAGCTCGCGCAGTTCTTCCGGCACGACCTGACCGTCGAGGACATCGAGGTGCAGGCGCCGGCCAGCCGCTCGAGCCTCGTTCCCTCGCAGGAGGGGCAATCCGACCGCGTCGGCCGGTTGATCCTCTTCCAGGGCGAGCCCCTCGAGGGGTTCCGAGTCCAAGGACAGGAGTCGCTCGGGGCGGCCGTCGGGTTCCAGAACGATCGCCTGCCCGAGTCGCACGACCTCGGGTTCATTCAAGGGATGCGCTCGCGGATCGTGCGCGGCGGCGTGGTCGTCAGCGACTTCCCCTGGATGCTCGACCCGGGCACGGCGCTGCGCAACGGGCGGCTGATCACCCGCTCGGATCTGGTCGACCGGCGGTTCATCGCGACCGACCCGCTCTTTCCCGGGGTGAACGTCGACCACGAGCGGTTCGATCAGCTCCGCGACTTCACCGTCATCTACGACTACAAGACCGGCCTCGTGAACCACACCACGGGCGAGGTCCTCGGCTCGATCTCGTGGCAGCTCAGTTGGGCGATCTCCGAGTCCGGGAACGTGCGGCTCCTGCCGTCCGTGAACCCGTCGTTCGACGGGGAGGTCGGCATCATCCGCGAGCTGATGAACGAGTCGCCGATGGACGCGGCCGACGCGCCGCGCCCGGGGCATGCGAGCGACCTCCTGGGGACGCGCCGCGTCCCGCCCCAACTCACCCCGACCACGCGGCGGCTGATGAACGGCCAGGACGGCCCGATCGTCGAGTACCTCGGAGGCGACCGGATCCGCGTCACGCACGAGGGCCGGCGTTTCGTGCTCGCGCATCGCCTCCAGCTTCTGACCAGCGACAGCCGCCTCCTGAGCTATCGCAACGGCAGTCAGCAGGGTTACGTGCTCGGCATCACCTTCATCGACCCCGACTCGGCGCTGATCGACCTCGGCTTCCGCAAGGGGGACGACGTCCTCTCGATCAACGACGCACCGATCCGCGACTTCCAGGGCCTGTGGACGTACGTGGCCGAGCACCCGCGCGAATCCCGCTACGACGTCCTGATCAACCGCGGCGGCGCCCGCCGCCGGCTCGAGTTCATCGTCGACGGTGCTCCCCCCCTCAGCACTCCCGAAGAGGAGTTCGACGAGAACCCGACCGACGAGATGATGGATCGGCTGCAGGCCCTGTTCGAGGCGCACGCGGGGGAGCCTTCCGACGACGAATGAGGTCGGAGATCCGATTCGACCCGCTGCGCGGGCACCGCGTCGTCCTCTCGGCGGACCGCGCGGGCCGTCCGAACGAGTTTCGCGTCTTCGACCCGAGGCCGTCCGGCCTGTCGCGTTGCCCGTTCTGCGTCGGGAACGAGGATGAGACGCCGCCGGAGATCTACGCCGTGCGCGAGTCCGGGCGCGAACCGGACGTTCCCGGCTGGAAGCTGCGCGTGTTCCCGAATCGCTTCCCGGCGGTTCGCGTCGGCGAGAGAGGCGAAGCCGGCGGCGGGCCGTTCGCGTTCGCGCCCGGCGTTGGCCGCCACGAGGTGGTGGTCGACGTCGATCGTCACGACGCGGGCCTGGCCGACTTCGACGACGACGAGCTCCTGCGGTTGCTGCAGGCGTACCGGCACCGCGTCGACGTCCTCGGACGGACGTTCCCCTACGTGGTGGTGTTCAAGAACGACGGCCCGCGGTCGGGAGCGTCGTTGTCGCATCCCCACTCGCAGATCGTCGGGCTGCCCGAACTCCCGGCGACGCTCACCGTCGAGCTCGACGCCACGCTCGCGCACCGCGTGAACACCGGCCGATGCATCGCCTGCGACCTGGTCGCGGCCGAGGTCGAGGACGAGCGGCGCGTGCTCGACGAAGCGGACGGCTTCGTCACCTTCCTTCCGTACGCGGGCCGGTTTCCGGCCGAGATGATGATCGCGCCGCGAGCGCATCCGCGGCCGTTCGCGGAGCAGTCCGACCACGAGCTGACCGCGCTCGGGCGACTCCTGCGCGGCGCGCTCGCCGCGCTGCGGGACGCCTACGATCGGCCGTCGTTCAACCTCGTCTTCCACGGCGCGGTCGACGGAGGACTCGCGGGTGGGCATCACTGGCGGTTCGAGATCTTCCCGCGCCTCGCGCAGGTCGGCGGCTTCGAGCTCGGCACCGGGACGTTCATCAACGGCGTCCGGCCGGAGGACGCGGCGGCGGCGCTGCGGAGCGCGCGTCGCCGCTGATCATCGCCCCGGTCGCGAGAGCGGTCGCGCTTCGCCGAGCCGGTCACGCATGCGCGCGGCGACCTCGGCGAGTTCGTGATGGCTCGCGTCCGGCGGCGGCGGGTCGCCCCCCTCGACGCGAGCGGCGCGGTCGAGGAGCGTGGCTACTTCGCCGACGACGCCCCGTTCCAGCAGGAGCTCGGCCTCGATCGTCAGGCCTTGCGCAAGCGCGCGCCGGTTCGCGTCCGTCGGATCGAGCTCGACGGCCCGTTCCGCGGCGAGGACGGAGAACCGCAGGTACCCGTGGCAGGTCATCCGCTCGCCGCGCCCGTCGGCGCGAAGCCCCTCGCGCAGCATCGAGTCGCTGACCCAGTGCGGCCAGTAGGAGTTCTCCGGATCGACGACGGCGAGCTCGTCGAGGAGAGCGAGCGGGTGCACCGGGCTCTCGACGCCGTTGCGCCGCTCGAGCGCCCCGTCGAGCAGATCGATCGGCTCCCGATCCAGGCCGTCGCGCTGATCGACGAGCGTCGGGTCGAGCGCGATGCCGCTGACGAGGCTCGCCGCCGCGCGCTCCTGATCCTGAGCGAGGAGCCACGCGAACCCCTGGCCCAGGCGAGCCCGGGCGCGGAACTGGAGGCAGCTCGCCTCGTAGTTGGGCGCCAGCTCGGCCGCGCGCTCGAACGCTCGCTCCGCCGCATCGTACGCGGCGACGGCGGCGGCCGGCCGGTGCTGGCGCCGTTGCCACTCGGCGTGGAACAGGTTGCCGTACCCTTCGTACCATGCGGCGAACCCCGAGTCCGGCCGGCGCGCGGCGAGCTCGGTCGCGAGGGTCGCGACCTCCTCGGTGCGGCCGAGCATCCAGAGGGCGTGGTTGAGTTCGTTGCGGAGCTCGGCCGACTCGGGGAAACGATCGATCCCCGCGAGCGCGACGGCGATCCGATCGCGCTGGCGGCCGAGGAGCCCGAGCATCGAGGCGAGGCTCGTCCAGTCGGTCGCGTTGCCGGCCGCCGACCCGCACAGGCCGGCGTAAGCGTGCAGTCCGCGCGTGATCGCGGCCGCTTCGGCGAGCGGGTCCTGTCCGGCGCGAGCGGCGAGCCGGCGCGCCGTCGCGTCACCGAGCCATCGCAGCGCGTCGAGATGGAGCGCGGAGTCGGCGAGCGCCCCCTGCGGCGGACCGAGCCGCTCGAGCGCGGCGAGCGCGTGTCGTTCCTCGTCCTCGTGAGCGCCGAGCCGGTAGGCGAGCCGCGCCCGCGCGAGCGCGAGCGCCGCGTCGCCGTCTTCCTCGGCCACGTGCGAAAGCGCCGCCTCGGCGTCCTTCAGGAACAGCGCCGCGTCCGATCCGCCCGACTCGATCTGAAGCTCGGCCATCCGGAGCGACGCCGTCCCGAACCGCGACCACGCCGCGGCGGTCTCGTGGCCATCCGGTATCGCGGCGAGCGCGGTGAGCGCTGCATCGAGGTCGGCGCGCGTCTGCTCCTCGGTCCGCTCGTCGAGGCCCGGCGGAACGCGGGGCTCGTAATCACCCGTGAACGGCCGGACGATCGGCCGGAGGTCGACGGGGCCGCCCGCTGCGCCGATCGTCGAGCGCACGCGCGCCGCGACCTCGGGGGTGTACGCGAGGTCCAGGGCGCGCGTGACCGACGCGGCCTCGGCGCCGGTCGGATCGGCGGGCGCCGCGGCGTAGGAGAGGAGCAACGTCCGCGTCCCCGTCGCGTCGGGCGCGACTTGCGCGAGCACGACGAGTTGGCTCGCGTGTCCGCCGAGGCGCGCGTCCCGCGGCGTGAGCGCGAACGCCTCGAGCCGCTCGAACGCCGCCGTCTGAATCGGCGTCGCCAGCTCGAGCTTCAGCGCGGCGGCGGCCACGTCCTCCGCGAAGCGGTCGCCGAATCGCGCCGCGTGCGTGAGGAGGACGCGCAGCGCGTCGACGGAGCCTTCGTTTCCGTGCACCGCGATCGAGGCCAGCGCTTCGCGCGCGAGCGCCTCGCTGATCTCCGTGGCCACGAGCTCTTCGAAGCGCGTGCGGGCGTCGTTTCCCCGCGCGCTCGCCAGCCGCCTCCATTGCTCGGCCCGCGCGCTCGCGTCCGCCGACAGGTCGTCCGGCTCGAACGGCTCGACCGAGGCGGAGAGGTCGACCACCGGCTCTTCCGCCGCGACGTCGATCAGGCGCCGGTCGAGCTCGGCCAGGTCGAAGAGGAGCGACAGGTCGAAGACCTTCTCGCCGTTCAGGCGGACGATCGCGTGACGCGGTGCGATCCGTTCGCCGCCGAGGAAGCGGTCGTAGACGACCGGCTCGAGCGCGGCGTGCTCCCCGCAGGTGATGACACCGAGCCGCGGGCACGGGACGCGCAGCCCCCTCTCGTCGTAATCGCGCGGCGAGTGGCGGAAGACGGAGCTCATCAGGCAGACGAAGTGGCGCGAAGCCGCGATGAACGCCGGATCCTTGTAGTTCTCGTACCCGATGCGCTCGGAAGCCGACTCGCCGTCCATGTTCACCCCGATGAGGAGCGCGTGATCGCCGCCGGCGGCCAGCGCGACGGCGTCCGGGACCGACCGCTCCCAGGCGATCTGGGTCGGGTCGGACGTCACGAGGAGCAAGACGAGCAGGGCGAGGATGTTCATGGCGCCGCCTATGTTCCGGGGGGGCGATGAGTCTATACGAGCGAACTCGGCGCGGTGACGGCCCTTGGAGCGGCACGGAGCGCGTCGCGCCGTCGCGGCCCGGCGCCTCCTCGCGACTCGCTGTCTCGAATCCGCGGAAGCGGTTGGCTTCTCCCGGCCGGTTCGGAATGATGGACGCCTCCACGGAGGAGTCCATGCGCGTGCAGATGATCGCGGCGGAAGCGACGCCGTACGTCAAGGTCGGAGGCCTCGCCGACGTCGTCGGCGCCCTTCCGGGCGACCTCGCGGCGCTCGGCTGCCAGGTCGACTTGATCCTTCCCGGGTATCGCCGCATCGCGGATCAGGCGCTCGGCTTCCACTACCTGGGGCAGATCGGGTTCACGTACGCGGGCAAGGAGGTCCACGTGCACCTCCACCGGCTCTATCGCGAGGACGGCGTCACCGTCACCGTGATCGACGAGCCGCTGGCGTTCGATCGGGACGGCGTCTACGACGACCCGATGACCAAGGAGGGATACAAGGACAACCCCGAGCGGTTCGCGTTCTTCTCGCGCGCCGTAGCCGAGCTCGTGATCCACGACCACCCCGACGTCGTGCACGTGCACGACAGCCACGCCGCGCTGGTCCCGGCGCTGCTCAAGATCGTCCTCCCGCATCGCATCGCCCGCCGCGTGGCCACGGTGCTGACGATCCACAACCTCGCGTATCAGATGACGTGCCGGCCGGACGTGCTCTTCGACGTCGGCTTCCCGCGCGAGCTCTTCTTCCCGATGTCCCCGCTCGAGTACTACGGCGTGGGCAACTTCCTGAAGACCGGCATCTGCTACGCCGACGCGGTCACGACCGTCTCCGAGCGCTACGCCCACGAGATCCGCACGCCGGAGATGGGATGCGGGCTCGACGGCGTGCTCCGCGTCCGCGACGGCGACCTCCTTGGCATCCTGAACGGGATCGACACGTCGGTCTGGAACCCGCGCACCGATCCACTCCTTCCCGCCCGCTACTCCGCGGACGACTTGGCGGGGAAGGCGAAGTGCCGTGAGGAGCTCCTGCGCGCGGCCGGGCTCGACGCCGCCTCGAAGGCGCCGGTCATCGGCATGGTCGGGCGGCTCGCGGACCAGAAGGGGCTCGACATCTTCGCGGACGCGGCGGGGCACCTCGCCAACATGGGCGTCCGGTTCGCGATCCTCGGCGCCGGGCAGGAGAAGTACCATCGCATGCTCGGCGAGCTGCAGCGCTGGCGACCCGATCGGTTCTCCATCTACCTCGGGTTCAACGACGAGCTCGCGCATCGCATCGAGGCCGGCTCCGACTTCTTCCTGATGCCGTCGCGCTTCGAGCCGTGCGGGCTGAACCAGATGTACTCGATGCGATACGGCACCGTGCCGATCGTGCGGCGGACCGGCGGCCTCGCCGACACCGTGCAGGACTACGACGAGTCGCACGGCGAAGGGACCGGCTTCGCGTTCGACGCGCCGCATGCGAATGCGCTCCTGTCGAAGGTGCATTCGGCGCTGCAGCTCTATGAGAACGAGGACGAGCACCGGCGCGTGATGCTCCGTGGCATGTCGCAGGACTTCTCGGTCCGCCGCTCGGCGGAGCGGTACAAGGCGTTGTACGAGAGCCTCCGCCGCTGATGAGCGCGCGCGACGAAGCCGCCGACTCCCCGCGGGCGCACGATCGAGGCGGGTTCTACCGCCGGTACTACGAGCCGATCGCCTCGAACTCGCTGCACGGCCTCGCGGTGATCGACGTTCTCGACTGCGTGGTGCTGTTCGCGAACGCGCGCTTCCTCGCGAACCACGGCCGTTTGGGGGGCACCGAGGCGCCGATCTCGTGCCACGAGCTGCACGGCCGGTCGGAGAGCTGCTCGCGCGGGTCGCCGGGCTGCGTCGCGGCGGCCGCGGTCGGGGTGGCGGAGCTCCGCCGCTCGGAACGGCGCGGCGGCGGCGACGGACTGCCCGCCCGCACCACCGAGATCATCGCGATCTCGCTCTCCTCGCGCGCGGATATCGACGCTGACCGCGAGTTCCTCGTGATCGAGAAGGAGCCGATCCAGACCCTCGAGTCGTCGAGCGAGGAGTACGAGCACCTCGCCGCCATCGCGCGGCACTCGGCGGACGCGATCATCGGGCTCGATCGCGGCTGGCACATCCGTTCGTGGAACCAAGGCGCGGAGGAGGTCTTCGGCTATTCGGCGGAGGAGACGCTCGGGCGCGAGTTCGCGCTCCTGGTGCCGACGGAGGCTGCCCGCCGCGACTTCGAGAACGAGATGAGGGAGTTCGAGCGGCGCGGCATCCTGAAGAACTCGCAGTCGCGCCGGATCGCGAAGGACGGGCGCACGGTGATCGTGAACTCGACGAGCTCGCTCCTGCGCGACGCGCGCGGCAACCCGATCGGCATTTCCGTCATCTGCCGCGACGTGACGATGGAGGTGCTGCTCAAGGAGTTGATCGATCACCAGGTCCGCGCGATGTCGGTGGTCCACGAGATCGGCGAGCTGCTCCACTCGACGCGATCCGCGGAGGAGATCCTGCAGCTCATCCTGCTCGGCGTGACGGCGGGGCAGGGGCTCGGGTTCAACCGCGCGTTCCTGCTGATGGTGGAGGAGGACAAGGCGGGTCGCCGCCGGCTGCGCGGCCGGACCGCGATCGGTCCGTCGGATGGCGAGGAGGCGGCGCGCATCTGGTCGACGCTGTCGGAGCAGCGGTTGAAGCTGCCGCAGCTCTACCGCGTGTACCAGGAGCAGAGCGCCGATCACGACGTGACGGTCAGCCGGATCGTCGGTCGGATCAACGTGTCGCTCGACGAGAAGGACCACGTCCTGATCCGAGCGCTCGCGACCGGCGAGGCGTTGAACATCATGCAGGGCAAGGTCGTGGGGGACGGCACCACCGTCGACCCGGTCCTCTGCGAGATCCTGCTGAGCGACACCTTCGCCGTCGTGCCGCTGAGGACGCACGACCAGTCGCTCGGTGTCCTCGTCGTCGACAATCGGATCACGGGAATCGGCATCAGCGACGCGGACCTGCAAATGCTGAAGGTCTTCGCGAACCACGCCGGGATCGCGCTCGAGAACTCGCGGCTGCGCACGAACCTGGAGAACCGCCTCGAAGAGCTGGCTCAGTTGAACAAGGTGATGAAGGACAACCAGGACCGGCTGATGAAGACCGAGCGGCTCGCGGTGATCGGCGAGATGGCCGCCCGCGTGGCGCACGAGGTCCGGAACCCGCTGGTCTCGATCGGCGGCTTCGCACGGCTCGTGCGTCGCGGAATCGACGCCGACGACCCTCGCTCCGACTACCTGCGCATCATCTCCGACGAGGTCGCCCGCCTGGAGCGGATCGTCCAGGAGCTGCTCGACTATTCGCGTCCGCGAAACCTGCTGCGGCTGAAGGACGTCGAGCTGAACGAGCTCGTCCGCGAGCTCGTCGCGATGGCGACCGTCGAGGCCGCGGAGCACGGCATCCGCGTCGAGGAAGCGTTCGATGCAGCGATCGGAGTGGTCACGATCGACGTCGACAAGACGCGGCAGGTGTTGTTGAACATCATCCGCAACGCGCTCGACGTGATGCTCGGCGACGGGTCGTTGCGGGTCGAGACGTCGCTCGTCGATGACCGTTTCCGCGTGACGATCGCGGACAACGGGCCGGGCATCCCCGCGGAGAAACGCGAGAAGGTGTTCGAGCCGGGCTTCACCACGCGGCAGGAGGGGACAGGGTTCGGACTGGCGATCGCGAAGCGGCTCGTGGAGCTTCAGGGCGGGCAAATTACCCTGCGGGATTCGGTCCCGGTCGGGTGTACCTTCGATATCGTGATTCCGCGGCGAGTCGAGGCGCGTCCATCCGCCGCGAGCTGGAGTTCGAGCCCGAGTCCCGGAGGAGCAGCATGAGCGCCGATCATGGCGTGGACCGGAAGACGCGGATTCTCGTCGCCGACGACGAACCGAACATTCGGCTGCTGTATCGGAGCGAGCTCGAGGCGGACGGGTACGACGTCATCACCGCGTCCGACGGCAAGGAGGCGGTCGCGAAGGTCGAGTCGGAGAGTCCCGATCTCGTCATCCTCGACATCCGCATGCCCGGCATCGACGGCGTCGAGGCGCTCGGCCGGATCCTCGATCGCGATCGCACGATGCCGGTCATCCTGAACAGCGCCTATTCGGACTACGAGCAGAACTTCATGACCTGGTCGGCCGACGCGTACGTCGTCAAGTCGTCGGACGTGTCGGTGCTGAAGGAGCGGATCCGCGAGGTGCTGGCGAAGCGGCGGCGGGTCCCCGACACGTCGTCCTCGCGCGCGGAGGAAGGTGCGGGATGAACCTGGGGATCACGGAGGACATCCTCGTCTTCCTGCTCGCGGGAGGGCAGGGCGAGCGGCTCGCTCCGCTGACGCGTGATCGCGCGAAACCGGCCGTCCCGTTCGCGTCGCACTACCGGATCATCGACTTCACGCTCTCGAACTGCGTGAACTCGGGGCTGCGCCGGATCTTCGTGTTGACGCAGTACCGCTCGCTCTCGCTCGAACGTCACCTGCGCCGCGCCTACTCCTTCCTGCCGCGCGAGCTCGACGAGTTCATCGACCCGGTGCCGCCTCAGTTCCGCTCGTCCTCCCGCTGGTACCAGGGGACCGCGGACGCGGTCTACCAGAACGTCTACCTGCTGGAGGCGTACCGGCCGAAGCGGACGCTGATCCTGTCGGGCGACCACGTGTACCGGCTCGACTACCGCGACATGCTTCGCCGGCACCTCGAGAGGGACGCCAAGATGACGATCGGCGTCATCGAGGTCCCGATCGACGAGGCGAAGCGGATGGGTGTCCTGGCGGTGGACGAGGAGTTCCGGGTCGTCGGTTTCGAGGAGAAGCCGCGGAATCCGAAGCCGCTCCCGGGCCGGCCGGATACGGCGTTGGCGAGCATGGGGATCTACCTGTTCGACACCGACACGCTCGTCCGCGAGATCTCGTTCGACGCGAAGCACGAGTCGTCCCATGACTTCGGCAAAGACGTCGTCCCCCACATGGTCGAGACCGACGCGCGGATCTTCGCGTTTCCGTTCCGCGCCTCGGGCGGCACGAGTCCGGCGTACTGGCGCGACGTCGGCACCATCGACGCGTACTTCGAGGCGCACCGCGACACCCTCGGCGAGGAGCCGCTCTTCAACCTGAAGGACGAACGGTGGCCCATCTACACCTATCAGCCGCGGCTGCCCGCGACCGAGATCCTCTCGGCGAACGGCGTTCCCCCCGAGGTCGTCGATTCGGTGATCGCGAGCGGCAGCGTCGTGATCGGCGCCGTGGTGAAGAACACCTTCGTGGGCCCGCGCGTGCGCATTGCAGCCGGCGCGACCGTCGAGGATTCGATCCTGCTCGGACGCATCTCGATTGGCCCCGGCGCCCGCCTACGCCGCGTCATCGTCGACCGGCACAACGAGATCCCGGACGGCATGGTGATCGGGGCCGGGTTGAACGACGACCTCGGCGATCTCACGTGCTCGCCGGACGGCATCACGGTGATCGCGCAGCGCACGCGGTTGGGGTAGGTCGAGCGGCCCATCGTGGAAGAGAATGGGTAGGCGTGGGAATTCGTGGGAACCGAAAGTAAGCAGACGACCCGAGTCTTTCTCGGTTACTCCCGGAAGTACGTCCGAGGAGCTAGACAGCTTCACGATCGCATGACTGCGGCTGGTCTGGATGTTTGGATGGACGAACGGCGGCTCCGAGGCGGAGTCGTTTGGGAGACAGAGATCGATCACCAGATCGCTCAAGCACAGGGTTTCGTGGCCTACGTGTGTGAGCAGAAGATCAAGGGTTACTTCGCGACGGAAATAAGGAAGGCCGTCTGCCGACGGTTCCAAGACCCGAGCTTCGAAATCGTGCCAGTTCTCGGCCCAGGGGTCAGCGCAAATCGACTTCCGCATGCGCTCGACTTGCTCCATGCGGTCGAAGCCGCAAATCCTGGCCCTATCGGTCACGTGGTTATTGAGCATGAGCGAGAACAGAAGCCCTCTCCTGTCCGTCTCCGACCGTGGATCGTCACGGTGGTCTTGTCCTCGGCGGCTCTTGTTGTCGGTTTGGTCCTTCCCGGACGTGAGTTGGCACGGCGGCAGGACCTCCAGCGTGTCGCAGATGTCTTGGTCCGGGAGGCGCCGAGCCTCTGGGATTCGCTCCTCCACGACATCGACCCGAGCGATTGGTTCGAACGGGCGCTGGATCTCAACGACTCCATCGACACCGCCAGGCGAGTGCATCTCCGCGATGACCCAGTGCACGTACTGTTTCGCGAGGGCGGTATCTTGTGGCAGTTGGAGGGACGATCAGAATCGGCGAAGCGGCTTAGGCAGAGAGCCGATGTCGGCAGCGTCGACGAGGTCTGGCGGACAAAGCTGCCATCAATCCTCGAGGACTACGCTCTGGCCACGTTCTCCCCGCAGAGGGGTCTGGTCCCGATCGGTCGAGATCCTGCTACCGGTCTCTGGGAGTTTTGCGTTCACTGGACCGGCAGCATTCCGGATCGCGACGATGGAGGCAGGCTCGTGATGAAGGAGGACTCGGGAATCATTCTCGTCCTCCTGAGGGGTGGGAGCTTCACAATGGGTGCTCAGAACCGAGACCCGAGCGCGCTCGGGTATGACAGGCACGCATTCGCCGACGAGTCTCCCCCTCATCCCGTGATCGTCTCACCGTTCTTCTTATCCAAGTATGAATTGACGACTTCACAGTGGTACCGGATCTTCGCTCCATCATCGGTTCCGCAGCCGGCGGACGGTACGCTGCCGATCGCTAACGTCTCCTGGCACCAAGCCGTTACCGCGTTGGACGACTTCGGTCTCGGGCTGCCGACGGAAGAACAGTGGGAGTATGCGTGCCGCGCAGGTACGAAGTCGTCCTGGTTCATCGGTAATGATCCGCGGGCCCTCGAGGAGTTCGCGGTCATGGCCGATTCGCGCGAGGAATCGGTTTCGTTGGCCCGCATCGGAACGCGCAAGCCGAATCCGTTCGGGCTCCATGACATGTACGGTAATTTGAAAGAGTGGTGTCTGAGCGAATACTTCGACTCCTTCGCTACCGTGAGCCGATCTGGCGAGGGCCGGATCGTGCTCCTGTCGGACGCTCCGCGCGTAGTGCGTGGTGGAGCCTTCTCCAGTCGAGTAGGTTTCGTAGAGCAGGGTGCGGCAATCTCACTACGCTCTGCCGCCCGCGACGCCGAGTCACCCGATGCGCGAAACAAACTCCTGGGCGTTCGCCCCGCGCGCAGCATTTGGCCGTGAAACGGACAGGCCACCCTGAGTGACTCGGACGCTGGACCGTTACGGCTCTTGCCAGAGATTCGTGAAGACGCGCCGTTCGACCTCGGCTTCTGCGGCGTCTTCCATTTCAGGGAAGAAATCCAGGCCGGTTTGTTTCTCGATGACGTCGACAGAAACGAGATAGTCGGAGAGATTGACGGATTCCGGGTCCTGCGGGATGAGAACTGCCATTGCGGTCCAGTGCCCGGTCGAGTTCTTCCAGGAGACGATCTCGTAGAACGCATCCGGAATCCGAATGCCGTTGGCGATTTCACCGCGATTCGAGTCGAGCTCGAATACCGAACCACTTAGGACCCAGATTTCGTCGATTCCCCTGTTTTTGAACTCAGCGGAACCGACGATGTCTCGGACCTGTTTCGCGAGCGGTAGCCAGAGCGATGTGCTCGCCATGTCTGACATCGGAACGATGTTGCTCATGCGTTGGCCCGCCTCGACTGCTTCTGCACCCCAGGCGTAATTCTGATAATGATCACCGAGGGGCGTGTAGTCATAATGTTCCCGCGCAGAGTCCTCGTACTCGGGCAGTCCACGCGCGGCGGCGAGCAGGTCTTGATCCGCAGCGAAAAGTAGTCGCTGGCTCTTGGGATTCACCGCATCGCACCGCTGAAGGTCCTCGAACGTCCAGCGTCGCGCGACCCACAGCGGTAGTTTGAACGAGTCGAAGTAGCCCACGATGAATCCCGGCCGTGGCAGCACGGTCAAATCTGCCGAGAATTCGGGCGATGACGTAAGAAGCGCCGCGGTGACCGCTCCTTCCACCCAGACCGGTGCGCCGTGGGGCAGGTGATGGGATCGTAGATGCCAACTCCAGGATGGTCGAGTGGACACGAGCGAATGCGCCGGTTTCGAGAGGCTAACGTACCGGCCCGCCAACGCGAGGAGCAGTATTCCGAACGTCGCCGCAAGCGTCCATGGCAGCCGCGAACTCTGGGAAAAGGACCGTGTTCTCGAACTTGGCGCGTTCTTCTTGCGGATCTCTCGAACGACGGCCTCGACGCCAGTCGCAGTGATTCCGCCGCGAAGATCGATGACGTCCAACGCGTTGATCGAATCCGGGATTCGGTCGGATCCTACGAGCACCGGCACTACCGGTTTTCCTGCAAAAACGGCGCTTCGAATCTCGGATTCCTGCCACGGAGAGAGTTCGTTGTCGAGCACCACGACGAAGGAACCGCACCAGTCCCGGGCAGTCTCAAGCCGCGTTTGCCATGGTTCGTCGAGCGAAACCGTTTCGAGAGAGGGATCGAACACGTTCAAGCCCGCTCGTCGCAGTTGATGAACCAGTTCGTCGACGACATCGCGTTGATGGCTTTGGTAGCTCAGAAAGACGTCGTACCTACCGTGCGCCACGCTCTTTGCCCCTGCGCCAACGCCGTCGATCATGGCTCTCCTCGTGGTTCGTACCCCCGGAGGTCAGGAGGCTCCGCCGCGATGGCGCACCGCGACGGTTTCTTCCTCATCGGCAGGCCCGAGCGTACACTGGAGGTCCAACCTCCGAAAGTCCTCACTCAGAAGATCTTAACGCAGGTTGCGTTCGGCGCAATACGAGGCCCCGGCGAGGCCGTTTAGATCGCGGATTCGTGGATGCAACCTTTGTAGTTTTTGCGGGTTGACTCATGGGGGAGGACCCGGTAAATCTGCCTACCGGCCGAGGCAGAACTCCGTTGCATCTCGCCGAGCGGGGGCGTCACGGTGGAGGAACACATGGGGAAACCTCGGGAACGCCTCGTCCTACCGGTCGCGGTTTCGGCTGTTGTGATCTCCATGCTGTTCCGAGGCGGAACACCTGCGTCAGCTACAGCAGAATCCCAATTCTCGCCTCCGCGTCTGGACCCGGATGAGTTCGTTTTCTCCGTCATGGGTGAAGAAAAGATTCCCCACCCCGGAGAAGCCGTTTGTCTGTTCACGAACTTGGTCCTGGTCATGCCGGAGTACGTCCAGCACGGCTTCGCGAGCGTCGAGCGGATCCCGGTCGGCTTGTTGGGTCACCCGGAAGTGGCCATCCGCTGCGTCAACGGGCTCGATCTCTACCTGTGCCGTTACTCGACCCTCGTTCCGGAAGAAACTGGAGTCGAGTTTTTCAGCCTACGACTCGAGTACGAATCCCTCGTGCTACCCGACGGCGTGAGCTCAGTGACGATCCAGTACACCGTCGGCGTGAAGGAGGGTGCGGCGCACTCCGCGGGACTGGTCCTTCACGTCGACCCGTCGATTTTGACAGCGAGAGCGGTTGCGTCACGAAAAGGAGTGACTGGAAGTTCGTGCGTTCTCGGATCCGGATTCGCCCCACGGCTGCACTGGTTTCGAACTTCGCTTGTGTCGACGAATGGTCATCGATCGATTCGACAAGTACTCGAGACGCCCGGCGAGTCAGGGGAATATCAGTTCGAGTCACAAGATCATCTCGGGCTGATCCACTTGTGCAAGTCATTGAGCTGGAACTGAGGGCCCCGTGCGTCGCAGACAAACGCTTCTCATTCCGCTCGCCTGCGTTATGCTCGGCGCGGCCGCAGGCATCACCTCATCAATGGCCCGTGAAGACGAGAGTTGCTACCGTTGCAAGCCGGTCCAGGTTGGCAACACCGTGAAATGGGTGAAACAGTCGACGAAGAAGGGCTACAACGACTGCGATATCCCACCGGACGGATCTTCGTGCACCAATATCCCTCCTCATTGTCGGATCGTTCTGCCATACGGCGGTGAGTAGGCTTCTCGGAGTCGAGAGAATAGGGCCCGGCCGCGTTCGTCGGTCCCACCTGGCGAACGAAGCACTTGCTACCCTCGATCCGCGACGGGCCGGTAGATGTCGTGCGCGTTGACGTCGACAACTCCGTCACCCATGTCACATGCCAGTCAACGACGTCGAAGAATCGGATCGTCCGACGCCTGTCTCGCGCCTGGGGTAGGTGCGTCGTCGGGTACGTAGACCACTTCGCCGGATTTCAAGCGGTAGGCAGTACCGAGGCGCACGCCCTCGCCGTCGAGTCGGGCCGCGCCCTCGCGGTGGCGCTGCATCTCCACCGCATCCTTGGTTCGCACCGGGAGCGACGGGAGTCCGAGCGCGGCGATGAGCGCCAGCATGAAGCCGAGAGCGAAGACGATGCCGAGGTCGAAGAAGTTCGCCACCCCCTGGAGAGGGTCGTCCCCGTCCTGATCGTCGAGTCGCAGGCGGCGGCGCATGGCTCAGTCCGTGCGCCGCAGGACGAACTCGACGTCGCAGAGGTCTTGCCGGTACCACGCGCGACGCACCGAGAACATGACGAAGCAGGCGCCGCCGACGAACAGGCCGAGCACCGTGGTGGCGAACGCGACGACGAGGCGGCTCGACAGAGTCGCGACGTCGCCCGTCGAGAGGGCGACGAGGGCCGGGCCGAGCGGGATCAACGTGCCGGCGAGCCCGAGGATCGGTCCGAGGCGGATTCCGAGGTGGAGGCGGGCGAGGAGCCGCTCGGAGAGGAGCTCGAGGTCGTCGAGCGTCTTCTCGATCTCCGCGCCCGGCTGGGACAACGCCAGCGCGGGGAGGCCGAACGCGGCGGGCACGTCCGCGCGCGACGCCCGAGCGGTCGCGCCCGCGTCCTTCAGGCCGCGCACGAAGCGCCGAAACGCGGGCGCGCGCCGCCGGCGGGCAAGCCACTCGGCGCCGACGCCGCCGAAGTGGACGACGGTCGCGCTGGCGAGCAGGAGGAGCAGCACGATGTCGGGAACGAGGAGCGCGTTCGACACCGTCAACAGCAGTTGGGTGAGCAGCTCCAGCATCACGACGGCGCTCCCGCTCGGCGCCAGAGGCCGAGCGCGACGAGCAGGAGTACGGCTGCGGCGGCGGCGAGCGCGGCCCGGCGTGGTCCGGACCGCGCGGGCGGCTCGACCTCTTCGAGCACGCGCCCCGCGACGATCTCGACTGGCGGGGCCGGCCGCGCCTCCGACTCGGCGGGCGGCTCCTTCGCCTTTGCCGTCGCAGTCCGGGTTTCGGCCGGCGCTGCCGATTCGCGCGCTCGGGCGTGGATCGCCGCGGCGAGCGCGTCGAGCTCGGGGTCGCGAGGCGCGGCGAGCGTTCGCCGCACGAACGCGTCCAGCGCCGCATTGCCGCCGCCGCGCAGGCCGCCGTCCTCGCCGTGGCGTGCGATCGAGCGGGCGTAGGCGGTCGCGATCTCGCGCAGCGTCGCCTCGCCGGGCTTCCAGTAGCCCTTGCGGACGACCTCGAGCAGCGTCTCCGTCACCTCCTGGAACGCGAACGGGTTCTCGGCCTCGAACCACTCGCGGATGCCGAGGCTCTTCTCGTCGCGCACGTACGTGTCGACGATCTCCTCCCAGACGTCGTCGGTCACGCTTCCCTGCCGCATGATCTTCCAGCCCATGCTGTTCGTCACGCAGACCGCGATCTGATCCGCGCCGGCGTAACCCTCCTTCATCATCCCCTCGATCCACTTCCGATTGAACAGCCGCACCCGGTAGTCGGTGCGGAGCGCGTCCTCGGCGTCGACCATGCGCGCGCGGTCGGGGTCGCGGACGTCGGCGAGGAAGAACTGAGGCTCGCGTCCGGTGAGGTGCTCGATCGCGAGCGAGAGGCTCCCGCCGCGGTACCAGAAGTACTTGTTCGAGAGCGGACTCCGGGTACGGTCCGACCAGTTGCGGACGACGACCTCCGTGCCCTGCACCTGTTCGCGATACGCCTGCGGCGCGTCCTCGCCCCAGCTTCCTTCGGTGTACGCGTATTGGGAATGCTCGATGTAGAGGCCGACGAGCTCCTCGCGGGTGCTCCACTCGCCCGAGCGCTCGACGAGGTAGTAGTAGGACGCGCTCCCGATCTCGCCGGGTGGGGGGCCGAAAAGCCGGGCTCGGGCCAGCATCCGCGCGCGCTCCGCCGGCATTCCACCCTCCGCGAGCTGCGCCTCGACGCGCGCGGTATGGGACCGCACGCGGTTCTCCGGCTCGTCCTGCTCGGCCACGAGCCGGACGGCCTCGTCGAGGAGCCGCATGCGGGTCGGCAGGAGGTCGCGGTAGTACCCGCCGAGCGCGAGGAAGACGTCGACCCGAGGACGACCGAGCTCAGCGGCCGGCACGAGCTCGACGCCGGTCACCAGGTTGCGCGCGTCCCACACGGGACGCACGCCGAGCAGGTGGAGGATCTCGCTCTCCATCACCCCGTAGTCCTGGAACGTCGTGAACGGGCTGAGCGTGAACGCCACGCGCTCGGGGTAGGCGCCGGTCCTCGCCTTCCGGTCGGCGAGGAGCTGCTCCGCGAGCGCGCGCCCGACTTCGTACGACGGTCGCGTCGGCACCTCCTCGGGGTTCATGACGTAGAGGTCCTTGCCGGTCGGCACCGATGCGGGGTTGCGGTCGGGAGTGCTCCCCGGTCCCGGCGGCACGAAGCGGCCGTCGAGCGCGGCGAGCAGCGCATCGATCTCGCGCGGCGCGGCGCGCAGGCCCGCGTCGATCCGGTGCGCTCGTTCGAAGCCCTCGGCGAGCTCCTCGGAAAGCCCCGACTCCGGAAGCCGGGCGCCGACCACGACCAGCGCGTCCTCGGCGTCGAGATCGCCGGCGACCGCGAGCCGGACCGCCTCCTCCGCGCGCGTCCTCAGGAACGAGGTCCGGTCGCCGTCGTTGCGCGCGTCGGTCGCGGGGACGGGGATGATCTCGGCGAGCGCGTCGAGGAACCGCGAGCCGAGACAGGTCACGAGGTACGGCAGCCGCAGCTCGGGGGCAGGCGCCTCACCGAGCACGTGAAGGCTGATCGGCGTCGTCTCCTCCGCGATCTCGTGCAGGTGGTCGCGAAGCGCCTCGATCTCCGAGTCCGTGAGCGCGCGGTCGTCCTCGAGGTCGAAGCGAAGGTCCTGGTCGAGACGCTCGGCGCGGCACCGCCGCGTGATCGCGTCGCGAAACCGATCTCGCAGCGCACCGTCGTCGAGCGACTCCCACTTGTCGATGTCGCCGTGCAGGTTCGCGAGCTCGTCGGAGAGGCCGGCGGCGACGCTCGGCGGGACCAGGTGATCGATGAGCACCGCGTACGTGCGCCGCCGTGCGACCGACGACTCGCCGAGGTTGTTCTGGATCCACGGGTAGAGGTTCGGCGTCCGCCCGATCACGACGTCGCACCAGTCGTGGTCGGAGAGCCCGTTGTCCTTCCCCGGGAGCGCGATCTCGCTGCCGTGCGTGCCGAAGTGGATGAGCGCGTCGGCGTCGAACTCCTCCTCGAGCCAGAAGTAGGTGCACAGGTAGTTGTGAGGGGGCGGGACGGCGCGGTCGTGCAAGAGCGACGTATCGTGCGCCTCGCCGCGGAGCGGCTGCGGCAGCAGCACGACGTGGCCGAGGTCGATCCTCGGGATGACGATGAACTCCTCGCCCACGTCGTTCCGCCACACGAGGAACCGTCCGGGCGGCTCGCCCCAGCGCGCGACGAGGTCGTCGCGAAGCGCCTTCGGCACCCGCTCCTCCAGCCAGCCGCGGTAGGTCGCGGTCGGCACGAGCGCCGCCGCGCCGCTCCTCGCGAGGCGGTCCAGTACGCCCGGCGCCCAGACGCCGATCTGGCGGCCGCGGTCCATCATCCACGCGATGAGCTCGTCCTCGTCCTGCGGCCGCGGCGAGACCGTGTAGTCGGCGTCCGCGAGGCGGTCGAGCACCTTGACCAGGCTCCGCGGACCGTTCAAGTGCATGCCGGTGGCGCTGCCGCGCATCAACTCGCTCTTCCCCATCTCGCGGTCCCAGTAGAGGATCGCGACCTTCTTCTCCGCCGCGGGGGCGCGCGCGAGCCGGATCCAGCCGCACGCGCGATCGATGAGGTGGGCGACCCGCTCCGGGATGGGCGTGAACGACTCGCCGCTTCCGCCGCCCTCGATCGTGCCCGCGGCGGCGATCGGCTCGATGCCGCCGACCACTTCCTGCGAGGTGAGGTGCAGGTTCAGCTCGTTGGCGGCGAGGCCGCGGTCGCTCGTGCGCCACTCATCGATCGACTGCGCGCGGAAGAAGACCGAGTGCAGGTGCGGCACGTCGAGCCGCTCGCGGTACGAGACCGCGTCACGACTGTGACACGTGTGGATGACGACCTGCGGCGCGAACTCCAGCGTTTGCTCCTCGTACGCCGCGACCTGGTCGACGACGGCGACGGCGAGGACGCCCCGTCCCTCGAGCTCGCGGATCAGCGCGTCGACGACCTTCGGCTGCTGCAGCATCAGGTGGGTCAGGTGCACCGCCACGACCGCGCGCGGCGCGTCGTCGACCGCGAGGCCGCGCTCGCGCGCGAAGCGGAGGAACGACGGCACGTCCGGGAAGAGCCCGTCATGGTCAGGATGGTAGAGGCCCCGATGATCGACCTCCTCCGGCGGCTCGACGTCGAGGTCGCGGCCGGCGTACCGGCGCAGCACGTACTTCAGGAACCGGCGCAGGTTTTCGTCGGAGTTCCCGTAGTAGGGCTCCGCCGCCGCGTCCTCCTCGATGACTCCGTCGCGGACGAGGTCGGGCAGGCGCTGCGCCGCGAACGACGCGATCGACACCACGTGTACGTCCGGGTTCACGAGCCGGGCCGCGCGAAATAAACGGTCGTAGTCTCGCGCCGACTCCGCCCGGACGTGCTCGAGCAGGACGACGTCGTACTCCGACAGGTCGGTGCCATCGAGTCCGAGGGAGGCGTCCGGAATCGTTACGACCGTGGTATCGAGCACGGCGGCGTGGCGCGCGAGCACCTCCTGCACGCCGCCGTGGAGGCCGATACATGCGATGCGCGTCGTCGCGCCGGCGAGGGTGGGCGCGACGAGCACGGCGAGGACCACGAGCGGGAGGCTCGTCGCGAAGCGAATCGATTGCATGCGTGGGCGAGTCAGAAGAAGACCGGCGAGACCGCGCTCGTCAGCCACTGGCTGCCACCGGGCGTCATCACGCCGTTCTGAAGGCGAGCCTCGTAGCCGTTCAGCACCGGCAGGTCGGGGATCGGAACCGCGACGTCGAGCAGTCCGCCGGCCGGGACCGTCCCGAACGGGAAGACGAAGAGCGCCGACGGGTCGAGGAACAGCGTCCCGAGGTCGCCGGCGGGCACGTAGCCGGGTCCGGTGCCGACGAACGTGACGACGGAGCTCCCGACCGGCGCCCGCTGGAGGAGGCGCAGGTCGACTCCCTTCGGCTGGAAGCGCGTAAACTCCGGCCATCGCGACAGCGTGGAGAACGAGCCGTGCGCCGAGTAGGCGTACACGTGAGTATCGGTCACGACGTAACCGGACGACGAGTTCGCGTCGAGCTGCACCAGGTTCCCCTGCAGCGGGATCTCGTCCCACACGTTGTTCATCAGCCCGAAACCGAACGCGCTTGCGCCGTCGGTCGCGACCACCGCTTGCCGCCAGGTGTCCAACGACGGCGGCTGAGCGCCGGTGAACGAGGCCCAGCGCGCGAGCACCGGGTCGAACATGTGCAGCGTGCTTCCTTCGATCCCAACGAACACGTCGCCCTGCGGCTTCGCGTCGTACGTGAACGGCGACGTCGACGCCGCGCTGCTCCAGGTGGCGGTGCGTCCCGAGAACCCGGCGTAGCCGGACGGGTCGATCAGCACGACGGCGTTGCGAACGACGGCGGCAGTCGTCGAGCCGGTGAACGGAATCGGCGCCGGAGACCAGACGTCCTTCTCGAGGCTGTACGCGTACGAAGTTCCCATCGTCTCCGCCCAGACCATGGCCTCGTTCGTGCTGACCACGAACGTCCCGGTCAGCTTGGTCGAGAACGTCGCGAAGAGGCCCGAGAAGACCGTCACTCCGTCGCTCTCCACGACCGCGAACAGGTCGTCCTCGAGCAGGGCGATCGGCGCGTTGAACGTCTGCGAGGCGAACGCTCCGACGCCGGATGCGTAGCCGGTGACGACCGATCCCTCGACGATCGCGAAGACGTTCCGGTCCGTGAAGAGCGAGTAGCTCGACGATCCGGCCGTGTACGCGGAGAACGTCGCCGTGTAGCCGCTGAAGGCGAGGACGTTCGGCCCGTTCGTGAAGAGCGCGTACCCGCGGTCCACGAGCCCGGTGTCGGCGGACGGAAACGAGGTGACGGCCCAGGCGCCACGCTGCGCGGAGAAGCCGCGGATCGTGCCCGCGTCGTTCGCGACGGCGACGTCTCCGGCCGCCTGGATCTGGGTCACGGTCGGCGCCGGCGTTGGGACGAACGTCCCGTGATACGCGCTGAACCCGTACGCATCGATCCCGTCCCAGACGACGCCCGCCACCTGGGAGATGCCGACGCTCGCGGTGCTGCTCGCGATCGGCTGGTGGACCCATTTCCCATCGAACGACGCGAACCCGTAGAGGTCGGCGCCGAGCTGCGCGATCGAGAGCCAGCCGCTCGTGTTCGGGCCGTGGTGGAGGAGCGGCGGCCCCGTCAGCACGAGCGTGTCGACGACACCGGTGCGGGTGGCGTAGCCGTGGACGACGCTGCCGTCCTCGATGATCGCGTAGGCGTTGAAGACGTTCACGGTCGCGGACGGGGAGACGGGAACCACGGTCCACTCGCGCGTGATCGCGGACCAGAGGTGAACGTCGCTCGTCGTCCGGAACTGAACGAGCGTCCCCAGCGCCTGGATCGTTCCGCCGAACCCGGCCGGGATCGGGATCTCGGCCCAGTACGGTCCGTCGGGGGTGCCGGCGGCGAGGACCGTCGGGGGTGCGAGTGCAATCAAGAACGTCCAGGTCCAGAGTGCCTTCACGCGGAGATTCCTCCAGGTTGCTCAGGTTGCTCAGGTTGCTCGGGGGTTGCTCGGGGTTGCTCGGAGGCGCACCGGGCGATCCGTAGGAGGTCCGCCAACGAGCCGACTTGCGAATGGTTCGCAAGAAAAACGTGGCTCCTGTCGTTTTCCCTCGGGGGCAGATGCGCCGGCCCGACCCCCCGATCTCTAGAGGTTCTTGTTCTTCTCCGGCTTCTCCCCGCGCTCCTCGATCCGGCTCTTGTTCAACAAGTAGGTCGGCGTGAGCTTGTACTCCTTCTCGATGCGCCGATAGATCTTCGCCGCCTTCTTCTTCTCGCCCTGGTTCCAGAGCGCGTCCGCTTCCTTCAGGAGGTCGGCCGCCGACTGAAGCGCTTCGGCCGGCGTCTGGGCCGGCGTGTCCGGGTCGGTTCCGCCGAGCACTCCACCTAGTCCGCCGGTCTTTTCGCCGATCTTGTCCTTGATCGCCTGCTTGGCGGCGTCGCCGGCGAGGCCTTGGATCGCGGCCGGGATGTCGATCGACGGCGACATCGCGGTGCCGCGCAGCGGGATCTTCAGGGTGCCGCCCTTCAGCGACTCGAGGAAGCTGTACTTCTTGATCAGCTTGTTGTTGATCGGGACGTTCAGCGCGAGATCCAGCGTCTTGTCGAGACCGACCGATCCGGTGAACTCGGTCTCGATGCCGCGGATGTTCCAGCCCCACGGCTCGGCGTAGAAGAGACGGCCCCCGTCGATCTCGAACGTGATCGGTTCGATGTTCAGTTCGCCGTCCGACTCGAGGCCGAGCTCGGAGAGGAGCTTGCCGAGCAACGGCGATCCCTTCACCACCGCTTCGTCGATCTTGAACTGCCCGCGGCCCTTCACCTTCCGCGGGTCGAGCTTCGTCAGGTCGCCGGTCAACTGCTCGAGCGAGAGGCCGCCGAGGTACGACAGGTCGATCTCCACGTTCAGGAGGCCGCCGATCTCGCCCGCCGAGGTACCCTGGGCGGCGAAGATCGGGTGGACCAGCGTCAAGAGGTCGGAGAGCTTCGTATTCGCGTGGAAGTCGTCGACGCGGAGCTGCAGGGTCGCGTCCTTCTGCGCGGAAGGATCCTCGGAGAGTCCGAGGTCGCCGATCAGGTCGAGCGTGCCGCCGTTCGCGCCCAAGTCGCCTTTCAGCGACGCGAGCCCCTTGGTGAGCCCGAGGTTGAACGTGCCGGCCGTCTCGAGGCCCGGCACGGCGAAGTGGCCGATGCCCGCGTTCAGCGTGCCGTTGGAGCCGACGAGGATCGTGGCGAGCTCCAGGTCCTCGAACCTGCCGCTCCAGTCCACGTCGATGCGTTGCTCCTCGGAGCCGTAGAGACGGCCGGGGAGGCGCGGGCCGAGGAACGCCGCGATGCGGTCCGGCACGTAGAAGAACTCGCCCTTCAGCCCTTCCACGATCAGCGGCGGGAGCGGCGTCCCCTCCGGTCGCGCGGCAGTGGGGAGCCCGCTGAGCCGGCCCTCCAGGTTGCCGCGTAGGATCGCGGCGTCGAGCAAGAGCTTCTTCAGATCGACCGTTCCCGCCGCCGCCGCGATCGCCGCCGAGAGGTCGACCGTCGCCTTCGGTTCGTTCAGCACGAGCGGCGTCGCTCCCGGCTCGGTCGCGAGGACCGTGAGCGACAGCTGCTCGACCGTCGTCTTCGCGTCGAGGGTGGCGGACTGGTCCTTTGCGTCGATCGTCATCGAGGTGACGACGCGGCCCTTGCCCTGGTACGCGTCCAGGCCGAATCCCGATACGTCGCGCAGCAGCTTCTCGACCGCCGTCCGAACGTCGACCTGGAAGCGGCCGGCGCCGTTCATCGGATCCTCGATGCCGGAGAAGCTCCCGGCGACGTCGGCCTCGGCCGTGTCCGAGCGATACCGGAGGGAATTCACGGTGACGTCCGACTTCGACGGCTGCGCGACGTCGAAGTCGAGCGACCAGTTCGATTGGCGAACGCTCTTCCCACCGGCGAGGTCGACCGCGACGCTCGCTCCGCTCACGCGGCCGCGGGCGTCCACCTTCAACGTCGCAGGATCGATCGGTCCGGCCGGCGACGCCGCGCTCGCGGTCAGGGCGACGGCCATTCGAGGAGCGGTGATCGACGTCGGCTTCGTGTCCGGCTCGGCCGCGGGGACGGTGAGCGAGAGCTGGTCGAACGTCGTCTTCGCGTCGACGTCGACCTTCTTCCCGTCCATCGCCACGGTCATCGTCGTCGCCACTTGGCCGCGACCCTGGTACGCCTCGAGGCCGAACCCGGTGACGTCCCTCGCCACGTGCTCGAGCGCGGCGCGCACATCGACCTCGACTCGCCCCGACCCGTTCATCGGATCGTCGATCCCCGAGAAGGTCCCCGTGAGGCCCGCCTCGGCCGTGTCGGACCGGTAGCGGACGGAGTTCAACGTCACGTCCGTCGGCGCCGGTTGCACGACGTCGAAGTCGAGCGACCAGTTCGTCTGCCGGATCGTCTTCTCGCCGTCCAGGACGAGCTCGACGTCCTTGCCGCCGATTCGGCCACTCGCCGCGAGGCGCTCGGGATCGGGGGTCAGGAGGAGCTCGGCGTGGATCGGCTCGCCGGCGAGCGCCAGGTCGTTGACGCGGACGCGACGCGGCGTGAGGTCGGCGTCGACCTTCACCTTGTCGCCGTCCTGGCGAGCGTCGGCGGTCAGATCGATCGTGCCGGTGAGGACGAGGTCGCCGAGGTCGACGACGCGGGCGAGCAACGCCCGGGTCCGATCCAGGTCGGCGTGGAGCTCGACGCGGGAGTCGTCGACCGTGACCGGCACGCCGGCGGGATCGGTCGATCGGCGGGCCTCGACGCGCCCGCTCGCGCGGATCGGTCCGAGCTCGGCGACGAACGTCGGGACCGAGATGGAGCCGCTCCGGAGGTCGGTCGACGCCTTTACCGCGAAGTCGAGCTTTTCGAGCTCGCCGAGGTCGATGGGCGCGCCGGCCGCGTCGGTGGCGGCGAGACCGCGGATCGACGCGTTCCCGTCGAGCGAGGCCTGCTCGACGGACGTCGTGTTCATGTTCGCGGCGACCGCGAATCCGAAATCGCCGTCCAACGCTCCGTCGAACCGAAGGTCCTGCTTCACCGGCGTCAAGGCTTGCGCGAGCTCGGCAAGCCTCGAGATCTGTCCCTCCACCTTCACGCGTCCGTTCAACGAGACCGCATCGTGGTTCGAGGCGTCGAGGTCGCCGTCGTACGCCACGCTGAAGAACTCGTCCATGGCGAAGCGGAGGCTCTGATGCCCGGTGCCGTTCTCGTCCGCCTGCGCGTCCCCTTTCACCGTCACCGCGGCGATCCGGATGGACGGCCCCCCCGCGCGAAGCGGCGGCACCTCGATGTCGCGCGCGGTGACGTCGGCGTGGCCGCGCACGCGGTAGCCCGCGTCGAGCGCGAGCGTCGTCGTGCCGTCGACGCGGCCGGACAGCTCGAGGCCGGCGACCACCGTCCGCAGCGCGGGTACGAATGCGTCGAGCAGGAGCGAGTCGATCGTCAGCTCGACGTTGGCGGTCGGCGTGTCCCCGCCGAACGCGTCCACCTGTCCCGACACGTCGATGCGGCCCGAGCGGCCGTTCGGACCGACGACGTCGGACCCGAACCGGAACGTCGCCGGCTGCTTCGCGTCGTCGATCCGCAGGTGGAAGGTCATCGCGCTCAGCTCGGTCGCGCCGCCGTCGCCGTGGACGATCACGCGGCCGCTCTTCATGGACACGTCCGCCTGGATGTCGGGGAGTTCGGTCGGCTTCGTCGATTTCGGCGCGTCGACACCCTCCTTCTTCGTCTCCCGGGGCAGCTCCGTCAGGTTCCAACCACCGCCGGCGGTGCGGCGAACGTGAAGGGTGAGCCCGTCGACCGACGCCGTTGCGCGGTACGACCCTCGGACCGCGTTCACGAGATCGATGTCCGCCTGCGCCTGGTCGATCGAGAGCACCGGTTGGCCGCCGGCGTCATCGATCGCGAGGCCGTCGATCGTCACGTCGCCGCGGTAGCCGACCGTGAGGTCGCTCATTCGCGCGGTGCCGTGGATCCGCTTCTCGAGCTCCCTCACGAGGATCGGCGGGGCGAAGATCGATGCGAGGATCGGGAGCGCCGCGACCAACAGGATGAGCACGACGCCGAGGCCGACGAGCCATCGCAGCCGCCGTCGCCTCTTCTTCGGAGTGGTCGCGGTCGTCACCGTTGGCCTCCTCGGCCCGATCACGGACATGTGTTCCATGCGATGAGAACGTGCCCCGAATCCCGGGAACGATCTCCGCGCTTCATCGAGATGGCTCAGGAACGGCCGGCGGCAGCCGCCGGCCGGCGGCATCCATCGCGGTGCATATGCTACGAACCGGGGTCGCCCCGGCTCCGTCTCACTCCTGGATGCGAACGCGCAGCTCGTCCGAGTTGCCGTGGAGCTCCGGCGCATACATCGCGAACACGCGGGACGGGAGCGCGGCGAATCGGCCCGGAGTTTCGGCGCGCAGGCGGTAGGTCAGCTCGTGGCGGCCACGCGGAAGCTCGGTCACGAAGAACGTCACGGTCCGGTCGCGCAGCTCGCGATACGCGGAGAGGCCGGAGAAGACGTAGCCGCTCGACGTGTCGAGCGCCTCGAACCCCGCCGGTTTCACGTCCTCGATCAACACGTACTCGTACGCGTTCTTCGACTCGACGAGGAGCGACACCTCGATCAGGTCGCCGCTCTCGACCGCGCCGCCGTCCGCGAGCGGGAGGCGCTGGTAGCTCTCGACCGCGAGATCGGCGGGGCGGCCCCCGGCGTCCGGCGCGGTTCGGGTCTTCTTCTCGGGCACGAGCCGCGCGATCCGTCGCTCCACGCGGAGCTCGAGACCGGCGCGCGTGAGCGTGTCCTCGAGACTGAACGTTCGGGCGTAGACGTTCGCGTAGACGGGACCGACTCCCTCGCGACGGATCTCGACCACGTGCCGTCCGGCGGAGACGGCGTCACCGGAGAGGCGCACGGTGTTGTCGACGTCGAACAGGTTCGTGGCGGTGACCCGTACCCTTTTCAGGACCTCGCCGTCGACGACGATCGAGATCGTCTGGTCCGGCGCCGCCTCGCCGCTCGCGCGCAGGTACTCGGCGATCGCCTCGACGCAGAGCGCGGTGTCGCGCGTCGACTTCCACGAGGTCCCGCCGGGGCGGTGGTTCATGAGGAACTTGACGACGCGCGGGGCGAGCTCGCCTTTCGGGTCGACGCGCGCGAGGAGCTTCAGGTAGACCGCGTTCGTCTCGTACTCGCTCCCGTACCAGAACCACCAGCCGGTGTCCGGGCGGCGCAGCCACGCGGTCTGATTCTCGTCGTCCTGTCCGAGGTGCTGGCGGAGGTTGCGGAGCACCATCGCGAGGCGATCGGCTTCACCCGCCTCCGCGACGGCGAGCCCGACCAGGCACTGCGCCTGCAGCGAGATCGCGAGTCGATCGCGATAGAGAAGCTCGCGCATGCGCGAACTCGGCGTCCCCGCCCGCGAGAGGACCGACTCGACCAACGCGTCCAGGTCGTCGGCGTGCGGCTTGGCGGGTCGCTGCTTGCTCGCCGCGTTCTCGACGCGGCGGATCTGCTCGTTGCGATAGGCGTCGAGCCACTGGACGGAGCGGTCGAGGACGGACGCGACGACCGGGACGTCGCACTCCCGCGCCAGCAGGAGACCGTTCACGACGGTCGCTGTCGTGTGGGCGGAGGAGCGCTCGCCGTAGCCGGAGAACCATCCGAACCCGCCGTCGGCGAGCTGCATCTCGGTCAGGCGGTCGAGCCCCTGGCGGACCATGTCGAGCAGCGTGGCCTCATCGAAGACCGGGTTTCGTTCGTACTGCCGCCAGCGCTCGGCCCGCTCCTTCGCGTCTCCGAGCTGCTGCGCGTTCAGGTTCGTGTGCTCGCGCGCGATCCGCTCCAGGTCGACCCCGAGGTCGATCAGCGTCTTGCGCGCGACGACGCTCGGCACGAATCGGTTCATCGTCTGCTCGGTGCATCCGTACGGATACTCCGCCAGGTACGGGAGCGCGTCGACGATCGCGGCCGCGAGCGACGGGCTGAAGCGGATCTCGACCTCGGTCGCCTCGACCCGGCGGCGCGCCGGGACCTCGAACGTCACGGTCACGGTGGAGTCGTGCGGGGAGAGCGCGACCGAGAAGGCGTCCGTACGGGGCGCGCCGTGGACGTGCGCCGGGATCGTGATCTCCATGCCGTCGGTGTCGTCCGCGGAGCGCGCCGTCGCGCGGATCACCGCTCCGCCCTCCGCGAGCACGTCGGCGAGCCAGTCCACGCGTGCTTCTCCGTGGGCGGCGACCGGCACCGTCGTGGATAGGTCGCCGCGCGCGGCGAGGATCCGTCCGTCGAGCTCGAGCGCGACCAGCACGTCGCGCGGCTCGGGGCGCTCGTTGTGGACGACCGCCGACAGGACGACCTCGTCGCGCTCGGTCAGGAAGCGCGGCGTGATCAATCGGACGATGAGGTCCTTCCGCGTGACCACGCGCGACTCGCCCTCGCCGACGCGAGCGCCGTGGCCGAGGCAGTAGGTGTGGATGCGCCACGCCGTCAGGTTCTCCGGCATCGGGAAGGCGACCGTGGCCTCGCCGTTGGCGTCGGTCTCGACGGCGGCGGCGAAGAACGCCGTGTCGGCGAACTGCCGGCGCACCGGCGCGGGCTCCGCGGCGGCTCCGTCGTCGGCCAACCAGGCGTCGTCTCCTACCGCCTCGAAGTCGGACTGCACGCCGCGCGCCGAGGCCGTGGCGAGCGGCGCACCCGCCGTCCCTTCATCGAACCCGTCTCGCGGACCGGAGTACCCTTTGGACGCGGAGCGGACACTCCCTGCTCCCCGGGTGGCCGGGCTGGCCGGGACGTCTCCGAACGCGCCGATCGCGCCCATCGTGGTCTCGTTGGGTCGGGTGATCGGCGCCTCGACGCGGGCGAGGTTGGACGCTTCGTGGGGATGGTGGTGGCGCCGCCACGACCAGAGCTCCTTCAGCGTCGGTGTACCGCCCGCGACGAGCGCGTCGAGAGCCGCGTCGTACACGGTGACCATCGTCGATCCGACGAACGGCGCGCCGCTCTCGTCCTTCAGGCGGATCCGAACCGTCGCCTCCTGTCCGGGTCGATACTCGGACGCATCCGGCGCGACCTCGACGTCGAGGATGCGCGACGCGGGCGGCACCGCGATCATGCGGACCTCTCGGACGACGTCGGCACCGGTCACCGTGAACGCCTCGATGAAGATGTTCGGTGCGTCCGCGACGGTGAGCGGGATCTCGATCTCGCGGCTCTTCTCCGTCATGCGCAAGACCTGCGGCGTCGGACAAACCCCGTTCTGAGCGCGGACGAAGAGCACGACCGTCGCGCCGGCGCGATCGACGTTGACCCGAACGTGCGCCGTCGCGCCCGGTGCGTACTCGCTCTCCGCGGCGACGAGCTCGAGCGGGTTGTAGCGGTGCTCGCGGGTCGGTGCTCCGCGGTCGTAGACGCTGAGGAACGTCGCGCCCTCGACGGAGCGCCCGCGGACGTCGGTGACCGTGTAGGAGACCCGATACGGACCGGGCCGCACGACGCTCAGGGTCGCGTCCGCCGAACCGTCGTCGTCGGGATGAACCGGCGACTCCTCGATGAGCGTCTCGCGCGGGGTCGCGTCCGAGTAGTCGATCCAGTACAGACGGAGCATCCCTCGCCCGCTCACGCCGCGCCCGTCGGGCGCGTGGACGTGGGCCGAGACGTCGACGACGTCGCCGGCGTACACGTACCCTTGGCGGGTCCACACCGTGACGTCGAACGGCTCGCGCGCCGCGAACACGTCCGCGTGGCCCGTCACGGCGCGCCGTGACGCGTCGCGCACCGTCGCGGTGATCGTGTAGCGGTGGTCCTCGTCGCCGAACCGCTCGGCCGCGCTCGCCGTGTCGACGTCGAGTACGAAGCGGCCGGTCGCGTCGAGGCGTGCTTCGCCTTCGGCGACGACCTCGGGCGCGCGTGATCCGGACGGCCACCACCAGGGGAACGGCCGCCGGCACCCGAAACGCTCGAAGCCGGGGTACCAGTCGTAGTCGTAGCCGCTCCACGCGTAGCCCCGGCCGTAGAGCCAGTCCCACCGCCGCTTCGGCATCCACTGCGCATCGATCGGAGTGCGCACGACGCGGTACTCGACGGTTGCGTTCGTCACCGGCGAGCCGAAGTAGTAGCGCGCCTCGATCGCGGCGCGGATCCGGTCGCCGAGCCGAACCGGCTCGGACGGGCTCTCGACCTTCACCTCGAACTCGGGCTTGCGGTACTCCTCGACTCGGAACGTGCCGTGCCCGAGCTCGGGGATCGATACGTGGTAGACGCCGAGGATGGCGGCACGGGCGACGTCGAACGTTCCGTGCAGCCCGCCGTACTGGTCGCAGACGAACGTCTTCTCCAGCACCTTCTCGGAGCGCGGGTCCTGGATCGTCACCTGCACCTCGCGGCCGGCGAACGGCGACGGCTCGTCCTTGTCGTAGCGCGGCTCGGCGATCCAGACCTTGAAATGGACCGGCTGACCGGGCCGGTAGATCGGCCGATCGGTCAGGACGAGGGCCCGCGCGGACGGCTTCACGTCGTCGCGCGAGCCGGTCCACAGGCTCGAGAAGCCGAGGTACGCAATGCGTCCCGCGTCGGACCGCGCCGTCACGAGCCACTGGAACCCGTCCCGTTGTCGGGTTCGGCCGGGAATCACGACGCCGTCGGCGTCCGTCGTCGCCGCGAACTTCGCCGTCTTCACGACCCACTTCCGCGGTTCCACCATCTCCTGGGCGTAGCCGAAGAACTCGACGTTCATCCGACCGACCGGCGTTCCGGTGTCCGCGTCGCAGACGAAGTACGCCGTCCCTTCGTCGGTCGCCTTCGCAACGATCGCGGTGTCCGCGACCCACAGGACGACGCGGGTCGCGTTGCCGTTCTCGGCGCGAGCGGTGACGAGGTAGGCGCCCGCGCGCTGGAGCGGCGTCGTCACCTCCGCGACACGATCGAGGTGGCGCGGATGCGGGTCGAGATCGAGGTCCCACGCGGCGATCCGTTCGCCGGTGTAGCGGCGCGCGTTCTCGGTGACCTGTCGGTAGCCGAGGTTCTCGAGGTTCAACTTGCTCCAGTCGAGCCGTGACGGGTTCGATTCGAGGTAGTCGATCGTGTCCTCGAGCAGGCTCTCGACGTCGATCGCGCGGGCTTCGAACGAGACCCGCGTCGCGTTCCGGTAGCGCAGCGTGAAGCGGGCGCCGGCCCCCGCCGGCTGCGTACCAACCGGCTCGATCGCGATCCAGCGGCCGACGATCTGGTCGAGGCGCGCCTGATAGGTGGAGTCGTCGTCCTCGTCGTTCATCGCGACGCGACGGCGCCACATCTCGGCGGCGCGGTCGAGCTGGCGGCGGTTCTCGAAGATCGTGGCGAGCTGCTCGACCGCGATTCGTCCCCACGAGCCTTCGGAGTCGACGATGGCCTGGAGGAGGCGGACGTGGTTGTGCTCCTCGGGAAGACGGAAGCGCCGGACGCCGGTGGCGAGCCGCGCGATCGTCTCGTCGTCCGAGAGCGTCTGCACCGCGAGCGCGGTGCCGTCGCGAGGCGTGTCCGAGTCCGGCTCGCCGAGGAAGCCGGCCGCGGTCTCGACGCCGAACTGCGAGCGGAGGAACGTGGCGCGCTTCCAGATGACCTCCGCGCGTTGCGATGGGTCGGCCTGCATCGCGTTCTCGAGCGCGACGCGCCAGCGTTCGCCGTCGGTCTTCGCTTCGGCGAAGCTCGCCGGCCGCGCGTGGAAGATCGGGTCGCCGTTCTCGTCGACGGGCGCAAGACTCGCGGACTGGTACCGCCACGCCGTCTCCGAGTCGTCGTAGTCCGGCAACGACGAAAGGTCGGTCAAGCTCGACAGGCGCCAGGCGGCATACAGGTTCGGACGCGCGGCGGTCGCGTCGGCGATCTCGAGCCAGAGGGTGGCGCGTGCCTTCTCGTCGCCCGGGTCGGCGTTCGCCTCGGCCTGGAGGAGGAGCTGCAGGGCGCGGACCCGGTCACGGTCGAACGAGCTGGCGTGCCGGCCGTTGCGACGTTGGCCGCGCTGGAACTCGCCGCCGATCACAGTGCCGAAGTGGGCGTCGGCGAGGAGCCGGCGCGCCGCCGCCCGCAGCGTCCACGGATCCGCGGGATGCCGCGCGACCACCTCCTCACGCAACCCGTCGTTCTCCTCGACCCGCCGCAGTCGAGCGAGACAGTCGAGCGCACGCTCGAGGGCCTGCGCCCGCTGCGGTCCCGTCACGTCGCCGACGAGGGCGCGCTCGCGGAACCCTTGGTACGCCTCGAGGAACTGACCGTCCTGGAACCACTTCTCCAGCACCTCGGGCTCCTCCGGCGACGAGAAAGAGAGGAACTTCACCCCAAGTCCGACCACGAGTGCCGTCCCCGCGAGCCGCATGTTCATGGTCCAGATTCCTCGACAAGGTACGAACGAAGCGATCCAAGTCCCGAGTTAGAACGGACCCGAGGGTGCGAGTTCCAGTCTTTTTGGACCTGTCCTCCATCCCGACCCTCTTCTCGGTGCGGCGGAACCGCAACTCGGAAATCGGAAGTCCGGCGGAGCGCCGCTCCGGCCGCGCTTTTTTTCTTCTCCACGCCCGGCCCAATCTCTTCGATAAAGCACTCGTCAAAGAGCGGAGCAATGAAAATGAGTCGGATGGTGCGTTGGACGTCCCGGGTCTTCGTCGCCGCGTTGGTGGCGGCGCCGTGCGGGTGCGGGGACAGCAAGTTCGCGGACAAGTGGGACTCGGCGACGGACCGCTTCAAGGGCGAGGTCAACGAGAAGGCGGACGAGGTCGACGAGAGCGTCGATCAGATGAACGAGGACCTCGAGGCGGACGCCGCGGCCGACGAATCAATGGGCTCCTGACGTCGCGTCGCGGAGCGGGGGGCTCACAGGGCGCGGCGCGGCGCGCGGCGCGCGAGCAGCTCGTCGAGAACGTCGGCGAGCTGCTGCGGTGTGAACGGCTTCTGCAGGAACGCGGTGTTCGGTGCTTCGAGGTCGCGAGGCTCGAGCGCCGCGTGCGTGTAGCCGGACATGAACAGCACGCTCAATTCCGGATCGCGCGCGCGGAGTCGCCCTGCGAGCGCGCGCCCGTCGAGGCGAGGCATGACGATGTCGGTCACGACCGCATCGATCGGCTGCGCGTGTTCGACCATGGCCAGCGCGGCGTGGCCGTTCTCCGCGGCGACCACGTGATAGCCGAAGTGGTCCAGGGCGCGGAACGTCACGTCGCGCACCGCCGGGTCATCCTCCACGAGGAGGATGCGCCGCCGTGAGCTGGAGGGCGAGGAGAGGGACGGTGCCCGGCCGGGCTTCGGCGCGTCGTCGACGCGCGGCAGATACATGGCGACGGTCGTGCCGCGATTCGGCCGCGAGTAGGTGAGGAACGCGCCGCCCGCCTGACGCACGGCTCCGTAGCACAGCGCGAGGCTGAGCCCGGTCCCCATTCCTCCGACCTTCGTGGTGAAGAACGGGTCGAAGATCCGGCTTCGCACGTCCTCGGTCATCCCGGTCCCGGTGTCGTGGACGACGATCTGCACGTACGGTCCGACCGACAGCTCCATCGAGCGCGCGGCGACGATCGGTCCGAGTTCGACGGGACGCACCGTGATCGTGATCCGGTCGCCGGGGTCGCACGCCTCGCAGGCGTTGCGCACGAGCTGATCGACGACGTTGCGCAGGAGCTTCGCGTTCGAGCGGATCGGGCACGGAGCGTCGGAGACGCGAAGGCTCACCGTGGCACGGGAACACTTCCAGTCGGTCGTCGATCGGCTCGCTGCGCGCGCGATCTCCCGAGCGTCGAGGAGCTCGGCGTCGACGACGTGGCGGTGCGAGAAGGCGAGCAGCTTGCGCGTCAGCTCCGCGGCGCGCGACGCGGCGCAGAGCACCTTGTCGACGTGCTCGCGGCTCCGAGATCCGACCTTGGCGTCGCCGCGGGCGAACTCGCCGTGCGCCACGATCGCGGTCAGCAGGTTGTTGAAGTCGTGAGCGATTCCGCCGGCGAGGCGTCCGACCGACTCCATTCGATGGGTGAGCGACGCCTGGCGCTCGCGCCGCCGCTCCGACGTGAGGTCTCGAATGACGACGATCCACCGCTCGACCGCGTAGGTGATCCTCATTTCGAAGACGCAGAGGCCGAGGGACGACGCGGGCTCGTAGTCGAATCGGTCCTCGCGCCTCTCGGGCGCCGCTCGCGCGATCGCCTCGCGAAACCGTTCCCGCGCGATGGTCGGAAGATGATCGATCAAGCGATCACCGACGGCCACCTTGGGAAAGCAGCGCAATCGATCACGTCCGTGCGCGGCGACGACGCGACCGTCGACGTCGAGCAGGAACACGATGTCCGGCAGTTGGTCGAGCAAGGCCGTGGCGTTCGTCGTCATCTCATTCAGTCGCGTAGCCGATACGCTTCCTGGCGCCGACTCGACTTCGAGGTCTTTTCTGCTCGCCGAAACGTCCGCTAGCTTGACCATCGGAACTCCCTGTTGCATCCGCCGTCGGTGCGAGATCACGGACGCTGGGCGCGAGAGAACGGCGAGGCAGCGAGGAGGTGATCGCGTGAGCGAGCGTGTACGACCCAGGCCCCACGTGGGCCACCACTCTAGACAGTAGTGCAGCATCGTCGACCGTGGCGCGGAAAGATCGAGTGGAACGTACGGCCGCGATCGTTCCTGTTTCGCGCGGGAAACGCGGACGCCGCGGCAGTCCACCCGCGTCAGTGACGGACCTGGAACCCCGAATACCCCTCGAACGCGCGCTCCTCGAAGGTCAGGGCGTCGACCCGCGGAACGTGTCAACGTGAATGAGACAGTTGATTCAACAGTTTTGTGAGCACGCCGCTCGCACGAGCGCGGCGGCCTCCTGATCCGTGGGGATCCTGGTCGCGAGGCCGATCAGCGCGGACTCGAGTCGCTTCGGGGGTT
>CAZYQW010000029.1:0-138282 GCA_964649825.1 uncultured Phycisphaeraceae bacterium | reverse complement strand
TGCGTTGCTCCTCCTCGACGTATCTCGAATACGCGGTCGTCGTCGCGCCTTGCCAGCGACGACGATGACCTCCGGATAATCCACCAACAATCTGAATCACACCACTAGCAGCCCGTGGTGAAAGTCATTCCGGCTGCGGCGGGCCCAACGGTCACGGTGGCCGCGCCAGCAAGTCGCGTGCGTACTGGGCGGGCTCGCAGTCCTCACCGAGCTGCGCCGCCGCGGTCTTGGCGAGCCGTTCGAGTTCGCGACGCGCGTCGCAGCGCCCCGCTCTTGCGCGGCGCCGCTGCAGGTCGATCTTGAGCATGAGCAGAGCGGCCTGGTCGGTGCCGTGGGTGTGCTGCATGCTCTCGATCACTTGTTCCGTGACGGCGATCGAATCGTCGAGCGCGTAGGGCTCGAGCCCCGCGGCCAGCAGGAGCAATGCCTGCTGGGTCGCAGGCTGGTCGTTCCCGTGCGTGCGCCGGCATGCGTCCACCGCCAGCCGGTGCTGCAAGGTGCACTCCTCGTACCGCTCGAGCCGGTAGTAGACGTCGCCGAGGACCTGCAGCGCGTAGATGGCCATAGGGTGCTCGTCACCGTACGCGAGGCGCAGGCCGGAGCACGCGCGCATCGCCACCTCCAACGCCTCGAGGGGGCGGTCGGCGTTTGCGAGGTACGAGGCAAGGGCGGCGCCGGCTTCGAGCGCACGAGGATGGTCGTCACCGAGGGCGGTGCGGTGGGCGGCTTCGGCCATCCGCGCCCGGCGTACGGCTTCCTCGCCGTCGCCGCGCGCGAATGCGAGGTCGGCGTGCTGGAGCAGCACGTGCAGCCGGTCTTGGTGGTTTTCGCCCAAGGTCCGCTGCTGCGCGTCCAGGATGCGGGCGACGACGCGCTCCGCTTCCTCGATCCGGTCGCTTGCACTCAGGATCGATGCCAGCACCGACTCGGTGCTCATCGTCTTGCGATGATCTGGCCCGAGGACTCGCTGCCTGGCCACGAGCACACGCCGGCACAGCGCTTCGGCCTCCTCCAGTCGGCCGAGCTGGTACAGCGCCGAGGCGAGGCTCGAGCCCGTGTTCAGCGTCTCCGGGTGCTCCTCGCCGTTCACCTCGCACACGCGCTCATAGTGAGGTTCGTACAGCTCCACGGCCTCGGCGAGGCGGCCTTGGCGCAGGCGCAGCATGGCGTCGTTGCTCTCGGCCCAGAGGCGGTTCGGGTCGTCGGCCGGCAGCGTCTGGCCAATGGCCGCGGCTCGATCGGTCCACGGCGCCGCCTCGCGCAGCTTGTCCTGCTCCTGCAGGCACGACACCAGCTCGTTCATGGCGATCAGAGTCTCACGGTCTTTTTCGCCGCGCGAGCGCAGCAGCAACTCGGTGGTGCGCCGCGCCAGCGACTCGGCGTCCTCGAGACGCCTCAGGTTGCGGTACACCTCCACCAGGTGTCCGGCGGCAAACAGCGTGCTCGGGTGATCCTCGCCGGCGCCGGCCGCGATCGCGCGGTGCGCTTCCTCGAGCAGCGGGAGCGCATCTCGGTGGCGGCCATGGCTGTTGAGCACGGCGCCGATCGTGGATTGCAGCAGGCTTGCCACCATGGGTTGGTGAGCCAGAGCGGTGCGCGTGCGGACGGCGGCCCACTCCAGCACGTCGGCCACTTTCACCTCGCGGCCCAGGACTTCCGGATTCATGGAGAGGAGCATGCTCTGGAAGAAACCGACCACGGCTCGGTTGATCTCGAGGTCGCGGCGCGCCGCCGCCTCGGCTTCACGAGCCCGCGCGGCCTCGCCAACCGCTGCCCGCTCCGCACTACGCGCCCGCGCGGTTTGCACGCTGGTGCCGATCACTCCGGCGACGAGCGCCACGATCGTGGCCGCGACCCCGAACACGAGCGCGCGGTGGCGGCGCGCGAAGCGGCTCCAGACGTAGAACGCGCTGCGCAGCCGGGCGTGGATCGGCTCGTCCTGCAGGTAGCGCCTCAGGTCCAGCGCCAGCTCCGCGGCCGAGGCGTAGCGCCGCTCGCGGTCCTTCTCCAGCGCTTTGGCGAAGATCGTCTCCAGGTCTCCGGCGAGGCGGCGGTCGACGCTGCCAAGGAGCCGCGGGTCCTGGTCCACGATGCGTCGCGCGGCCTCGGTCACGGTGGCGCCGGCCACTTCCACCGGCAGGTGGCCGGCCAGCAGTTCGTACCCGATCACGCCGAGCGAGTACACGTCGGTGCGCGTGTCGAGATCCACGCCACCCTCGACTTGCTCGGGGCTCATGTAGGGCAGGGTGCCGAGGATCTGGCCGCTCCGCGTGAGGGCCGCCGAGGGGCCGTGGTCCGCGAGCCGCGCGATGCCGAAGTCGACGACCTTCGACCGACCCTGATCGTCGACGAGGATGTTGGCCGGTTTCAAGTCGCGGTGGATGACGCCGCGCTGGTGCGCGTGCTGCACCGCGTCGCAGACGTCGAGGACCAGCGCCACGCGCGCGCGCGTGGAGATCCGACTCGACGCGGCGTACGCGTCGAGAGGTCGGCCCTCCACGAGTTCCATGGCGAGAAAAGGTCTGCGGCCGGCGGCGGTCTCGAAGAAGCCCGCTTCGTAGATGCGCGCGATGCCTGGGTGCTGCAGTCGGCCGAGGGCCTCGGCCTCGAACTCCATGCGCCGGAGGAACACGGGCGTGACCATCTCCGGCCGCACCACCTTCAGCGCGACGATCCGGCGCGGCGCGTCCTGCTCGGCGTGGTACACCACGCCCATGCCGCCCTCGCCGAGCGACGACAGCAGCCGGTAGCCGCCGAGCCAGCCGAGCGAAGCGTGGAGCGGGGACGGCTCGTCGTCCGCCGCGTCATGATCGAGCAGCGACTCGATTTCCCGGCGCATCTCCCCGTCGCCGCCGCACGCGCGGTCGAGGAACGGCGTCCGGCGCTCCAGCGGCAGGGAGCGTGCGGCCAGGAACAACTCGCGGATGCTTTCGGAGGGCTTCATCGGAGAACTCTCCTTGGCGCAGCCCACGAGTTGGCCACGAGCCGCCCGCGAGACCAGGCCGGTGCGGGCCCGTTGTACGACGAAGGGGGCAAGAAAGGCAACCGAGCGAGCCTCCGGGGCCCGACCCGACCGAGGATCTTCCACGACCCCCGCGTCATCGATCTGGACGTCCGTTCTGCGTGCACGCGCCCTCTCCTCACCTGCTCTTGGAGCGAGCGCCCGAGGAGGCCGGCCGGTAGGACGGACGGGCCCAGTCCGTCCCGCTCGTGATGATGACCACGGGAAGGTCGAGGCTCATGGTTTCGATCATGGAGTGGTCCGTGCCACTTTCTCGGTACTGGCCACGCCGCTAGGATTCGGGCTCGTGAATGCCGGTCGATTGTCGAGGGGAACACGCATGACTGTCCCACGCTCTGCCGGGGTCCTCCCCGAGCGTGCCCCCACCGTCGGCGAGCTGGTCCAGGTCCGCTCGCGGCGCTGGTTGGTCGAGGAGGTCATCCCCAGCCCTGAGCCAGGCCAGTCTTCTCTCGTCCGGCTTGCGTGTGCGGACGATGACAATCAGGGCGAGACGCTCGAGGTCTACTGGGATTACGAGCTCGACCGCCGGATCCCCGAGGACGAGGGCTGGCGCGACCTGGCGCGGAAGGGCTTCGACGACCCGCGGCACTTTGCGGCGTTCCTCCACGTGATGCGGTGGGGATGCGTCACCGCGACCGATCCGAACCTCTTCCAGGCGCCTTTCCGCGCCGGCATCAAGATCGACGCCTACCAGATGGAGCCGCTGCGCAAGGCGCTCCGCCTGGCGCGCGTGAACCTGTTCATCGCGGACGACACTGGGCTGGGCAAGACCATCGAGGCCGGCCTGATCGCACGGGAGCTGCTGCTCCGCAAGAAAGCGAAGACGATCGTCGTGTCCACGCCGCCGTCGGTGCTGGAGCAGTGGAAGACCGAGCTGGAGGACCGCTTCGGCCTGGTGTTCGAGATTCTCGACCGGGCCTACCTCGCGCGGGTGCGGCAGGAGCGCGGCTTCGGCGTGAACCCGTGGCGGACCCACAGCCGCTTCTTGGTCTCGCACAACCTGCTCATCGACGCCACCTACGCCGATCCGATGCGCGAATGGTTGGGCGAGGGCGTGCTCCCGGGCAGTTTGCTGATCCTCGACGAAGCCCATCATGCGGCGCCGGCGAGCGGGGGCCGATACGGCATCGAGACGAAGTTCACCCGCGCCATCCGCGACCTCTCCTGTCGCTTCGAGCACCGCCTGTTCCTCTCGGCCACGCCGCACAACGGCCACTCGAACAGCTTCTCGACGCTCCTCGAGCTCCTCGACCCATACAGATTCACACGCGGCGTGAAGGTGCGCAGCAAGCGGGCTCTCGAGGACGTCATGGTCCGGCGGCTGAAGGAGGACATCCGCCAGGTCCAAGGCGGTTTCCCCCGGCGGGAAGTCGTGCGACTCGACATCGAAGGCCTCCCCGAGGACGTCCCCGAGCTGGTTCTCTCGCGCCTGCTCGATGAGTACCGGTCGCTGCGCGAAGAGCGCTATGCCAGCGCCACCCGCACCGCGCGGGCCTCGGCCGACCTCCTCGTGGTCGGGCTGCAGCAACGGCTGCTCTCCTCCATCGAGGCCTTCTGGCGCACCCTCAAGGTGCACCGGAAGACGGCGGAGAAGCAGTGGCAGAACTCTGTCGCCACCTCCGCGCTCGCTGACGAAGTGGGCGGGACGACCGACGGCGGCGGCGAACTCCTGACCCACGCACCGGACGCCGACGACGAACGGAGCGAGTGGACCGCCGAGCAGCTCGACGCGGAGGACGCGAGCGAAGTCGAGGCGGTGACGGCAGCGGCCGAGCGCGGCGCCCGGCGTGGACCGGGCGAGCAAGCGATCTGGAGGACGGAGCAGGAGCTGCTCGACCGGATGGAGCAGATCGCCGACCAGTCCCGCCACGTCCCCGACGCCAAGCTCCGCCGGCTGATCGACTGGATCCGCGAGCAGCAGTGTCCCGGCCTGCCGCCGTTCGGCGAGGCGGCGCGCGGCGCGCCGGCGACGTGGACCGACCGGCGCGTCCTGGTCTTCACCGAGAACCGCGAGGGCACCAAGCGCTACCTCAAGCAGATGCTGGAGCAAGCCATCGAAGGGACCGAACTGGCCGACGAGCGCATCGCGGTCATCGATGGCCTCACCGCCGGCAAGAACCGGCGCGAGATCCAGCGCCGCTTCAACGCCGACCCGTCGAAGGAACCCCTGCGCATCCTCCTCGCCACCGACGCAGCCCGCGAGGGCCTCAACTTCCAGGCCCACTGCACCGATCTGTTCCACTTCGACCTGCCCTGGAACCCCGGCCGCATCGAGCAGCGGAACGGCCGCATCGACCGCAAGCTGCAGCCCGCCGACGAGGTCCGCTGCCACTACTTCGTGCTTCCGCAGCGGATCGAGGACCACGTCCTCGAGGTGCTGGTGCGCAAGACCGAGACCATCAAGGCGGAGCTCGGCAGCCTCTCCAAGGTGATCGATGACGACGTCGAACGGCTGATGCGGGGCGGCATCCGCCACCGCGACGCCGAGCGTCTCGCGGCGGCGATCGAGGCGGCCGATCTCGACGCCGAGCAGAAGCGCATCGCCGAGGAGGAGCTGGAGGGCGCCCGCGATCGGCAGGACGACCTCGCGGCGCAGATCGAGCGGTGCCGCGGGCTGTTGCAGAACTCGCGCCGGTGGGTGGGCTTCGAGGCCGCGCCGTTTCGCAACGCCCTCTCGTGCTCGCTGGAGCTGCTCGGCGCGAAGCCCCTGGTGGAGGAGAAGGACGCGGACGGCCGGCCGGTCTGGTCGTTCCCGCCGCTCGACCGCAAGGTCGGCCTCGACGCGAGCTGGGCCGCAACCGTCGACACCTTGCGCGCACCGCGCCGCACCGGACAGAAGCTCGCCGACTGGCGACGCGAGTCGCCGATTCGTCCGATCGTGTTCGAGGACGAAGGCATCCTCACCGAGGACACGGTGCACCTCCACCTCGAGCAGCGGGTCGCCCAGCGCCTGCTCGCCCGGTTCCGCACCCAGGGCTTCGTCCACCACGACCTGTCGCGCGCCTGCCTTGCGCAGGCCACCGACTCCATCCCCCGCGTCATCCTCCTCGGCCGACTCTCGCTCTACGGCCGGGGCGCGGAGCGGCTCCACGAGGAGGTCATCCCGGTCACCGCGCGCTGGCTCGAGCCGGCGAAGCGCGGCGGACCGCTCAAGGCCTACGCACGGGACGCGGAGGTGAAGACGCTCGAGCTGCTCGAGGTGGCCCTCGCCGGAGCCACCGCGGGTCGTGCGCCAAACAAGACCATCCAGGCGCGGCTCCTGGAGGCCGCGACCCGCGACGTCGAGGAACTCCTGCCCCAGCTCCAGCCGCGGGCGGACGAGGTCGCGGCCACGGCGGCGGACCGACTGCGGACGCGGGGCGAGCGCGAGGCCCGCGACCTGCGGGAAACGCTGGAGCGCCAGCGCAAGCGGGTCGAGGAGGAGCTCGGCAAGTACGGCCGCAAGGAGCACGAGGAGGAGCGGCGGATTGCGGAGGAGGAGCGCAAGCTCGGCCAGGCGTCGCTCTTCGCCGAGGAGCAAGCCGAGCGCGAAGCGGCGAAGCAGGAGCTGGAGGAGCGCAAGCGCCAGCTCGCGGACGCCCGGCGCCAACTCGAGGCGGACGCGCGTTGGTGGAAGGTGCGGCTCGAGCAGTTCGACCGCGACCTGGCCGGCGAGCCCGATCGGATTCGGGAGTTCTACGAGGTCCGCGCGACCCGCGTGGAGCCGGTGGGTCTGGTCTACCTCTGGCCGGAGTCGAATTGATGGCCCGGCCCGATCCGAACGTCCTCGCCCACGTCGAGTGGCTCGGTTTCGTCCAGCCGACCGGCCTCGTCGTGTCGCCGACCGCGTTGGTCCGCGCCGGAGCCATTCTCGACCGCAACGACATGAAGACCCAGCGGCGAGTCCGCGACTGCGTCCCCGGCTGGGACGGCGACCGCGGCACTCCGCGGTTGTTCGTGGAGTTCGAACGCTTCGTGCGGCACGTCCTCGGCTGGAGCTTCTCGCCCAAGGGCTACGCGGGTACGGCCGAGGCCCCAGTGCCGCCCGAGCTCCTCGTGTACCTCGAGGACTTCGAGGAGACCCTCGCCCCCGACTTCGCGGTCCGTGAGCTGTTACCAGCCGCGGGCCAACCCGCGTGGCAGCTCCTGGTCTCGGTGATCGATCCCGACCAGGGGTTCGACGACCCCGTGCCGGGGTCGCGGCTCGATGCGTCGCCGCACAGCCGCATGGAGCGGATGCTGCGCAAGCACGGCGTGCTCGCCGGCCTCCTGTTCAACGGGCACGCGGTGCGGCTCGTGTCGGCGCCGCGGAGGGAGACCTCGGGCTGGCTCGACTTCCGCGCGGGGGAGCTGGTCCAGACCGCTGGCCGGCCGATCTGCGCCGCGCTGCGGCTGTTGCTGAGCGAGCCGCGGCTGCTGTCCCTGCCGAAGGACAAGCGGCTCACCGCCCTGCTCGAGGATAGCCGTAAGTACCAGAACGAGGTCAGCGAGCGCCTCGCCGAGCAGGTGCTGCAGGCGCTGTACGAACTGCTCCGGGGCCTCCAGGCCGCGCAGGACGCCACCCGGGGCGAGCTTCTCGCCGACGTGCTCCGCGAGCATCCGGACGAGGTCTACCGCGGGCTCCTCACCGTCATCCTGCGCCTCGTGTTCCTGCTCTACGCCGAGGAGCGCGACATGCTGCCGAAGGACGAGGCGTTCCTCCGGCACTACTCGCTCGCGGGCCTCTACGAGCGCCTGCGCTCCGACGCGTCGCGCTACCCCGACACGATGGACCAGCGATTCGGCGCGTGGGCGCAGCTCCTGGTGCTCTTCCGGATGATCCATGACGGCGCCGAGGCCGGCGGCATGCGCCTGCCCGCTCGCCACGGTGTGCTCTTCGACCCCGACCGCTTCCCGTTCCTCGAAGGGCGTACCACGGGTAGCGCGCGGCAGATCCACGAGGGCGTCGACGTGCCGCTCGTGCCCGACGGCACCATTCACCGCGCCCTGGAGAAACTGCTGGTCCTCGACGGCGAGCGGCTCTCCTACCGCGCGCTCGACGTCGAGCAGATCGGCTCGGTCTACGAGACCATGATGGGCTTCCGCATGGAGACCGCCAGCGGGCGCGCGGTGGCGGTGAAGGCCCACAAGAAGCACGGCGCGCCGACCGCGATCGACCTCGACGCCCTCCTGAACGTGGACGCGGCCAAGCGCGACAAGTGGATCCGGGACCGCGCCGATCGCAAGCTCACCGATCGGGTCAAGCAGGCAGTGAAGGACGCGTCGACGCTGGAGGAGCTCCACGCCGCGCTGCAGCCGGTAATCGACCCCGCGGCGACGCCGGACCTGGTGCCGAGCGGAGCGATGGTCCTCCAGCCGAGCGAGGCTCGCCGGCGCTCCGGCTCGCACTACACGCCGCGGTCGTTGACCGAGCCGATCGTCCGCCGGACCCTGGAGCCGATTCTCCAGCGGCTGCGTGGCAGCGACGACCGGCCCCCACGCCCCGGGCAGATCCTCGACCTGAAGGTGTGCGACCCGGCGATGGGGTCGGGCGCGTTCCTGGTCGAGGCGTGCCGCCAGCTCGGCGAGGCTCTGGTCGAGAGCTGGAACTTCTATCGCCAGACCCCGCCGATTCCCGCCGACGAGGACGAACGGGTCCATGCGATGCGTCTGGTCGCGCAGCGGTGCCTCTACGGCGTCGACCGCAACCCCGTCGCGGTCGACCTGGCGAAGGTCTCGCTCTGGCTCGCGACGCTGGCGAAGGACCACCCGCTCACGTTCGTGGATCACGCGCTGCGGCACGGCGACTCGCTGGTCGGGATGTCGCGACGGCAGATCGAGATCTTCCACTGGGACGACAGCCTCGAGTTCGAGAGCAGGCTGCGTGAGCGGATCCGCGGACACCTGGAGCGGGCGGCGGCGTTGCGCCGCGAGATCCGCGAGGCCGGCGAGGGCGTGTCGGACTTCGTGCTCCGCGACATCTGGGACGAGGCCCAGGCCGAGCTCGCACGGGTGCGGCTGTACGGCGATTTGCTCGTCGACGCGTTCTTCGCGGGGGACAAGCCGAAGGCGCGCGAGGACAGGCGACGGGACTTCGTGCACGCGATCAGCGATGGCTCAGCGGAGGACCATACGGGCCGCCTCCTGGAACGTCGGACCGAGGATCCGCCGCTCGCGCCGTTCCACTGGGAGGTGGAGTTCCCGGAGGTGTCCGGACGGGAGAATCCGGGGTTCGACGCGATCGTCGGCAATCCTCCGTTCGCCTACAAGAACACCGTCGCGGCCTCCAACGTGCCCGGATACCCGGAGTGGCTGAAGGCTCTTCACGCCGAGAGCCACGGCAACGCCGACCTGGTTGCGCACTTCTTCCGGCGCGCGTTCGATCTGCTGCGGCGCGGTGGCGCGTTCGGCCTGATCGCCACCAACACCATCAGGCAGGGCGACACGCGTTCGACCGGGCTGCGCTGGATCTGCCGGCACGCAGGCCAGGTCTACCGCGCCGATCGCCGGGTCAGGTGGCCGGGGCAGGCCGCGGTCGTCGTCAGCGTGGTGCATGTCGCGCGCGACGAGTGGGCCGGATCCAGGCATCTCGACGGGCGGGAGGTCGAGCAGATCACCGCGTTTCTGTTCCATCGCGGCGGCCACGAGGATCCCGCTCGCCTGTCGTCGAATGCGGGGCGGAGCTTCCAGGGAAGCATCGTCCTTGGCATGGGTTTCACCTTCGACGACACGGACACGAAGGGCGTCGCTTCCAGTCTCGCCGACATGGAGCGTCTGCTGGCCAAGAACCCGCGCAACCGGGACGTGATCTTGCCCTACATCGGTGGCGAGGAGGTGAACTCGAGCCCGACGCATGCGCACCACCGGTACGTCATCAACTTCGGCGAGCGGTCCGAGGAGGAATGCCGGCGGCAGTGGCCGGAGCTGATGGCGATCGTCGAGAAGCGCGTGCACGGAACGCGCGGCAGCCACTCAACAGCGCGCTGGTGGCAGTTCGAGAGACTTCGGCCGGAGCTCTACGCCGCCATCGCCGGGCTGGACCGGGTGCTTGTCACTGGAGCTGCAGCTGTCGCTCACCACGTCATTGGTTGTGTACCCTCGGGTCAGGTCTTCTCTCACAAGCTCATCGTGTTTCCATTCGAAAGCCACTCGTCGATTGCGGCATTGCAGTGTCGCGCGCACGAGGTGTGGAGTTCATTCTTCGGGACGACCCGTGGTGTGGCGGATGACCTTACATACAACCCGACGGCTGTCTTTCAGACCTACCCCTTCCCGGCCAACTGGACCGAACACCCTGACCTCGAGGCCGCCGGCCAGGAGTACCACGACTTCCGCGCCGCTCTCATGGTCCGCAACGACGCTGGCCTTACGAAGACCTACAACCGCTTCCACGACCCGGAGGAGCGCGACCCGGACATCCTCCGGCTCCGCGAGCTCCACGCCGCCATGGATCGCGCGGTCCTGCGCGCGTACGGCTGGGACGACATCCCGACCGAGTGCGAGTTCCTCCTCGACTACGAGGTCGACGAGGAGGAGTGGGGCAGCCGCAAGAAGCCCTGGCGCTACCGCTGGCCCGACGACGTCCGCGACGAGGTCCTCGCCCGGCTCCTCGAGCTGAACGCCGAGCGTGCCAAGGAGGAGGCGCGCGCCGGCGCAGGTCAGGGGCGCTCGAAGAAGGGCGCGGCCGCGTCACCGCAGGGGAGGCTGTTCGATTGAGCGCACCGCCCGATCGGCCGAAGGTGTACCACATCACTCACGTGGACAACCTGCCCGCGATCCTCGCGGAGGGCGCGCTCCTGTCCGATCGCGCGATGATCGCGCGCAGCGGTCCGGCGCAGCCGATCGGCATGACGGACATCAAGCAGCGCCGCCTGCACAGGATCCACGTGCCTTGTCATGACGGAACGACGGTCGGCGACTACGTCCCGTTCTACTTCTGTCCCCGGTCGATCATGCTCTACCTCCTGCACCGGGGGAACCACGCCGAGCTGACCTATCGCGGCGGGCAGGAGTCGATTCTCCATCTGCACGCGGACCTGGCCCAAGTCGTACGCTGGGCCGAGGAGCACCGCGTGCGCTGGTGCTTCTCGCTCGCGAACGCCGGTGCCTACGCCACGGAGTTCCGGAATCGCTGGAGCGATCTCGACGAACTGAACTGGGCGGCGATCGCGGCGGCCGACTTTCGAGCACCAGACATCAAGGAGGGCAAGCAGGCCGAGTTCCTGCTCGAAGGGCGATTCCCGTTGGATCTCGTCGAAGGCATCGGAGTACCATCCGACGGCATTCGACATCGAGTCGAGAGCGCTCTGGCCCAAGCGAGCCGTTCGACGGCGACGGCGGTCAAGAGGTCCTGGTACTTCTGAACCGAGGAGCCGCGATGATCGAGTTCAAGACCGGCGATCTCCTCGCGGAGGACGCGGAAGCGCTCGTGAACACCGTCAACTGCGTCGGGTTCATGGGGCGTGGCATCGCGCTGCAGTTCAAGAAGGCCTGGCCCGACAACTTCCGCGCCTACGCCGCCGCGTGCCGCCGCGGCGAGGTCCAGCCGGGCCGCATGTTCGTCTTCGAGACCGGGCGCCTGACGCCCCCGCGCTTCATCATCAACTTCCCGACCAAGCGGCACTGGCGCGGCAAGTCGCGCATGGAGGACATCGACGCGGGCCTGGCGGCGCTGGTCGCCGAGATCGAGCAGCGAGGGATCCGCTCGGTGGCCATTCCTCCCCTCGGCGCGGGTCTGGGTGGCCTGGAGTGGGGCCAGGTGCGGGCGCGCATCGAGCAGGCGCTGCGCGACCTGGCCGAGGTGCGCGTGACGATCTTCGAGCCGTCGCCGGCGCGACCGCGGGCGACGCCGAACCGTGGCGCCGCGGCGCCGCCGATGACCGCGGGGCGGGCCGCGCTCATCGGCCTGATCGACCGCTACACCGCTGGGCTGCTCGATCCCTTCGCGTCGCTCCTGGAGATCCACAAGCTCATGTACTTCATGCAGGAGGCGGGCGAGAACCTCCGTCTGCGCGTGAAGAAGGGTTACTACGGCCCATACGTCGAGAACCTCCGCCACGTGCTGCGGGAGATCGAGGGCCACTACGTGACCGGTTACGGCGACGGCGGCGACGCTCCGGACAAGGTGCTGGAGCTCATGCCGGGGGCCGTGGAACAGGCTCGCGCGGTGTTGGCGGCTGCACCGGAGACGCAGGCCCGGTTCGATCGGGTCGCGGCGCTGGTCGAGGGTTTCGAGACGCCCTCGGGCCTCGAGTTGCTCGCGACCGTGCACTGGGTGGTGGTCCGCGATGGGGTGACCTCCGAGAGCGAGTTGATCGCGTGCACGCACGCCTGGGATGAGCGCAAGAAGCGCTTCACTCCCCGTCAGATCGGCATCGCTCGCGAGACCCTCGCGCGCCGAGGCTGGCTCGGTGCTCCGGGTGGGCGCGGGGATGATGAGTGCCGATGAACGGAGCGATGCGGTGACGGACGGGCACGGCGGGGAGGTCTCGACCGCGGTCGACTCCGAGGCGATCCGAGCGCGCCTCGTCGAAGCTCTCGAGCTCGACCTGGTGGGTCCCTGGGCCGGTCATGCGTACGCGGAGGAGCGCCTGCGCGGCTGGGAGCGGCCGTCCAACTGGTACCTGACGGGTTTCCTCATCCCCACGGGAACGCCGCCCGAGCTGGCCGGCGACCAGGATGAGGACGACGACCTCGACGTCGTGCCCGAGCACGCCGGTCTGGAGGAGGAGAGCGCGGACGAACGCCGCGCGGCGAAGAAGAGCTACTTCCCGTCGTCCATGGGCTTGAGCTTCCTCGTCCCGGCGGCGTGCTCCGCCCTGGACGTCGTCGTCGGGTGGGGGGACTACGACCGCGGCGAGATGGCCGACAAGGACGGGAAGCCGCTGTCCGTGTGGCAGCGGGACGCCCGCGAGGAGCCCGTCCGGGTCCGCCTTGGCAGCGGGAGCCGCGAGCCGTGCGTCCTGGATGTCCCGAGCTCCGGCGGCCTCCAGCTCCACGTCGTCGATCGCGCCGTCGACGCGCGGGAGTTCGCGAACGAGATTCCCCCGGGAACGCGCTCGATCTCGGTCTTCCTGATCAACCGGCGCGCGCCCGACACCGACAACCCCGACCGCGCCTACGCGTTCCAGGCGAGCCTCAGGGTTCGCTGCGAGGAGTCGTTCGTGCCCCGGCCGGATCCGCGTGGCTCGCGGGCGCGCGACTGGGACGAGCGCGTCGCCGACGTCCACTACGCCGACGCGCCGGAGTACGCGGCGGGGCACGGCGTGTCCGCGGAGTGGTCGGTGGTGGATGGCCGCTGCCGCGAGCTGCGCACCGCATGGGTGCCGAACGCCGAGGTGGAGCGGACCGAGACATCGAAGATCGAAGGGGCGACGCTCGGGATGCTCGAGCTCGGGGCCCTGGCCGACGGTGAGGCGGCAGCGCAGGCGCTTCGGCCGCTGGTGGTGCACTACCGCGCCTGGATCGCGGCGCAGCGGGGCGTGCTGGGGAGGCTCGGCGATTCCCGGCGAGAGACCGTGGAGGGGCTCCTCGTTCTCGCGCGCGCCGCCGCCGACCGCATCGACCAGGGCATCGAGACCCTGCGCGCCGACCCGAGCGCCTTGGACGCGTTTCGGGTCGCGAACCGCGCCGTGGCCCGCGCTCTCCAGCGGCGGTCGCGGGACGACGCACCCGCCTGGCGCGCGTTCCAGCTCGCCTTCGTGCTCCTCAACGTGTCCGGCATCGCGGATCCGACCGACCCGAGCAAACACCGCGACACGGTCGACCTGCTGTTCTTCCCGACCGGCGGCGGCAAGACCGAGGCGTACCTCGGACTCGCCGCCTACACGATGGTCCTGCGCCGGCTGCGGAACGCGGGGCTCCAGAGCGCGGGCGTGAGCGTCCTCATGCGCTACACCCTCCGCCTCCTCACGCTCGATCAGCTCGGCCGGGCTGCGGGGCTGGTGTGCGCGCTGGAACTCGAGCGGAGCGCGGATCCCGGGCGCTACGGGACGTGGCCCTTCGAGATCGGGCTGTGGGTGGGCAAGGCGGCGACGCCCAACCGGATGGGTCACAAGGGCGACAAGGTCTCGGACACCGCCCGGATCAAGGTGCGCGACTACAAGCGCGACCCGCACGCGAACCCGTCCCCGATCCCCATCGAGACCTGCCCGTGGTGCGGCACCAGGTTCGAGCCGGACTCGTTCGACTTGCAGCCGGACGCCGACCGGCCGCGCGAGCTGCGCATCGTGTGCGTCAACTTCGAATGCGACTTCTCCCGCGAGCGCCCGCTCCCCATCCTCGCCGTCGATGAGCCGATCTACCGGCGGCTGCCGGCATTCCTCATCGCCACCGTGGACAAGTTCGCGTCGCTGCCCTGGGTCGGCCCGTCGGGTGCGCTTCTCGGCGGTGCCGAGCGGCACGACAAGCACGGCTTCTACGGCAATGCCGAGCCCGGCCAGGGTTCCAGGCTCCCTGCCCCGCTGCCGCCGCCCGACCTGATCATCCAGGACGAGCTGCACCTCATCTCGGGGCCGCTCGGCACGATGGCCGGCCTGTACGAGACGGTGATCGAGGCCCTCATCGTGCGCGAGGTCGATGGCAAGGCGATCAAGCCGAAGATCGTGGCGTCGACGGCCACCGTCCGCCAGGCCGCAGAGCAGATCCAGGCCGTCTTCGGGCGTCCCCAGACCATGGTCTTCCCGCCACCCGGGCCCGACCGAAGGGACTCGTTCTTCGCTCGGGTCGTCCCATCCGACGCGCAGGCGGCGGCGGAGGTGGGCGTCGAGCGGAAAGCCGCCCGCCTGTACCTCGGCGTGGCCTCGCAGGGTCGCAATCCGAAGGTGATCCTCCGCCGCGTTTGGCTGGCCCTGATGGGTGCGGCGGAGCGGGCGTACCGCGACGCGGGCGGCCACCGCAACGAGAAGAACCCCGCCGATCCGTACATGACGGTGCTCGGGTACTTCAACAGCCTACGCGAGCTCGGCGGCTGCCGCCGCATCCTCGAGGAGGAGGTCCAGAACACCCTGAAGGGCTACGGCAACCGCCGGCGCGCGGGGGAGGACCGAGGGCTATTCCAGGATCGCAAGCGAGTCTCCGAGGTCATGGAGTTGACCTCGCGCGTCCCCACCAGCGGGGTCTCCGAAGCGAAGCAGCGCCTGAGCTGCGAGTTCCACGAAGAGCGGCGGGTCGACTTCGCGATCGCCACGAACATGATCTCGGTCGGCCTCGACATCCCCCGGCTGGGGCTGATGGTCGTGCTCGGCCAGCCCAAGACGCACGCGGAGTACATCCAGGCGACCAGCCGCGTCGGTCGCGACGACCAGCGGCCAGGCCTCGTGGTGACGCTGCTCAACATGCACAAGCCGCGCGACCGGTCGCACTACGAGCGCTTTCGACACTACCACGAGACGTTCTATCGCGCGGTGGAGCCGGCCAGCGTCACCCCGTTCTCGGCGCGGGCCCTCGATCGGGGCTTCGCCGGGGCGTTGGTGGCGCTCGCCCGCCACGCGCGCCGGGAGCTGACGCCCGCCGAAGCGGTCGGAGGGATCGACGATGTCCGCGCCGGGCTCGAGTCGGAGTTGCGAGACACCTTCCTGCGCCGTGTCGCCGGGCAGCCGCGCATGGACGAGCAGGAGCGGGCGGAGCGGGCGCTGAGCGTACAACAGCGCGTCACGGACCTCCTCGATTCCTGGGCGCGAGTTGTAGCGGAGTCGCGTGAGGTCGGTGCCCGGATGCAGTACCAGAAGTACGAAGTGCGCGGGCCGCGGCCTCTGCTTCGGGAAATGCTGGACACCGACAAGTCCGAGGACCACCGGAAGTTCCGCGCGAACCGGTCGCTTCGCGACGTAGAGCCCGAGGTGAACCTGTTCCTGAGGGAGCTCAACGGGGCGGAGGCGGGAGACTCGGCATGAGACGAAAAGCGCACGGACAGCTCCGGCGCAGCCAGGTGATCCTGACCTACGGGCCTGGGGCGTTGATCGATTTGCCGAAGGACTCCGCGATCCTCGGCGGTCTCCGGACGTGGGGGCCGACCAGCGAACTCGAGCCCGTCGTCGAGCCCCGGCTCGAGCGCAAGCTCCAGATGATGACGGACGTGGACGATCCGCGAATGTTCGCGCCGCCGATCGAATCGGACGACTGGTCGGATCACCGGCGAAGAGGCATCAGCGCGTATCGCTTCCCCGAATGGTACGTGGTCCAGGAGCCCCCGCCGGAGGGCGACCGGAGCGCGCGGTCGCGGCGGCTCGTCCATCGCAAGCTGCTCGACCACGGGCGATTCGAGAATCTCCGGGTCGTGGCCACGCGGTTCGTCCGCGCGTGCCCGCGTGGCCACGTCGATGACATCCAATGGCACCGCTTCCTTCACGGACCCGACTCGACATGTCGCCTGCAGCTCTGGCTCGACGAGACGGGGACGACCGGCGATCTCGCGGACCTCTCGATCCGCTGCGAGTGCAAAGAGGTGGCGCCGCGAAGCCTCTACGAGGCCTCCGAGAGCGAAGCGCTGGGGACATGCAGCGGGGCGATGCCGTGGCTGGGGCGCGGTGCGAGCGAGGAGTGCTCCCTGCCGAGCCGGCTTCTCATCCGGACCGCCGCCAACGCATACTTCCCCCAGGTCGTGAGCGTGCTGTCGCTGCCGGACCAGGGCGCGAAGGCGCGCGCCGTGTTCACCGAGCTCTGGGACGACCTGCAGATCGTCGAGGACGCGGGCGACCTGGCGACCGTGAAGAGGAAGCCCCGCGTCGCCGAGAAGCTCGCGCCATACGGAGATCGCGAGGTCCTGCAGATCATCAGCGAGATGAAGGCGGGAGTGGTAGAGGAACGGCCGGTCAAGCAGGTGGAGTTGGACGCGCTGCTCACCGCGCTCGAGGGCTTCGGGGATGACGTCCCCATCGACCTCAACTTCCACGCCCGCCGGCTGCCCGAATCGGTCTGGCACAAGTCGGATCGCTTCGCGGGCGTCCAGAGCGTCGTCCAGCTCCACCGCCTCCGCGAGGTCCTCGCCCTGGTTGGATTCACGCGGTTCGAGGCCGTCACGCCCGACATCAACGGCGAGTACGACACCGACGTCGTGCGGGCCGAGCTCGACGAGGAGCCCACCTGGTTCCCGGCGGTCGAGAACCGCGGGGAGGGTGTGTTTCTTCATCTGCGCGCCGAGATGATCGCGGCGTGGCTCGCGCGGCCCGTTGTGAAGGCCCGCGTCGACGACCTGGCCGCGGGGTACAAGCGGTGGCAGGACGATGGGAGAGGCCGGGGCAAGCGGTCGTTTCCCGGGGGGCCCTACGTCCTCCTCCACACCCTGTCCCATCTCCTCATCCAGTCGCTCGCGATGCGCTGTGGCTACCCGGCGAGCTCCATCCGCGAGCGTGTGTACTCCGACCCCGACGGTGAGCGCTACGGCGTGCTCCTGTACACCGGTACCCCCGACGCGGAGGGGACGCTCGGCGGACTCGTCCAGCAGGGCCGCCACATCGAAGATCACCTCGCGAACGCGCTCCGCATGGCGGCGCTCTGCTCCAACGACCCGGTGTGCGCCCAGCACTCCCCGGCCTCGAGCCTGGAGAAGCGCTTCCTGCACGGCGCCGCTTGCCACGGCTGCACCCTGGTCGCCGAGACCTCATGCGAGATGCGCAACGACTACCTCGACCGCGCCCTCGTCGTGCCTGTTCTCGGTGAGCCCGACGCGGCCTTCTTCCGGCTCGTGGAATGATCGAGCCCCTCCTCGACCTGCCATCCCACCAGCGCCAGCGCCTCGCCGCGGCCCTCGACAGCGGGCTCTTGGGTCCGCCCTACGCCGCCGCGTCGCTGCGCGCCACCGTGGGCCTGGAGGACGGCATCGAGGCGATCGCCACCGGCCTTCGCGACCTGGATCGCATCGGCGTGTCCGGGCGCGGCGCTGCCGCCTGGCTCCGGACCGTGGAAGCGGTCACCGCGAAGCAGATCCGGCCGGACCTGGTCTGGTCCGGCCCCGAGGTCCCCGGCCTCCACGTCCGCCGGACCCGCGACGCGTTCGACCAGCTCCTCGCGGGGGCCACCCGGTCGCTTTGGATCAGCACGTACGCCTACTTCGACGGCCCCCGGGCCTTCCAACTCCTCGCCCGCCGCATGGACGCGTGCCCCGGCCTCCGCGTGACCCTCCTGCTGAACATCCAGCGCAAGCGCGGCGATCCCGCGCCCGCCGACCAGCTCGTGCGGAGCTTCGCCGATCGTCTCTGGAAGGAGGATTGGCCCGGCCAGGCGCGGCCCACGGTCTTCTACGACCCGCGCGCCCTCGACCCCGAGCGCCCCTCCGGCGTCCTCCACGCCAAGGCGGTCGTGGCCGACGACGAGGCAGTCTTCGTGACCTCTGCGAACCTCACCGAGGCCGCGTTCGATCGGAACATCGAGGTGGGGGTGCTGGTCCGCGACCGCCCGCTCGCCTTGAGCATGGCGAGTCACTTCCGGGTGTTGGTGGAGCAGCGGATGCTGCGACTGTTGCCGAGTGATTGATGAATCGTCCTCGATGCCTCGACATGGATGGAAGCGGCAAGCTCGACCCGCCCGCCCCGCGCCCTCATTCCCCCGCCGCATCATCCGGCGGCAACGTGCTCGGCGTCATCTCCTCGATGACGAACAACGCGTCGCAGATGCGCGGCCACGCGGCGGTCACGTCGACGTAGCCGAGTGGTCTGGCCACTCGCGGTTCCCGGAGCCACTCGCCACCCTCCCGCCGTGCGGCTCGGAGGTCCACGAACGTGAACGCGTTCCCGGTGCTTCGGCAGAGTGTCTCGAACGAACCTTCGGGCGCGTTCGGAATCGGCTTCGCCTCGGCCATGACGACGGCGGCGTGGCCGTGGTGGGCGGTGAAGAGGATCGAGTAGTAGCGGTCGCCGAACCGTTCGCGCAGGATGTTGCCGGCGGGCTCGAACCCGGCGAACGACGTCGCTTCGTCGATCGGCTCGACCTCGGCGAGGTTCGTTGCGCCGTGGATGCCCGCGCCCCACACGATGAAGCGCGCGTCCGGCTTCGCGTGCTCGAGATGCCAAAGCAGGTTCTCGGCCATCATGCGCTCGCGCAGGTTGCTCGCGGTCGCGCGCGTCGCCTCGTCGCGCAGGCGCAGCCTCAGCGTGAGCTGAGCGGCGTAGCACTTCAGGGTCTGCCGCAGGAACGAGAGCTCACGCTCGGAGTGGACCTTGGTGAGCGGCGAATCGGGGTCCTTCGTCCCTTCCGCGATCTCATCGAGCACCGCCGTCGCCTTCTCGAGCTGCGACTCGGCCGGAAAGAACGGCGACAAGAACAGATGCCGGTTCGCGCGCTCGAGGCCGGCGCGAAGCTCCGCGGAGAGCGTGTCCTTCCCCGCCTCGTCGAAGAAGCGCAGGACGAAGTCCTTGATCCCCTCCGACCCTCGCCCGGAGAACTGGCAGTCGATGCCGGCCATCACGAGCGGATCCTCCGAGCCGTAGGTCGATCGCGCGTACTGGAACACGGGGAGCGTCTGGTGGCTCGCTCCCCAGATCGAGAAGACGCCCCAGCTCGCCGCGGCGTCCGTGCGCCCCTCCTCGTGCAGCTTCTCCTGCATCACCGCGCAGTCGAAGAACCCCGACTCCCAGAGCAGCGTGGAGAAGCCGTGACGGCGGTGGAGGAATCGAACGAGGCGGTCCTTCGCCCGGAAGGCGGCGCCGTCGCCGTGCGACGGCTCGCCGAGCCAGACGATGCGCGCGTCTCCGATCGCCTCCGCGATGCACTCGAGGTCCGAGAAGTCGTCATCGCTCGGGTCGATCGTGCGGATCGCGCCGGCGTGCTCGGAGAGCCAGACCACGGGATCGCCGTCGCCTTCATTCAAGGTGACGACGCTGCACACGAGCCATGCGAGAGAGGGATGGATCACTGGACGTTCACCAGGGAGTTCGCCGCCTCGCGAAGGCGAGCGGCGCTTCGCCGGCGGGGTTTTCGCGGGTGGCCAGCGTAGCAAACCACGGCGCCGGCCCGCGCGGCCGCCGATGACATGGGGGTTCTCGAAGTGGGGTCGACTTAGAATCGCTCGCATGAGAAGCACCCTCCGACGCTCCGCTTGGCCGCTCACCGTCTTCGTCGTGATCCTCGCCCCGTTTGCACCGGCTGCGCTTGCGCGGAGCGCCGAGAAGCTCGACAAGCGAGCCATCGAGTCGTTCGGGAAGCGCTGGTTCGAGGCGCGTCCGAAGAACTACTTCGAGGCGTGGGCGGACGGGGCTCGCGAGCGTCTGCTCGAGGAGGCCGCGCAGATGGGGGAGCTGCCGGACGGTTCGCTCGACGCCGTGGTCGAGATGCTCTTCAAGGCGGCGAAGCGGTACGGCCCGAAGGTGAAGGGCGACGCGATCGACACTCCATACGGCGAGGCGACGTGGATCGCGTCGGGCAAGGGCAAGGGGAAAGGGCTCGTGCTCGGCCTCCACGGCGGCGGCGAGGGCGCCGGTTCGGCTTCGGAGGCGACGCGCTGGCACGCGAAGAACTGCGTCGGCGTCTATCCGCAGGGGATCCGGCTCGTCCACGATACGTGGAACACCGTGCACGGCGAGCGTTTCCTCCTCTCGTTGATCGAGCTTGCCAAGGTGCAGCAGGAGATCGACCCGGACCGCGTCTACTCGATGGGGTTCAGCATGGGCGGGACCGGATCCTGGTTCATGGCGGGGCGCCACCCGGACCTCCTCGCGGGTGCGTCTCCGTGCGCCGGCGTGGTGATGGCCGAGCCGCAGAGCCAGCTCGCGACCAAAGAAGAGGTGAAGTCGGTGCAGCACGGGTTCGTGCCCAACGTGCGCAACCTCGCCATGTACTACTACATCGGTCTCGCCGACCGGAACTGCATGCCGGGTACGTACCTCTACGTCTGGGATCGGATCGAGGAGCTGCGGCAGGCGGACCCCGGCGGCTACGTCGAGATCGAGTTCGCGACCTATCCCGGGCTCGCCCACGCCTTCCCGCCGGGGGAACCGACGAAGGGGATCGAATGGATCGGTCAGAGGAAGCGCAACGCGTTCCCCACCAAGCTGGTGTGGGAGTACGCGACCGAACCGTTTCCCCTGCCGACCGCGGCGGACAAGGTGACGCGCTACCAGAAGCATGACTTCTACTGGCTCCACTGCGATGTCCCGACGGACGCGATGCGCGTCGTCGCCGTGCGGGACGGGAACGAGTTCGATCTGACGATCGCGCGTGCCGATCCGAAGAGCTTCAGCGTCTGGCTGCGACCGGGAACGTTCGACCCGTCGCTCGACGTCGTCGTGCGCGCGAACGGCGACGAGGTGTTCCGCGGCCGTCCTCGACCCAGCTTCCGAGCAGTGATCGAGTCGTTCGACGCGAAGCTCGATCGCACGCTGGTGTTCGACCGGCGCGTGGAGTGGGGCAGCTCGTCCCGACCGGATCGATAGCGATCGGAGGCGGTTCGATCCCGCGGCGACTGCGAACCCCTCGACGACGCGACCTGGGGAGCGGGTCGCTCGTTCGGTCCACGGCGGCTCGTCTCGTCCTCGTCAACGACGGCGAGAAGCCGCAGGAGCTCCTCGACGCGCGGACCCGGGCCGAGGCCGAGGCGCGGACGCGCGCGCGGAGGCGTCGCTCCACGAAGCGAAGGCCCGCGAGAAACAAGCGGAAGCCGACCTCCGCTACGCGGAAACTCTGCCCGATCGCGTCCGCGAGCTCGCCGCGGAGGGGATCGAGGGGGAAGAACCGGCTCGTCCTCGCGATGCGCGACGAGGAAAGCGCCCGCCAGGGGAGACGGGCCGCCCAGTTCGCGGTCCAGGTCGCGGCCTACGAGCTGGACGCCGCGCGCGCGAGCCTCATCGAGGCGACGCTGGACGCGGTCGGACCCGACGACACCGACCCCGACGACGGAAACGCGAACCCAGCCGTCGCCTCGACCCGATCCGTCGAACGGATGAGTGGGGACGAACGGCACGAGACCTTTCGACGACACGTGTGATCCGTCAACTCGACGCCGACCGTGTGCAGCGGTAGTTTGGAGTTCCTATCCTCCCCGCGCCGCTCGATCGCTACGCGGAATGAAACTTGCATACGTTGACACCTGAGAGCACACAACGAATGGAGCAGTCCGCTGGCGAAGCACACGTACACGACCTTGATGCGCCGTTTGTCCCGCGCGGGGTTCAAGAAGGACTTCGTGTGCCCGGCTATCCTGCCCGAATGGTGGGATGACAGCTGCGCTGACGATCCTCGCCTCCTCCAAGACGTCGAGATTCGTGTCGCGCGCTTCCTTGGGCTACCGCTGGCGGCGGTTGCTGATCCCGGCGCAGCGATAGCCGCGCCCGAGTACCCCCAGGCGCAGCTCAGACGCGTCCGAGATGTAGACCGCGACCGACTTGGACCAGCGATCCACTCGGCAACCAGAATCGCAGCCGCCGTCGTTCGCTGCCTTCGCGACTCGAAGCCTCAAGTCGCGGTGCCTCCCGACGACGGCCTCGCCTGGCGCGACGAGATCGATCGTGCCGGTATGGCGCTGACGCTGACCGAGATCGTCTCCGACCTGTGGATGAGGGGTGTGCCCGTTGTCCCCCTCGAGGTGCTTCCAGCACCAAGCTTCCAGGGCATTGCCTGCGTCGTCGAGGGCAGACCAGTCATCCTGCTCGCCCACAAGCATGACGAACCCGGGCGTGTCGCGTTTCTCGCCGCCCACGAAGCAGGCCACGTCGCTGCCGGCGACTGCGCCCCAGGCCAGCCTGTTGTGGACGAGGAGGAGGAGATCGCGGACGATGCGGACATCGAGATCCGCGCTGACCAGTTCGCCACCCGTGTCGTCGTCGGCGGCGACTCGGTTCCACAAGTCGACGGGCGCAGCTTCAAGGAGCTCGCACGCTTGGCTGCGGAGATCGAGCGCACAACAGGCGCCGACGCGAGCGCCGTAATCTTCGCGTGGGCTCGACGCACCGGGGACTATGCGAAGGCGACGATGGCGGTGAAGGCTCTGTACCGGGGGGCGGGTGCTCGCAAGCAGCTGCGCCAGCTTTTCGACCGCTACGTTGACCTGGATGCCGCGACCGAGAGTGACCGCGCTCTGCTCCGCTGCGTCTACGGCGACCCGGAACGCGATGAAGCTGCTGGTTGACACGGATGTCTTCTGCAAGCTGCAGGCCGCGGGGCTGCTCAGCGACGCGGCTGGCCTGCTCGCGGCGGGCCTTGGCGATTGCGGCAGGCTGGCGGCCCTCCCGCACATGCTGCGCAGGGGCAGGCTCCGGAAGCAGCTCGGTGGGGACGTCTGCGACGCCTTGATCCCGGTCGCGGAATCCATTCCCGTCATGCCCAAGCCCAGCGATACCTGGCTCGACCTCCTGATCCCTGTCGAGGGGATCGACGTCGGTGAGGCCCAGCTCTTCGCCGCGGCGGCCGAGGCGAACCTGCTCGTGGTGTCCGGCGACAAGCGGGCACTGCGCGCTCTCAAGGACGTCGAAGGATTCCCCTCTGCGCTCTCGGGTCGAATCGTAGTGCTGGAGGCCATACTTCTCGCCCTCTGCGATCAACTCGGAGCGGATGCAGTTCGGGAGCGTCTCGCGCCAGTCGCCGCAGCGGACAAGATGATCCAGGGCTGCTTCTCGATAGGGAACGCGGCTCCCCGCGAAGCACTCATCTCGTACTACGAGAGCCTCGCCGCTGAGCTGGCTCCGCTTGTCCTCTGGGATCCTCGAACCGGAGGTGCCCCATGACCTTCGGCGACCACCACTACGTTCCGGTGCTGAAGGTGAAACGCGGCGAGAAGAGTGCTCTCGGCTCGGTCCTGCAACCCCTTCGGGCGCGCATCACGCCCCTCTTGGAAGTCGTCGAACGAAAGGCCGACAAGGCCGCGACGGTCGCTGCCCACCTCGACAACGCATTCAAGGGTCTCGCGGGCAGCGTCATCTCCTATGCGAGGTGCTTCCTCGATGCCCGCGAGATCGCCTCTGACGGTCCGGCGGCCGCCCTCGAGGTCTTCCGACGGGCGAACTCGGCCGGCATCGTCTTCACGCCGGTCACCGGGATTTCGCGGACCGCCGACCTGGCCGCAGCCCTTGCGCATCAACGTCATGGGATCGCGCTGAGGCTCACCCGCGAGGAGTTCGAGAGCGGGAACCTCACCGGGAGCCTCCAAGCGTTCATGGCGAAACACGGGCTCGCGCCGGAAGGAACGGATTTGATCGTCGACTTGGGTGCGGTCGACGAGATGATCGTGGACGGCGTTGCCGCCTTGACGGCAGCGTTCCTATCCGACGTTCCTGATCACCGGCGGTGGCGGACCTTCACCATCTCCGCGTGCGCCTTCCCCATGAGGGGCGGCGTTGCCCGCAACTCTGACAACCTTGTCGAGCGAGTGGAGTGGATCGCCTGGCGCGACCGCCTCCATAAAGCACGGGGTCGCCTTGCGCGGCTCCCCACCTTCAGCGACTGCGCTATTCAGTACCCCACGGGTGTCGAGGGCTTTGACCCTCGGATCATGCAGATGTCGGCTTCGATCCGGTACGCAATGCCGGATGATTGGCTCCTCATCAAGGGGGAGAGCACCCGCGTCACGCGGCCGGGGGTGCAGTTTCCCGCACTTGCGACCAAGCTCGTGTATGGACATCTGCGATCCAGCTTCTTTGGTCCGGCGCATTGTGAAGGCTGCAAGTCGATGAAGGCCGCTGCTGACCGGGCCGGTGGCTTCGGATCTGCCGAGGCCTGGCGCCGCCTCGGGACCATTCACCACATCTCGCTCGTCATTCAGGAGGGACTTGCGACGCTGCCCTGGCCTTGAGTTGTGCTCGGACGGCTGCTGCGATCTCGTCGACGCTGAAGTGCTCACACACCCGATCCCATACGAGCCGCCGCGGCCTGCCCCTGACGCCCTTCGCAACCTCGCGTGTCTCCAGAAGGGCGAGCGCGTCATCCAGCCAGAGCAGCTCCACGAGCGCGCGAGGATCTCTCTGGGGGTTCTTCCGCCCGCGGCGGATGGTCTTGAAGCGCTGCCTGCGGGGCGCCTGCTGGACGTGAAGGACACCCCACCACGCCGGAAGGACGCCGAGCGCACTGGGCAGGTGACGCTCGCCGACCACGAGCGTCGCTCGATCGAGGACCCTCCCGTAGAAGTCGATCTGCGTGGTCAGACGCCGCAGGCTGTCCCGGTCCGACTTGATCTCGTAGCCGTGGAGCGTGCCGTTGACGACCGCCAGGTCAACTCGAACGCGTCCACGGCAGACGCCCAACTCCTCGATAATGACCGTGTTGGCTTCGTCAGCGTGCTTGCCGACCAGCTTCAAGCGCAGTGCCGGTCGGATATCAGCGTCCCGCAGGACCAGGTCACTGCTCCTCATGGTTGCCTCCACGACGCCGGGCGGTTGCCGGTGCGGCCTCGAGACGCGCATCAAGCCCGGACTCACACATCAAGTCCGGACTCACAATAGAGCAAAGCTGACGCACCGCGACATGGGGACATCTGCAGAGGCGGCGATGACGGAGACGATGACGGAGTTGTGGTCGGGTCGTTCAGGGCGTGGACGAGGGCCGCCATCAAGTGCGACTTGCCCTGGCCGGGCTCGCCGATGAGGACCACAGGATGTCCCTGCTCCGGCCCGATGGGCTCGACGGCGGAAAGCACGTCCCCACTCGGGTACGTGATCCGCAGGAAGTCGGCGGCCGCCAGGTTGACTGCGTCCGGCAGTTCGATCTGCGTGCCCTTCAGCCGCTTGCCGCGGAATTCCTCTCGAAGCTCGAGTCCCAGCATGGCGTCGCCCTTCATGTTCTTCCCCCAACGGGGCGTTGGGAGCGGCGATCGCGGCCCCCATGGTATTCAAGCCAGGGCATCCTAATGGCGAGCGGCCCCCGGATTCAATTGGGTCCGTTGACCGGATCCCTGCCGACGGGTCCGACCGCGTTCGCAAGAAGGGGCGCGTCGGCAAGTCGGGCTCTGGCGGCGGGGAAGAGACGGCTGCGCACCCTGGAGCACGGGTTCTTTGATCTCGTCAGCTCGACGACCAGTCCGACCCTCTCGGGTAATCCCGCCTGGACGCGGGATGAGCCGCGCCAAGCCAGCCAGCGCTTGGCGCCGGCTCGGCCGGATCGACATCGTGGAGGTTCTGAAGTCCCGTGATTGATGCCCCGTCACCGAACACCAGTAGACTCGGCGTGGAACGCCCATGAAGACGCTCCTTCGCCGCTTCGTCTGGATCTCACTCGCCGCCCTCGTCGTGGTGCTGATCGTGCGCGCGTTCCGCGGCTCTCCCGTGTCGCCGCCCGCGCCCGCGAAGGATCCTCGGGCCGAACGCGCGGAACGCGTGGACTCACACGTGAACTCCGACTTTCCGTGACCGCCACGAGTCCCGACCGGGATCGTTCGCGTCGAAGTACGGGCAGAGGGTTTCGTCACCGCTTTGGAGGAGGTCGAGGTCCATCCGAGCACGACCACGGACGCCGTCGTCTGGTTGTGGATCCCGGCGCGCCGATGCGCATCACGTCCCCGGGCCCTGGATGCCGAGTTCGTCCTCGATCGCGCGACCGGGACGTTCGTTCTCCGCGAACCGCTCGAGAAACGGGCTCGACGCCGCGTTCACCTTCCCGGTGTCACCCGCGAGGCCCGCCTCTGCCGAAAGGATACGATCGTCTGGACCGAGGACGTGGAGCCCGATCCGGGTCGCGCGCTCGTCGTCCGGAGTCGATCCCACGGCGTTCGTGGTTCGATCACGAGCCGCACCCGCGACCCGCCATGCCCGCCGCTACTCCTCGGCCTGCGAGGCCTGCGACGCGATGGCGTCGATCTCGGCGCGCGAATAGCGCCGTCCTTTTCCGACCCCGGGGCAGAAGCTCGCGACGTCCTTCTGCCAGGTGCGCTGGGCAAGGTTGCTCGGCCAGAACGGCCAGGTGCGGCATTGCACCGGCCGCGCCTCGTAGATCGTGCAGCTCGTGCCGTCGAGGAAGCCGCACGCGCGGTCCTTGAACCGAACCAGGCGGTAGTCGTCCTCGAACCAGCAGTGCTCGCGCTCGAGCTCGCCGAGCGTGATGCCGAGGAGAGCGGCGACCGCATCGGCCTCGTCGTCGTCGAGGTAGACGCGGTCATAGGCGCCGTGCGCGGTGCAGCACTTCCCGCTGCGCGCGCACTCGAAGCGGACTCCATCCTGGTACCAGGGTCGCTGCGCCATGCACGCATCGTAGCGGCGGCGCGGCGGAGCCGGAGCCGCGGAAAAACGCGGGACTTCGCCGGCACGGTCGCGAAGATGCTCCCATGCGTCCCGTCGATGGCACCCGAGTCAAGGAGTACCTCACCTGCGCGAGGATTCCGTACCTTTCCTTCCATCGCCCGAAGGAGGTCGAGCTGCCCCCGACACCACGCATGGAGGTGCTGTTCCGTACCGGCCGTCGGGTCGAGGCGCGCATCCTCGAGGACATCGCGCCGGTCGATGTCGAGTTCGAGCGCGGCGACTTCCAGACTGGGTTCGAGGCGACGTGCGCGCTGATGGACGAGGGCGCGAGCGCGATCGCGAACGGCGTGCTCATCACGCCGGAACGCCTTGGCCGCCCCGACCTCCTGCTCAGAAACTCGGACGGCGTCTACGAGGTCGCCGACGTGAAGAGCTCGCAGAAGGTCCACGCGTCGGCTCGTCTGCAGGTCGCGTTCTACTCGCGCATGCTCGGCGAGCTCGGCGCGGCGCCGCGCCGCGGCTACGTCATCGTCCGCGACGGAACGAGGATTCCCTTCGAGCTCGGCGAGCTGGATGCGACGCTCGACCACCTGCTCGCGCGAATCGACGACTCCCGTCGCGGTGAAGACCCCGGTCCGCACCGAACGGAGGCGTGCCTCGACTGTCGCTACCGCGATCTCTGCGCGGCGGATCTCGAGGTCGAGGACGACGTCGCGGGCCTGCCGGGGTTGACGCGCGCGCAGGCAGGGGCGCTTCGGGCCGCCGGCGTGTCGTCGATCGGCGCCCTCGCGGATCTCGAGCGGCCCGGTCCGACCGCGCGGGCGTCCGGGTTGCCGAGCGATCTCGTGCGTCGCGTGTCGCGTCGAGCCCGCGCCGCCCGCGACGGCGCGCCGCTGCGCGTCGTTGCGCCGCGGGACGAGGTCGCGGCGGCGCAGATCGCGCTCGTGGCGCTGATCAACGAGCGTCTCGATCCGGCCGAGATCGCCGTCGCCGGGCTCGTGCTCGACGACCGCGAGAAGTTCCTCGTGCGGTTCCTGCGGCGGCCGGAGGCGATCGACCCGCTCGCCGAGTTTCGTGCCTTCGTCGTCAACCTGGACCGCTCCCGTGGTCCGATCCTGACGTTCGGACCCGCGCTGTCACGCGTGCTCGAGCGGATCGTGGATCGGCTGCCGTGGCTCGGCTCGGCGGTGGAGCGCGTTCGACGCCGCGCGATCGATCTTCGCGCCGAGCTGCGCCGGTCGGTGGCGCTCCCCGGTTTCGATCGCACGCTCGCCCTCGCGGCGCGCGCGGCGGGGATCGCGCCGGTCGAGGCCGATCCATCCGACGTCGATGCTCTCCGCTACCTCGAAGGCGAACCCGGAGCCGACATCGAGTCGGTCCATCGCCGGCTTCGCCACGAGCTGGACACGATCGCGCGGCTGCGGGACGAGCTCTGCCGCGGCGAGGCCGGAGCGCGATGAACGGACGCTCGATTCCGGAACGCCTCGTCGCGATCCTCGAGCGGGAACGTCGCGCGAGCGCGCAGGCGATGCGCGAGGTCCACGCGCTGTCGCTCGAGGAGCGCGTCGAGTCCGGCGAAGCCGTGCGCGGCCTCTCGTGGATCCGAGACGACGGCGGGAGCGTCCTGCTCGGATGTCCGGAGAACCTGTCGAGGTTCCGGCCGGGCGACCTTCTTTGGATCTCGAACGGCGAGCGCATCGATGAGGGGATGCAGGTCGTCTTCCGTGATCACGATCCGAACGGCGAGACGATCCGAGTCGAGGTGGACCGGTTCGTGGCGCCCACCCCGATCGATACGTCCGGCGAGCTCGTGCTCGATCGGCGCGATCTCGACCTGACCGATCGGCTGATCGGCGCGGTGCGCGCCGTCTTCACGAGCCGCGACTTCGAGGACACTCGCCGTCTCTTGACCGGGGACGCCGAGAGGACGCCGGTCCGGGCGATCGGAGACGAGTCGGACGCGGCGCGCCATGGGCTCGACGAGTCGCAGACCGCCGCGTTCATCGATGGGTGTCGCCGTCCGTTCACACTCGTGCAGGGTCCGCCGGGGGCGGGGAAGACGATGTTGTCCGCCGCGCTCGTGCGGACCTTCCTCGACCACGGCCAGCAGGTGGTGGTGACGGCGTTCACGCATCGTGCCGTCAACAACGTCCTGCGCGCCGTCGCGCGCCTCGATCGGGAGTTGGCCGTCGTCAAGATCGGCTCCGAGTCGCAGGCCGATCGCCTGGACGAGGAGGGCGTCGAGCTGGTTCCGACGCCGCGCGGGCTGGGGGCGCTGAACGGCCCCGTCGTGGTCGGAGCAACGACGCACGCGGCCGTACGGCTCCTCGGGCGGCGGTTCGACCTCGTCCTCGTCGACGAGGCGGGACAGGTCGCGATGCCGCACGCGTGCGCCGCGCTGGCGCTCGGTCGGCGCCGGTTCCTGGTGGGCGACCATCGACAGCTTCCACCGCTCGTCGTGGCCGAGCACGAGGACTCGCTCGCGCTCCGGTCGGCGTTCGAGCACCTGCACGAGCGCTACGGGTCGCACCTGCTGACGTCGACGTACCGGATGAACGAGGAGCTCTGCTCGTTCCCGAGCGCCGCGTTCTACGGCGGGCGGCTGAGAGCGGCGGCCGCGAACCGCGGCATCCGCCTCGCGCTCGACGGCGATCCCGGGCCGATCCTGCGTCCCGACCCGCCGGGGCTGATCGTGCCGGTGAAGCACCTCGGGGCGCGCACGATGGCGCCGGCGGAGGCGGAGGCGGCGGCGGACATCGTGGCGGCCGCGATCGGACATGGGCTTTCGCCCGACGAGGTCGCCGTCATCGCTCCGCATCGCGCGCAGGGGAATCGGATTCGCGCGCTTCTGCGGCGTCGCCTCGATCTACCACCGGAGCGCTTTCCGGTCGTCGACACGGTCGAGCGGCTGCAGGGCGGCGAGCGCGACCTGATCGTGCTGTCGTTGACGGCGAGCGATCCGCAGGCGGTTCTCTCGGAGGCGAGCTTCTTCTTCTCGCCGAACCGGCTGAACGTGAGCCTGACGCGGGCGCGCCGCAAGCTCGTCATCCTGATGAGCGAGGCGATCCTCGACGCCATGCCCGACGACGCGGCGGCGCTGTTGGGCGCGGACCTGCTGCGGCGCGCGTGGCGTGCCTACCCGCGCGTGGAGCTGGGGTAGGTCGGGACGCCTCGTTCGGTCGCCGGCGGCGTCTTCGGCTCGCCGGAGCGCCGCGCGCACGGCAGCGAGACGATGAAGCGGGCTCCCCCCTTCGACGCGGCGTCGAGGCGCAGGTCGGCTTCCATGCGTTGCGCGAGTTCGCGGCAGAGGAAGAGGCCGAGCCCGGTCCCTTCGCGCGTCGACTGCCCCACCGAGCGAGTCTTGAAGAACGGCTCGAAGATCATCTCGTGGTCCTCGGGCGACACCCCCGATCCCTGGTCCTCGACGGCGATCTCGACGTGCTCTCCGACCCGTGCCGCTTCGATCGTGATCTCCGAGCCGTCGGGACCGTGCTGGATCGCGTTCGTGACGACCCCCTCGAGGATCCGGCTGAACGCGTCGCGATCGGTCGAGACCGCGCCGGTGTTCTCCTGCAGCGCGACGCAGAGGCGCAAACCTCGCGACTGGATCGAGGTCCGCTGCGCCTCGATCACTTCGTCGAGGACGTCGCGGGGGTTGACGGCGACGATGCGGAACTCGTATCGGCCAGCACGGAGCTGGCTGACGTGGATCAGGTCGTTGATGAGCTTGGCGAGCCTCTGGACGAGCCGCCGGCAGTTGCGCAGCAGGTCCTGTTGGCGATCGTGCGGGATCGAGGTCTGGTTGATCGCGACCTCGAGGTACGAGCGGATCGACGTCAACGGCGTGCGCAGCTCGTGCGCGAGCAAGGAGAGGAACTCATCGCGGACCCGATCGAGGCGTTCGAGGCGCCGGTTCGTTCGGATCAGGTCGGCGGTTCGCCGGCGCACGCAGGTGTTCAGCTCCTCGCGCTGCCGCTCGGCGGACGTGACCTGGCGCTGGTAGTCGGCGAGCGCCTCTTCGAACTGCCCGGCAAGCCGCAGGTAGTCGTCGTGAAACCGGCTGGTCGTTTCGACGTCGTCCGGGCGCGGGCGGGGAGGCCTCCGTGCGGTCCAGAGGTGCGCAACGCCGAGGGCGCCCAAGACGCCGAGCAGCGTCACCGCCGTCGCGTCCCCCGTCAGCAGGGCGACGGAGACGACCCCCAGGGCACTGATCAGCCCGCTCCCCAGGACGGTGGACACGCCTTGCTTCCGACCGGGAGTGAGCGGCCCGGATCGCTGAATCATCGGGGCTCCAGCCGCGGTTCCGTTTCTCGCTCATTGATCGACGATCCAGAGGGGGAGAGTTGACCGATTCCGGGGCTCGAAACCGGTCCGATTTCGGAACGGGTCTTTCTTCCCGGGGGGGACGCGAGACGACTTGAATCGAATCTCGCGACACGAGAAAATGCGATCGCTTTATCTGAATTTGGGAGACCACCGGCGTGACCGCGAGAGGATGGAAGACCGAGGGGGGCGCCCGCAACCCCGCGGAACGACTCGAAGCGATGGTGGGTCGGACGCCACTCATCGAGATCCGTCTCCGTCTCGATGGACGCTCCACGCGGGTCTTCGCGAAGTACGAGTCGGAGAACCCGACCGGCTCGATCAAGGACCGGATGGCGTTCCACATCCTCCACCGCGCGTACGACAGCGGACGCTTGCGGCCGGGAGACCGGATCGTCGAGGCGTCGAGCGGGAACACGGCGATCTCCTTCGCGGCGCTCGGACGCGCGCTCGGTCATCCAGTGACGATCTTCATGCCGGACTGGATGAGCGCCGAGCGCGTGTCGATCCTGAAGGCGTTCGGCGCCGAACTGATGCCGGTGTCTCGCGCCGAGGGCGGATTCGTCGAGAGCATTCGTCGCGCGCGCGCCTTCGCGGGCGAGCACGCCGGGACCTTCGAGCCGCGCCAGTTCGAGAGCGAGTGGAACGTGGAGGCGCACGAGCTCGGGACCGGGGCCGAGCTGCTCGCGCAGCTCGCGACGTTGGGCCTCGCACCCGATGCGTTCGTCGCCGGCGTCGGCACCGGCGGCACGGTCATGGGCGTCGGTCGAGCCCTCCGCCGTGCCTCCGAGGGGACCCGCGTCCACCCCGTCGAGCCGGCCGAGTCGCCGGTGTTGACGGCCGGACGCAACGCCGGAAGCCACCGAATCCAGGGGATCTCCGACGAGTTCGTCCCCGACGTCGTTCGGCTCGACGAGATCGACGCGCCGATCGCGGTCTCCGACGGCGATTCGATCATCGTCGCGCAACGGCTCGCGCGCGAGCTGGGCCTCGGCGTCGGAATCTCGTCGGGCGCGAACTTGATCGCGGCGCTGCGCGTGATCGAGGAGCTCGGCGTCGACGCCGTCGTCGCCACCGTGTTCGCGGACAGCCACAAGAAGTACCTGAGCACCGACCTCTTCCACGAGGAGCCCGTACGGTCCGGCTACGTCGCGCCGCGGCTCGCGCTCGAGTCGTTCGCGGCGATCCGCACCCCGCCGAACGTCGATCCGTGACGGGGCCGGCGAACGCGTTTCAGTCGGTGGCGCGCTGCATCCGATGACACATCCGAATGACATCCGACGACTTGGATGATCGCGTGGCTCGGAATCCGGAGGTCTCATCGATGACGGCGCGTCTCGCCTCGTCCATGATCCTGCTCGCGGCTCTCATGTCCTTCTCGGGACGCCCGCCGCTCCATGCCGGCACGAACGACTCGGGCGAGTTCGCGGCCGCCTTCCGGCCCGGCGAGACCCTGGGACGAGAGGCCGGCGCGAAGACTCGCGACGTCCTCGCCGGCCTCCGGCGTGCCAGGCGTGACAAGGGCGACGTCTCCTCGGGACTCCACGTCACCGGGACGCCGGACGTTCGGTTCGGTGGCGAAGCGGAGCCCCCGCGCGCGGTGCCGGAGACCGACGTTCCGGAGCTGATCCGATCGACCGAAGAAGGGTGGTCTCCGTTCCTGGTTCCGAGCGACGTCCAGCCGATCGTGCTTCCCGGCCTCCCCGCCGGCTTCGGGGTCGTGCCGACCTACTTCGCGTGGTTTCATCCCCTGTCCGAGTCGGCGCTGCTCCTGGCCGAGACCTCGGCGGACCACGCGCTCCGGCCGGAGTTCCCACCCGCCGTGCTCGCGGCCATGCAGGAGATCGAAGGACGGGAGGACGTCGCGCCGGCCCTCCGGCGGTCGGTGCGTGCGTTCGCCGCCGGCAAGTACGACGAGGTGGATGCGCAGCTCCGTCGCACGCTGCCGAAGTCCGGGAACTCCGGGATCCTGCGGTTCGCCCGCGCCCACGCCCTGTTCGCGAAGGGAGACTACGACGCTGCCTCGCTCGAGATCCGGCGCGGCCTCGATTCGCTGCCCGAGTGGGTGGAGACCGGCGTCGGGCTGGCCGCGCTCTACGACGACGTCGAGGCTCTCGAGGCGCAACGGGGCGCGCTCGTCGCGCACGTGCTGGCAAAACCCAAGGACGGCGAGGCGCTGGTCGTCCTCGCGTACGTCGACTTCTTCTCGGGTCGAATCGACGAAGCCGAAGCGACGTTTCGCTTGCTCGCGAGCGAGCGCGCGGGCGACCCCCTGGCTGGACACTTCCTGACCGAGATCCTGCGCATCCGGCGGGCGTTCGAGCGCGCGGGCAGGTAGATCGACGTCGCCGGGTGCGAACCGTCGCGCGTCCGCGGGGCGCGCGCCCGACGCGGAACGTGACGGCGTCGATCGGCAAAGGTGCGCAGCCCCCGCTATGCTCCGCCTCGAATGACCTGGCGCGGCTTGATCTTCGACCTCGACGGAACGCTCGCGGACACCCTGCGGACGATCTCAGCGGCGTTGAACCACGGCCTCGAAGCGCTCGGCTTGCCGTCGCATCCCGGGGAAGCCGTGGCGGGGATGGTCGGCGAAGGCGTCGAAGTCCTGTGCCGAAAAGGCCTGCCCGAGGGTCGCCTCGACCTGCTGCCCGCGCTGACCATGGAAGTTCGCGCGTTCTATGACCGCAACCCCATGCTCCACGTCCGCTTCTACGACGGCGTCGCCGCGATGATCGAGGAGCTGCGGGCGATCGGCGCCCGTCTCGCCGTTCTTTCCAACAAGCCTCACCCGCTCACCGTGCAGACGATCGCCGGGCTTGGAGCGAGCGACGCCTTCGAGGTGGTGCTCGGTCAGCGCGACGAGTTTCCGCGCAAGCCCGACCCGACGTCGACCCGTTGGATCCTGGGCCGGCTCGAGCTCGCAGCCGAGGAGGTCTTGTACGTGGGTGACACTCCCATCGACATGCAGACGGCCCGCGCCGCGGGGATGACGTCGGTCGCGGTGACCTGGGGGTTTCGCGGCCGCGACGAGCTCGCGCGCCATGAGCCGGGGCACTTCGTCGACCGGCCGGACGAGATCGTCGCGCTGTATCGGCGGGGCCGGGGGGGAGCCACGCCGCGTTGATCGAGGACTCGGACCAACGAGCGGCGTCCGCTCGGGGTGGGGCGATCCAACGGTTGCTCAAAGTCGAACCGGGCGAATGGCCCGTCGTCGTCTGGTCGTTCCTGTTCGGGTTCTTCGTCTTCTGCTCCTACGCGGTGATCAAGCCGATCCGCGACGAGCGCGGCATCCGGCAGGGAGTCGAGAACCTCGAGTCGCTCTTCCTCGTCGGCCTCGTCGCGATGCTCGTCGCCCATCTCGCCTTCGCCGCGCTCGCGTCCAGGTTCCCGCGGCGTTCGGTCGCGCCCGTGCTGTATCGCTTCATCGCGGTCGTGCTTCTCGTGTTCGCCGGGGCGTTCTCGATCGCGAACCCGACGCAGGAGGTCTGGCTCGCGCGCGCCTTCTACGTGTGGGTCAGCGTCTACAACCTGTTCGCGACGTCGGTCTACTTCGTCTTGATGGCCGACACGTTCCAGAGCGGTCCGGCGCGGCGCCTGTTTCCGATCCTGACCGCGACGGTCACGATCGGCGGCATGGCCGGATCCGTGTTGACCGCCTTGCTGGTCGAGCGGATCGGCGTGTTTCCGCTGCTCGTCGTCGCGGCGGTGCTGCTCGAGCTCGGCGTTCGATGCGTGGTGCGGTTGCGGCGCGTCTCGACCGCGTTGGAAGTGGAGGCGCGGCACGACGGCGACCAACGCCAGCCGATCCTGAGCGGCGCGTTCGAGGGTCTCCGGCGGATCGCGCGCTCGCCGTACTTGATCGGGATCTGTCTGTTCCTCTTCCTCTACGCGTACACGTCGTCGGTCCTCTACTTCGAGCGGCAGAACATCGTCGCCGTCGAGGTGCCCGACCGGCGCGATCAGGTCGCCCTCTTCGCCCACGTCGAGCTCGTCGTGCAGTGGCTCGCGCTGCTGGGCCAGCTCTTCGTCGCCGGACGACTGATCGATCGTTTCGGCGTGACGTTCGGACTCGTGCTCGTTCCCGTCATCACGGTGATCGGGTTCGCCACCCTCGGCGCGACGTTCACCCTCGAGGCGATCATCGTGTTCGAGGTGCTCCGCAAGGCGACCAACTACTCGGTGACGCGGCCGGCGCGCGAGATCCTCTTCACGGTCGTGGACCGCGCGGAGAAGTACAAGGCGAAGAGCTTCATCGACACCTTCGTCTATCGCGGCGGCGACTCGCTCGCGGCGGTGGCGTTCGCGACGCTGAAGGAGCCGCTGGCGCTGCCGATGGTCGCGCTGACCGCGGTTCCGTTCGCGTTGGCCTGGGCTTGGACGGGTTTCCTGCTCGGCCGGCGGCAGGGTCGGATGGCACGCAGCTCGGCGGGACCGAGGGTTTTTGAGTCCCCGGGACGGTTCGATTCGAAATAGACTCGACCGCCAGCGACGTGGCCAGCCCCGCAATTCGAGGAGTCTCTCCCTATGCTTCCGCGGTTCGTGCGCGCGCACGGCGCGCTGTCGTCGGCGTTGCTCGGCGCTCTCCTCTCTCCTTCCGTCTTCGGCGCGCCGGGCCTTCGGGGCGACTACTTCGAGCAGAAGAACCCACCGGTTCCGGGAACCTCCGGCGACTTCGTGCGCACCGATCCAGCGATCGATTTCGTCTGGAACGGTGACGCGCCGGACGGCACGCCGATCTTCGCGGACGACCTCTACTCCGAGCGTTGGACCGGCTTCGTCCACCTTCCGGCGTCGGGCGCATGGACGTTCACGACGACGTCGAACGACGGCGTGCGTCTCTGGGTCGACGGCCAGCTCTTGATCGACGTCTGGACGACGCATGCCGTGCAGGACGACAACGGCGCGTTCATCGCGACCGCGGGCGGTTGGCTTCCGATCCGCCTCGAGCATTTCAACCAGGGCGGCGCGGCGACCATCCGGCTCTTCTTCCAGGGGCCGGGGCAGACCAAAGCGATCGTTCCGGCCACGCATCTCGATACGACGTTCCTCGGCAACGCGTCGCCCGACGTCGACGCTGGCCCGATGCGGATCGTGACCGCGCCCGCCGTCCAGGCGTCGTTGCTCGGGAGCGCGTCCGACGCGGACGGGATCCAGCAGGTGCAGTGGACGCAGGTGTCTGGCCCTCCGGCCGTGATCCAGAGCCCGTCGAGCGCGTCGACGGTCGTCTCGGTCTCGGCGTACGGCGCGCACGTCTTCGAGCTCGCGGCGACCGACACGCTCGGCGCGACCGCGACCGACCGCGCGACCGTCGTCGCGTACGACCCTGCGAGCGCCGCGGCCGTCTCCGGCGTGGCGCGCAAGTGGCACAAGACGAGCGTGACCTACACCCACGCCTCGTCGCTCCACGAGAGCGCGGCCGACAACCCGTTCTTGAACTATCGAATGCAGGTCCAGTTCGCCCACCCGGAGAGCGGGGCGGTCTACGACGTTCCCGGGTTCTTCGCGGCGGACGGCGACGCCGCGAACACGAGCGCGCAGAGCGGCACGAAGTGGCGCGCGCATTTCGTCCCCGATCGGGCCGGCACCTGGTTCTTCGTCGCCTCGTTTCGCACCGGCGTGAACGTCTCCGTCGACTACGACGCGAACCCCGGCGTGCCGATCTCGTTCGACGGCGGCGGCGGGTCGTTCGTCGTCCAGCCGGCCGACGCGGCGGCGCCGGGCTTCCGCAAGAAGGGCGCGCTGCGGTACGTCGGTGGTCACCACCTTCGGTTCGCCGAAACGAACGAACCGTTCATCAAAGGAGGCGCGGACAGCCCAGAGAACTTCCTCGGGTACTACGAGTTCGACAACACGGTCGATACCGGCGGGGCCGTGAACGATCTGAACTTCGGGGTCCACGCCGATGGCCTGCACCACTTCGACGCGCACGCCGGCGATTTCGACGCCGGGGATCCGACGTGGCTCGGCGGCGGGCCGACGCCGAAGGGCCAACGCATCATCGGTGCGCTGAACTACCTCGCGGGCAAGGGGATGAACAGCGTCTACTTCCTGACCTTCAACGTCGACGGCGGCGACGGCCGCGAGGTCTTCCCGTGGATCTCGACCGTCGCGAAGTACCGCTACGACGTCAGCAAGCTCGCGCAGTGGGACGTCGTGCTCGACCACATGACCGACCTCGGGCTGGCGCTGAACGTGATCACGCAGGAGACCGAGAACGATCAGGCGCTGTCGGGCGGCGGGATCGGCTTCATGCGCACGCTCTACTACCGCGAGCTGATCGCGCGTTTCGGCCACAACCTCGCGTTGGTCTGGAACCTCGGCGAGGAGAACACGAACACCGACGCGGAGCGCCGCGCGTTCGCCGAGTTCATCCGCGCGAACGACCCGTACGACCACCCGATCACGGTGCACACGTTCCCGAGCGCGCTGAGCCAGGTCTACACGCCGCTGCTCGGCTTCGCGACGATCGACGGACCGTCGATGCAGGTCGATCCGGACGTCGTGCACTCCGAGACGCTGAAGTGGGTCGACGCATCGGCGGCGGCCGGGCATCGCTGGTTCGTGTGCAACGACGAGCAGGTCCCTGCGAACTCGGGCGTCGTCCCGGACGCGAACGACTTCTGGCACGACTCGATCCGGAAGAACGCGTTGTGGGGCAACCTCATGGGGCAGGGGAGCGGCTGCGAGTGGTACTTCGGCTACGCGTTCCCGCACAGCGACCTCGACTGCGAGGACTGGCGCAGCCGCGACCACATGTGGGACATCACGAAAGTGGCGCTCGACTTCTTCGCGACCGAGATCCCGTTCGCGGAAATGGAACACCGCGACGAGCTCACTCCGGAAGCGAACGACTTCGTGCTGGCGCGGCCGGATCACGTCTATGCGGTCTATCGTCCAAACGGCGGGGCGACGACGCTCGACGTCCAGGCGAGCACGGCGACCTATTCCATCGGCTGGTACGACGCGCGGCTCGGCGGTCCGCTCCAGCCCGGGACGGTCGCGACCGTTGCCGGACCCGGCGTCGTGAACCTCGGCGCGCCGCCGGCGGGCGGGGCCGATTGGGTCGCGGTGGTGCGGAGGCAGACCAACGTTCCGCCGAAGCTCCTCGACGCGTTCGTCGAGCCGAACCCGTTCGTGGGACCGAGCGATTTCGTGTTCCGCGTCTTTGCGACCGATCCCGTCGGCGCCGTCGACGTCGACCGCGTCGAGGTCCACATCGTGCTGCCGACCGGGCAGTACCTCGGCAAGCTGCCCCTCGCGCACGACGGCGGCGACAGCTACTCGATCCGGATCCCGAACGTCCCGCCCCTCCCGTCCGGGACGTGGGTCTATTACGCCGCGGTGTACGACAAGAGCGGCGCACTCGACTTCGTGGCGCGGACGTTCGACGTCCCCTGAGTCGCGAGCCTCGCGCCGGCTGGGGCGGCGATCCGGCGCGATCCCGTAGAATCTCGGACGACCGCGGCGCCCCACCCGTCCGCGACCCAACGCGCGCGCGCAATTTGGACGGAGGTGGCCGTTGCATTGGATCCTGGGGGTCGTGATCGCGATCGGTGCCGCCGGCGTGGGAGCGCCCCGCGACTCGGCGTACGACCGGCTGGAGAAGTGGTTCCGCGAGTACGTCGACGGCAAGCCCCAGCACCGCCTGGCCGAGGATGTTCATCTCGAGCTGCTGCGCGCGACGTGCGCGACCGACGGCGATCGCATGGCCGAGTTCGAACGTTACGAGCACGAGCTGCGGCGGTATCTGTCGATCCACCCCGAGGACGTCCACGACAGCTCGCCGGCCGATCTGATCGCGATCACCCGCGCCGGCGGGATGCTGTCCGACTTCTCCGACCGGCCCCGGTTCGTCGCCTTCGCCGATCTTCTCGAGCGGTTCAGCCTGACGTCCGACGACGCGACGGACGCCTCGATACGCCTGCTCCTGCGCGTCGCCGCGCATGACCTCCATCGCGTCTACTCGCCGCGCGACTGGTGGATGGCGCAACCGTTTCGACCGCACCTCGTGCGACGCGAGGCGCGGCACGCGATCCTGCGGCTCCCGTTTTCGCGCTCGGTCGACGCCTTGCTCGCGACGCTGCGCGACGCGGAAGGGGCGAGCGCGGCGGAGCGCGAGGTCGCCGCCGATCTGTTGGCGGCGAGCGTACGACACGACTCCCTGGCGCCGTTTCACCGCTTCAGGATCCTGGAGACGTGCTTCGCGGCGCTGCTTCACGAGGAGAACGCGCTCGTGCGCGCCGCCGCCGCCCGTGCCGTCGAGGGGACGCTCGACGCCGATCCCGAGCTGGAGCTCGCGGACGCGAAGCTCGAGCGATTGATCGACCTCGTCTCGCCGTCCGAGGACGAGGAGGTCTGCCTCGCGGTGCTCCGCGTGTTGCGGAAGCGTGTCGTCGAGACCTCGATTCGTCGCCTGGCCGAACTCCTCGCCGACCCATCGCGTGGGTCCGCGCCCGGAGCGCGGTCGTTCCCGGTGCGGGTCGAGGACGCGTTGGGGGACACGATCGATCATCTGACGCCGGTGACGTTTCGCAACCCGACCGATCGATCGAAGTACCTGGAGTGGTACCTCCAGGAGCGGGCGCAGCCACGGTTCCTGGAGTACATCCGCGCGCGCCGGCTCATGAGACAAGGCAAGTCGATCGGACCGCTCGACAAGCGGTACGCGGCCGCTCCGCGCTTCTACGGGGTGCCGATCCTCGGTCGCCGGATCGTGTTCGTGATCGACGGGTCCGGCAGCATGCAGGACCTGATCGGCCCGGTCGGGTTCGAATCGAAGATCGAGTCGGCGCGAAAAGAGCTCCTCGGCACGATCGAGCGGCTGGACGAGGAGACCCAGTTCAACGTGGTCACGTTCAGTCAGAACGTTCGCGTGTTCGTGGACGCGTTCGTCCCCGGCTCCGACGAGGCGAGGGGGAGAGCGCGCCGCTTCGTCCGTGGGATCGGGGCAGTCGGGGGGACGGACTTCTTCGGCGGCGTGCGGGCCGCGGTCGGCATCGCGTGGGTCGGATCGCGGCTCGCGTCGGACCGGAAGCGGCCCGTTCCCGACCAGATCATCGTCCTCTCGGACGGGCGGCCGACGCTGGGCCTGATGACCAACGCGCTCGACATCGTCGAGGAGGTCTCTCGGCTGAACCGAAGCGGCGAGATCCGCGTCGATACGATCGCGTTCGGAGCGGACGCCGACCTGGACTTCCTGCGGGAGCTCGCCGAGAGGAACGGCGGGGAGATGGTGGTGATTCCGAAGCCGGCCGAGGCAGGGAAGGATGGCGCCGGCGAATAGCGTCGCGGCGCAGCCAGGGGTGGAGCAGGCCGCACAAAACGGGACGTGATTCTTGGTGCGAACCCTTACGTCGCGACGCCCTGGAGCAGGTAGCCGACGCCGTACGCCAAAGCCGCCGCGGCGCCTCCGATCGCGAGCGTCTCGAGCGCGGCGACGAGGGTGCGTTGCCCGACGCGCTTTCCCTTCGCGGCGCCGATCACGAGGAACGCCATCGCGGTCAAGCACAGGCTCTGCGCGTACGGGTGCTCCACGTCGATGCCGGCGAACCGCAGGAGGAACGGGATCAGCGGGATCGAGCCCGCGACGGCGAATGCCGCGAAGGTAAGGATGCCGGCGATCCACGGGTTGGCCCGCGCACCCTCGTGCCCGTGCTGCTCCCTCAACATCGTGTCGACCCAGCGTTCCACGTCGGACGTGATGATCTCGACGGCCCGCTCGAGATCATCGCCCTCGAACCCCTTCATCCGGAAGATCTGACGAACCTCCTCGCGCTCCCCCTCGGGATAGACCGCGATGTGATGCTCCTCCGCGCGCCGCTCGCGATCGAGGCGCTGCCGTTCGGCGTTGGTCCCGAGGAAGTCGCCCACCGCCATGCTGAACGCGTCCGCGAACAGATTCGCGAGGCCGAGGATCACGACCACGCCTTCCGACAGGCCGGCCCCGGCGACTCCCGATACGACGGCGAACGTCGTGACCGTCCCGTCGACCGCGCCGAAGACGACGTCCTTCAGGTAGCTCGTCCGCGGCCCTTCCTCGAGCTGCTTACGGATCTTCTCGGGCGTGTGCTGGGCCTTGAGCTCGGAGAGCTTGGGTTGATCTTCCATTCGTCGTCCTTTCGGACGGCGAGGATATCGATTCAGCACACGGGACGAAGAGAGTCGAACGCGGTTCTACGGCAAGAGCACCGTGGCGCCCGCTCCCGGCTTCGTCGGATCCGCGGTGAACTTCACCTTCTCGGCGTCCGAGCCGAACCCCGAGATCTCGATCTCGTACGCTCCCACGTCCACGAACGGCACGCCCTGGACCTCGAGCGTTCCATTCGGCAGCGTTTGCGTGTTGGCGGAGACGTCGAGCACCGTCCCGTCGGGGCTGCGAAGCGTGACGACGAGTGGTCCGGTGAAGTTCTTCTTCGGCTTGATGGTGAACTGCAGGATGCCGTCGGGAAGACCAAGCACCACCATGGCGGCCGTGACCTTCCCGCTGCTCGGGCTGACCGTCTTGGAGACCTTCTTTGCGGCGGGCGGGAGCTTCAGTCGGGTTTGCACGATGTAGTCGCCCAGGGTGTCTCCCTCGCCCTCGATCCGCAGCCGGTAGAAGCCGGTCTCTGCGAGCTTGGTCGTCTTCGTGATCTTTTTGGTGCTGTGCTGGAACGTCCAGCTCTTCACCAGGTCTCCGCTCTCCGTCAAGATCGAGACGACCGGTCGCACGTTGCCCGTCTGGGACGAGACCTGGACCTTGAAGGTCATTCCTTCGACGGCCGGGAACAAGGCCTCGTCGAAGTCGTTCGCCTTGTCGATCTCGCCGAGGATCAGGTCGCCCGAGTGGATCGTGACGTCCTCGATGTTGAGCGTCACGTTCAGGATCTCGAAGTCGGTCGAGTCCTGGAAGTTCTGGAACAGCACCTGGGTCGCGTATTGCCCGGCCGTCAGTCCCGTCGAGTCGAAGGACAGCATGACCGGCTGGGGAGCGCCGCCGGCCACCGTGAAGCTCGTGCTCGGCGTCGCCGTCAGCCACGAGACGTTCTCGACGACAGTGAAGATCAGGATTCCGGCGGAGCTGCCGCAGTTCAGCACCTGCACCACGTGCGCCGGCGGCGCGGGGCCGTCGACCGTGCCGACGCTCACGATGTCGGCCGGGTTCGCGATGCAGAGATTGACGTCGGTGACCTCGAGCTTGCTGCCGATCACCTCGTTGTTGTCGAGGTTGATCTCGCCCGCCACCGGCAGCACGCGGAGCGCCAGGTTGTAGGAACCCGGCGTGAGCGTGTCGGGGATCGTCGCGGGCACCGTGAACGCGCCGACGACGGCCTCGGTCTGAGCGCCGATGACCAAGTCGCCGGCGTCGATGGCCGTATCCTCCGTGAGAATGACCTCGAACGAGATGTCACCGGACAGCGGACCGCCCAGGTTGATCATCAGCACGTTCACGGCGATCGTCTTGCCGAGGATCGTCTGCGGTGGTCCGAGCGCGTTGAACGCGACGACGTCGGGTACCTGCGCGCGAGCCGAACCCGGGGCGAAGAGGGCGAAGGCGAGGCCGAACGCGGTGGCGATGCGGCCGCCGAGTCGTAACGAAGCCGGGGAACGAGCGTGTATGGCGAACATCATCGTTTCACCTCATCCATATCCCAACGCGGCAGGACCGCAACCAACGGAGAAACCATCCCCGGGGGACGTGTCGCGGTAGGACGTATCGGGCCCGACCGAGGGCGCGGTCAGTGTCGGGTGGATCCGACCATTTGGGTTCCCAACGGCTTCAGTTTGACTCACGGCTTGTCGGGACGCCTACCTTTCGTAGGTGTTTTTTTGGTCACGACGAACCCGTTCCGTTTCGAACGGCACATCGGCGTGTCACCGACGGGTGACGTCGACTGGCTCGGCGAGCGGCCCGACGACCCGGCCTCCGGTCGAGCGCTTCCTCCGGCAGATCAAGGGAACAAACCGAGCGAAGACCCTCCTGAAGATCGAGGGAAGCGGCGGCGGTGCGGATCGTCTCTTCTTCCATGACTCGACGGACTCCGCACCCCCGAGGGCGAACGATGGACCGAACCGGACGAACGAGCGCCGACATCCTGCATCAACTCGAGCGCGAAGCCGACGCGCGCGGTCCCACTCCGGCGGCGGCGCGCCGGCGCCATCTGGCCGGGGAGAACCTCCGGATGGCCGCCCTCGCCGGTCTGTTCACGCTGGCCGTCGCGTGGGAGGTGACCGATCTGCCGATCGTCGCGATCCTGGGCGGACTCGGAGTGGCCATCGGGGTCGCTCGCGCCATGCGCTCCTCATCGTCGGCGGCCTGAGTCCGCGCCGCGGGAGCGTCCCGCCGAGACGGCGACGTCGCCCCCGGCCGAGCCGGGCCGGGAAGGCGATGGGAAGGCGACGCTTGGCAGCAAGAAGTCGTTCCGGTACGCTCCTCCTCGTGATCGGCTCCCGTCGCCCTCGACCTCCCCGCACGCCCCCTCGACCCCCCGGTCACTCGGGTGTCTCGGGTCCCGCTGGAGCCACGAGAGCCGCTGGCTCCGCGGCTCCGAGGTCGACGTTCCACGTTCATCGTGACCAGTGGGCGTTGTTCTTCGTTCTTCTCGCCCTCGTGGTGCCGGCGTCGACGCTGCACGCGGGGCTGTTCCACGCCGAGCGTCACCACGAGTGCGGGAATCCGCACGACGCGACCGGGCCGACCGCGTGCGACGGCGAACCCGACGCACATCACGACGATTCCTGCGCGCTCTGCCTCGCGTCCAAGCGGTTCGTGACGATCGACATTTCGTGCGAACGCGCTCGTGCTGCACCGATCGAGGTCCATCCGGACGCCGTTCCCGTCGACGTCCACGTCGAACTCTTCCCCTTCGGCGCATCGGGACCACGGGCTCCTCCTCTCCGCGACTAGCTCCATCGAGCTCGACCAGGCTGCCGCGGCCCGGGCGCATCGGGCGTCTCGGGCGGCGCCTGGCATACGTCATAGCGAGAGGAGAACGATGCAACGCATCATGATCGCACTGGTCGTCTCGGCGGGCGGGCTGGCGTCGGCGCAGACACCGAGCACGCCGCCCCCGACGGCGGCCGAGTTGAAGGAGTTGATCGAGCAGCAACGGCGGCAACAGGACGAGCAGAACCGCGAGCACGCGGAACGAATCCGCTCGCTCGAGGCCCTGCTCGGCGCGCTGAAGTCGGAGCAGGAGCAGAAGCTCGAAGAGGACGAGCTCGACGAGCTCCTCCGGCTCGCGGAGGCATCCGGTCCGCCGCCGTCGGTGCGGCCGAGCAGCTCGCCGTCGATCCTGAATCCGACCATCTCGGTGATCCCCGACTTCACGGCGCAGACGCAGGACATCCGCGTGAGCGGCAGCCGCATGAAGATCGAGGAAGCGTTCCCCGGGTTGTTCGAGGAGACCAACGTCTTCACCTTGCGCGAGACCGAGATCGAGCTCCGCGCGCCGGTCAGCCCGGAAGCGGACGGCGTCGCGATCCTCGCGGTCGGCGACGAGGAGACGGCGTTCGAGGAGGCGTACATCACGTTCCATTCGCTGCCGTGGGACCTGTCGGCGACGGTGGGCAAGTTCCTCCTCGACTTCGGCCGCGCGAACCGCATCCATCAGCATGACCTCCCGCAGATCGATCGGCCGATCGCGCACCGGCTGCTGTTCGGGGACGAAGGGACCGGATCGCCCGGGATCTCGGTCTCGAAGGTGCTCTTCACGATGCCCGAAGGGGGGCTCTTCCCCACCCACTCGGAGCTCACGGTGCAGGCGATCAACGCCGTGAACGAGGAGGCGCCGCTGTTCGGGACGGAGACGAAGAACCAGGCGGCGGCGAACGTCCACTGGAGGAACTTCTGGCAGGTCACCCCGAACTCGGACTTCGAGGCGGGGCTGTCGTTCCTGTTCACTCCCGGCAATTCGTCCGGCCCGCACGAGGCGAGCACGGTGGTGGGCACCGACCTCACGTGGAGGTGGGACGACCCCGAGCCCGGTTCGTACGACGCGTGGCTCATCCAGGCGGAGCTGATCGGCAGCTCGGTCGACACTGGCGAGGGGCGCGGTTCGGTCGACGGGCTCGGCGGGTACCTCACGGTGCAGAACCAGCTCGACTCGCAGTGGTACGCCGGCGTCCGCTTCGACGCGGCCCAGTCACCGTTCCTCGAGGACGCGAGCATCTGGGGCATCGCGCCGTACGTCACGCATTACGTGAACGAGTTCATTCGCCTGCGCTTCCAGTACAACTTCATCCGTGGCGAGACCGACGGCAGCTCGGCGACGAACCACGGCCTCTCCGCTCAGCTCGTCTGGGTCTTCGGCGCGCATCCCCCCGAACCGTACTGGGTGAACCGATGAGCATCTTCTCCACGACGATCCTCCTCCTGTCAAGCATCGCGGGCGCGGACGACGTGTCGTCGCGCACGCTCGAAGTCGTGGCCACGCACCCCGCGCTCGGCAGCATCGCGGCGCAGGTGGGCGGCGAGCGCGTCACCGTTACGAGCATCACCCTCCCGAGCGGCGACGTGCACGCGGTCGAGGCGAAGCCGTCCGTGTTCGCGCGCCTTCAGAGCGTGGACGCGTTCGTGCACTCCGGGCTCGACCTCGAGCTCTGGGCGGATCCGGCGATCAAGGGATCGCGCAACCCGAGGATCGCGGCCGGCAAGCCGGGGAACATCGACGCATCGCTCGGGATCAAGCTGCTCCAAGTGCCGGAGAACCCGAGCCGCGCCGAGGGCGACGTCCACATCTACGGCAACCCGCACTACTGGATGGACCCGCTCAACGCGATCGCGATCGCGCAGACCGTGGCGGCCGGCCTGACCGCGATCGACCCGAGCTCCGCGAAGGTCTTCCTCGCGAACCGCGAGGCGTTCGAGACCGACGTCAGGTCGCGCCTGCGGGACTGGCTGAAGCGAGCGATCCCGAGGAAGAACACGCCGCTCGTGGTCTATCACGATTCGTTCCCCTACTTCACGCGCCGCTTCGGGTTCCAGGTGGTGGAGACGGTCGAGGTGAAGCCGCGGATCCCTCCCACGCAGAAGCATCTGCTCGACGTGATCGACACGATCCAGAAGCGGGGCGTCCAGGTGGTCGTGCGCGAACCGTTCCACGATGAATCGGCCACGAGGTTCCTGGTGGAGCGGACGGACGTCACCGTCGTCACGCTCGGCACGCTCCCGGGCTTCGCGCCCGGCACCGACTCCTACCAGGACCTGATCGAGAAGGACCTCGACGCGATCCTCGGGGCGCTTCGCTGACGCGCGTGGCTCCGGCGCAAGCCATCCTCCGGTTCGAGGCCGCGTCGTTCGCGTACGGCCGTCGGGCCGTCCTGCGCGACGTCTCGTTCGACGTCGAGGCGGGCTCGTTCGTCGGCATCGTCGGCCCGAACGGCTCGGGGAAGACGACGCTGCTTCGCGCCGCGCTCGGCGTGCTCGAGCCGAGCCGCGGCCGCGTCTCCCGCCTCGCGCCCAACGTGCGGGTCGGCTACGTTCCGCAGCGCCTCTCGATCGATCCAGTCTTTCCCCTCCGCGTGTTCGACCTCGTCTTGATGGGGCGCTACCCGCGGATCGGACCGTTGCGCCGTGCCAAGGCGGAAGACCTCGAAGCGGTCGACGAGGCCTGCGTGCAGCTCGGAATCCTCCACCTGAAGCACGAGCTGTTCCGTGACCTGTCCGGCGGCCAACAGCAGCGGTCGTTGATCGCGCGCGCGCTGGCCGCGCAGCCCGACCTGCTCGTGCTCGACGAGCCGACGAACGGAATGGACATCGGGTCCGAGCGCGGGATCATGGACGTCGTGACGGCGCTCTGCCGCGATCGGAACGTGACGATCCTGTTCGTGACGCACCTCCTGAACCTCGTCGCCGGAGCCGCGACGCACATCGCTCTCGTCCATGACGGCGCGGTGACGATCGGCCCGCGCGACGAGATCCTGCTGCCGCCGCGCTTGAGCGAGATCTACGGCGTGCCGATCGACGTGCACGAGGTCGGAGGAAGACGCCTGGTCATCGCTCGGGAGCCGGCGCGATGAGGGTCGCGTGGCTCGATCTCCTGTCGACCTACCGCTACGCGTACCTCGCGGCCGTCCTCATCGCGCTGGGCTGCTCGATCGTCGGCGTCTACGTCGTCCTGCGCCGGGTCTCGTTCGTAGGGATCGCGACGGCGCAGATCGCGGGGGCCGGCGTCGCCCTCGCGTTCTTCCTCCATCTCGCGCCGCTGCCGGCCGCGGTGCTCTCGGCGCTCGCCGGCGTCCTGCTCTTCTCGCGCGGCCGGTCGCCGGTCCGAGTCCCGCGGGACGGGATCGTCGCCGTCGCGTTCGCGGTCGCGTCGGCCGTGTCCGTCCTGCTCGTCTCGCGGTCGGGTGCCGAGCTCGATCAGGTCGAGCACATCATCTACGGATCGCTGCTGTTCACGACGAGCCATCAGGTCGTCGTCCTCGCGTGCGGCATGGCCGCGATCGTCGTCATCCACGTCCTCTTCGCGCGCGAGTTCCTGATGGTCTCGTTCGACGTCGAGACGGCACGCACGCTCGGCGTTCGGACCGGTCTGTTCAACGTGCTCCTGTTCCTGTCGTTCGGAGTCGTGATCGCGCTCTCGATCGGAACGGCGGGATCGCTGCTGGCGTTCGCGTTCCTGATCCTGCCGCCGATGACGGGACTGCTGCTCGTCGATCGTCTCGGCCGCGTCTTCGCCGCGTCGATCGCGACGGCGATCGCGACGGCGGTGGCCGGCGTGCTGTTCTCGATCCTGTTCGACTTTCCGACCGGACCCGCGATCGTCGTGACCGCGGCGGGCTTTCTGTTGAGCGCACTCTCGTACCGCGTTCATCCCGCGCTCGGCGCCGCGACGTTGGTGGGGTTGATCGCGTGGACGGTCGTATCGGCGCGCGATGACGCCCCGCGACCGGCGGGGTCCGAGTCCGCGGCAAGCGTCGAGTCGTTTCACGTCGACCTCGAGCTGGTCGCGCATGAGACCGAGGTCCGGCGCGGCGCGGTGCTGGCCGTCGACTACGTGATACGGATCCGTGGTGCCGCGCCGGCGAACCTCTACCTCGTGATCGACGCCGGCGACGCGCTGGGGGTGGAGAAGCTCCCGCTCGTGTCGAAGCGCGCGGCGGGCCGGGTCGAAATCGCGACGGGCGAGCTCGCGCCGGCGAGGTACACGCTGTCGGCGAGCCTCTGGACGGGCGATCCGCTCGAGCCGGACGAGGGTACGGAGCTGCTTCCCCCCGACGTCTGTTCGGCGAAAGAGGTCGTGATCGAGGTGCGGCCGTGAAGCAACCGTGGATCGCGGTCGCGCTCGTGGTCGCGATCGGCGGCTGTTTCGCGCCGGCGAGGACGAAGGACGGTCGGGAGCCCGACGCGGGGAACGAGGGTTCGGACGATCTTCTCGCGCGCGCGGTCAGCCTGTTCAAGGCGGCGCGTCACGAGGAGTGCCTCGCGTATTGCGAATCGATCCTGACGGAGCGGCCGGACTACGAGAAGACCGAGACGGTGCGATTCCTCGCCGCCGAGTCGCGTTATCAGTCCGGCGACTTCGAGACCGCGCTCCTCCAGTATCGCCGGCTCGCCGACGACTTTCCCCTGAGCCGGACGCACGTGGTCGTTCCGGATCGGTTGTTCGCGATCGGCGTTGGTCTGGCCGAGCATCCGAAGCCGCTGCTCGGCGGAATCGTGATCGACCGCCGCGCGGCGATCGAGGCGCTCGGCTACCTCGTCGTGCAGTACCCGGCGTACGAGAGGGTCGACGAGGCGTGGCTCCTTCTCGGGGATCAACATCGCGCCAACGCCGAGTTCGACCTCGCGGCCGAGGCCTACGCGCGGCTCGTGTCGCGATGCGCGGACAGCGTGCTCCGCGAGGAGGCGACCTACCGGATCGCCGCCGCCTTCGCGTCGAAGGCGAAGGGCGTCGAGTATGACAAGCAGCCGATGGTCCTCGCCTGGGCCGCGGCGCGACGCTACCTCGCCGAGCACGGGGAGACGGGAGGGAGGTTCGCGGTCGAGGCGCGTGAGCTGATCGCGGAGATGACGGCCGCGGTGCAGGAGAGCGAGCGACGGATCGCGGAGTTCTATCGCGAACGCGAGCAGGACGCGGGGGCGCGGATCCACCGGCAGAACGCCGAGATCGCGCTCGTCGTCTCGGGCGGCGCGACCGCGACCGAGAACTCGGTCGACGTGCTGCACTCGTGGCCCGTGCGTCCGCCGTGGGAGACGGAAGGAGCCGGGGACGCCCTCCGCGCGTTCTTCGCCGCGTGCCCGCCGTTGGAGAGCGGGGGCGCCGCGCGCCGCTAAGCCGGGGAGAATATTGGTGACGGGGTCGGGCGGGCGGAGCGGGTCGATCGGGCCGCGGTCGCTCGAACAGTCCTCGCTCGGGGTTGGGCGAAGGGGTTGCGGTGGGGAGTTTTGGTGGGGTGGTGCGTGGGCGGCTCGCTGCGGAACTCGCTCGGCGCGGCCCGATCGACCCGCTCCGCCCGCCTGGGGGCCACGATGCGTGCGCGGACTCGGGGGTCGAGAAGAGAGAGAAGAGAGAAGGTGGCGCTGCGCGCTCTCATGAATCGTGGGGCGGACCGCGCGAGCTTTCGCCAGTCATTCCAGATTCGCGCCGAACCTGGAGACGACTACGCAGCCAGCGACGACGAGGGCCCCGGAGAAACGTCAACAACTCTGAATCACACCACTAGAGTCAAGCGAACGCGTCGGTGCGTTGCAGGAGCAGGTAGCTGCGTCGTACGGCGTCGAGTAGGGGCCGTCGATACTCGGGGGCGATGCCGATGACGGCCATGCTCGGGTCGTCCTCGAGGCGAAGGTAGTCGTCCGCGCGACCGGAGCTGAGGTAGAGGTCCTGTCGATGCGCCTGGTGGACGATCGCGGCGCTCGTCACGTGCTCCAGGTTCCGGTCGTAGTCGTGATGGCAACCTGCGACGGCGACGATCTCCTCGGGGAGGTTCCAGCTCGTGGTCAGCTCCCGCCCGATCCGCTCATGGTGAGCGGCGAAGATCGCGCCGACGAAGGAGCGGCGGAAGTCGAAACGGGGTGGAGCGTATCGGCGGAGGAGGCCGAGCAGCGGCACCTTGCCGATGTCGTGGAGGAGTCCAAGCGCGTAGTACCGCTCGGGGTCGAAACAGAGTGGAACGGCGAGCGCCCGCGCGTTGCACGCGACGGACACGGCTTGGCGCCAGACCTCCTCCGCGATCGGGACGAGCGCTTTCGGATTGAAGATCACGCTCTTCAGCGACAGCGAGAGCAGCACCGAGCGGACGCCATGCAGCCCGACCCGGCAGAGGGCCCCGCGGACGGTCTCGACCGGCCGCGAACCGGCAAAGGCGACCGAGTTCGCGACCTTGAGGAGGGCCGCGGTCAGGACGAGGTCGCGCGACAGGATCGGTTCGACGCGCTTCAGGTCGACTTCGGGATTGCTCACCAGGTCGAGGATCGCGAGGTGGGACGACGGGATGTGGGGCAGCTCGTACTCGTCGGCGGACACGATCTCGACGATCCGCCGCTGGAGCTCGAACTCGTCGGGACGAAGCTCGAATCCGTCATCGATCGGGAGGTCGAAGTTCCCGAGTCCGGGGCAGGCGCTGGGGAAGCGTTCGAACGCCTCGGCGTCGATCGTGAGATCGGAACCTCCGGATCGCGCACCGGCCGTCTGGCGCGCCTGTTCGGTCAGGTTCGAACTCATCGCATCGCCTTCGTTCCACCTGTTCCGTTGGATGGGCCTTCGCTGGGAAGCCAATCGGCGTTCGTCCGCGGCAACCTGAGGGTGGAACACGGATCGGGGGCCGGAGCGGCGCCGGAGGTTTCAAGATCGAGAAAACGCACGCGACGCGGCCGGGACGTCGTATCCTCCTGCGCGGAAACATGAAACGGAACCTCTCCCTGATCGTGGCGCTCGCGCTGGCTGGATTCGCGGCCTGGTCGATGCTCGGGGATCGATTCTCGCGCCGGCCGGACGGGGTGGCGGAGGGAGTGGAGTCGGTCGGGGGAACCTCCGTCGAGCCGGTCCTCCCGGTCGCCGCCTCCGAGCCGTCGCGGAACGTGATCGTGGTCGAGGAGGAGCCGGCTGCCGCCCGGAAGGGGGATCCGGGGGCTCGCGTCCTGGTACGAACCGATTCGAACGAGCCAGCGGCCGGCGCCGAGGTCTGGTTCGCCGACGAGACCGAGATCGAGGCGCGCGTGCACGGGGAGTGGTTCTTCGTCTGGCGCGACGCCGAGGAGGTGCTCGCCGCGGCGGGGAGGAAGCTGGCGGCCGACGACGACGGGCGGGTCCGGCTGCCGCCCACGCGAGGGTGGACGTTCGTGGCCGCGCGTCGCGGGGACGAGTTTGCATGCGAGCCGTTCGACGCCTCGAAGACGACCGAGGTGGTCATCGAGCTCGAGCGCGACGAGACGATCATCGTCGAGGTCGTCGACGCGGCGGGCGGACCTCGACCCGACGTGCCCGTGGTCCTCGTCGAGCGCATGGACATGGGCTACCCGATCTATCTGCCACGGTTCATCGGAGCGGCGCGACCTGGAGACACGTTCGTGCGGATCCCTCACGCGCGCTGGCTGACGCGGGCGGGCCGCCGCCGGCCATCGGACGTCGCGTACCGCGTCCGGCCCTACGTGACCCTCGACGACGGGACCGGTCGCGAATCGGCCGGGATCGATCCCGAGGCCCTGCCGTCCGAGTCCATCCGGGTGGTGGCGCCGCCCACCGGCCGCATCCGAGTCCGGGTCGAGGAACGCGACGGGAGCATCCATCGCGGAGGCACGCGCGTCTCGGTCGGGTGGGGCGGTTCGCACAGCGGGCTCTACGAGACGCGGATCGCGAAGGAGGGCGACGTGGTCTTTCCTCACGCGGTGGTGCCGGGACGGGCGACGTTTCGCGTCGCCCTCGATGCGCAACCGTTGGATCCCATCACCGTCGTCCACGAGGGACCGCGCGTCGAGGGCGCCGAGATCGTGGTCGTCGCGCGGCGGACGGATCCGCGCGAGACGAACACCGTCCTCGTGGGGCGCCTGCTCGATCCGGACGGCGCTCCGTTCGCGCACGCGACGATCGCGATCGATGCACCGTTCGCGCGCGGCGCGCCCTTCGATTCCACGAGCGAAGTGCCGCGGATCAGGACCGACCGTGCCGGTCGGTTCGACGCGGTCTACCGCGCGCCGCGCGGCCGGCGGCTCGGCCCGGACTTCCTCGTGCATCCGGTGTCGTCCGACGATCGCATCGACACGTCGCGGGCCGGGATGACGCGGCGTCCCGATCCGCTCTCGCCGGGGGTTCACGACGTGGGCGACGTGCGGTTGACCGCGGTGCCGTTCCTCGTCGGCGGAACGGTCGCGCGCGCGGACGGGAGTCCCGTCGAGGGCGCCGCGATCCGTGTTGCCGTGCGGCGCATGAACGAGGAGAACCCCCTGGCCAAGCTCTCGAACGCGCCGGTGAACGCGGGTCGGGTCCATACGTTCACGTCCTCGAGCGGGTCGGACGGACGGTTCGCGTTTCATCTCGAATCGGTCGACGAGGCCGGGACGGTCTCGGCCAGCAAGGACGGGCATGCGTCGAGCCCCGTTCCGTTCACGCGCGGCGCGCGCGACGTCGCCCTGTCGCTGCCGCTGGTCGGCTCGATCGAGGCGCGGATCGAGCTGGACGACGGCGTGCCGCGAAACGACGTCGAGGTCCACCTCGAGGACGAGGGAGGTCGCCGCGTGCGAGTCTGGCCGGGGCCCGACGGCACGTACCGATCGGAATTCGTGGCGGCGGGAACCTGGCGCGTGCGCGTCAGCGCGCCGGAGGAAGCGGAGACGCCGGTGGCGATCGTCGACGGGATCGACGTGGCGCCGAACGAGACGAGCCGGGATCCGCGTCTGAACCCCCTCGACCTCCGCGGGCGCTTCTCCCTGGTGCGGCTCGAGTGCGTCGACGCCCGCGGAACCCCCGTGCCGGGCGTGCGGCTCGCCGTGCCGTCGCGCGGCCGGGGCGCCGAGCACCTCGGGCCGTACGGGCGCGCGCACTTGGTGACCGCGCGGCCGCAAGGTCTCGATCTGGTGCTCGCCGCGCCGGGCTTTCGCCCGCGGCTCGTCGATGGCGCGCGCGGCGTGACGCGCGTCTCCCTCCGCGACGGGCTGCCGGTCCGGGTCCGGCTCCATCTCGAGCGCGAGATCCCCGGCGAGGCGGCGTTCTCGGTGAACGTCCAGCTCGAGCGAACGTCGCCGGTGGAGGGCGCGCTCGCGCCGTACGGGCACCTGTTCGGCGACGCGTACGGCCCGCTCGAGAACCGGGAGGCCCGGCTCACCGTCGCCGTTCCCGGCGAGTACCGGCTCCGCTGGAACGTCTACGTGCCGCGGACGACGACGTTCCCCGGGTTCTCCCGGCAGCTCGACGACGCGCGCACGATCGTCGTCGAGGACGCGGGAGAGACGATCGTCGACGTCACCCCGAGCAGAGCGGATCTGGACGAGATCGAGCGCGGGTTGGACGGGTGGCGTTCGCGATGACTCGATCGTCCGGCGCGACGGGAACCGTGATATCGTCCGGAACGTCCATCCAACGGAGGAAGCGCCATGGACCTCGCCCGGAGCTTCGTCGTCTTCGTGTCGCTCGGCATGGCCGGAGCGGGCGATCGGGCGCGGGCCGACGGCGAGGGGAAGGAGGAGATCCACCTCCTCTCGTTCGCGGCCGACGCGGTCGACGGCGTCGACGTGCTGATCCTGAAGGACGGCGTGGTCGCGATCGAGCACCGCCAGTGGCGGCCGATCGAAGGGCTCCGAACCGAGGTCGTCGCTCCGTTGCCGCCGGCCGGCGAGTTTCGCGTCGTGGTGCGAAACCGCGTCGGACGGCCGCGCGTGGACGTGATCGAACAGCCGCTCTCCGACGAGCGAGTCGTCCGCGTACGGATCGACGACGGTCCCTCCGCCGGCGCGGCGCCGCTCACGTTCGATCTCTACGCGCTTCCGGCGCGGCGGGCGCCGAACCCGAGCAACGTCCTCGTGGTAACGATCGACTCGCTCCGCGCGGATCGCCTCGGCTGCTACGGATACGCGCGACCGACGAGCCCGAACCTCGACCGGTTCGCGAAGCAGTGCGTCCGCTTCGAGCACGCGTTCAGCACGAGCAGCTTCACTCCTCCGTCACACGCCTCCCTCCTCACGTCGCGCTACGTCAGCGACCACGGCCTGTACACGTGGAACCGCCTCGACCCGCGGCAAGTGACGCTCGCCGAAGTGCTCGCGGTGCACGACTATCGAACCGGTGCGAGCGTGAACCTGGCGCTCCTCTCCGACCAGAATCTCGGCCAGGGCTTCGGGTGGCGCCGCGAGGGCGCTCGCGACGCGCGCGCGATCGTGAGCGAAGCGCTGGAGTTCATCCGCGCCGGACGCGACCAACCGTTCTTCGTCTGGCTGCACCTGTACGACGTGCATCGCCCCTACGGACGAACCGGCAGCTTCACGTCGACGTTCGCGGCGGCGGCGCGGCCGGGCGTGGGCGACGTGGAGCAGCACTACAACCTGACGCCCGGGGCGGCCGAGGAGCGCGGGCTCGGCGAGGACGACCTGCACTACATCATCGACCGCTACGACGCGGGGATCCGCTACGTCGACGCCGAGCTCGAGCCGCTCCTCGCGGAGCTGTCGACGCGGGAGCGACGGGCCGACACGCTCGTCGTCATCACCGCGGATCACGGCGAGAGCCTCCTCGACCACGAGAAACGATCGTTCACGCACGACCCGTTCCTCTACACCGCGGTGACGCGCGTCCCTTTGTTCATCCGCTATCCCGATGGTGTGGGTGGCGCCGGCGCCGGCACGACCCGCGACCATCTCGTCAGCTTGATCGACGTCGCACCGACGATTCTCGGCGTCCTCGGCATCGCGCCGCCGCCGACGTTCGACGGCGTCGACCTGCGACAGCTCGAGGACGGTCGAGGCGGCCCGCGCGGCGAGGTCTTCATGGAGTGCTACGGCTGGGAGACGTTGAAGGCGGCGCGGACGCGCGAGCGGCTCATCGTGCGGGACATGACGCAGAAGCAGACGCGCTTCTTCGACGTCGTCGCCGACCCGGGCGAGCTTCGCGGCGTGGCGCAGGCGCCGGACCCGGGAGCCCGCGCCCTCCTCGATCGGTTGATCGAGTTCGCCACGCGACGTCCGGAAGGCGAGGGCCCGCCGGCACTCGACCCCGACGTGATCCGACGATTGAAAGAGCTCGGGTACATCGAGGACTGACGACCTCGCGATCTCTATCGGCTGGTTGCGCCCTGCCCCGTGATCGCCGCGCCGGCATGAGCCAAGACGCCGGCCGTGGCCAGCACGACGGCCGCCCGCCCGACGGGGCGCAAGAGACCCGCGTTGTACGGTTCATGGAAGAACGACACACAGAGAAGGAGCGGCCCGGCCAGGATCGCCAGCGAGGCCAGGAGCTGCACGTGCCGAGCGAGCCTCGACGTGAGTCGCGCAAGATAGCAGCCGACCAGCACGTTCAGCAGCGACGACCAGAGGAGGTAGATGTGAGCCGAGCGAAAGAACAGGCGCGGCCCATCGTGCATCCCCTGCAGATGATGATGGACCCAGTGCATGTGCTGTCCGGTCAGCAGGAAGGCGATCAGGCCGACCGTTCCAACGATGAGGTGAAGCGTACGCAGCTCGATCATGACGAAGAGCCGGAGGGAGGACCGAGACTCGAGGCTACGAACATGCGGACCGAAGGTCCAGAGACCAACGGCGGCCGGGCGGAGCGTAGAATCCCGCGGCGAAGAATGAACGTTTCGGCCGATGTGTCGAGTCTTGGAAAGGGAGGTTCCGTGAGAGCATCGATCCCCGTCATCGTCACGCTTGTTTGCAGCACGGTCACGCACGCGCAGCCGTTTCGCTTCGACATGGGCCCCGCGAGCAGCCTGCAGGCCGGCTGGACCGGAGTCACGAACGTCACCCTCTATCCTGGGTCGGGATACGGGTGGGAGCCGGCCGTCGCGCCGCAGGGCGTCGTCTCCTGGGCGACCATCGATCCGAACACCGTCTACCATGGCCAGTTCGACGTGCTCCGTGACTCCGTGGTCACCGCCCCGGACTCGGGTTCGACCGAGTGCGTCTTCCGCGTCGACATCGATCCCGGTGTCTATCGCTGCGTGCTGTACCTCGGCAACGTAGGCCGGTCGGGAACGATGTGCGGCAGTCCCAACACGACGCCCTTGCGAAACCTGGAGGTCTGGATCGAGACCGATCCCGCCGATGCACCGGCCGCGGCGGCGACGGGTCTCTTCGCGCGGACGATCCTCAGCAAGGGCGCCAGCGACGAGTTCGAGGCGACCACGCTGTCGGCATGCATCACCACGTCGGTCGGCGGCTACCTGAAGCTGCGCGTCACCGTCGAGGTCCCGCCGGGCGATTCTTCGATCGGCTTCCACTTTCGCGCGGAGGGCGACGACGAGAGCTACAACTCGATCCAAGGGGTCGAGATCTACGACGACGTTCCGCTCCCGATCCGCTACTCGCACGCGTCGGGAGGGATCGTGACGGACTCGACCGCTTCCGCGGTCCTCGACCTCGTCGACGCGCTGAACGAGTCCGACTTGGTCGCGGCACGTGCCGCCGCCGTGGGCATCTCGACCTCCGATCCGCTCCTTCGCGCCAGCGCGTTGCTGTGGCTCGTCGGCTGGCTCGATGGCTCGGAGGAGGCCGGCTGGCTGGGCGAGGCCGGAGGTTCGGTCTGGCCGGGCGACCCGCGCGACGCCGAGCTCGACGAGGCGATCGCGTTGCTCTCCGCCATCGCGACCCCGAACGTCGCGGAATCGGAGCTGCTCGAGAGCGCGCTCGATTTCCGCGACGCGCTCTTCTTCGCGCAAGTCCGCGGCTACACGTCCAACGCGGTTTCCGGCGGGTTCGCCACCCAAGGGCTCTTGAGCGGGATCATGCGCAACCTCGGCGCGGCCGAGCTCCTCTTCCGTCAGATCCAGGGCGATCTCTTCGCGTCGGACAATCCGTTCATCGAGACGTGCCCGCTGCTGCCGCGGGCCGAGTATCGCCGCGCGGTCCAGTACTACGGGCGCTCGACGCAGGCCCCCGCGGCGCCCCCCGGACAGCCGAAGAACGCGACGAACTACTGGCACGACATCGTGGCGTCGATGGCGACCGAGCTCGGCTCGAACGGACTGTTCCGAGACGCGGCCGCGGTGAAGATGTTCCTCTGGATCTCGCAGAACTACTCGGGCATCGCGCCGGAGGGCACGATCATTCCGGATTGGGACGGCGACGCGCCCCCGACGTACGACCCGGCCACGACGTGGTGGTCAGAGTTCACCGAGCCGGGCGCCACGTCCTCCGCACCGGCCTGGGCGACCGCGACGCGCGACTACCTCTCGGCGTATCAGGAGGTCGGGCGCTGGTGGTCGGAGCGACGGCTCATCGAGGGCGAGTTCGGGGGCGGCGACGGGGACGACGTGGAGTTGTTGGGAGCCCTCTGGGGAACGCCGCGGGTCTTCTCGCCGACCGGCGACTTCTGGCACGAGTCGCCGTTGCAGCGCGCGCTGCGCGGCGCCGGCGACACCGTTCTGTTCGGTCCGAACGTGAACCAGGCGCAGGGCTACTTCGACGGCGCCGGCGACTCCGAGCACGCGGGCGAGTACACGACGCATCCGCTTTTCGGGGCGTTGCTTCGCTACTACGCGGATCCGACGTACCTCGAGATCCCGATGCGCACGCTGCGAAACCTGTTCCACGACCTCCTCCCCTACCCGCCCGATGACGCGCCATGGATGAAGCCGCTCGCCACGGTCGAGCAGCCGTGGCACATTCGAAGCTACTCGTTCGGCGCCACGGCGGTGGACGAGAACAACAGCTTGATGATCCACACGATCGACGCGCCGATCAATCTTCGCGCTCTCGTGCCGGCCCTGTTCGTCGCCGACTTCAGCGCCGATCCCGTCGCCCTGGATGTTCTTCTGAAGCTGGCCGACGGGTGGCGCGACGCGTGCATGTCGAGCGATCCGAACGAGCCGGTGGGGGCGGCGAAGCCGATCGGTATCCCCCCCGCCGCGATTCGGACCGACGACGCGTTCGCGGGGCAGTTCGGCTTGCCGGGCATGGCGGGCAATGAATGGTGGAGGAACGACTACACGGCGGAATCCGAGTACCTCGAGCAGGTCTACGCGTTGCTGCTGATGGCGTACCGTCACACCGGCGACCCGTCGTACCTCGAGCCGATCGTCCCGGCGACGGTGTTCGTCGCGACGACGCCGCCGAACCCGTTTGCGGCGCCGGGAAGCCCGGCTTGGGCGTCGAACGAGTATCGCAACGACGTCAGGTCGAGTTTCTTCCGGGCGCGCCACTTCCTCTATGAAGGGCCGAACCCGGTCGTCCCCGTCTCCTCCACGACCGAGCCGGACCAGGGTCAGTTCGATCAGTGGCTCGCGAACACCGGCGATCCCTACATGAAGTTCGTCCTGAACGAGGACAAGGGCGAGATCGAGGCGGCGATGTCGGAAGCGGCGACGTGGCTGCGGTCGTTCTTCCCGCTCGCGACCACCGCGGTCTCCTACAACGACCGGGCGTACTTCCACATCAAGGGGAGCCACAAACTCCTCTACGCCGTGGTATCGGGCGGACAATGGTCGAGCGAGCAGCGGCCGATCGTGACGTGGGAGCGACCGGAAGGCTCCGGCGACCTCGACGTCGCCCCGCTCGTCAACGTGAAGCCGGACCACGACGGGACGCAGCTCAACCTTCTCGTCCACAACTTCGGGGCGTCCGCGGCCGACGTCTCGTTTCGCGTGTGGCATCGGATGAAGTTCGGGACGTACGCGCTGTCGTGGGGACCGGCGGGGCCGGACGACCAGCCGGGGTCTCCGGTCGTCGCGACGTCGGGCCTGGGATTCCTCAAGCCGGGCCGACGCTTCACGATCCCGGGCCTCCCGTCCGGACAGACCACGTCGATCGTGCTCACGCTCGAGCCGGGGTCGGAGACGACTCCGTCGCTCGACGTCGCCGATCCGGCCGTAGGTAAGATGAGCGCGATCTGGGACGGCGAGGGCGACGGCGTCTTCGTCGAGGTGCACAACGTCGGGCGGCAGGACTCGAGCGTGGCCTCGATCGAGGTCTCGCAGGGCGGCACGCTGCTCGGGTCGACGTCGGTTCCGTCCGTTCCGGCCCCGGCCGCGCTCCTCCCGTTCTTCCGGCAGGTCCACGTCGATACGGCCGGCGTCGACGTGGAACAGCCGATCGAGCTTCGAGTCGTCCCGTCCGGCGGGAACCTGACGACGTTGAACGACGTGAGCGAGGTCATCCCCGCGACGTCGAGCGACGAAGTGTCGGACGTGGGGTTCGCGTGCGTGGGATCCGGCTGCGCCGGAGGCGTCGCGCCCACGTTGGTCGCCGGGTCGGCCCCGTGCATCGACAACCTCCTCTTCGAGATCCGGGTCGAGGGGGCTGCACCATCGAAGCCGGGTCTGCTCTACATCGGCGCCACCGTGGTGCCCGCCGCGTCGGCGAGCCTGTCTCTGCAGGGTTGTCCGATCTTCGTGGAGCCGATCCTGCTGACGCTGTACGCCACTTCCGACGCGGAAGGGACGATGCGTTTCCCGGTCCCGCTCCCGTCATCGGTCGTCATGGTCGGCCAGACCTACTACGTCCAGGGGGTGGTGCGCGAGAACGGTGGGGCGTGCTGGCGCACGACGCAGGCGCTCCGGCTCGACATCCTCGATTGCTGACGGCGGGTCGCGTCGGGTCGCTGGCGACCCCGGCCACCCGGTGGAGGGCCGACGTCGACGGCGTCGGCTCTCCGCAGTTGCCGGGCGGCGTCGCATCGGCTAGCTTCCTCGCCATGCGGAGGCTCGGATCGATCTGGATCGCACTCCTGGTGCTGGCGCACGTGGCGCTCCAGCCGTACCACGTCCACGCCCATCATTCCGAGCCGGATCACTCGCACGAGCCTCATCGTCACCCGGGCCAGGAGCCGGGGCTCGAGGGCGTCGCCGCGGTCAAGGTCGCGGGACCGATCCTGCGGTGCGACGATGACTGCCGCGCCGACTGGCACGTTCACGGCGACACGCCGCGCTTCGTGCTGCCGAAGAAGTGCTGGGAGCGGGACTCTGCGCGCGGCGAGGCTCAAGCGCCTCCGCCCGGCGTCGAGCTCGCACCGTCCACCGACCACCCGCCGGCGCCCCGTCGGGTCGAATCGATCCCTGCCGTCCATCCACCGATCGGCGTCGAAACCGCTCCATCCGCACCGCGCGCTCCTCCGACCCTCTGAACCAGGATCGTCGTCCTGCCGTCGTCCCGTCCGCGTCCCGCGGGCGGGAGGTTCACGCGCGCATTCCCGGTTCCCCGAGGGTCTCCATCCATGCACCGATTCCTACGTTCGGGGCTGCTCTTCCTGCTCGTCGCGGGATTGGGCTGTCCTCCACATCATCAGCATCCTCACGCGGACGATGACGCCGCTCACGAAGACGAGACGCCGGCGACGACGGCCACCGTATTCACCGATCGTTCCGAGCTGTTCGTCGAGTTTCCGATTCCGGTGGCCGGCCGGCCGATCGAGTTTCTCGCCCACGTCACGATCCTGGCGAGCGGAGAGCCGGTGTCCGCGGGAACGCTCGAGGTCGTCGCTCGTTCGGCGGGCGGGCGCGAATCGCGCGCGTCGGCCGAGGCTCCGCGCCGCCCGGGTCTTTTCGTCCCGGCGCTGACGATCGCCGACCCGGGCGACGTCGCGCTCTCGTTCGTGCTGCGGGGGGATCACGAGGATCGCTTCGACCTCGGATCCGTCGCCGTGCACGCGGATGACGCGGCCGCGCGGGCGGCCCTCTCCGACGGCGCCGACGTGCCGGATCTCGTCACGTTCCGGCTCGAAGAGCAGTGGCGCGTCGGGACGCGGCTTCACCTCGTCGATCGCGAGGACTTGATCGAACGGGTGCAGGTGCCGGGCCGCGTCGTGACGCGCCACGGCAACGCGGCCCACGTGACGCCGCCGATCGCGGGCTCGATCGTCGCACCCGACGGAGGGCTCCCGGACATGGGCGAGAGGGTCACGAAGGGGCGTCTTCTCGGCTGGATCCGTCCGCCGCTGCCCGTCACCGAGGCCGCCGCGCTCGCGGCGAACCGATCGCAGCTCGCGGCGCAGCGTCGAGAGCTGGCCCTCCGGCGCACCGACCTGGCGGTCCGCTCGGCCGAGCTCGCGGCGACGCGCTCGACGCTCACGACACGCATCGACTACGCGGCTCGTGCCCTCGAACGCGTGCGATCGCTGCACGGTCGGGGGCTGGCCACCGATCAGGAAATGGATGAGGCCGAGCAAACGACCCGCGTGGCGGCGGCCGAGCTCGCCGGGATCGACGCTCTGCTGGACGAGCTCCGCGACGCGCTTCGCGGGTTGGTGGATCTCGAGGGCGAGGCCGCGGCCGCGGAGCGAACCGAGGCGGGCGGAGGCGACGGGCTGCTCCTGCCCCTCCGCGCTCCGATCGACGGCGTCCTCGTACGCGCCGAGTGCATCGAGGGCCAGTTCTTCGACGTGCGCGAACCGGTGTTCGAGATCATCGACGCCTCGATCGTTTGGATCGAGGCGAGGGTCCCGGAGTTCGACCTGCCCTCGCTTGGCGACGATCCCTCGGCGATCGTCAAGATCCCGGGGCATGACGAGACGATGCTCGACCTGCGCGACGTCGAAGGCGCGGAACTGGTGCATCGGCCGCTGATCGTCGACTCCGTCACGCACTCCGCTTCGCTGCTCTTCGAGGTGCCGAACCCGCTCGGCCGGCTGCGCATCGGGATGTCGCTCGACGTCTACCTCGGGACGCGGGTGGCGCACAACGCGATCGCGATCCCGCGCGAGGCCGTGGTCGTCGAGAACGGTTTGCCGACCGCCTACGTCCTGGTGGGCGGGGAGAGCTTCCAGAAGCGGTTCCTGAAGGTCGGCATCGAGGACGGCGACCGCGTTGAGGTGCTGGACGGACTTGCCGAGGGCGCGCGCGTCGTGAGCCGCGGCGCCTACACCGTTCGCCTCGCCTCGCTCGCCCCCGATTCGGTGGCCGACGGGCACCATCACCACTAAGGGGGCGAATCATGCTGAACGCTCTCATACGTGGTGCGCTGAAGAACCGTCTCGGCGTCGTGCTCGCCGCGGCCGTGGTGCTGCTCTTCGGGTCGTTCGCCACGAGCAAGCTGCCCATCGACGTGTTTCCCGACCTGACCGCGCCGACCGTCACGGTGCTCGTCGAAGGTCACGGAATGGCCCCGGAGGAGATGGAGACGCTCGTCACGTTTCCAATCGAGACGGCGTTGAACGGAGCGACCGGCATCCGGCGAGTCCGCTCGGCGACCACGCTCGGCTTCTCGATCGTGTGGGCGGAGTTCGACTGGGGTACCGACGTGTACCGCGCCCGCCAAACGGTCGCGGAGCGGCTGTCGAGCGTGTCCGGCCGGCTTCCCGAGCAAGTCGAGCCGCCGGTGCTCGCGCCGATGACCTCGATCATGGGCGAAATCCTCTTCCTCGCGCTGACCTCGGACAGAAACGACCCGATGGAGCTGCGCGACGTCGCGGAGTTCCGGGTTCGCCGGCGCCTGCTGTCGATCCCCGGCGTGGCGCAGGTGCTTCCGATCGGCGGCGAGGTGAAGCAGTTCGAGGTGCGGCTCGATCCGGCGCGGCTCGCCGGCTACGAGATCACCGTCGAGCAAGTCCTGGACGCCGTCGCGGAGTCGAACGAGAACGTCTCTTCGGGCGTCTACACGGCCGGCGCGCAGGAATCCCTCGTGATCGGAGTCGGGCGGATCCGCGACGTCTCCGACATCGAGCAGACCGTCGTCGTCTCGCGCGGCGACAACCCGGTGAGGGTGAGGGACATCGCGCGGGTCGCCGAGCGGGCCGCGTTCCGCCGCGGGGCCGCCTCCGCGTCGCGTCGCGCCGATGACGGGCGCGCGATCACCGAGCCGGCCGTGATCCTCGCCGTTCAGAAGCAGCCCGACGCGAACACGCTCGAGCTCACGCGCCGGCTCGACGAGGTCGTCCTGGACCTGCAGTCGACGTTGCCCGACGGGATGCGCCTGAACGCCAACATCTTCCGCCAGGCCGACTTCATCCGCGCCGCGGTCGACAACACGGTGGCGGCGCTGAAGGAGGGCGCGTTGTTCGTGATCCTCGTGGTCGCGGCGTTCCTCCTGTCGATTCGTGCGAGCCTCATCACCTTGCTCGCGATTCCGGTGTCGCTGCTGATCGCCGCGCTCACGCTCTACTGGTTCGGCGCCGGCATCAACACGATGACGCTCGGCGGGATGGCGATCGCGATCGGCGCGCTCGTCGACGACGCGATCATCGACGTCGAGAACGTGGTGCGGCGCCTGAGGGAGAACGCGGCCAGGCCGGAGGCCGAACGGCGATCGTCGTTCGCGGTGATCGTCGGGGCGAGCTACGAGGTGCGGATGTCGATCGTCTTCGCGACCGCCATCATCCTCCTCGTCTTCGTTCCCCTGTTCTTCCTGACGGGAGTCGAGGGGCGTCTGCTCCGGCCGCTCGGACTCGCGTTCAGCGTGTCGCTCGCCGCGTCGCTCGTCGTGGCGCTCACGCTGACCCCGGCGCTCTGCTCGTACCTTCTGGCCGGGCGCGGATCGACGCGACGAGGCGAGCCGTGGACGGTGTCGATCTTGAAGCGTTGGTACCGCGGACCTCTCGCGTTCGCCCTTCGCCATCCGTGGGTGTCGTCCACGCCGGCCCTGCTTCTGCTCGTCGCCGCCGTGTTCGGACTCTCGGTGGCCGGGAAGAGCTTCCTGCCAGAGTTCAACGAAGGATCCCTGGTCATCAACGTGGCGACGCTGCCGGGCACGTCGCTGGCCGAGAGCGACGGTCTCGCGAAGCGGGTGGAGGAAGAGGTGATGAGGCACCCCGAGGTGGCGGCGATCGGGCGGAGGACGGGCCGCGCGGAGGAGGACGAGCACGTCCTGGGCGTGGAGTCGTCGGAGCTCGAGGTTCGCCTCGACATGGCCGCGCCGGAACGGTTGGGCGCGCCGCGCCGGACCAAGGCCGAGCTCCTCGAGGCCTTGCGGGAGAGCGTCGCGTCGGTTCCGGGGGTGCAGACGTCCTTCGGCCAACCGATCTCCCATCGCATCGATCACATGCTCTCGGGCACGCCCACCGGAATCGCGGTGAAGGTCTTCGGCGACGATCTGGTGCGGCTGCGGTCGATCGCCGAGCGAATCCGCGCCGTCACGGCCGGCGTCGAGGGCGTCGTCGACCTTCGCGTCGAGCAGCAGGCCGCGGTGCAGTCGCTGACCGTGCAATTCGATCGGGCCGCCCTCGCGCGGCACGGCCTCACGGTCGGCCACGCGGCGCGGGCGCTGGCATCGGCGTCGCTCGGCATCGAGGCGGGGCGCGTGCTGCAGGGGAGCCGAGCGTACGCGCTCGTCGTGCGAGTCGGGAACGAGCCGGTGTCGCCGCGGTCGATCGGCGACACCTTCCTCGAGTCGACGCACGGCGCGCGGGTCCCCCTGAAGGCGGTCGCCACGATCCGGGAGGACCGAGGGCCGAACTTCATCGCGCGCGAGCGCACGCAGCGTCTGATCACGGTGATGTGCAACGTGGCGGGCCGCGACCTCGTGGGCGTGGTCGAGGAGATCCGCGAGCGCATCAGCGACCGGATCGATCTCCCGGACGGGTACCACGTGGAGTACGGCGGGCAGTTCGAGAGCGCGGAATCGACGCGGAACCGGCTCGTGCTCGTCGGTCTCCTCGTGCTGGTGCTGATCGGATTCCTCCTCCACCTCGCGTTCGCCTCGGCGCGGGACGCGATCTTCGTTCTGATCAACCTTCCGCTCGCGTTGATCGGCGGCGTCGCCGGCGTGTGGTTGTCGGGCGGCGTGCTGTCGGTCGCTTCGATCATCGGGTTCATCACCGTCTTCGGGATCGCGGCGCGCAACGGCATCTTGCTCGTGTCGCACATCAAGCACCTGCAGCACGAGGAGGGCGTCCTCGACTTCCGCGAAGCGGTCGTCCGGGGTTCCCTCGAGCGCCTGGCGCCGATCGTGATGACGGCGTTGTCCGCCGGCCTCGCGCTCGTCCCGCTCGCGTTGCGCGGCGAGGAGCCGGGGACGGAGGTGCTCACCCCGATGGCGATCGTGATCCTGTTCGGCCTGCTCAGCTCGACGTTCTTGAACATGATCGTGGTCCCCGCGCTCTACCTCAGGTTCGGCCGGCCCGCCACGGTGGAGGTCGACCCATGACCCGACTCATGGCCCTCGCCCTGCCGGCGCTGATCGCCGGGTGCGTCACGGTCGACTCCGCCCCGGAGGAAAGCGAAGCGCGCGTCGCGGTGGCGCGAGCGATCGGGATGTCCGCCGGGGACGCGGCCGGGGCGGAGACGATCGATCCGGACGCGGGGCTGTCGCTCGAGCTCGCGGTGCGCCGCGCCGTCGCCATGCATCCCGGGATCGAGGCCGCGTTCCGCGAGATCGGCGTCGCAAAGGCGGAGTGGGTTCGTTCGGGGCTTCCGGCCAACCCGATCCTCGACCTCGCGCTCTTCTTCCCGTCGGGAGGCGGATCGGCCGGAGTGGAGGGCGGGATCGCGTGGGAGATCCTCGATCTGTGGCGCATCCCACGACGCCGCGACGTCGCCGCCCACGACCTCCGCGCGGCCATCTACCGAGTGGCCGATCTCGCCGCGTCGCGCGCGCGCGAGACGCGGGCTCGCTACTACGAGGCGCTCGCGGCGGCCGAAGAGCTCGCGATCCGGGAAGCGGAGGCGGCGGTCTATGAACGCGCGCGGGGGCAGGTGGAGACCCGACGCGGGGCGGGACGAGCGACGGAATGGGAAGCGAGCGTGGCCGACGTGGATCGGCTGCGCGCCGAGCTCGAATCGATCGAGGCGCGCCGCAAGCTGCGGACCACCCGCAACGCCCTCGCGGAGCGGATCGCGTGGACGGTCGATCCGGCGGTGGCGCTCACGACCCCCCTCCCGCCTCCTTGGGAGGGCCCGCTCGACGAAGACCGGCTCGTCGCGGGCGCGCGGGACGCCCGTCTCGACCTCGTCATGCATCGCGAAGAAGAGACGGCGGCGCACGCCCGGGCCGTGCTCGCGGGATCGTCGTGGTGGAGCCGTGCATCGATCGGCGTGGTCGGAGAACGGGCCGAGCGGCCGGCGGGGGAGTCGGAGCGTGGTCCGTCCCGCTTCGGCCCGAGCCTCTCGGTTCCGCTGCCGGTCTTCGACCGCTCCGAGGCGAGCGCCGCGGCGGAGCGTCTTCGCTTCGAGCGGGCGAGCCTGCTTCGCGCGGAGGCCGAGCTCGTCGTCGAGCGCCAGGTCCGCGACGCCGTCGCCGCCGTCGAAGCCACGCGGGCGGCGGAGAGGATCCTGCGCGAGGAGCTCCTGCCCGCGGCGCGCCGGCGGCTCGACGTGGTTCGTGTGTCCTACGCGACGGGATCCGGTCCCGCGACCGCGGTCCTCCAGGCCGAGCTCGACGTGTTGCGCTCCCGCCGGGCGCACCTGGCCGCGCGTCTCGAGACCGCGATCGCGCACGCCGGCCTGGAGGCGGCGATCGGTCGACCGATCGACGTCGCGCCGACGGAACCGTGAAGTCCGCCGCCCGTGGATCCGAGGCCCTCGACGCCGCCCCCGCGTTTCGGCACGATGCTCCTGCGACCGTCCGGCACCGGAGGAGCTGATGCGCATCTCGAACCTCATCGCCGTCGTGAGGTCGACGCTCGAGATCACGTGCGTCGCCGGCAAGGCGATCGCGTAACGCGTGACGAAGAGATCGACACGGACCTGGCGCCTCCAGAACCTCTCGCGCGGGCTCGAGGAGTCGGAGGCGTCCCTCCGCCGCCGCGCGTGCGATGAGCTCGGTCTCGACGCGGACCGGCTGGCCGGGTTTCGCATCGTGCGGCAATCGCTCGACGCTCGGCGCGCGCGCGGGCCGATCCGCTTCGTCTGCCAGGTCGACCTCGTCGTCGACGCCGGCGTCGAGACGGGGCGGATGCGACGCGCGCGCAAGTCGGGTCGGCTCGACGAGGCGGCCGCGCCGGCGTCGCTCGTCGTCGAACGCGCCGACCCGTCGCTCCGCGACGGTCACGTCGTCGTGGTCGGCGCGGGCCCCGGCGGCCTCTTCGCGGCGGCGACGCTCGCCGCGAACGGCGTGCGCGTCACGATCGTCGACCGCGGCGACGCGATCGACGAGCGCGGCAAGCGGATCGTCCAGTTCAACCGTCACCGCCGGCACGACCCCGACTCCAACATGCTGTTCGGCGAGGGCGGGGCGGGGACGTACTCCGACGGCAAGCTCTATACCCGCGTCGATGATCCGCTCGAGGTGCTACTGCTCGAAGAGCTCGTCGGGTGCGGCGCGGACGCCAGCATCCTGTACGACGCCCGCGCCCACATCGGCACCGATCGGCTCCATCGGATCATCCCCGCGCTGCGGCGCCGTCTCGAGGAGCGAGGCGTGCGGTTCCAGTGGCGGTGCCGCGTCGACGGCCTCGCGATGGCCGGCGACGCGCCGGGTCGAATCGCGGCGGTTCGAACCGAGCGGGGCGAGCTCGGCGCCGACGCGGTGCTCCTCTCGATCGGGCACAGCGCGCGCGACACGTGGGAGATGCTCGCCGGTCACGGCGTCCGCTTCGAGACCAAGCCGTTCCAGTTCGGAGTGCGCGTCGAGCACCCCCAGGCGCTGATCGACGCCGGTCGTCTCGGCAGCGGCCGCGAGCGCGAGCTCCTCGGCGCGGCGTCGTACAACCTGGTCTGCCGGGACGGGCCGGACGGTCCAGGCGCGCACTCCTTCTGCATGTGTCCGGGCGGGCGCGTGGTCGCGAGCATCAGCGAGGACGGCTTCCTCTGCACGAACGGAATGAGCAACTCGCGGCACTCGTCGCGCTTCGCGAACGCGGCGGTGGTGACGACGTTCACCGGCGAGGACTACCGCGCCTTCGGTGACGGGCCGTTCGCGGGCGTCCAGTTCCAGCGCCACTTCGAGCGGCGCTTCTTCGACGAGGGCGGCGGCGACTACACCGCACCGGCGCAGCGCGTGCCGGACTTCATCGCCGGGCGCCTCTCGACGGGTGAGATGCGGACGAGCTACCTCCTCGGTACGCGTCCGGCGCGGATCGATGAGCTGCTCCCGACGAAGGCGCGCGACGCGTTGTGCCGAGCGCTGCCGCGGTTCGATCGCGGCATTCCCGGCTTCGCCGGCGCGGAGGGGCTGCTCGTCGGCGTCGAGTCGCGCAGCTCGGGGCCGGTCCGGATGCCGCGCGACCGAGAGACGAGGCGCGCGCTCGGGTTCGAGAACCTGTTTCCGGTCGGCGAGGGAGCCGGCTACGCCGGCGGCATCATGTCCGCCGCGATCGACGGGGCGAAGAGCGCGCAGGCGATGCTGCGGGTCGGAGTCCGGTGACGGCGCGAGCGCGGCTCGTCCTCGACGGACTCGAGGACGCGGCCATCGTCGCCTTGGCAGGAACGGAGCGGCCTCGTCCAAGCCCGGACCGGATCGTCGCGCGACCCGTTAGATTCTCGTCCATGCCCGACACGTTGTCCGATTGGCTGTCCCGGCGATTCCCGGACTCGAGCCAGCGCGCGCTCAAGGCGATGGTGTCGGCGCGACGCGTGCTCATCAACGGCGTGGCGGCGCGAGCGCTGAAGGTGGAGCTCGCGGCCGGCGATCGCGTCGAGGTCCTGAACCGAGCCGCGGCCGAGGGCGATCGACTCGCGCCGCTCCGGCGCGTCCACGAGGACCAGGACGTGATCGTCGTGGAGAAGCCGCCCGGGTTGCTCACCAGCACGAACGCACGCGAACGAAGGCCCACCACGCTCGCGCTCGTCGCGCGGCACGTCCGGCCGAGCGAGGCGTTCGTCGTTCATCGTCTCGATCGAGACGCGGCCGGTCTGCTCGTGCTCGCGAAGAACCACGCGTCCGAGCGCCGGCTCAAGGATCAGTTCTTCCACCACAGCGTGGAGCGGAGGTACGTCGCGGTCGTGCCCGGCGTCATGCGTCCCGCGCGCGGACGGATCGAATCCGACCTGGTCGAACGCGCCGACGGAACGGTCCGCTCGACCCGGCCGGGCGAGCGCGGCAAGCATGCAGTCACCGACTACGTGGTGCGCCGCGAGGCTCGCAACCGGTCCTTGATCGACGTGACGCTCCAGACCGGCCGCAAGCATCAGATCCGCGCCCATCTCGCCGAGCGCGGCCACCCGCTGGTCGGCGACGTGCTCTATGGTGGGACGAAGACGCCCGGCGGTCGGCTGGGACTCGCGGCGGTCCATCTCGCGTTCGATCACCCGCGTTCCGGCGCCCGCCTGTCGTTCTCGATCGAGCCGCCCGACGAGCTTCTGGCGCTGATCGACGCGGGCTGACGGAACGAACGAAGGAGACGGAGCCGTCATGAGCTCGCTCGCGATCGTTTGGCTTCTCGGAGCGGCTTGCTCCGCGCCGTTCGGACCCGACACGCGGCTCGACTTCGAGCAGGAGGGGTTGGCCAACACCTGGTCGGCGAGCGGAGCGATCCAGGCCTCGCGTCGGCCGGTGCCGGAAGCGGCCGGCGAGGGCGGACCGGCCGGCCACGGCGTCGAGCTCCGCGCGGGCGCAGGCACGACGCTCTACACGAAGAACGGCGTGGTCGTCCCCGATTGGCGATCGTTCGAGGGCGTGTCGTTCTGGGTCTACCGCGACACCGATGAAGTCGAGGCTCGTCCCACCGTCACGATCGAGATGCAGCTCTACGAGAGCGACGGCCGCGCGCGGTTCTGGCGCCGGGTGCTGCTCGATCGCGCCGGCTGGACCCAGGTCGTCGTCGATCTGCGGTGGTGTTCCTGGGGCGGCGGCCGCATCCCGCGCTGGGACGCGATCGCGCGCCTCGCTCTCCACTTCCGGGACGAAACGCACCTCTGGATCGACTCGATCGAGATCGTCGACGAGGAGGACGGACCGGGAGCGCGCGTCCCGCTCGAGGAGCTCGGCGAGACGGTCTTCTCCGGCCGGGCCGCGCTACGGTTCCACGCGGACGACGCGATCGAGATCCTGACCGACGCCGCGGCGCTCGACCTCGCCGCCGTCTCGTCGCATCTCGCCGCCGTGCGCGCGAGCGTGGACCACGACCTGCCGTTCCTCGACCCGCCGGCCGAGCGGCCGCGGGTGCTCGTCTTCGCGCAAGACGAGGACTACCGCGCGTTTCCCGGAAGGCTGGCGGAGCGGCTCGTTCGCTCGGCGGCGCCTCCGGCGGGCGACGGGTTCACCCTCATGGGGATCGCGGGGACGGTGTACGACCCTGCGCAAGGGAACGTGCGTCCGACGCTCACCCATGAGTTCGTCCACGCGCTGCTCTCGCGCTGCATCGCCATCGACAACTCGACCGAGTGGCTGCACGAGGGGTTCGCCAACCACTTCCAGCTCCGCTTCCACCCGCAGGCGAGCGTCGCGTCGATCGTCAGGCGAGGCATCTCGGACCCGAGCCGTCGCCTGCCGCTGGCGCGCCTGTGCGACGGGAAGCCGATTCCGACCAGGGCCTACTGGCAGGCGGCGACCCTCGTGCGGATGCTGATCGAGGACGCGGCGTTCTCGTCGCACCTTGCCGAGCTCCTCGCCGGCATGCGGGCCGCGGGCTCGACCGCGCTCGAGCCGCACCTGGAAACGCTCGGCGTCGAGGGCTTCGACGAGCTGACCGAACGGTGGATCGAGTTCTGCGCGTCGCGGTCGTTCCCCTAAGACAGTGACGGCACGGCGCCGGCACGGCCGGCCGCGGCGGGAGTCGAACGCCACAAAAAGTGGACGAAGTTTGTCGGTCGAGCCTCGGTTTCCGCGCCGGTGGGGATCGCATCGGCGTGTCCACCCCGTCCCCCGTGGGCGGCCCGGCGGCGCCGGGAGATTCCCAGGAGATTCCTCATGAACCGCATTGGAAGGTCCGGCGGCGCTCTCGTCGCCGGCGCGCTCGTGTTTCTTGTCGCGACGGCCGGAGCGCAGACTCCGCTCGGAACCGTCTTCACGTATCAAGGCGAGCTTCGCCAGAACAACATCGTCGTCGACCAGGCCAGCGACTTCGTGTTCGACGTCTTCGGTCTGCCGGCCGGCGGCGTGTCGCTGGGCACGAACACCCGCAACGCCGTCGCCGTCGTGCGCGGCGTCTTCGCGGTCGAGCTCGACTTCGGCGCCGGCATCTTCGCGGGCGACGAACGCTGGCTCGAGATCCGCGTCCGCACGCCGGCCGGAGCGGGCGGCTTCACGACCCTCACGCCGCGCGTCCGATTGACGGCCGGTCCGCACGCGCAGTTCGCGCTCCGCTCCGCGCTGGCGAACGACGCCAGCGCGCTCGGCGGCAACGCGCCGGGAGCGTACGTCCTGAAGGGCGAGGTCGACTCGGTCAACGCGGCGATGATCGCGGCCAACGCCGTCGGTACGAGCGAGATCGCGGACGGCTCGGTCGGGACGGCGGACCTCGCGAACGGCGCGGTCACGTCGGCGAAGATCGCGCCGGACGCGATTACCAACCTGGAGCTCGCCCCCAACTCGGTGACGGGCGCCAACGTCGTGAACGGATCGATCGTGAACTCCGATCTCGCCGGGAGCTCGGTCTCGAGCGCGAACATCATCGACGGAACGATCACCGCGGCGGACCTCGCGGCGGGAGCGATCGACGGCGGGAACGCCGCGACGGTCGACGGCATCGACGGCGCTCAGTTCCTGCGGAGCGACGTGAGCGACGTGATCAACGGGTCGATCTGGACCATCTCGGCCGGGAGCCCGAACCAGTTCACGCTTGCCGGCGCGAACCTCTTGCTGAGCCTCGGCGACTCGGCGGCGGATCAGGTCTCGGTGAACGGGGTCTTCTCGACGAACGGCACCGTCACCCTCGGCGACGCCATCAGCGACATCGCGACCGTCTCCGGCGACTTGAACGTCGGCGACCAGCTCAACGTGGCGGGCGCCACGCAGCTCGGGAACGCGCTCACCGACACCACGACCGTGTCGGGCGACCTGGACGTCGTCAACTTCCTGACGATCGGCAACATCCTGACGTACGACCGGAGCGGGCCGAAGCGCTTCCGCTTCGAGAACGGCAGCGGCGGCCTCGAGACGAACTTCAGCTACGAGCCCGCGCTGGGGGCGTTCGACACGGCCTCGTCGCTGAAGGTCGGTCCGGGCACGATCTGGGCGGGCGGTTCGGGCGGCTTGATCTCGCTTCCCGCGTTCAACGCGCTGGGATCGTCGAAGTTCCCGAACGCGAACGAGGTCTCGAATCGCGACGACGCGTTCATCACCGACGATCTCGCCCTCGGCGGCTCGTTGCTCCTGGGGACGATGTCCTCGGGCTCGGTGAGCTCCACGATCTACTTCGCCGATCCCGGCTTCAGCACGAACCTGAACAACGCGTCGCATGCGAACTCGATCGGCTGGGTCGAGAGCACGGCTTCGGGGCTCGCGTCCTGCACGGGTCCGACCGGGGCGATCACTTCGGCGATGGTCTTCGACGTCAGCGACGGGACGGCGAGCGGTTGGGCGTTCACCAACGGCGCCGACGTCGAGTTCGTCGTCGACGAGCTCGGTGTGGTCGCCGCGGACAGCACGATCAACGCGCTGGGCGGTTGCGACCTGGCCGAGCGTTTCCTCGGACCCGACGGCCTCGAGCCGGGTACGCTCCTGCGGATCGACCCGCAGGTGGCCGAGGCGGTGCTGCCGACGAAGGCGGCGTACGACTCGACGATCGTCGGCGTCGTGTCGGCGCGGCCCGCGTTCGTGATGGGCGGCCCGACCGCCGACGCGCTCCCCGTGATCGACGACATGATGGAGACGTACCGCCTCCTCGAGCTCAACCCGAACGACGCCGATCTGAACCAGCGCGCGGCGGATCTCGAGCGCGCGGTCGACACGTGGCAGCGCGGCAACGTCGAGGTCGCTCTCGTCGGCCGCGTGCCGGTGAAGGTCGTCGGCCCCGTCAAGGCCGGCGAGCCGCTGACCTCGTCGGACGTCGAGGGCCACGCGATGGCGATGACCCAGGCCGGCCCGTCCGTGGGAATCGCGCTCGAGAGCAAGGCGTCCGCCGGAAGCGGCACCGTGCTGGTGTTGATCCAGCCGGGGATGCGCGCCCCGCTGGCCACCCCGTCCGCGGTGACCCGCGAGGCGGTCGGCGCCACGGCGCCGCGTCAGGCCGTGGATCCCGCGTTCGTGTCGAGCTTCGAGGCACGCCTCGCGCGCCTCGAGACCGAGCTCGCGCGCGGCGAGGACGGTCGCGACGGGCGTGACGGACTTGACGGCGTGGGCGGCCTCGACGGCGCCGACGGCCGTTCGGGCGCGAGCGTCGGGCGCGACGGCGCGCGTGTCGTTCGCCTCGAGAAGGAGAGCTGGGGCGACTTCGACCACGACCGTCTCGACGACGTGCTCGTGCTCGATCCAGGCGCCGCCGCGAAGCTCTACCGCAACCTCGGCGATGGTCGCTTCGCCGACGTCACCGGGACGGCCGGACTTGGCGACACCACGGGCGCGACGAACGCACTGTGGCAGGACGTGGACCAGGACGCGCGGCTCGACCTGCTGCTGGTCGGCAAGGACGGCGCGGCGCGGCTGCTGCGCGGGAACGGTGCGGGCCAGTTCGCGGACGTGACCGCGGCACTCGGGCTGGACTTCGGCAAGCCGATCGTCGGAGTCGAGTGGCTCGATCACGATCACGACGGTCGCCCCGACCTCCGCGTCGAGCTCGCGGACGGCACGCTCCTCCTGCATCACAACCTCGGTGGGCTCGTCTTCGAGTCGGTCCAGCTCCGCCCGTCCGCTCCGGCCGCCGCGGCGACCGGCGACCACGCGCGCGTGGTCGAGCTCGAGGCGCGGCTCGCAAAGATGGAGGCGTTGCTCGAGACGATGGCGAAGACGCTGGGAGCGGATCGATGAACTCGATCGTCACGACCCTCGGATCCGCCGCGCTCGTCGCGCTCGTGAGCGGGGCGCTCGTCCCGGTCGCGGCGGCGCAGTCGGGCGGCGGCTTCGAGCTGACCTGGTCGACCGCGGACGCGGGCGGCCGGGCCCACGCGGGCGGCACGTTCTCGTTGGTCGGGACGGCCGGGCAGGCCGACACCGGCGGCGCGAGCGGCGGCGTCCTGGCGCACGACGCGGGCTTCGCGCCCGGCGTCTGCGGTGGGACGATCCAGAGCTACGGCACCGGGTGCGCCGGGACCGGTGGCTTCGTCCCGAGCCTCTCGATGCGTGGTTGCCCGGCCACCGGCTATGACCTCGCGGTCGACATCCAGGGCGGCCTCGGTCCATCGACGGCATTCCTGTTCCTCGGATTCGGGCAAGCGGCGCTGCCGATGGGCGGCGGGTGCACGCTGAACGTGTTCCCGCTGTTCCCGGGCACCGTCGGTCCGCTGCCGCTCATCGGCGGTGGGCCGGGCACCGGGACGTTCACGCTCGCCGCGACGATCCCGTACGACGTGCCCGCGCTCGTGCTTCCCCTCACGGTCCAGGCGTTCGTGAGCGACCCGACCGGCCCGTCCGGCGGCGGCTTCTCGAACACGAACGGCGTCCAACTGGTGTTCGGCTGACCACCCCTTCCGAGCATCGGACGCAAGCTCCCGCCCGGCGCGACTCGATCGCGCCGGGCGGGTTTTTCGTTCGCGCCAATGTGGGGCCCTTGCGGACTCGAGCTCGCGATCGAGGACTCCCTCGATCCCTCAGAGCCGTGCCAAGTACCGCGCCGCGTCGTCCGACTCCGCGACGCGGCGAATCGCTTCGACGCGCGCGAGCAGGAACCGTCGCATGTACGAGGCGAGGAACAGATGATCGGCGAGCCGGCCGAGCCGGCCGAAGGGGGAAGCGAAGTCGAATCGATCCTCCATGAGCGTTCCCGCCTCCGTCGGAGTGAACACGTGATCGTGGTCGAAGCGCGCGAACGCGCCGGAGACCATCGTGTCTCGGAAACGCCGCGGCCGATCGAACGCGGTAATGCGGCTCGTCAGCCGCTGCCGGATGCCGAGGTGCGTCGCCTCCCACGTCACCTCGTCGCCGAGGCCGAGCAGCCCGGACGTCCGCCCCGCGACGGCGACCTCGCGGCTCTTCCCCGTCGAGTCGACGTGGAGCTCGACGCTCCGGCACAGATCGAACACGACCTCGACGGGAGCGGCCACGACGATTCGGGTTTCGATCACGGGCATCGGAGCGCGTCGCTCGATTCTTGTCATCCAACGTCCTCGCCGTCATACTCCTTCCCCGGCGTTGATCCACGCCCAACCTCAGAAGCTCTCTCCCTCGGCGAGAGCTCGGCCCGAGGCAAAGGGGGGCTGCGGCCGAGGCGCTTGCCGACAACGGCCTCGTGCAGAGCTGGTCCTGATGCCAGACCCAGCGCCGAGGCTGGCTACGCCGAGCATCTCTCGACGAGAGGAGACAACGTGGCGCAGGTCGCGCAGTTCCTCTTCGAGCGTCACCCGGACCGCTTCCAGAGGGTACTCGAAGTGATGAAGCAACGGGTCCCCGGAGTGAGCCACGTCGAGGCAAGGCCGACCGAGGACGGGCGCCTCGTGCTGCGCTTCCAGGACGGCAGCTTCAAGGACCCGTTCATCGCCCGCTACGTCTCGGACGGCACGATCAAGATGTTCGCGTACCTCGTGTTGCTCTACGACCCGCGGCCGCACCCGCTGCTTGCCATCGAGGAGCCCGAGAACCAGCTCTACCCGGAGTTGCTCTACGAGCTGGTCGAGGAGTTTCGCGACTACGCGCGGCGCGGCGGCCAGGTGTTCGTGTCCACGCACTCGCCCGAGTTCTTGAACGGCGCGAATCTCGAGGAGATCTATCGGGTGCTGCCGCGGGAGAACGGGTCGCGCAGCTTCCAGATCCTGATGGCCGGGATCGACCGCCTGTCCGAACAGATGCGCCAGCCGCGGGGAGACGACTGACGGCGATCACCAATCAGCATCGCCTCGGCAAGCGATGGACCTGCTCGGGCCGTCAGAAAGCGCATCGTGCGCGACGTGTGCCTCCCGCCTCGACGCGTTGGCGCGGTTCCTGGTCCCGCCTGCGTAGGCCCGAAACGAGACCGGGGGACGAGCGACGTCCGCGTTCGCTCATCGACGCGCGGCCGCTACAATCCACGCTCGCCGCGGGTCGATGCGGCACGAAGGGAGCCCCATGCTTGCGTTCGCGTCGCTCCTGCTCGGGTCGATGGGGGCTTTCCTCGACGCGGCCGACGAGCCGCTCCCGCTCGGCCGTCCGTTCGCCGTCGATCTGCTCGCCGATGAGGCGGGACGAGCCGGCTGCACGTTCACGGTCGAGATCCCGGTCGACGCCTACTTCGTGGCCGGGGCGACGTCCGGCGTGGTCGACCCGGTGCTGCGCGTCGACGGCCCGCGCGAGGAGACCACGAAGGAGGACGACGACTCGGGCGGCGGCACGGCGGCGTTCGTGGTGGTGAGGGTGCGTGCGGCGGACTGCCTGCGGGTGACCGTCGCGGCGCAGCCGCCGGCGGCCGGCGCGGTGACGCTCGCGGCGAACGTCTTTCCGGCCCTCGACGAATCCGCGCGGGCCCGCCTGATGGAGTGCGTCGCCGGGCTCGACCAGGCGGAGCAGGCGGCGACGTCGGACGCGGTCCGCGCGGCGAAGCTGGCACGCCGCGCTCTCGACGACCTGCTCGTCCTGCCCGCCGCCGAGGACCGGTTCGAGGTCGCGGCCGCACTGGAACGTACCGTGGACGTGGCGACCGCGATCCCCGATCTCGGCATCCCGCTGGTCCGCGTCGCCGCGGACCGGTTGGCCCGGTTCTGGTCCCGGTGCCTTCCCGAGCAGCACCCAATGCGGTTGAAAGCGCGTCTCCGGCAGCTCGTGTTCGAGTCGGCCGCCGATCGGGTGCGTGGAGCCTTCGAGCTCCGCAAGGTCATCGACGGGCTCGAAGGCGCGGTGAGCGAGGACGACCCCGTCCTCCTTGCCGCGCGGTTCTCGCTCGCGTCGACGCTGTCCACGTGGGGCGGCGAGAGCATCGAGGACGCGCTCGACGAGTGGATCGATCTGATTCGCGTCTACGAGAGGGTCCGGCCGCCGGACGACCCCGATCTGCAGCATGCGCGTTCGGGGCTCGCGCGGGTGCTGCTCGAGCTCGATTTCCATGCAGATGCGGAACGGGTTCTCGAGCCGACGGTCGAGAGCTGCCGGCGCACGTTCGGCGAGCACGGCGCCGCGACGCTGGGCGCGATGAACTTGCTCGCCGAGGCGAAGATCGGCCTCGGGGAATACGTCCAAGCCGACGAGGTGCTCGGACGCATCCTCGATGGACCGTCCGGGCGCGAGCGCCGGATCGCGCAGGTTCGACGGGGCATCCTGCGGCGACTGCTCGGGGACATGACCGAAGCGCCGTTGGAGGACCTCGCGGCCGACGGGCCTGCACTTGGCCCGGAACAGTCGGACATCCACCTCGCCGCGCTTCTGCTCGTCGACGAACGCGAACGCGTCGGCGACCTCGCAGGTGCCGCCCGATCCCTGGCGGACTTGATTCGAGAGCTGGAGGCGACTCGTGCCCCGGACAACGCGTTGCTCCTTGGCCTGCGGGCCAAACTCGCCGCGCTCCATCGCGAAGCGGGCGACGTCGACGCCGCGATCGTTCTCGGCGAGGCCGCGTTCACCGGCCTGAAGCGCACGCTTGGCGCGGACCACACCGAGGTCCTGAAGGCAATGGCCGAGCTGGCGCGGTCGCTGCGCGCGCGCGGCGAGCCGGAGCGAGCGTTGGATCTGTACCGAGAGGCCGAGGTCCACGTTCCCGCCGGGCACCCGTTTGCGGTGGAGATGAAGGAGAACGTCGCGTGCGCACTCGCCGAGGCGGGACGGGACGCGGAGGCTCGCCGCGCCTTCGAGGAAAGCCTCGTCGCGCTTCGCGGCTCGCTTCCGGGGGCGCTCGCGGCGTTCGGGTCGCGTGCCTACGCGCTGCGCCGACACATGGTGCAGCGGCTCGTCTCCGGGGTGCTGTCGTGCCGCGACCCCGGCGTGCCGGCCGGCAAGTCCGCGGCGGACGAGCTCGCCGTCGTCGTGGCCTGGCGGGGCCTGGTCGAGGCCGAGGCGCGCGTCCAGTCGCTTCTTCACGAGCGCGCTCAGCACCACGACGAGCTGCGCCGGCTCCTCGATCGCGCCCGCGAGGCTCGCGTCCGGTTCTCGCGCGCGTACGCGAAAGGGGGGCCGCTCGGCGCCGAGCTGTTCGCCGAGTCGAGGAAGACGAGGAAGACGATGGAGGCGGCGACCGCGGAGTTGGTGCGCGTCGACCCGTCGCTGCTCGCGACGATCGAGGTGGGACGGCCCGCCGACCTGGACGCGCTCGCCGCGCGGATCCCGGAGCGTGCGGCCCTCGTCGTGACCGCCACCTACGTCGAGCGCAAGACGCCGAGGCTCACCGGAGAGTCGCGTGCCGCGGAGCCCGTCGCGCGACGCGTCACCGCGTTCGTCTTCGCCCGCGACGCGGAGGCGCGACGCGTCGAGCTCGGCCTCGAGTCCGACGTGGCCCGATGGTGCGAGGCGATTCGCGCGGACCTCGTGGCCGACGCGTTCGATGGATCGACCGCGGCGCGCGACGTCGTTCCTTTCACCCAGCCGGCCTACGACGCGCCGGATCTGCCGGATCGCCTGTCCGCGCTCCTCGCGGCGCTTCCACGCGGGACCGAGCGATTGATCATCGCACCCGACGGCGCCCTCGCCGGAATCCCGTGGGAGGTGTTGAGGGTCGGGGAGGAGCACCGGCTCGGAGACGCGTTCTTCGTGCGCTACGTCGACTGCCCGCGCGCGCTGCTTCGGGAGGACGAGCCGATCGCGGGCGGAGCGCTCGTGGTGGTCGGCGACGTCGCGTACGACGCGGCGCCGTCCTCGGACGTGGATCCGTCTCCGGCCGCTGCCCCGATCGCGCGGGGGCACGTGCCGGTGTTCTCGTCGCTGCCGGGAACCGCGGTGGAGGTCGACGCCGTCTGCTCCGAGTTCGCCGCGGCGCACCCCGACCTGCCGTTGGTACGGTTCTCCGGAGCGGGCGCGACCGTCGCGAGCTTCATCGCGCAGGCTCCGCGGGCGAGGTTCCTCCACGTGGCGACCCACGGCTTCGTATCCGCCGCCGAACGCGCGGAACGAGGGGTTCCGATCGCCGACCGGGCGCGCGCGTCCGATCATTATCCGGAGCTGCTGTCCGGGCTCGCGCTGGCCGGCGCGAATCAGGTCGACGACGCCGGCCGGCGCGCCGGACTGCTCAGCGGGTTCGACCTCGCGGCGCTCGACCTGCGCGGCTGCGAGCTGGCCGTGCTGTCGGTCTGCCGCTCCAACGACGGGCCCCGGCCGATCGGCGACGGCGTGGCCGGCCTGAATCGTGCCCTGCACCTCGCCGGCGCGCGCACGACGATCACCACGCTCTACTCGATTCCCGACGACGAGACCGCGCGCTTCTTCGCGGCGTTCTACCGCGCATCGTGGCAGCGCGGACTGTCACCCGAGGAAGCGCTCGCCGCGGCGCGCCTCGAGCGCATCGGCGGCGGCGCGCCGCTCGGCGCCGTGGCCGCGTTCGTGCTGTACGACGCGGGCTGAGCGAGGCCGATCGCGTTCGATGGCCGAGCGTTGGTGCGCTGGACCCTGGCCGAGCGATCGCGGAATCTCCCGCCACGAGAGGAGGAGCACGGGGCCGCCGGCACCGCCGGCCCCGCCGGATCGTCGAGACGACGATCGCCGCTCGGAGCGATCGGCCGAGGCATGGTTCTCTTGGGCGCGGAGACGTTTACACTCACCGCGCGATTGCCCGCGCGTGACGTGGGCCGCAAAAAAACGAGGTGTCGATGACGCGTCGAGTGCTCTTGGTGCCGTCGCTGCTCCGCGCGGTGCCGTTGCTTCTTGTCGTGCTTGCCGGCTGCGAGCGTGTCGCGCCGGCGCCCGCGCCGGTGGCGCCGCCCACCGTGACCGTGAGCCAGCCGATCGCGCGCGAGATCGTCGACTACGACGAGTTCACGGGTCGGCTCGACGCGGTCGACAGCGTCGACATCCGCCCCCGGGTGCAAGGGTACATCGACAAGATCTCGTTCCAGGACGGCCAGATCGTGAACGAGGGCGACGTCCTGTTCGAGATCGACCCGCGTCCCTTCGAAGCCGCGCTGAAAGTGGCGGAGGCGCAGGTCGCCCAGTGGACCGCCCGGCAGACGAAGGCGGAGGCGGACGAGCGCCGATACCGGGAGCTGATCCCGAAGGGCGCGGCGAGCCGGCAGGATCTCGATGCCGCCGTCGCGCAGGCGGCGGAGGCGCGGGCCATGATCGACGGCGCGCAGGCGCAGGCCGAGCGCGCGCAGATCGACCTCGACTTCACCAAGATCAAGGCCCCGTTCACCGGCAAGGCCGGCCGATCGCGGGTCTCGAAGGGGGACCTGGTGACGGCGGACTTGGCGCTGGGGGCGCCGCTCACGACCGTCGTGTCGATCGATCCGATCCGAGTGTACTTCACGGTCGGCGAGCGGTCGTTGCTGCGCTACCAGGAGCACGCGCGGGCGAGGACGGGGCAGGCGACTCCGCCGGAGCGCCTGCGCGACGCGAACATCCCGATCTGGATCGGGCTGGCCGACGAGGACGGCTACTCGTACGAGGCGGTGCTCGACTTCGCCGACAACGCGGTCGACGCGTCCACCGGCACGATCGAGGTCCGCGGCGAGCTCGGCAACGCCACGGGCGTGCTGCGACCCGGCCTGTTCTGTCGCGTCCGCGTTCCCATGGGTGACGCGTTCACGGCGATCCTCGTGCCCGACCGTGCGATCGGGACGGATCAGAACGTGAAGTACGTCCTGATCGTCGATGGGGACGGCACCGTCGCGTACCGGCCGGTGAAGCTCGGCCGGATCCACGATGGACTGCGGATCGTGGAGGAGGGCCTCACGGCCGACGATTGGGTCGTGGTGAACGGCATCCAGCGGGCCCGGCCGGGAGGCAAGGTCCAGGCCACGCGCGTGCCGCTCGAGGGCGCCGCGACGGACCGGAAGTAAGCGCCGATGTTCTCCCGCTTTTTCATCGACCGACCCATCTTCGCGACGGTCCTCTCGATCGTGATCGTGATCGTCGGCGGGGTCGCGCTGCGGACCCTGCCGATCGCGCAATACCCGCAAGTCGTGCCGCCGACGATCCAGATCTCGGCGATCTATCCGGGCGCCAACGCCAGGACCGTGGCCGACACGGTCGCCGCCCCGATCGAACAGGAGGTGAACGGCGTCGAGAACATGCTCTACATGGGCTCGAAGTCCACCAATGACGGGGCGACGAGCATCGACGTCACGTTCCAGCTCGGCACCGACATCAACATGGCGCAGGTCCTGGTGCAGAACCGGGTGGCGATCGCCGAGGCCAAGCTGCCCGAGGAAGTGAAGCGCCAGGGCGTCACCACCAAGAAGAAGTCGCCGAGCATCCTGCTCCTGGTGAACCTGATCTCGCCGGACGGAAGCCGCGACGGGCTCTACCTGTCGAACTACGCCACGCTCCAGGTGAAGGACTCGCTGGCGCGGCTTCCCGGCGTCGGCGACGTCGCGTTCCTCGGCGGCCTCGACTACAGCCTGCGCGTCTGGCTCGCGCCCGAGAAGCTCGCCTCGCGCGGGATGACCGCGAGCGACGTCACGCGCGCGCTGCGCGAGCAGAACGTCCAGGTGGCGGCCGGCACCCTTGGCCAGCCGCCGGTCCCCACCGGGCAGGACTTCCAGCTCACGATCAACGCGCTCGGCCGGCTGCTCGAGGCCGAGCAGTTCTCCGACGTGATCGTCAAGACCGGCGAAGACGGCCAGGTCGTCCGCCTGCGCGACGTGGGACGCGCCGAGCTGGGCGCCAAGACCTACGACGTGACCAGCTACCTCGACGGCAAACCGTGCATCTCGCTGGCGGTGTTCCAGCTCCCCGGCTCGAACGCGCTCGACGCGGCGGCAGCGGTGCGCGAAGCGATGGATCGGCTCGCCGTGCGCTTTCCGACGGGTGTCGAGCACCGCATCGTCTACGACACGACCGTGTTCGTCGACGAGTCGATCCACGAGGTCTACAAGACGCTGATCGAGGCGTTCGTCCTCGTCTTCCTGGTGGTGCTGCTGTTCCTGCAGACCTGGCGCGCGACCGTGATCCCCATGGTGGCCGTGCCGGTGTCGCTGATCGGCACCTTCGCGGTGCTCGCCGGCCTCGGCTTCTCGCTGAACAACCTGTCCCTGTTCGGCCTCGTGCTCGCGATCGGCATCGTGGTCGACGACGCGATCGTGGTGGTCGAGAACGTCGAGCGCAACCTGGCGCAGGGCCTCGCGCCGCGTGATGCGACGCGCAAGGCGATGGACGAGGTGTCGGGGCCGGTCATCGCGATCGCGCTGGTGCTGAGCGCCGTCTTCATCCCCACCGCGTTCATCGCGGGGATCAGCGGTGAGTTCTACCGGCAGTTCGCGCTCACGATCGCGACGGCGACGATCATCTCGGCGTTCAACTCGCTGACCCTCAGCCCGGCGCTGTGCGTCCTGTTGCTGAAGCCGCACGCCGCGGGTGGGCACGGGCATGGCGGCGAGGCGTTGCCGCGGCTCGGCCTGGTCGTGGTCGGTGGCTTGCTGGGCGCGCTGTTGCTGGCCCCGCGCGCCGCCGGCCTGCTCGGGATCGACGATCCTGCGGAGGCATCGACCCTTGCCACGTGGGGGCTGCGCGCAGCCACGTTCCTGGTCGGGGCGGCCGCGGGGTGGATCGCCTCGGCGGTGATCAACCGGGTGCTCGGCCTGTTGTTCAAGGGGTTCAACAAGGCCTTCGACGCCGTGATCGCCGGCTACGGTCGGTTCGTCGGCGTGCTGCTGCGCGTCAGCGTCGTCGTGCTGCTCGTGTACGGCGGACTCATCTGGCTTACGTCGGTGGGGTTCCAGGCCGTGCCCATCGGCTTCATCCCGGAGCAGGACAAGGGATACCTGCTGGTCAACGCGCAGCTCCCGGACGGCGCGAGCATCGAGCGCTCCGAGGCGGTCCGCGCGAAGCTGGTCGAGATCGCGGAGCGAACCGAGGGCGTGGCACACACCGTCAGCCTCGCCGGGTACTCGGTCCTCTCGAGCGTCAACCTGTCGAACGCCGCGGGCGCGTTCTTCGTGCTCGCGCCGTTCGAGGAGCGCAAGGGCAAGCCCGAGCTCTCGGCGTCGGCCGTCGCCGCGAAGTTGCGTGCGAGCTTCCAGGACATCCAGGAAGCCGTGGTCGTCGTGTTCGGCGCGCCGCCGATCGATGGCCTCGGCAACACGGGCGGCTACAAGCTGCAGGTGCAGGACCGCGCGGACAGCGGCCCAGAAGCGCTGCAGGGAGCAGTCGAGAATCTCATCGCCGCGGCGGCGCAGCAACCCCAGCTCGCCGGCCAGTTCAGCAGCTTCCGCGCGAGTCAACCGCAGCTCTTCGTCGACCTCGACCGGACGCAGGCGAAGTCGCTCGGGCTCTCGCTCGACGACGTCTTCGACGCGCTGCAGATCTATCTCGGCTCGGCGTACGTCAACGATTTCACCCGCTTCGGGCGCAACTGGCAGGTGAAGGTGCAGGCCGATGCCGAGCACCGCCTCCAGCCCGAGGACATCGGCCGGCTCCAGGTCCGCAACGCGGCCGGCCGGATGGTCCCCCTGAGCGCGGTGCTCTCCATCAAGGAGGTCTCCGGCCCGGCGATCGTGAGCCGCTTCAACCTGTTCCCGTCCGCGGACCTGTCCGGAGGTACCGCGGCGGGCGTCAGCTCCGGCCAGGCGATCGCGCTGGTGGAGAGCCTGGCGTCGACGGAGCTGCCCGCGACCATGGGCTTCGAGTGGACGGAGCTGACGCTGCAGCAGATCCTGGCCGGCGACACCGCCATCTTCGTGTTCCTGCTCGGCGCGCTGTTCGTCTTTCTCACGCTGGCCGCGCAGTACGAGAGCTGGTCGCTGCCGCTGTCGATCATCCTGATCGTGCCGCTCTGCCTGCTGGCCGCGATCTCGGGCGTCTGGCTGGTGGGCCTCGACAACAACATCTTCACCCAGATCGGCCTCGTGGTGCTGATCGGCCTGGCGTGCAAGAACGCCATCCTCATCGTCGAGTTCGCCAAGCAGCTCCAGGACCAAGGGAAGTCCCGGTTCGACGCCGCGGTCGATGCCTCCATGCAGCGGCTGCGGCCGATCCTGATGACGTCCCTCGCGTTCGGGCTCGGCGTGCTGCCGCTCGTGCTCGGCAAGGGCGCGGGCGCCGAGATGCGGGTCGCGCTCGGCGTAACGGTGCTGAGCGGCATGATCGGCGTGACGGTGTTCGGCGTGCTCGTCACGCCGGTGTTCTACTCCGTGGTGCGGTGGTCCGTCGAACGACGCCGGTCCGCGAACGGCGGGACGTCGCCGGGAGGTTCTGCATGAGCCATCGGCTCTTCGTGCTCCTCGCGGCGCCGCTCGCGGTCGCCGCCTGCAAGGTCGGTCCGGACTTCGAGGCGCCGGCCGCGCCGGTGGCCGACGCCTTCTTGGATCCCGGCGACGCCGCGGTCCGCCGCGAGCCCGAGGACATCAGCGTCTGGTGGAAGACCTTCGGCGACCCGGCGCTCGATCGATTGATCGAGACGGCGCAGTCGAACAACCCGACGCTCCACGAGGCGGGCCTGCGCGTGCTGCAGGGGCAAGCGGTGCGCGGCGTCGCGTTCGGCGCGCTCTTCCCGCAGCGGCAAGAGGCGAGCGGCGAGTTCGCGCGCGAGCACCAGTCCAGCGATCGAGGTTCGCCGTTCGCCGACCACTCGTTCCAGACGTGGCAGCTTGGTGTCGGAGCGGCGTGGGAGCTGGACTTCTGGGGGCGCTTCCGGCGCGGGGTCGAGGCCGCCGATGCGGAGGTGCTGGCGTCGTTCGCCGGTTACGACGACGTGATGGTGAGCCTCGTCGCCGACGTCGCGAGCGGCTACCTCTCGCTGCGCTCCTTGGAGGAACGGCTCGTGGTGGCACGGGCCAACGTCGAGATCCAGGGCCGCTCGCTCGACATCGCCCAGGCGCGGTTCGACGCCGGCAGCTCGTCCGAGCTGGACGTGGCGCAGGCGACCGCGCTGCTGCGCGACACCCAGTCATTGATCCCGGCCTTCGAAGCCGGGATTCGCGCGACCGAGGACGTGCTGTGCGTGCTGCTCGGCACGCCGCCCCGCGACCTGCGCGACCTGCTCGGCCCGCTCGGAAACATCCCGGCCCCGCCCGAATCGGTCGCCGTCGGCATACCCGCGGACCTCCTCCGCCGTCGTCCGGACGTCCGCCGCGCCGAGCACGCCGTGGCGGCGCAGTGCGCGCGGATCGGCATCGCCAAGGCCGACCTGCTGCCGTCGATCTCCGTGTTCGGCAGCGCGACGATCGACGCGACGGACCGCGACTTCGCACGAGTCGACAACGATCTCGACGACTCGAGCAGCTTCACCGTGATCGGTGCCGGCTTCCGCTGGCCGATCCTCAACTACGGCCGGATCATCAACAACGTCCGTGCGCAGGACGCCTTGTTCGAGGCGCAGGTCGCGGCGTACGTGAGCACGGTGCTCGAGGCTCAGGGCGAAGTGGCGTCGGCCATCGCCGCGTTCATCGGAGCGCGGCGGCAGGTCGTGCTGCTGGCCGAGAGCGTCGCCGCGGCGAGGCGCGGCGTCGCGATCGCGGAGGAGCAGTACCGCGGCGGCACCGCGGACTACACCCGCGTGCTCGACACCCAGCAGTTCCTGGCCGCCGAGCAGGACAAATGGGTGTCGGTCCGCGGCCAGGTGGCCCTGAATGCCGTGGCTCTCTACCGCGCGCTCGGCGGCGGCTGGGAGAGCCGCGTCGGGGATCCCCTGGTGCCGCAACACATCAAGGACGAGATGAGGGACCGCACCTGGTGGGGCGGGATGATCGATGGCGACCACGAGGGCGGCACGGCCCCGTGAGGGGAGCTGCTCCCGAGCCGTCCGTACTCTGATCGCGCGTGACCGCCCGCCGCGGCCGTCGCCGCCGAGCGAGGGCGTCTCACCCGATTCGAACCGCGTCGGCTGGATCGCAAGAGGGCCTACGGTCGGCGGGGCCCGGGTGCCGATCTGGGGGGGATGCGAACCAATCCGCTCTCCCCCCTCTTGTTGACGGCGGTCCTCTCGTTGACGCCGGCGCTGGGCGGGCCGGCTGACGCCGAGCCCACCGTTCCGCTCTCCGAGGCGGTGAAGCGCGCCCGCGAGGCCGTGTTCCCGACCCTCGTCCACATCCGCCCGATCTTCGACACGTCGCGGGGTGGCAAGAAGATCGAGACCCAGGCGACGGGAAGCGGCGTGGTCGTCCGCGAGGACGGACTGGTCGTGACGAACTTCCACGTCGCGGGGACCGCGAAGCGAATGATCTGCTCGCTCGCCGACCGCCGGCGGTGCACGGCGGATCTCGTCGGCGCGGACGCGGCGACCGACCTCGCGGTGGTGCGTCTGCGCCTCGACGAGCTCGGTCTCGAGCGCCTGCCGTGCGCGAAGTTCGCCTCGCGGGCATCGGTCGAGACGGGCAACTTCGTGCTGGCGATGGGCTCGCCGCTCGGACTGAACCGGTCGGTTTCGCTCGGCGTGGTGTCGTGTCGAGAGCGCTACCTGACTCCGATGACCGTGGCCGGGCACGTCCCGACCGGGCTCTTCAACACGTGGATCCAGACCGACGCCGCGATCAACCCCGGCAACAGCGGCGGGCCCCTCGTCGATCTCGAGGGGCGGATCGTCGGGATCAACACGCGCGGCTACCGCGGCGCCGACAACCTCGGCTTCGCGATCCCGTGCGACGTCGTCGAGGAGGTGTTCGCCGCGATCGTCCGCGACGGGCGGGTGGTGCGATCGCACTCCGGACTGACGTTCCAACCGCTGAACGAGATGATCGGCGTCTTCTCGAGCGGCGACGAGAGCGGCGTGCTGGTCGCGTCCGTCGAGCCCGACTCGCCGGCTGCGGCGAGCGGGATTCGCGCCGGTGACGTCCTGGCCGAGTACGGCGGCGAGAGGGTCGGTGCGATGTTCGATGAGGACGTCCCCGACCTGCGCCGGCGCGTCGCCGCGGTCGCGGTCGGCAGCGAGGTGCAGGTGCGCGTGCGCCGCGACGGTCGCGAGCTCGCGTTCGTGCTCGTCACCGAGGAGTGGAACCCGGCCGACAACGAGGACCGCGAGCTCGAGGCGCTCGGCCTGACCCTGCGCCGGCTGTCGGATCGCGAGCGGTACGAACGCTTCCTCGACGGCGAGGAGGGGCTCCTCGTGACCGGGATCCGTGCGGGCCGTCCCGCCTCACGCTCGGCGCCGCGGCTCGCGAGCGGCGACGTCCTTCTCTCCATCGATGAGGAACCGGTCCGCTCGCCGCAGGAGGTCGAGCAGGTCGTCGCCCTCGCTCGCGATCGAGCGGCCGGCTCGCTCGTTCTCCGCGTACGCCGCGGCGGGCAGGAGCTGCTTGTCGCCGTCGACGTCGATGGCTCGGACGCCTTGGTCGGAGATCGCCCATGAAGGCCGGATTCGCGCTCGCGACGCTCGTGCTCGCGGCCCCCGCGCTCGCGCGCGATTTCGACAAGGACTCGGAGGCGCTGCGCGCGATCCATGCGCGGCTCGCCCCGTCCGTGGTCCGCGTCGACCTGGTCCAGAGCATCGAGACGCCGACGCGCGTCACGCTCGACTCCGAGAAGAGTGGAAACGGCCTCGTGATCTCCGGCGACGGCTGGATCATCTCGGACGAGTCGATGGTGCGGGGCGGCGCGGCCGGCGGCGAGGTCGAGGCGGTCACCGTGACGCTCGAAGGAGGGCGGCGCTTCGACGCGTCGTACCAGGGCCGGACCGAGCTCCTGACGTTCTTCCGCGTCGTCGACCCGGAGTTCGACGCGCGGGCGGTGACGTTCGCGGCAGACGACCAGCTCGACGTCGGCGACTTCGTGGCATCGGTCAAGCTCGCCGGACCGAGCTTCGGCCACGTCGCGTACCTGGACGCGTTCATGATCTCGGGCAAGGTGTCGAAGCCGCGGCGCGCGTACCTCACGAACTTCGGCGTCTCGGACTACCTCGGCGGACCGGTCGTCGCGTTCGACGGGCGCGTGGTCGGCGTCGTCGGCTTCATGAAGGTGGGCGAGGCGGCGGACGACTTGGACGACTCGCCCTTCGTGATGCCGCTCGGGTTCGCGGGCGACGGTCGCGAGGTCTGTCTGATCCCGGTCGAGCATCTGCGCGCGTCGCTCCAGAACCCGCCGACGCGCGAGGAACGGGCGAAGCAGCGGCCGCCGTGGCTCGGCATCGAGGTCCAGGACCTTCCACCGTCGCTGCGGCGCGCGATGCGGCTCGACGCGAGCGTGAACGGTCTGCGCGTGACGCGAGTGATCGGCGACTCCCCGGCCGAGCGGGCCGGCGTCGAGGTCGGCGACGTCCTCACGTCGGTGGACGGAACGCGCTTCTCGTCCGACGGTCCGGAGAACAAGAATCGGCTGTCGAACCACCTCGAGCGGCTCGAGCCGGGCGACCTCTTGGCGCTGGTCGTCCAGCGCGCCGGCGAGCGGAACCGAATGGTGGCGAAGCTCGACGCGAGACCGCCGAGCAAGGACGAGGCGGCCCGCTCCGAGAGCGCCCCGTTCGGCGTGACGGCGCGTGACCTCGTGCTCGACGATCGCGAGGAGCTCCACCTCGACTCCGCGTTCGACGGAGCGCGGATGACCGGCGTCCGTCCGACCGGATTCGCCGGCTTGGGTGGACTGCTGGTCGACGACGTCGTCACCGCGGTCGACGGCGAGGCGGTGGCCGGTGCCGAGGAGCTCTGCACGATCCTCGCCCGCGCCGCGACGGAACGGCGCGATCAGCTCGTGCTGTTCGTCCTGCGCCGTCGCGACACCATGTTCGTCCACGTGCAGCCCGATTGGGCGCGGTAGACGGTCGTTGCCTTGACCTCGGTCGTCGACCGTCGTGGAATCCGGACCTCCGCACCACGTCGAGGACGACCACGTCATGCGCGACGATCGCTCGCGATCCTTGTCCGACCGGCGCCGCGTCGTCGCCGTCCTGCTGCCGGTCCTGCTGGTCGCGTGCCGCGCGCCGCTCGGCGACGTCGTCGTCGATCGCGTGGTCGACGCGACGCACGGAGCGGTGGTCTCGGTCGAGGCGAACGCGTCCTGCATCGGCGCCGAGGTGCTGGCGCGGGGCGGGAACGCGATCGACGCGGCGGTCGCGACCGCGTTCGCGCTCGCGGTGACGTGGCCGGAGGCGGGAAACATCGGCGGCGGCGGGTTCATGCTCGTGCGGCACGCGGACGGCGGAGCCACGTTCATCGACTACCGCGAAACGGCGCCGGCCGCGGCCGGGCCGGGGTTGTTCCTCGACGCGTCGGGTCGGGTCGATCCGGTGCGCGTGCGCCTCGGGTACCTGCCGGTCGGCGTGCCCGGCACCCCGGCCGGACTCTTCCTCGCGCATCAGCGGTACGGATCGCTTCCGTGGCATGAGCTCGTGGAACCCGCGATCGAGCTGGCCGAGGACGGATTCGTGATCGACGAAGCGCTCGAGCGTTCGATCGCCGCGCACGCGAGCGAGCTCGCGGAGTGCCCCGTGGCCGCGTCGGTCTACCTGAACGAGGACGGTGTCCCGAGGCGCGCGGGAGATCGGCTGGTGCAACGAGACCTCGCCTGGTCGCTCGAGCAGATCGCGGACGGCGGGAGCGAGGCGTTCTACGAGGGCGAGGTCGCGCGCCGCATCGTCGCGGACTCCGACGAGCGCGGCGGCATCCTCGCGCGGGCCGACTTCGCGGCGTACGACGCGGTCGAGCGCGCCCCGCTCGTCGGCGAGTACCGCGGCGCGACGATCCTCGCCGGGTCGCCGCCCACGAGCGGCGGCGTGGTGCTGATCGAGTCGCTGAACCAGCTCGAGGGGTTCTCGATCGGGAACCTGCCGCCCGGGAGCGCGGCCGAGCTCCACTTGATCGCGGAGGTGCAGCGGCGCTCGTTCCTCGATCGCGCGCGGTTCCTCGGCGATCCCGACTTCGTCGACAATCCGGTCGCCGACCTCCTGGACAAGGAACGCGCGGCGGCGTGGCGCGACGGAATCGACATCGATCGCGCCACGCCGTCCGACGAGCTCGCCGGGGACCTCGACGGCACGCTGCCGCCGGAAGGCGAGAGCACCACGCACTTCTGCGTCGTCGATCGCTTCGGCACCGCCGTCTCGAACACGTACACGCTCGAGGAATCGTTCGGCGCGAAGACGATGGCGCGCGGGACGGGCATCCTCTTGAACAACGAGATGCACGACTTCAACGTCACGCCGGGACGGAGCACGCGCGCGGGCCGCATCGGGACGAGCCCGAACTGGATCGCGCCGCGGAAGCGGATGCTCTCGTCGATGTGCCCGGTGATCGTGACCCAGCACGGCGAGCTCCGACTCGTTGCCGGGAGCCCCGGCGGGCGAACGATCCCGTCGACGGTGCTGCGCGTGGTCACCGCCGTGATCGATCACGACTTCGCGCCGGCCGACGCGATCGCGCTCGGCCGAATCCATCACGGGCTCTACCCCGATCGCATCGATGTCGAACGTCGCGTCGACGCCGGCGTGAAGAGCTCGCTCGAAGCGATGGGTCACGAGCTGCGCGACCGCGATCACCAGGGCGACTGCCACGCGATCGGTCTCGATCGTACCCGCGGAATCCGTGTCGCGACGGCCGACGATCGTCGCGCCGGCGCGGCCGCCGCCGTCGCTCCGCGCTAGCGACGCGCACCTCCTCCAAGAAACGCGTGAGCATTCTTTTGTTGTGGTGTTCGTGCGCCGAGACTAGCCTCTACCACAACATGTAGGGTTCGAATTGAATTCGTAACCACCTGTTCGACGGTCAGGGCTCTGCCCCCGGAGGGCGCCATGGTGACGGCCGAGATCTACAGCCCAAAGGAAGTGACCTCGCTCTGGCGGCGCTTCCGGCGCGCCCGGAGCGGCGTGCTGCGCGATCGACTGATCGAGATCTACCTTCCGCTCGTGCGCGGGGTGGCGCGGCGGCTCTGCTGCCGCCTCCCGCCGAACGTCGACGTCGACGATCTCGTCAGCGTCGGAGCGTTCGGGCTGGTCGGTGCGATCGAATCGTTCGACCCGAAGCGGGGCGCGAAGTTCGAGACCTACGCCCGGAAGCGCGTGGTCGGTGCGATGCTCGACGAGCTGCGGCGGCAGGACTTCATCCCGCGCGACGCACGCGAGCGCGGCGACTTGCTGAAGCGTACCGTCGAGGACCTGCGCGACTCGCTCGGCCGCGAGCCGTCCGACGCGGAGATCGCGAGCTCGATGGGAGTGCTGCCGGGCGCGGTGCGCGACATCCTCCTCGACCTCGCGTTCGCCCAGCGAGTCCCGCTCGACGACGACGAATCCGCCGCGATGTCCGAGCTTGCCGCCGCGATGCCCGAGCCATCGGAGGCGGTCTTCCACGGCGAGCTCCTCGGTCTCGTCGATCGCCAGCTCTCGACGCGCGAGCGCGCGTTGGTGCAGAGCTACTACGTCGACGAGCACTCGATGAAGCGGATCGGGCATCGCATGCGGCTGTCCGAGTCGCGGATCTGCCAGATGCACACGCAGCTCCTGAGTCGGTTGAAGGAGCGCCTGCATCACGAGCTCGCCCCGTGACGGCGAGCTGAACGAATGGCGGGGGGGCCCGGTCCCAGCATCGGACCCCTTCGGAAGGGCCGCCGCCGGCCAGCCTGAGCCGGCGGCGTCTTTTTGTCGATGGGGAAGCAGGGTGGGTCGCGAGTGGGGCGGAGCGGTCCGGAGGTGACGGCGCCGCGTTCGCCTTCGCGGCGAAACGAAGACGGGCGAGCACCCCGCGGCGCCCGCCCGTTTCCAACGGCGGATCGACGTCTCTTCGTCAGCTCATCACGGCTGGGTCGTCAACTGCAGGCCCTTCGTCGAGGTGATGGCACCGACGACGCCGGGGTCGCCGATGAACGCCTGGATGTTGACGATCAGGAACGGCGGCAGGTTGGCCGGCAACGTCGTGTTCAGCTCGATCGTGCCGGTGCCGGGGCCCGCGCCGGAGAGCGGGAGCGTGATGACGGGCCCGGGAAGCGCGTTGATGTTGAGAACGCAGCCGGCGCCGCCGAACGGGATGCTCGCCTGGGTCAGACCGAACAGGATGATCGCCGCCGAGGGCCCGAAGCCGTTCTCGATGCGGAAGCAGATCTCCTGGTTGGCGGCCGGGTAGCCGTCCATCGTCATGATCGGCGTGAAGCCGCCGCTGCCCGCGCACGCGGTGCCGTAGGTGCGGTAGCCCGACTCCTGCGTCGAGCCGACGTAGAGCATGACGCGGTACTCCTCGTCGAGGCTGCCGTCCGTCACGCAGTCGCCCTCGAACATTCCGTTCGGATCGGCGTCGTAGAGGATGCGTCCCTGGATGACGAGGCCGCCGAGCGTCCGCGAGTCGGCCGGTGCGAACGCGGCCGGGTTGTAGCCGAGGAACGCGTCGTCGGTCACGTTGCCGGACCACAGGCTCCCGGAGTCGATCGAGTCGCTGTCGGTGAGGCGCAGGTCGGTCAGGATCCAGTTCAGACCGGTGTTCTGCCCAAAGAAGATGTCACCGGTCATCATGACCAGCTCGAGCTCGTACGAGAAATTGGCCGGGTCGTAGACCGCACGCAGAAGGGCGGTGCCGAAGTCGCTGCCGCCCACGCCGAAGATCTCGACCGATCCGATGATCCAGACGTTCCCGGCCGAGTCGAACGCGGGCGCCGACATCGACGGTCCGTTCAGCGCGAGCACCTGGTTGCGCGGGATCATCTGTCCGATCGGAACGCCGCCTTGCGACGACGGGCCGTTGAGGATCGGCTTGCCGCCGGCGCTCGTGTTGGTGTACGCCGCCATCGTCCACGACACCACGCCGGTCTGCCCGTCGATCTTGGCGACCGCGATGTAGTTCGCGTCCCAGGTGGGTCCGGCGTCGGTCGGATGATCGACTTCGGCCGCCGCGAGCAGGTTGCCGAGCGGATCGACGCGCACCGCGACGTTTCCGTTGCCACCGCGGAACGGGACCTGGCTGTGGTAGTGGTCGAACGCGTTCGGTCCGGGGCCGAGGTTCGTGAAGCCGGTCGCGTTGTCGGTGATCGTGGGCGGCAGCATCAGTCCGACCGTACCGGTCACGTTGCCGGTCGGGCCGAGGCCCCACAGGTTCATCGTGTCGGTCGTGCCGAACGGACGCGCGAGGGTCGCGGCGATGCCGCGGGTGCTGTTCAGCGGCGCCCCGAAGTTGTTGGACGAGTAGCTGATCGTGCCACGCGTCGCCGTGATTCCGGCCGCGAGGTGCGTCGTGTCCCCGGTCACGTTCAGTGCGTGCGATCCGCGGACGTACTGGTTGTTGAAGTCCGTGCCGATGTAGATCGGGTCGCCGCCGGTCACCGTCGACGGGATCATCGACGGCGTGCCGTGCGTGACGCCGGACTGCTGGACGACCCAGGTGGTGGTGTGGGTCGCGTCCGCCAGGCCGATGTCGTCCGCCACGGTGCCCGTGTCCTCGATCACGTTCACGATCGAGGCGTTCCTCGTCGCGGCGTCGATGATGTAGACGTTGTTGCCCTGGAGGATCGAGCCGTTGCACCCGCCGAGCAGGATGCCGAAGCCGTCCGAGCGGACCGCGGTGTGGCCGTTCGCGTCGACCGCGCCGATGCCGAAGCTCGACAGGTCGGAGTTCGCGTCGCAGCCGTTCATCGCGGTCTGGACGCGGCGCACGAAGAGGCGCAGCGGGTCGGTCGGGTCGATGTTCATCAGAGCCGTGATCACGCCGTTCGAGGACGCGGCCTGATCGGTCGTTCCGAACTCGGACATCGTGGCCGCGAACTGCGCGCCGCGCGCGAGGGTCGTGTCGACCGAGGTTCCGGCCGCGTTCACCGACGGGCTGTTGTTGATGCCGAAGCCCTGACCCGTCCACCCCGCGTAGGAGTTGGTGAAGAACGCGTGCTTGTTCAGCACCTTCCGGCTGATCGCCTGCGCGCCGGGGAGGTTGTTGAAGAAGCTGAAGTTCGCCTTGCTGGTCTTCAGGACCGGGGCGACGCCGAACTCCGTGCCCCACGACGTCGTGAAGGGGGTCATGTCGACGACGTAGTCGTTGACCTGCTCGCTCCCCCCGAAGCTGCTGCCGTCGGCCCAGGGAGAGACGGCGTCCCCCGGCAGGCAGCCGCCGATCGAGACGCTGTCCTGCGCCGACGCTGCGCCGAACGTCGCGGCGAGCAGGAGACTCGAAGCCACAAGCTTGTTTCTCATCACTGTTGTTTCTCCGCACACGGAACGTCGCCCTTCCGGCGTGGGACGTCCGGCGGCGGGCGAGCGAGAGGCTAAATGGGCGTTCCCGGGATCGGGGTGACCGAGGTCTTGAAACGAGCCGGGAGTTTAAGCGATTTCGGAGGACGAGGGAACCGACTGGCGGCGGCCGCACGATCAAGACCCCGTCAAGCTGGGGCAATTCATGCGACGACGGCGGCCGGCAAGCGTTCGGGCTCGGCCGAACTCGAATCGCCTCCAGCACTTCCGGACCGGCCGTCGTCCTTCGTCGCACGCGATGAATGGTCCGCCGGCTCTCCGGATGCTCTCCGGGCACGCGCATACGGCGGCGTCTCCGATGCGTTACACTGCGCCGTTTCCCTGACCCCGAACTTCGACCGAGTCCGACCTGGGCTCCTCCCGTGGAGGGTGCACGTGCTACCGATTTCGAAACGAACCCAGGCGCTTGGCACCGAGAACGCCTTCGTCGTCCTCGCCGAAGTGAACCGCCTCATTGCCGACGGTCGTTCCGTCGTCTCCTTTTGTATCGGGCAGCCGGACTTCCTGCCGCCCGATCACGCGCGGGTCGCGGCGATCGAGGCGATCTGTCTGGGCAAGACCGGCTACACCCCGTCCGCCGGGATCGCCGAGCTCCGAGCCGCGGTCGCCGAGGACTTCTCCGCGTCGCGCGGCGTCGAGGTCGCGCCCAACGACGTGGTCGTCGGGTGCGGAGCCAAGCCGTTCATCGCGCACACGATCCACACCGTGACCGACCACGGCGAGGGACACGAGGTCCTCTATCCCAACCCCGGCTTCCCGATCTACGAGTCGATCACGAAGGCGGCAGGCGCCGTGCCGGTCCCGCTCGATCTCTACGAGAAGGACGACTTCTCGTTCGACCTCGACGACCTTGCGTCGAAGATCACCAGCAAGACGCGCCTCTTGATCCTTTGCTCGCCGCACAACCCCACGGGCGCCGTGCTGCCGGGGAACGTGATCGAGGGGATCGCCGAGCTCATGCGCGAGCATCCGCAGGTCTGGATCTACAGCGACGAGCCGTATTCGAAGCTCGTCTACGACGGGCCGCTTCGAACGATCGAAGCCGAACCCGACATGCTCGCGCGCACGGTCATCGTCGATTGCACGTCGAAGACGTACGCCATGCCCGGTTGGCGCCTGGGCTACGCGGCCAACCGGCAGCTCGCGGAGCACTTCACTCGCTGGAACACGAACACCGATTCGTGTCCGCCCGCGCCGAGCCAGTACGCCGCGCTCGCGGCGCTGCGCGCGTCGCAGCAGTGCGTCGACGAGATGCGCCAGTCGTTCCACGAGCGTCGCGACCTGATCGTCGGGCTCCTGAACGAGATCCCCGGCGTCACGTGCAAGGTGCCGGGCGGCGCGTTCTACGTCTGGCCGAACGTCACGGAAGCGTGCGAGCGGACGGGCATCGCCAACTCCGAGGAGCTGCGTTCGCGCCTACTGCACGAGGCTGGCGTCGCCGTCCTGGCCGACATCCACTTCGGCCGGCGGATCGCGGGCGAAGGTCAGCACGTGCGGTTCTCCTACGCCACGAGCCGCGAGGGGATCATCGAGGGCTGCGGGCGCATGGCCGACTTCCTGCAGAAGAACGAGAAGCACACCAAGGCCGCGTCCGCTCGCGTCCGCGAGTCGGGAGGCTGAGCTCGAGCGTGAGCGCCTTCGGGCGGATCGACGGGGCGCTCCACCGCGAGGGCGTCGCCGTCGATCGGATCGTCGCGGTCGTCGGCACCCCGGAAAGGCGAACGGCAACCTCTCCATCCTGAAGCTGCTGCGCGACGAGGGCGCGGGCTTCGACGTCGTCTCCGAGGGAGAGATCTTCCGCGCGCTCCGCGTCGGCGCGGATCCGAGCACTCGCGCCCGCCCGAGGTGCTCGTCGACGGCGACGCGTGGCGCGTGGTGCGCGAACGCGAGAGCCTGGAGGACCTCGGGGCGAGGAAGAGTAGGCCGGCGAGAGGCTTCCATCTACCGCAGCGCGAGCACGGCCAGGACGTACTGTCGATCCGTGGTCGGGATGAGGTGGCGGCGTTCGAGGGACGCGAGCCAGCGGACGACGTCGGGCCAGTACGCGCACTGCTGCACCGGCGGAAACGCGGTGTTGGCGGGGAGCGAGGCGAGGTCGGCCATGATCCGTGTCGGGAGGATGGCGACGAGGTCGTCGAAGCCGCGGTCCTGCAGCATCGCCTGGAGCGCCTCGATCGTCGGGGCGGCCTGGAGGATCGGACCGAACGGCTCGGCGACGTGCGCGGTCCGGTCGAAGCGATCCCACTCGTCGCGGGCCGCTCCGGAGAGTCCGTCCGGATCGATCGCGAGGCGCGCGACGCGCGCCCGTTCGTCGAGGACGGCCGCGCCGGCCGAGAGCGGACGGAACACGACGTAACGGCGATCGCGCTCGAGGTTCGTCGCGGCCCAGTCGCGGAGCTCGGCGACGCTCGCCGTCGCCCGCGCCCGCTCGAGCGCGGCGGCGCGGGCCTTCGGAGCGGCGGGAGCGAGCATGGCGGTCGCGACCGCGAGGGTCGCGACCGCGACGACCCGTCCATCCACGACCCGAAGCCGGGCGAGCGCCGTTCGCACGACGAAGGCGAGCGCGGCCGCCCCGAGCAGGAGGTAGAGCGGGGTCACCGGCAGGAGGAAGCGCATGCGGCTGAAATGGCTGGCGCCCAGGATCGCGTAGCAGGCGATCGGGGCGACCGCGAACGTGAACGCGAACCGCGCCGCGGACCGGCCGCGGGCGAGCGTCGCGAGTCCACCGAGCACGCCGAGCGCGACGAGCAGCGAGAACGCGAGGCCGTCGTTCTCGCGCGGGAACGAGGCGACGTACGCGATCCATCCCACCTCGCCGCGGGCGTTGTCGGTCTCCACGTAACCGTCGGGCAGGTACCCGGCGACGGCGGCGAACTCTTCGACGAAGCGGTCGAAGCGGAGGACGACGGTCGGAGACGCGAGCACGAACGCGAGCGGCACGACCGCGAATCCGACGGTCCGCGCGCGGAGCGGCGTCCCGCGCGCGGCGAGCCACGACGCCGCCCCGAGCGTGAGCACGTGGATGCCCCCGTTGTACTTCGTCGCCGCGACGAGGCCGAGCAGCGCGCCGGCGAGGGCGTGACGCGTCACGGACGGCGCGTCGAGGTAGGCGGCGACGGCGGTGAGGAAGACCAGCACGAGGAAGACGGTCAGGATCTCGTTTCCCGCGAGGACGCTGCGGCTCGCGTGGGTCGCGTTCACCGCGAGCGCGAAGGCCGCCGTCACCCCGACCGGCGTGGAGAACGTCCTCGCGCCGAGGCGCAGGAGGAGGAGCACACTGGCCGCGGCGAGGCAGAGCGTGAGCCCGCGGCCGATCCGGGTCACGATGCTCGCGTCGACCGTCGCCGACACGCGGAAATGCTCGAAGTCGTCGCACTCGCCGGCCAGGGCCGACAGCCGCCCGCAGAGCTGCGTCGCGCCGTAGAGCACGTACATCGCGAACGTCGGATTGGTGAAGTACGTGACGTCCCAGTCCCCGTTCAGGAACCGGATGACGTGACCGACGTACGTCGTCTCGTCGTGGCGGAAGACCGACCCCCGCGCGTCCGGCGAATCGTTCGGCCCGATCGCTCGGATCGTCCACGTCGCGACGACGAGGAGGAGCGCCGCGAGGCCGAGCGCGAGGGGGCATTGCCGCAGAAGGCGCGTCATCGTCGGTCCGCGGCGGCGCGGTCAGCCCTGCGCGATGACGCGCTGGCGCTGCTCGCCGAGCCCGGCGACGCCGAGGCGGACTTCCTGGCCCGCCGCGAGGTAGATCGGCGGATCGAAGCCGAGGCCGACGCCGGGCGGGGTGCCGGTCGAGATGACGTCGCCGGGCAGGAGCGTCATGAAGCGGCTGACGTAGCTCACGAGCGCGGCGACGCCGAACACCATCGTCCTCGTGTTCCCCGTCTGGCGTCGCACGCCGTCGACGTCGAGGAACATGTCGAGGTCCTGCACGTCCGGGATCTCGTCCTTGGTCACGAGCCACGGCCCGATCGGGCCGAACGAGTCGCAGCTCTTCCCCTTCACCCACTGACCGGTCCCCTCGAGCTGGAACGCGCGCTCGGAGAGGTCGTTCACCACGCAGTAGCCGGCGACGTAGTCGAGCGCCTCGTCCTCCTCGACGTAGCCGGCGCGCTCGCCGATGACGACCCCGAGCTCGACCTCCCAGTCGACCTTCGTGCCGTCGCGCGGGATGAGGATCCCGTCGTTCGGTCCGGCGATCGCGCTCGTCGCCTTCATGAACAGGACCGGTTCGCTCGGCAGCGCCATCCCCGACTCGGCCGCGTGGTCGGCGTAGTTCAGGCCGATGCAGATGAACTTCGACGTGCGCGCCACGCACGGGCCGACGCGCGTCGCGGGGTCGACCGCCGGGCGCGACTTCGGGTCGACGTCGGCCAGGCGCGCGAGGCCGTCCCGCGAGATCGCGGTCGAGCCGACGTCGTCGACGACGTCCGAGAGGTCGCGGATCGTGCCCTCCGCGTCGACGAGGCCCGGCTTCTCGAGCCCTGGAGGTCCGAAACGGATCAGCTTCATCAGATGCTCCATCCGCCGTCGATGACGTGCGTGGTTCCGGTCGTGTAGGCGGATTCGTCGGATGCAAGGTAGACCGCGAGCGCCGCGACCTCCGTCGGGTCGCCGAGGCGGCCCATGGGCTGGCGCGCGATGAACGCGGCCCGCGCGACCACCGGATCGCCCTGCGCCGCGATCCGTTCGTCGAGCGAGGGGGACTGCACCGTGCCGGGGCAGATCGCGTTGCAGCGGATCCCCTGCTTCACGAAGTCGACCGCGATCGACTTCGTCATGCCGATCAGCGCCGCCTTCGTCGCGCCGTAGACGAAGCGGTTCGGCGCACCCTTCAAGCTCGAGGCGACCGACGACACGTTGATGATGCTGCCGCCGCCGCGCGCGATCAAGAGGGGGAGGAACGCCCGCGTCACGCGGAACGTCGCCTTCACGTTCAGGTCGAACGAGAACGCGTAGTCCTCGTCCGAGCAGTCGAGGATCGTGCCGTGATGCACGAACCCCGCGCAGTTGAAGAGGACGTCGACGTCCGGGTGCCGTTCGGCCGCGCCGGCGACCGCGTCGGCATCGGTGACGTCGAGGAGCTCGGTCCGGATGGAGGGGTGCTCCTGCGCGAGCGTGGCCAGCATCTTCTGGTTGACGTCGGTGGCCACGACGGCGGCGCCCTCCGCGGCGAACGCGACCGCCGTCGCGCGGCCAATGCCCTGTCCGGCGGCGGTGAGGAACGCCGTCTTCCCGGCGAGTCGGCCCATAGGTGGATCGCCGCGCGGTTCGGTCGCGCGACCCTTGACGAGACGAGGTGGTTCGAAGCGGGAGAGGATCCCGCTTGCGGTCGAAGGTGTCAAGCGCGGAGCCGTCCGAGGCGCCACGGAGGACCCGGGAAGTGGGAGCGCGACGAGTCGACTCGGCCACGAGACCACCCGGCGCCGCGGAAGTGCATCGGCTCGAGCCCTGGAGACTGGAGCTTCCGTGCCCGTCGTCCCGTCTGCTAGGATCCCCCGCTTTGCAGACGACTCGTCCAATCACGAATGGAAACGACATGAAAGCCCCGGTCACGATCGCAGTCACCGGCGCGGCGGGCCAGATCGGCTACAGCCTCCTGCCCCGCATTGCCGCCGGAGAAATGCTCGGCAAGGACCAGCCGGTCATCCTGAAGCTCCTGGAGATCCCGGCCGAGGGTCCTCAGAAGGCGCTGCGCGGCGTCGCGATGGAGCTCGACGACTGCGCGTTCCCGTTGCTCCGCGGCATGTCGCTCCACGCCAAGCAGGAGGACGCGTTCGCGGACGCGAGCTGGTGCGTGCTCGTCGGATCGAAGCCGCGCGGGCCGGGGATGGAGCGCGCTGACCTCTTGAAGGACAACGGCAAGATCTTCACCGGGCAGGGGCGGGTCATCGACGAGGTCGCGGCGGCCGATTGTCGCGTCGTCGTGGTCGGCAACCCGTGCAACACCAACTGCATGATCGCGGCCAGCAAGGCGAAGCGCCTCTCGCCGGATCGTTTCACCGCGATGACGCGGCTCGACCAGAACCGTGCGATGACGCAGCTCGCCCAGCGCGCCGGCGCGGCGGTGACCGACGTCAGGAACCTCGTGATCTACGGCAACCACTCGCCGACGATGTACGCGAACTTCAAGAACGCGACGATCGGCGGGCGGCCGGTGACCGAGGTGATCACCGACTCCGACTGGCTCGAGAAGAGCTTCCTCCCCACGGTCGGCAAGCGCGGCGCGGCGATCATCGACGCGCGGGGCGCGAGCAGCGCGATGTCCGCCGCGAACGCTCTGATCGATCACGTGCGCAGCCTCACGACCCCGGGCCCCGAGCTCCACTCGATCGCGTGCCGTTCGGACGGCGCCTACGGCTTCGCCGAGGGGATCTGGGCGTCGGTGCCGGTGCGCACGACGGCGCCGGGTTCGTACGAGGTGGTCGAGAACCAACCGATCGACGACTTCAGCGCGGCGAAGATCAAGATCACGAACGACGAGCTCGTCGGCGAACGGGAGCTCGTGAAGGACATGCTCGGCTGATCGCAGCGTGCCGTTCCTCGTTCGGGCGAAAGACGCCGGCGGCGCCGCGTGCCTCGCGGACGCCGCCGGCTTCGCGTCTCAGCGCGCCGCGCGTACGCGCCGGACCCACTTCTTGGGCTCCTTCGCTCCCTCACGCGCGCAGTCGTGGCCGCAGAAGTTCACGCGCGTCCCATCGCTCTCGAAGAACGCGTCCTCGATCACCGGCCGGCCCGACTTCGGGCACTTCGCGTTGCCGATGAGCGGAGGCTTCGTGGTCGGCGCGTCGCCGGCGAAGAGCTCGGCGACGGTGAGGGAACGGCGGCCCTTCTCGAGCTCGGTCGTCAGTCGAAACCGCAACGCGCGGTCGAAGTCGCGCTCCCGATAGACGTAGACGTCGCCGTTCGCGAGGTCGTAGACGTTCGAGTAGCGCGTCGCGACCTTCGACTTCTCGTCGTACTGGTGCGTGGCGATGATGACGTCGCGCATCACGCTGAGCGAGAGGGCGTGGTTCTTCCCGAACGACGACGCGAACGCCGTCTCGGCGCGCGGCAGCCGCCCGCAGTGCGCCTCGCCCGCGCTCTGGCGCGACTGATAGAAATTGGTCACGACCTGGTACCGGTCGCTCGCGTCGCGCCGAATCACTTCGTCGCCCTCGTAGATCGCGGATCGACCGGAGCGGTCGCCCAGGAAGATCATCGCGCGATCCATGAACGGGATGTCGTAGCGGTCGAGGTACGCGATCGCGGCGTCGACGTCGGCGCAGGTGGCGAGCATGCGATCGAGCACGTCGCGCGGACACTCATCGCGTCCAGCGCGCTTCTCCATCTTCAGCTCGGCCGTCGCGGCTCCGTCGTAGAAGAGCCCCGCCGTGTTCATGCCGCCCTGCGGGAAGAAGTTCGAGAACCCGAAGAAGACGCGGCCGTGCTGGTCGCCCTCGCCGGGCACGAACCACACGCGCGTGTCGGGATCGGTGTAGTCCTCGTTGTTGCCGCCGAGCGCGAGCTTGCCGTCGAACGCGTAGAAGATGGTGCAGGCCGAGCCCGGCGGCACGGCGAGGAGGAGGGCGAGCGCAGCGAGGAGGAGACGGAAGGGACGCATGATCGAACCTCCGAGGACGGCGGAGCCGGATTCTACGCCACGCGCGCACGAAGTCGCGGACGAGGCGACGTTGCGCGCGAGTGACGGGGTCACTCGCGGGTGACCGGCGCCGCCTTCCGCCGCCGGTCCGGCCACACCCTCCGGTGCCGACAACCTCTGGATCTCCGTCCTCACCGCGAACTCGTCGGCCAAGCAGAAGGTCTCGATGTCGCTGCACCTGACGAGCGACGCGGAGCTCGTGGGCGCCCCGACCGCGACCGATCCCAAGGTGGGAGCCGCGGGCGGGAGCAACCGCCTCCGCTTCGCGTTTGCAGTCAATCGAGGGCCAGGAGTGATCGAAGAGGTCGTGCTTGTGCGCGAGCGGCCTCTTGACGAGCAGCAGCCTGCCGCCGGGCGAATCGTTCTGGAACGAGGTCAAGGGGTTTGGATCAGGACGGAAGTGACGAACTACGCGCCTGCTCCGCCGACGATCGGGATGATCCAGTGGGAGCCCGGCGGGACGAACGAGATCCACCAGATCGAGCTGCGCAAGCTGCCTTGGCCCGAGCCGCCCGCGCGGGCGCCGCGCGGGGGACGGCTCGTCAGCGTTTCACGGCGTCGTCCCGAGCACGGCGTTCGACAGCGACGCGCCCTGCGGCCCGCCCGCGTCCTGGATCGCGTACTGGACGTAGAGCTGCGTGCCGGTGGGGACGCCGGCCGGCATCACGAACGGGAGCACGATCGAGCCGGCGGGGCCGGTGGACAGGTTCAACGTGATCACGGGCGGGAACGGCTTGAGCGTCCCGCCGAGGAACGGGGTCGGCGTGCTCGCGAGGGACGCGACGAGCAGGCACGGCGCGCTCGGGGCGGCGTTCGAGAGGGCGATCACGTTCGTCGATCCGAAGAGGAGCGATCCCGTCGCGTCGAGGTCGGGCGGGCCCGCCGTCCCGGCCAGCTCGCACCCGACGTCGGTCCACGGTCCGGCCTTGCGATCGAAGACGTAGAGCGTCGTGTGGCCGCTGAGGACGCCGCGGGTCAGGTAGAGCTGCGAGCCGTCGGCGTTGAAGGCGAACGCGGTGGCGAAGCTCGTCGGCGTCCCGAACGGCGTCATGTCGGTCGTGCTGAGCACGGCGCCGGTCAGGACGTCGACCTCGAGGAGCCGCTGCTGGTCGGTGTTGAAGAGGAACGCGTTGCCGGTGAACGGATCGAAATCGATCGAGCCGATCCGGCTCGCGAGCCCGGCGACCGTCACGCTCGTGAGATACGCGCCGGTCATCTTGTCGATCTCGTGGAGCTTGCCGTCCCCGCCCGCTGCCCCCGGGTCGGCGAAGATGTAGAGCTGACCCGCCGCGGAGAATCCCGCCGCGCCCGCGTCGCCCGAGGCGCCGAAGTTCGTGACGAGCGACCCGGACTTCGTGACGACGCCACCCGCGTCCTCCGCGAAGGGAGAGAACAGGAACAGGTTCCCGCTCACCGGATCGAGCGCCACGCCGTCGGGGCCGGAGTTCATGCCGGGGATCACGTTGGCGTTGAAGGACGAGAAGAGGGCCCCGGTCAGGGGATCGATCTCGTACACGGTGTTGGTCGTCGCCGCGTCGGAGAGCCAGAAGTGGCCGGTCGTGGGGTCGAACGCGCCGCCGCCGCTCGCCACGTGGCCGAGCGCGCTGATGTCGACGGTCGAGTTCAGCGTGAGGTCGAGCTGCGCGGCGGCGAGCGGCGCCCAGGTCAGGGTGAGAGGAAGGAGCCAGGTGCCGATTCGCATGATGCCTCCGAGTTCGTCATTTCGTCATTTCGTCATTTCGTCATGGGGAGCGGATCCGTCGCGCCCGCCCGGGAGCGAGCGCGGGGAGCCAGCGCGGCAGTATACGCGGAACGCGGAGAGAGTACGATCGCCGGTCGAGTCGGACCCGGGCTGGAGAACGCCGTGATCGTGCCCCGCACCTCCCGCGAAGAGATCCTGAGGAAGCTCCGCCGCAAGGTCGACGAGCGACGTCCCATCTTCATCGCCAGCGCGGGGAGCGGACTCGTGGCGCGGCTCCTCGAGCGCGCCGGAGTCGACTGCGTGAACACGTTCTCGGGCGCGCGCCTGCGGGCGAACGGGATGGGGACGATGTCGATGCTCTGGCCGATCCTCGACTCGAACCAGCAGACGCTCGATTCCACCGAGCAGGACGTCCTTCCCGCGCTGAAAGGCGACGCGTTCGTCTGCGCGTGCATCAACGCCAACGACCCGTTGAAGGACATGCGGTCCGTGCTCGAGCGGCTGAAGTCGATGGGGGTGGCGTCGGTCTCGAACATCGGGCCGTCGATCAGCTACGTCGACAAGGACAGCAACATCTACCGCGTCCTGACGTCGGCGGGGATCACGTACGACCACGAGGTCGAGATGCTCGCGCTCGCGCGCGCGATGGAGATGGTGACGATCGCGCTCGCGTTCGACCTCGAGGACAGCACGAGGGTCGCGAAGGAGGCGCGTCCCGACGTCTTCTGCTTCCACGCCGGGACCACGAAGGGCGGGCTCAAGGGATACGACTCGGGCGAGGGGATCGAGGAGACGGCGCGGCGGACCGAGGAGGCGTATCGAGCGGTGCGCGCCGTCCATCCCGACGTCATCCTCGTCGCACACGGCGCGGCGATGGAGGCGCCCGCGGACGTTCAGTACATGCTCGACCACACGTCGGGCCACGGGTTCTGGACCGGCTCCTCCACCGAGCGCATCCCGATCGAGCGCGCCGTCACCGCGGCCGCGACCGAGTTCGCCGCGCTCCGGTTCCACGAACGATGAGCGGGCGCGTGATCGCCGTCCTCGCCACGCTCGACACCAAGGGCGAGGAAGCGGCGTACTTGAAGGAGCGGATCGAGGCGCAGGGCGAGAGTGCGTGCCTGATCGACGTCGGCGTCATCGGGGCGCCGGCGGCGGCGCCGGACGTGTCGCGCGAGGAGGTCGCCGCGGCGGGCGGGACGACGCTCGCCACGCTCCTCGCGAACCCGACGCGCCAGCAGGCGTCGCCGGTGATGATCGCGGGCGCGACGCGGATCCTCCGCGAGCGCGCCGCGGCCGCCACCGTCCACGCCGTCATCGGGCTCGGCGGCACGCAGGGGACGTCCAACTGCACCGCCGTGATGCAGGCGTTGCCGTACGGGTTTCCGAAGGTGATGGTCTCGACCGTCGCGTCCGGCGATACGTCCGCCTTCGTCGGGATCAAGGACGTCACGATGATGTTCTCGGTCAGCGACCTCCTCGGCCTGAACCCGCTGACGCGCGCGATCCTCGCCAACGCGGCCGGAGCCGCGTGCGGCATGGCGCACGCCGCGCAGCCGATCGAACCCGCGCGAAGCGATCGTCCCGTGATCGGCATGACGAACCTCGGCGTGCTGACCAACGGCGCCACGCGGGCCGTCGAGCGCTTCCGCGAGCGCGGCTACGAGGTGATCGTCTTCCACGCCGTCGGCTCGGGCGGTCGCGCGATGGAGCAGATGATGAAGGACGGCCTCATCGGCGCCGTCTTCGACTACGCCCTCGGCGAGATCTCCGACGACGTCTTCGGCGGCCTCCGCGCCGGCGGTTCCGAACGCCTCACCGTCGCGGGCCGCCTCGGCCTGCCCCAGGTCCTCTGCCCCGGCGGCACCGAGCACATCGGCCTGATCGTCGACCCGCCCAACGTCGTGCCCGAGCCCTACCGCGACCACCTCTACGTCTTCCACAACCCGATCATCTTCGCGCCGCGCTTGAACGAGGACGAACTCGGCCAGGTCGCCGACGCGATCGGCCGCCGCCTCGCGAGCACGGCGTCGAACGCGGTGATGATGCTCCCGCTCCGCGGCACGAGCCGCTACACCGGCAAGGGCAACCCGCTCCACGACGCCGGCGGCGACCGAGCGTTCTTCGCGCGCCTGAAGGCCGCGCTCCCCGCGACGATCGAGGTCGTCGAGCGCGACCTCCACGCCGAGGACCCCGCGTTCGTCGACGAGGCGGTCGATCGGTTGGTGCGGATGATCGAGGAAGGGTGACGGCGCGGGGGGGGGTGTCGATCGTCGGGTCCGGGCGTGATCGAAGCGCGTGAAGAGCGAGTCCGGTGGATTTCGGAAGCGGGCGAGACGGCGGACTCACCCGAGACTCTGGGATGGGCCTCGGTTGGGGGAAGTCGGGGAAGGGTGCGGTGAGCACGGCCGACCGTTCAGGTCGCGAAAAGCTCTTGGGGCGGCGCTCTCGCCTCGGCGCGGACGGTAGGCTCGGGGTCCAACCCGAGGCAGACGAGGATCGCCTGTACGACAGACGGATCGGTGACGACGGCATTGCACGCGCTTCGCCCCATGAACAGCAGGTCCGAGCCGCCGTCGGGCATTGCCTCCTTCAGGAGCTTCCCGCGCTCGCGTCCGGCTGTGTAGTTGTCCATGCCGACGTAGCAGCGGCGCTTCGTCCCCGGCGCTTCGGAGTCGTGCGTGCGCTCGCACGCAGTTCGATTCTCCCCCTCTCGAGGGAGGGCGGAGCCCCTGCCGGCAAGTCTTGCTTGGGATTCTCGGCAAGGAGCTCTCCGGCACGCCGCGCCAAGGGGCCGGTCTCCGGATCCTTGTAATCCGTCACTTCATCGACAGGGAGCTGCTTCACGAGGTACGCGATCCAGGTCTCGATGTTCCTTCGAGGGACGAGGATGCAGACACGCTCGTCACCGCCTGGCGGAGGGACCCTAGCGTGCTCGAGGACATCACGGAGTTGACGAAGCCGTTTTTCGAGTTCCAGACTGTCGGCATCGAGGACGACGATCAGCGCGGAACTTGCGCGGCGGCGGTTGGCAATCAGCTCCGTCGGGTACCTCCTGCGCACGAAGTCATCGCCTGCGCCTCCATTGCACTTGATCACGCGTACGCCGTGGCAAGCCTTGGCTCCGAATCTGCGCTTTACATATCCGCGCACGAAGCTCCCGTGTGCGATGTCCTCACAAAGGACGATGAACTCCACCGGCTGTCTAGGCACCCTGCCAGCCTCGGGCCATTGTCTCGGCGAAATCGAGACCCTTGAGGTCCTCCTCCTCGATTCCTCTGACGAGGACAGGGCAGCCGGAGTTCGCTCGACCAAAGAGCAAACCATTGGACCGCGCAAGGTAGTTCACGAGTTCAGGGTGATGGGATACGAGAAGGAACTGGCTCCTGGACCCGGAGGTACGGTCCACGACCTCGTGGAGCCACGGCTGGATCTCGCGCAGCGCAACGAAGTTGTCCGGCTCGTCGATGCAGATCGTCGCATCTTCCGGAATGAAGTGAATCAGGGAGTAAAGGGCGATCAGGCTCCTCTGCCCATCGGAGACCTCGTTGAAATCGAAGGGCAAGGACGATTGCCCAGGACGCGTCTGCTGGTCGGCCTCGAACTCTACCTGCATCAGCTTGTCATCTCTCGTTCCTCCTTTGAGGACGAGCTGACGGAAACCCGGTAGGACCTGGGAGAGACTGTCGAAGAATCGGCTTGCCGCCGCAGGATCCGCCCCCAAGCGCGAGCGGTACCACGAGACGAAGTTCTCCATTCTTGGATCGAGATCGTCGCTCTCGCCGGAACTCACAGCCTGCATTCCGACCGGATCGATCGACAGCACGTAGAGCCGCCGCATTCGCTCCTTGAACCACGTGAGTTTCTTGTTCGTCGGATACTCGTTGAGTTCGCCGACGCCGGATCGACTCCAGTTGATCACGACCTTCGGACCTGCGTCGTAGCTATCCTTGAACAGCTGCGCTTCGCCCTTCCGGCTCTCGTAGAGAGGAAAACCGTCCAAGGTCAAGGACTCGCGCGCGACGCGCCGCCGGTTCACGTCCTTATCGTGGTCGACTTCGAGACGGTACCTGTAACTTCCGTACTCGCCGTCCAGTTCGAGCTCGAAGGTCTGCGTGAAGGCCGACTGCCAACGCGTCAACGTACGTCGCGGAAAGAGGCGGTCGACGTCGTGTTTGCCGATGACGAAATCCCGCACCGCCGAGAGCGTCCGGAGGGCTGTGGTCTTGCCCGATCCGTTCTCGCCGAGCAGCAGGGAAAGCCGCCCTGGCCTGAACTCGAAGTTCACCAGGCACGACACGTTGTTCACGTAGAAGCGCTTGATCATCGCGTCACTCCGTCCGAGCACGATCCCGGACTCGCCCGTTTGGCATCCTTCGCCATCCGCACTTCTGGTCCATGCTATCTCGAGCGCCGAGGGATTTCGCGTGTCGCCGTCCGTTGGACGTCTCCTCGTCTGCACGTTCGCCGCCCTCGTGGAGCCTGTCCCGACCGCTGCCCGTTCCGCGCCGGCGCACGCCGCGCAGCCAATCGAACCCGCGCGAAGCGATCGTCCCGTGATCGGCATGACGAACCTCGGCGTTCTGACCAACGGCGCCACGCGGGCCGTCGAGCGCTTCCGCGAGCGCGGCTACGAGGTGATCGTCTTCCACGCCGTCGGCTCGGGCGGTTGCGCGATGGAGCAGATGATGAAGGACGGCCTCATCGGCGCCGTCTTCGACGACGCGCTCGGCGAGATCTCCGACGACGTTCGCGGGCCGCTTCGGCCTGCCCCAGGTTCTCTGCCCTGGCGGCACCGAGCGCGCGACCTCCACGCCGAGGACCCCGCGTTCGCCGACGAGGCGGTCGATCGGTTGGTGCGGATGATCGAGGAAGGGTGACGGCGCGGGGAGACGCGTCGACTACGGACGCTCGGTCTGGCAGTTCCAGCAGAGGTCGAAGTCCGCCTCGACGGTTTCGCCGCACTTGGGGCACGTCCACGGATCGCCGGCCGGCTCGGAGTCCCGCTCACGCGCCTCTTCCTCGTGGCGGGCGATCAGCTCCCGTGCCCGCGCGGCGTGCTCGGCCACGACCCAGATCCGCGGGAGCGCGTTGTACGAGATCCCGAGGTCGCCCGCCGCGGTCTGCAGGTTCTCGCCGACGATCCGTCCTTCGATCCCCTCCGCGCGCAGCATGGCGAGCGCCGCCGCGGCGTCCGACGCGTTGCGGCCCACGTAGACTTCCACGGGTCCCTGGCTGGTCATGGGTACAGTCTCCCGTCGGACGTTCGGCCCGAGCGTATCGAGCGACGGGGAGGATGGCGAGGAAGCGTGGAGGATTCGGAGGCGACGCCGTGGCTCGGGTCGGCGCGCACGTTCGGGTCGCCGCGACCGCCCGGGCCGGCCCGGGCTCGACCTCTAAGGTAAAAGGTTCTGCCTTGCCAGCATGACAAGCGCAACCCAAGCTCGCAGGAGATCTTAGGGATGACGGGTCCGGGCTCGACCGGCCCGATGTCGCGCGGGAAGCCGGCGTGGCGCCTGTTCTCCGAGACGTCGGACGGGAGGTCGGACCTCCCGCATCGCCTCCCGCGCGACGCCTTACGGGAGCGCGGTGATCGCGAGGTCGTCCATCCACGCGCGCGCGGAGCCATGGAAGTTGTAGACGTCGGCCGCGAAGCTGCCGGGCGTGTTCTGCAGGCTCGGCGTGGCGTCGGTGAATTCGACGCCCCACGCGGGCGGCTCGGGCGCGCCTTCGACCCACGTCTTCGCGCGCAGGGTGGTGGCGGTGGGGCTGGTCTGCTCGACCTGGAAGCGGATGCGGTAGGGCGTTCCGCCCGCGCCGGCGCCGAACGGCGCGGGCTGCGTGGCGAGCAGCTCCTCGACGCCGTTCCGCTCCCGCCACAGGCCGAGGGTCGACGGGCCGTAGCCGGGCCAGTCGCCGTGGAGGAAGACGGCGTAGCCCTGGCCGAACGTCGGCGTCTGCTGCAGCCAGCCGCCGTTCTGCCGTGCGTAGAAGCCGAACCCCTGGTCGAAGAACGTCTCGAACTCGACCGTGACCGTCACGTCGACGTCGGTGGCCGAGAAGCCCGGCAGCACCACGCGGCCGACGACGTTCGGCCCCGCGCTGAAGCGCGCGCGGCCGCCGTCGAGGTCGACGTCGATCAGCCCGGTCGCGACGGGCGTCCATGGGAACGGCCAGTCCGCTCCGTTGGGACCGTCGAACGATTCCGCGTGGGGGAGCGCCGTCGCGCCGGCGATCACCTCGAGCGCGTTCGAGAACTCGGGCGTGGGGAGGAGCCCTACGCTCTGCACGTAGATCGGCAGCGCCGCGATCGGCACGCCGGAGACCGGCACGGCCAGCGATCCCGTTGCGTCGGTGATGAGCCCCGCCACCGAGAACGCCGGCGGGAACGGCACCAACGTTCCGCCCGCAAGCGGCGTCGGCGCGTTCAGGAGGCCGACGAAGAGGAGCTGCGGCGTCGACGGCGTGCCACCCGCGATCGCGAGCGTCGCCATCTTCGCCGGACCGTCGAGCAGGTCGCCGCAGATCGACAGGGAGGCGGTGCCCGGACCCTGGAACCCCAGGTCGGTCTGACAGATCGGATCCGCCGGCGCGAGCAGGAGCGCCGCGGCGAGGGGGAAGGTGAGCATCGATCGTCCTCGGAGGTGCGAATGGAGCAGGTTCGGAGTAGGACGCCGGATCGAGGGGCGACGGGCGACAGGGAAATCGGGATTGGCGGTGGGGATCGAGCGTTCGCGGAGCGGGCCCGGTTCTCGGGGCTTGCTCCGCGAGAGCGCAGGCACGTTCGCGGAACGCCACGCATCGCCAGCGTCCTGCGAACCGTACTGCGCGGGCACGCCGCCGCGGGGAGGCGCTACCATGCGCAGGGTCGTGTCTCCGGGAAAGCCCATGGTCGAAAGCACCTACGAGTACGACGTCTTCCTCTCGTACGCGAGCGAGGATCGCGACGTGGTGGCGGGGCCGCTGAAGGAGCGGCTCGAGGCCGCGGGGATCCGCGTCTGGTTCGATCAGGATCGGATGCGACCGGGGATCGGCCTGGCGACGGCCATCGATGGCGGCCTGCTCGGGTCGCGGTTGTTCGTGATGGTGCTCAGCCCGCGCTACTTCGAGAAGATGTGGACGAGCGCGGAGAAGGACGCGATCGTCGCGGTGGGGCGGACGCGTCTGGTGCCGTTGCTCCACGGCCTCGAGCCCGGCGAGCTCGAGGGGAAGTCGCCGCTCTTGTCGGGGATGGTCTGCGCGCGGTTCAGCGACGGGCTCGACGCGATCGTCAGCGGGATCGTTGCGCGCGTTCGCGTCCCGACCTACACGGTCTACGTCGTCTGCCCCGCGGCGCGTGACGCGAAGGTTCGTCGTGACGTCGAGGAGGCGCTGGCGGCGGCGGAGATGAAGGCGCTCGCGATCGACCCGGCGGATGGTGGCGTCGGCGTGGCCCGCGGCCGGGAGCTCATGCGAGCGGCCGATCTCACCGTGGCGATCCTCGCCTTCCGCTACGGCGATCCGGCGTCCGAGGACGAGGGGCGATCGACCCTCGAGCTCGCGTGCGACGCGCCGGGCGCGGTGGAACGGCTCGTCCCGCTGCCGAGGAAGGGGACGGTCGTCGATCCGGAGACGGCGTACGACCAGGGTCCGGACGGGCCGGACGACGCGAGGCAGGCGCGGCTGCGTAAGCTGAAGCGCCGCGTCGAGGAGGCGTCGATCGCGTACGAGCCCGCGACGTTGGGGTCGACCCTCGCCGCGGCGCTGCGCGCGTGGCGCAAGCCGCGCGATCCGAACCCGGCGGCCGCCGCGCCGGCCGCGATGCCGCCCGGCTTTGCGCGCGACCTCGACGACTACCGCCGCCGCGTCGCCAACACGTACGGAACGATCCCCCTCGCCGGCTTCGGCAACCCGCTCGCCGTCGAGGTCCGGCTCGAGGACCTGTTCGTCCCGCTCCACGCGCGCGTCGCGCACGAGCGCGACGACGCGGTGTGGAACGCGGGCGAGGCCGCGGAGCGGTTCGAGGGGCGAACCGACGAGGTCGCGCTGACCGAGGCGTTCTGGAAGGGCGACGCCGCGCGCGGGCGCCGCGGGCTGGTCCTGCTCGGCGACCCGGGGTCGGGCAAGACGACGCACCTGAAGCGCCTCCTGCTCTGGATCGTCGAGAAGGGCGGCCCGTCGCTCGGTCTCGACGCGGGCACGGTGCCGCTCTTCCTGCCGCTGCGCGCGCTGAAGAGCGGCGAGGACGACCTGCGCTCGTTCGTGCTGCGCACGTTCCGCCGCGAGCTGCTCTCGATCGACGAGGGCTTCGTCGACGGCCTGCTGAGGCACCCATCCCTCCTCTTCCTGCTCGACGGACTCGACGAGATCTTCGACGAGGGCGCGCGGCGCGACGCGACGCGTTGGATCGAGCGGCTGCTCGGCGCGCATCCCGACGCGCGGTTCGCGGTCACCTGCCGCTACGCCGGCTACACGAGAGAGGTCCGCCTCGACGGTCGCTTCCTCGAGCTCGAGCTCCAGCCGCTGACGAAGGCGCAGGCCGAGACGTTCGTGCGGAACTGGTACCGGATCGTCGAGGAAGGGCTCGCGAAGGACGAGGAGCAGGGCCGCGCGCGCGGCGAGCAGCGCGCCGGCGACTTGATCGAGCTTCTCGGCCGGGCCGACGTCCGCGGCGCCGCGCAGGTCTTCGCCTTGACCCGCAATCCGTTGCTGCTCACCGCCATCTGCATCGTGCACCGCGACCGCGGCGGGCTGCCGCGGAAGCGCGCCGCCCTCTACGACGCGTGCGTGAACGTCCTGTTGGAGGGCTGGCGGCGGTCGCAGGGAGGTCACGTGACGTTCACCGCCGCGGATGCGCGCGCGGTGCTGAAGCCTCTCGCCGGCTGGATGCATCGAGAGGAGGACCGGCTCCGCGCGACCGCGGCCGAGCTGGCGCCGTTGCTCGCCCCCGAGCTGCGGCACAAGAAGATCGACGAGAGCCCCGAGCAGTTCCTGCGGACGATCCGCGACCAGAGCGGACTGCTGACCGGATGGTCGGGCGAGCAGTACGGGTTCATGCACCTTGGGTTCCAGGAGTATCTCGCCGCGCTCGAGCTGCGCGATCGCGCGGTCGCGGATCCGGCGGTCCTGACCGAGCTCGCCGAGCGCTTCGGCGATGGTTGGTGGCGCGAGGTGACGCTGCTGTTCCTCGCCGACGGCGCGTGGTTCACGCCGTTTTTCCGCGAGCTGGTGAAGCACCGCGCGTTCGTCGAGCACGCCGACCTCGTCCAGGAGTGCATCACCGACACCGACCGCCCGTCCCCCGACGCGTTCGTGGAGGTGCTCGCCCCCGCGCGGGAGCCCGAGCCGGCGGGAGACGAGGAGCGAGCGTTCCTCGCCGCGCGCCGGGCCGGCGCCGCCGCCGCCCTGCGCACGATCGCGCCCGACACGCTCGCCGCGCTCGGCTGGTGCGAGCCGGACGCGCGGCCGGAGCGTGCGGCGACGACGAAGACGAAGCCGCGGACGGTGCGCGGGATCGAGCTCGTCTGGATCCCCCCGGGGACGCTCGAGGTCGAGGGTCGGACCCTGACGAGCCGCGGGTTCTGGCTGGGCAAGTACGCGATCACGAACGAGGAATATGGCCGCTTCCTCGCGGACGCGGACGCGGACGCGGTGGAACCTCGGTACTGGGGGGACCGGCGCTTCAACCAACCGCGCCAGCCCGTGGTCGGCGTGAAGTGGCACGACGCGGTGAAGTTCTGCGCGTGGGCGGGAAAGGGGCTCCAGAGCGAGGCAGGGCGTCTGCCGACCGAGGAGGAGTGGGAGTACGCCTGCCGAGCGGGGACGAAGACACAGTACTGGTTCGGCGACGACGCGAGCGACCTGGAGCGGTACGCGTGGTTCGACAAGAACTCCGAAGGGACGACACATCCGGTCGGCGAGAAGCCGGCGAACCCGTTCGGGCTCTTCGACATGCACGGAAACGTCTGGGAGTGGTGCGCCGACGCCGCCGGCCCGGCCGGCGAGAACCGTGTGATCCGCGGCGGGTCGTTCAGGTGCACCGCCGGGAGGCTCCGGTCGGCGTACCGGGTCAGGGACCTCCCGGACAACCGGTGTTTCTTCCTGGGTTTCCGGCTCGCCGTGTCCGCCCCCATCTCGGGATAGACCATCGATCTTCGAGCTTTGAGTTATGGCTTTTTCGCGGCACGCTCGGCACGGACTGGCTCGAATCCGCCGCCCCCCGGCACGCCCGTGCCGCGTCACCACCCACCCCCGGCAATATCGCCCCCGCGCGAGGCCACGAACCGCCCACGTCCGGCCGCTTCTCGCCGGGCCATCGGTACATCTCCCGCACCATTTGCGCCGGCAGGCACGCGAACGCGCTCTGGCGCGGCTCGATCCGGTCGTGGCGGAGCCGGAGCGTGCGGCGCACGATCGGATGCCGGCCCCGGCGGGAACCCGTCCGGGGGTTCGTTCGGTCGCGCGACGACTCGGATTCGCGAATCGACTCGATCCACGGCGACCCGATGAAGCTGGAGGACGCGGTTGCTCCGCCGCGCCGGAACCTGACCGACTTCCGCGGCCTCGGCGTCCTCTCGCTCGCGGACTTCGGCTCGGTGGCACGCGGCGAAGCGAACGAACGAAGCGACGCCGGCATCCTCTTCGACCGCGATCGCGCCGCGAGCGCCGCCGAGCCGGGACCGTGAGCGAACGATCTCCCCGGACGGCGCCGGCTCGCCCATCGTCGAGGTGCTTCGATGCCTCCGCGGTGGTCGCGGACGCCGGCGGAACGCTCTAGCATGAGCCAGTCTCAAGGGCGACCGCCGGGCGGTCGGATCGTGGCTCCGGGAAGGTGCATGGTCGAGAGGACCTACGAGTACGACGTCTTCCTCTCCTACGCGAACGAGGATCGCGAGGCGGTCGCGCGGCCGTTGCAGGAGCGGCTCGAGGCTCAGGCCGGCGGGATCGCCTGTTTGCGGGGCTGCACGAACGGTCGGAGGCCCGAGTCGTCCTACACTCACCGTTCCTCGCGAGCCTCGCGTTCGCTCGGACCAACGTCGGGCTCGCCGATGTGGCGGCGAGAACCGTGACGGGCTCGAGCGCAGCGAACTACACCACCTATGTCGTCTGTCCGGCGGCCGTCGCCGCGTCCGTCCGGCAAGACGTCGAGCGTGCGCTCCAATCCGCGGGCATGACCGCGCTCGACGTCGACGTCGCCGATGGAGCCGTCGACGCATACCGCTGCCGAGCTCTGGTCGAGGAGGCCGATCTCACGGTCGTGATCGCCGGCTTTCGTTTGGGTGACCCCGCGCCCCGCAATGACCGAACCACGTTGGAGCTGGCCTGCGACGCGGCGCGTGCTCCGCTCGTGCTGGTGCCGAAGCGAGGAACGAAAGCCGATCCGACGACGGACTACGATCAGACGACCCACGGCCCCGACTTCGAGAAGCACGAGAGACTGCAAGCACTGAAGCGTCGGTTCGAAGGCAGGGCGATCGAGTACGAGCTCGAGACCCTGGGGACGACCCTGATGTCGGCGCTGCGCGAGTGGCGCCGCGCGCGCGAGGCTCTCCCCGGCGCACCGCCGTCTCCCGCGACCGACGCGGACTTCGCGCGCGACCTCGACGACTACCGCCGCCGCGCGACCAGCCTCTACGGCTCCGTCCCGCTCGCGGGCTTCGGGCGGCCCATGAACGTCTCGATCCGGCTCGAGGACCTGTTCGTGCCGCTCCATGCGCTCGTGGCCCGCGAGCCGGGCGACGCGCTGGGGAACGCGCTCGAGGCCGAGGCGCGGCTCGCCGAACGCTCGCACGAGCTCCCGCTGACCGAGGCGTTCTGGCGGGGCGACCTCTCGCGCAAGCGGCGCGGTCTGGTCCTGCTCGGCGACCCGGGGTCGGGCAAGACGACGCACCTGAAGCGCCTCCTGCTCTGGATCGTCGAGAAGGGCGGCTCGTCGCTCGGGCTCGCCGCGGGCACGGTGCCGCTCTTCTTGCCGCTGCGCGCGCTGAAGAGCGGCGAAGACGACCTGCGCTCGTTCGTGCTGCGCACGTTCGGCCGCGAGCTGCCTTCGATCGACGAGGGCTTCGTCGACGGCCTGCTGATGCACCCATCCCTCCTCTTCCTTCTCGACGGACTCGACGAGATCTTCGACGAGGGCGCGCGGCGCGACGCGACGCGCTGGATCGAGAGGCTGCTCGACGCGCGTCCCGACGCGCGGTGCGTGGTCACGTGCCGCTACGCCGGCTACACGAAAGAGGTCCGCCTCGACGGACGCTTCCTCGAGCTCCAGCTCCGGCCGCTGACGAAGGCGCAGGCCGAGACGTTCGTGCGGAACTGGTACCGGATCGTCGAGGGAGGGCTCGCGAAGGAAGAGGAGCAGGGCCGCGCGCGCGGCGAGCAGCGTGCCGCCGACTTGATCGAGCTCCTCGGCCGGGCCGACGTCCGCGTCGCGCGCGTCTACGAGCTGACCCGCAATCCGCTGCTCTTGACCGCGATCTGCCTCGTCCACCGCGACCGCGGCGAGCTGTCGAAGAAGCGCGCCGTGCTCTACGACACCTGCATCGACGTGATCCTCGAGGGGTGGCGGCGCGCTCAGGGGTTCGACGTCCCGTTCACCGCGGCCGACGCGCGCAACGTCCTGAAGCCGCTCGCCCTCTGGATGCACCAGGAGGGGCGCGTCCGCGCCACCGCGGCCGAGCTCGTGCCTCATCTCGGCGCCGCGCATGCGCGCAAGACCGGCGAGCCGCCCGAGCAGTTCCTCCAGACGATCCTCGACCAGAGCGGACTGCTGACCCGCGGGCCCGACGACCAGTACGGATTCATGCACCTCGGGTTCCAGGAGTACCTCGCCGCGCTCGAGCTGCGCGATCGAGCGGCCGAGGATCCGGACGTGCTGCGATGGCTCGCCGAACGCTTCGGCGGTGGTTGGTGGCGCGAAGTGGTTCTCCTGTTCCTCGCGGACGGCGCGTGGTTCGCGCCGTTCTTCCGCGAGCTGGCGAAGCATCGCGTGTTCGTCGAGGAGGCGGATCTCGTTCGCGAGTGCGTCGACGAAGCCGATCGCCCCTCGCCCGAGCCGTTCCTGGAACTCCTGCGCGACACGTCCGCGTCCGGCGATCTCGGCGAGCGCCAGGCCGTCGCGGCCGCGGTCCTGCGCGAGATCGCGCCCGACGAGCTGGTCGCGCTGGGATGGGCGGGCCACGGGCCGGACCTTCGTTCGAGTCCTCGGGGCGCCGCGGACCCGCGGCTGCGCAGTCTGATCTCGCGGCTCGGCGCGATCGCGAAGATGCGCGTCTCCCCGCGCCTCGACGCGCTGCGTCCCGTTCCGGCCGGGCTCGTCGCCTTCATCCTGGTCGGAGCGCTCGTCGTCCCGATCGTCGCACGATCGCTCGCGTGGACGGCGCCGCTCGTCGTCCTGTTGGTGGTTGCCGCGTGGTATGTTGCGCGCGACGCGGAGGCGCTGGCAGAGAGACCGAAGGAACGTCGCACGGCACCGGGGGAGGAATCATGAGGTCGATCTTCATCAGCTACTGCCGCCGGGACGCGGCGCTGGTCGATGAGTTCCTGAAGCACCTGAAGCCGGTCGAGCACCTGGGGTTGATCCCGTGGGTCGACGACCGAGCGATGACGGCGGGGCAGGAGTTCCACGAGGAGATCCAGGAGGAGCTGAAGCGCTGCGCGGCCGCGGTGCTCGTCGTCTCGCCGGACTTCCTGGCCAGCGAGTACGTCATGCGGGATGAGCTGCCCGAGATCCTGCGCGCGCGAAAAGAGCGCGGCCTGCTCGTGCTGCCTCTCTACTTGCGCGACTGTGGGCACCGGCGCTTGTCGAGCGACCTGGCCTTCTCGCCGATCCTGGCGTTGAACGACCCGAAGGCGCCGATCGCATCGCTGCCGGAGAGCGGCCGCGATGCCGCGTTCACGGCGGCCGTAGAGCGTCTCCTCGAAGCGATGCGCGAGCACGCGCCGTCTCCGGAGTTCGATCGAAGCGACGTTCCGATCTTGACCGTGGCGCTGTCCCGGCGCGGGAGCGACTTGCATCGCGACTACCACGTGCGCGAGCGCGTCGCGGAGCATCGGGCGCCGTGCGCGCTTCCCCCTCCGACCCGTGTGGATCTCCTGTGGCCGCTCCTCTTCCCGACCGAGCCGCCCGCGGCTCGACACGCCGGCGAGCGCGCCCTCGCGGCGGCGTTCGGCGCCCCTCTCGGTCCGGCCCCGACTCCCGCCGATGGGCCGCTCCGCATCCAGTTGGTGACCGATCCTCCAGAGATCGCCCGCTTGCCGTGGACCTGGGCGACCTGGAACGGGCGCCCGCTCTGGAAATACGGTTGGACCATCGAGCTCTGCCGTTCGAAGGAGACTCGGGGCGTCGAGGAGATCGAGCTTCCCAACGCGGCGCTCTTGCTCTTCGATGACGACGCGCACGCAGGCGTTTCGGGCCGGGCCACGGCGAGAGAGTTCGTCGAGGTTTGGGACCGGACGTTCCCGCGGTCGCCCGATCACCCCACCGTCCTGCATCGATGGCCGACACGCGCCGACGAGGCGGCCGCCGGCCGTCCCGTCGTGCTCGTGTACGCCGGTCGCGCCATCCACCACGACGGCGAGGTGCGAGTGATGCTGGCCGATGAGCACGGGCAGCCCGACGCACGACCCATCGCGGATCTCCTCGCGTGCGGTCCCTCGGTCGTGCTCCTCAATCTTCGGTTTCCTTCCGGCGATGCGGCATCGATCCCGCCGTCGGCGATCCCGGGTACCGTCCCTCTCGTCGTCGCGCAAGCGGGGACGGCCGACCAGCGCGAGGCGCTCCGGTCCGCGCGCATCGCGTGGTGGAACGACTTCCTGGCCGGCCGCGATCCCGATCCGATCGTCACGGCCCATCGGCACGCGAACGTGCCCACGCAGGTGTTCTCCGCGCGCCGGCGCTTCCAGTTCCAGCGGCGCGAGCCCGCGGTCGGGCGTCTCGTGCGACTGCGGCTCGACCGGGTGGCGCAGAAGACGAGGATGCAGCGCGAGGTCCAGAAGCTGTTCCAGCATGGCACGCCGCGCCGATCGTGCAGCGTCATCGCGCGGGGTGGGCACGGGAACCGCGTCGACCTGTTCCACCGTCAGCTCTACGCGGACCTCCGTGAACACGCGCCCGAGGAATGGAACCTCGTGCTGAAGCACGTCCTCCTTCCTTCCGCTGCTTCGTTCTCGGTCGACGACGTCGCCACCGAGGTGCGGCGTGTCCTGCGGATGCCGGCGGAGCTCTCGCTGGCCGGCGAGATCCGCCGCCAGCTCGGCGCGGACGAGATGTCGAACGACGTGTGTCACGTCGTCGTGCTCGCCTTTGGCATCCGCGGTGGTCGTCATGGCTCGATTCCGACCAAGGAGAGCCTCGACGCGTGGCTCGAGTTCTGCACGGCGCATCTCGACGCCGCCTTGGGCACCAACGTCCGCGTGGTCGCTCTGCTTCAGCTCGAGGCGCCCGACGCCGACCTCGACCGCCACGTCGACGCGCTCCGGGCGGACCAACGCTTCCGCAAGGAGCACTTCTTGTACCTCCCGCTCGATCACCTCGATCGGGTGCCGCTCGGCGACCTCATCGAGTTCATCGACGAGCCCGACTCGAACTGTCCGCCGGACCTTCGCGGCGAGTTCCCGGCGCTCCTCCATGAGCGCGCGCGCGGCGACTTCGACGAGACCGCCGAGTGGATCGAGCGAGCGCATCGAGAGAGCTGGTACACCATCGCGGACGAGCTCCGCGCCCAGGCTCCTTCGAACCACGACGCGGCGAGGAATGCGACGGAATGACCGACCACGATTTCCATCTCGTTCGGATGACCGGCGGCGCGCACGAGCCCGGCGCCGCGAGGGAACGCCTGCGCCAACGCGACGTGCCGCGCTCGCAGTTCGATCTGACGGAGTCCGCGGAGCGATTCCGGCCCGGCGAGAAGCTGCTCGTCGCGATCAACACGGCGCTGAACGTCGGCGCGCCGCTCCTCCTCACCGGCGAGCCGGGCACGGGCAAGACGCAGGTCGCGTACTACATCGGCTGGTACTTCGGCATCGAGGTCTTTCCCTACCAGGTCACCTCGCAGGCGCAGGCCGAGGACCTCCGGTACGAGTTCGACGCGGTCGGATACCTGCGAACCGCGCACGACAAGGACGAGACGGAGCGCAGGAAGACGCGCGATGACTTCCTCCGCAAGCGGGCGCTGTGGCGCGCGTTCGAGCACGACGAACCCTCCGTGCTGCTGATCGATGAGATCGACAAGGCGCCGCGCGACTTCCCGAACGACCTGCTGAGGGAGCTCGACCAGCACTCCTTCGAGCATCCGTTCACCGGCACGCCGGTCACCTACCGGGCGAACCGGCCTCCGATCACCGTCATCACCAGCAACGTCGAACGCCGGTTGCCGGAACCGTTCCTCCGTCGCTGCATCTTCCATCACATCGACCTCACCGACGAGCTGCTCCGGGACGCGGTCGAAGCGCACCGGAAGCAGCGCTTCCCGTCCCTCGACGATGCGATGCTCGCGGCCGCGCTGCGCCGGTTCGGGGAGGTGCGTGCGCTCGACGGTCTGCGGAAGGCGCCGTCGACCGCCGAGCTCTTGGTCTGGCTGTCGGTGCTGGGCCTGGCCGGGGAGTCGAAGGAGACGATCGAACGAGCGCGGATCAGCGAGCTGCCCGGTCTCCACGCGCTCGTGAAGGACTTCGACGACTTGAAGCGGGTGGCGAGGGCTTGAACGCACACGGGCTCGGCGGGTTCCTCCTCGACCTGCGCCGCCGCGGCCTTCCCGTCGGCCCATTGGAGGTCGACCGGATCGCGACCATCCTCGAGGCCGGGCCGAGCCTGTCGAAGGATCAGCTTCGCGAGTTGTTCGCGAGCGTCGTGCTGACCCGGCCCGAGCAGCGTGCGAAGCTCGACCTTGCGTTCGAGACCTGGTGGGACGTGCTTGCCACGCACGCCGAGCAACCGGCGCCACCGGAGCCGCTCGCGCCGAGCGTTGCCGGGTCGACCGGGCCACTGTTTCCGGGCCCAACCGCGCCCCGTGATCCGCGTCCGCGTTGGTTTCCCTCGCGCCGGCTCCTCGCCGTCGCTCTCGCGTCCTCTTGCGCGGTCATCGCACTACTGCCTCGGCCTGCCGGTGAGCCTTCCCCCGGGGCCGCTCCCGCAAAGTCCGACGTCGAGCCGTTCGGCGAACGCCCGGAGGAGATCGCCTCCGGCGACCTGGTGCTGCCACGACGTCCGGGCTTCCTGGTTCGACCGCAGGATCTCGAGAACCTCCCGGCCTGCCGCGTCCTCGAGCCGGGTTCCCGTCCCATCCCGTGGAGCTGCCTTCTCGTCGCCATGCTCCCGATCGTCGTCGGGCTCCTGCTGCTGCGACGCGAGCGTCTCGATCGGCGGCTGCCGCCCCCGGTCGATCCACCCGTGCCGGGGAGCCCGGAGTGGGAGCCGTGGCTCGAACCCGAGGACGACGCGTTCCTCTCCCCGGCCCAGCGCTCGCGGATCGTCTTCGGGATCGACCGCTACGTCCACGACGTGCCGAGCCTTCGTCTCGACCTTGCCCGCACCGTGCGCGAGACCGCGCGCCAGGCGGGGTTGCCGGTCGTCGTCCGCAAGCCGCGCGTGAGCGGTCGCGAGGTCTGGTTCTGGCTCGACCAGTCCGCGTCGGCGCGCGGCGACGTGGCCGCCTTCGCCGACGACGTCGGGTCGAGTCTTCGCCAGGTCGGCTTGCCGTTCGAGCGGGCCCGTTTCGTCGGCGTCCCCGAGCGGCTTCACTTCGGCGCGCACCACGAGGCCGTGGTGTCGAACCTCGAAGGGATGCGCGGGGGCGCCATCGTGGCCGTGTTCACGGACGGCCGTGGCATCGCGCGAGCGCTGGCGGGAAACCGCCGCCGGCGCACGGAACGTCTACTGAAGGAGCTGGCCGAGTGGCCGCACCTCGCGTTCGTCGACGTCGGACACGAGCACGACGACGAGCGCGTCGATCTCGCGGCGACCCTCGAGACGTACGGGCTCCGCGTGCTTCGCCCGGCCGCGTTGCTCGACTTCCTCGCCGGTCGGCCGATCGAGGAGAAGCGGCCGGCGGCGCAACGGGATCCGGCTCCCTTGCGCCGCCTCGCCGGTGCGGTCGCCCTCTCGTGGGATCCCGTTCCGACCGCGGTCGCGCGCGATCTCTGCCGAGCGCTGCGGCTGCCGATCGAGCCGTTCGGCGTCGAAGCCCTCGCGCGCGCGGTCGAGACCGATCCCAACCTCCGGGCGCGCCGGTTGAACGACTTCCTGATCTCCGCCCGCTCGAGCGAGGGCCTGCCGCTCGCCGGCTTCGGCCCGGTCTACGACGCGATCCGGTTCTTCGATGGGCGGCTCGAGGCACCGTCGGGAGACCCGGACCGCTCGGAGACCGGCGCCGGCCAATGGCAACGAATGGATCGCGCGCTCCTGCGGCTGATCCACGACCCCGACGCCGCCGCGGTGGAGCTGCACGCGCTCCACGGCGGATCCACGCCGCGGGTGCGCGGCGAGATCCGCGCGCGGCTCCGGCGGTACTCGGCGTGGGGCGCGCCGCGTTCGGGCGACGATCGCGACGATGGCCACGAGGATCGCATCGTGCTGCCGTGGAACTGGCCCGCGGCGGCCGGGAGGACGCAACGACTCCTGACGTCCTGCGGCTTCGGCGACTTCGGAGACGTTCGCCTGCGGATGTCGGGTCGGCGCGCGATCGCGATCGGAGGCCTGGCCGGTCTCGCCGCCCTTCTGCTCGCCACCGGAGGCGTTCGTTGGTGGAACGGGCCGCGCCCGACCGTGCTCCAGAGCGTGCCGGCGAGCGCCGCCTGGGCCGAGGCGATCGAACGCATCGCCGACCGCGAGCGGTCTCCCGAGTACGCCGGACTGAAGCTCGACCGCACAGCGGTGATGGATGCGCTCCACCCCCTGGGGCAAGATCCGGATTCGAGGAAGTGGGAGTTCGCGATCCTCGGATCGGGAACGGTCCCGGCGCCGGACGAAGCGGGGCGGCTGACCTGGCCGGACGACGGCACGGGCGCGGTCGTGCTGGTGCTGATCCCCGGGGGCTCGTTCGACATGGGGGCGCAGACGTCGGATCCGGCCGGACGTGGGTACGACCCCGGCGCGTACGATGACGAGTCGCCGGTCCATCGCGTGTCGATCTCGCCGTTCTTCTTGGCGAAGCACGAGATGACGCAGCATCAGTGGCATGCGTGGACGGGGCTGACGCAGGAGGAGATGGATCGCCTCGCTGGATCGAGCGCGACGGCATTGGCGCCGCGCCAGCCCCTCGTCAACGTGTCGTGGATCGACATCGAGCAGGTTCTCGAGGCGCTCGGAGAGCCGCTGTATCGGTTGCCGACCGAAGCGGAATGGGAGTACGCGTGCCGGGCGGGCACGAGGACGGCGTACTGGTTCGGCGACGACGCGGGCGAGCTGGAGCACTACGCGTGGTTTGACAAGAACTCCGAAAGCGCGACACATCCGGTCGGCGAGAAGCCGGCGAACCCGTTCGGGCTTTTCGATATTCATGGCAACGTGTTGGAGTGGTGCTCCGATTGGTACGGTCTGTACACCGGCGGGCCAGCCGCGGACCCGGGCGGCCCGGCGGCCGGCGAGTTCCGTGTGGTCCGCGGCGGGTCGTTCAGGTACCCCGCCGGGTGGCTCCGGTCGGCGTTCCGGCTCAGGAACCTCCCGGGCAACCGGTGGAGCGACCTGGGTTTCCGGCTCGCCGTCTCCGCCCCCATCTCGGGATAGGGCATCGATCTTCGAGCTTTGAGTTATGGCTTTTTCCCGGCACGCTCGGCACGGTCCGGCGTGCTTCGGCCGGCACGTGACCCCTTCCTGCCGCGCCGCGGCTCAACGTGCCGCGCGCGGACGGATCGTGGACGACCCTCGCGGCCAGGATCGTCCACGATCCGCCCCGGTGGCCGGCCGGGTTCTTCCGGTTTCGGCGCAACCCGACCGTTTCTCGCCGGTTCCTTATTCCGCCCAACGCAACCCTCGAATCTCGGAGAAGGATCCTATGGACCTCAATCTCCGCGAGGCGGCCGACGCCTTGGGCGTCCATCCGCGCACGCTGCGCGGATGGCTCGCGCGCGCGAAGATCGTCGGCCGCAAGGAGCCGAACGGCCAGTGGGTCGTCCCCCGGCGGAACCTCCCGCTGACCGAAGACCAACGCGCCGCGCTGCAGCGCCGCGCCGACGGAGTGCGCTCGGCCGTCGAAGCCGCGCTCCCCTCGCGCGCGGCGCGTCACACGGGCGACCGGCGGCGGTCGTTCGTCGACCTCGAGAGCTTCCGCGCCGCGCACGCTCTGCTCGCCGAGGTGCGCGCGGCGAACGGCACCGGCCCGACCGGCAGCCTCGCGCGATCGATCGAGGAAGGGATCGAGGAGCTCTGCATCGGCGCGTGTGCGTTCGACGTCGAGACGAAGCTCCCCGCGTTGCGCCGCGCGCGAGCCGCGTTCGCGCGATCGCTGGCGCGCGTCCTCGCGGGTGCGCCGATGCCGCCCGGCGCGCCGCACGTCGACTGGGCGCGGCGGCTGGAGGAGGACATCCTGCCCGCGCTGGGCGGCCTCTTGCGCTGGGCCGAGCGGCTGGGCCGCGACAGCCGGGAGGGGCGCCGATGAGCCCGCGGAACGCGCCGATCTACGTGCGGGCGCACGACCTCGCCCGGTGGATCCACGGACACACTTCGCTCGTGCGCGCGCGGAGCCAGCCCGACCTCGCGGCCGAGCTCGACGCGCTGTCGCGCCGCCTCGTCACCGAGACCGCGCTCGCGCTCGCTTTTCCCGTGACGCGACACGAGCATCAGCGTCGCGCCGACGAGGCGCTCGTCGGGCTGCGCGTCCGCCTGCGGCTCTCGCGCGACCTCGCGGCGACGACCGCGGCGCAGCTTCGCCACGCGAGCGCCGAGCTCGACGCGATCGGCCGCATGCTCGGCGGCTGGCGGCGACAGTGGCGGATCGAAAGATGGCGCGAACAGAACGAAGCAGGAGCGAAGGCCGAGCCGGCGAGAACCGTGTGATCCGCGGCGGGTCGTTCAGGAACCCCGCCAGGAGGCTCCGGTCGGCGAACCGGAACAGGAACCACCCGGACAACCGGTGGAACGACCAGGGTTTCCGGCTCGCCGTCTCCGCCCCCATCCCGACGTCCGGCCCGGCCGGACCCCGAGAAGGCCTCCGCTCTGACGGGGCCGCCCGCGCGGCGGTCCCGAACCGCGCTCCCCCGTTCTGGTAGGCCGCTCGCGGCCGAACGTCCGGGGGAGCCTTTTTCTCCGCTCGTCCTTGGTCTGGGGAGATCGTTCCATGCGCACCGCCCGCCGTCTGTTCGAGCGCCTGGTCGACCCCGACCACCTCGAGGCCGCGGCCGGCGCGACCGTGCGCGGCAAGCGGCGGCGGCCGGACGTCGCGTGGTTCCTGTTCCGCCGGGAGACGGAGCTCCGCCGCATCCGCGACGCGCTCGTCGCGGGCACGTGGCGGCCGGCCGGCTTCGACATGCTCCTCGTCCATGACCCGAAGCCTCGCGTCATCGCGCGCGCGTCGATCGAAGACCGCGTGGTCCATGCCGCGCTCGTGCGCGCGGTCGAGCCGATCTTCCTGCGCTCGTCGACCGGCGACGCGTTCGCGTGCCGTCCTGGTCTCGGCACGCACCGCGCGCGGCGGCGGCTCTGGGCGCGGCTCCGCCGGCACCGGTTCTTCGTCCACCTCGACGTCCGCAGCTACTTTCCGAGCGTCGACATCGATGTTCTCCGCCGGCTCCTTCGCGCCAAGGTGCAAGACGCGCGGTTCCTCGCGGTCCTCGACGACGTGTTTCGCGCCGGTGCCGGCCTGTACGATCCGCCCGCGTTGCGCCGGTTCGTGCGAATGGACGCGGATTGGCCGCCGCCCGGCCGCGGCCTGCCGATCGGGGCGTACACGAGCCAGCTCTTCGCGGCGCACGTCTACCTGTGCGAGCTCGATCATGCGATCAAGCGACGGTGGAGAGTCCCGGGGTACGTTCGCTACGTGGATGACCTGTTCCTGTTCGCCGACCGGCGTGCAGACCTGCGGCGGGCGCGAGAGGAGATCGCGGCGTGGCTGGCCGAGGAGCGCCACCAGCGGCTGAAGTCGCCGCACGCGCGGATCCGTTCGTGCGCCGGCACGCTCGACGGCCTCGGCGTGCGCATCCGGCGCGGCGGGATCGAGCCGCGGCCGCGCGCGTTCGCGCGGCTGCGGGCGCAGGTGGCGCGGGAGGTCTACCGATTGCCCGGCGAGAAGCGGCCGGACGTGGCGCGGTTCGTGGCCTCGCGCGTGGGCGACATCGTCGGGGGTGGGTGGTGACGCGGCATGGGCGGGCCGGGGGGCGGCGAGTTCGAGCCGGACCTTGCCGAGCGTGCCGGGAAAAAGGCATAACTCAAAGCTCGAAGATCGATGGTCTATCCCGAGATGGGGGCGGAGACGGCGAGCCGGAAACCCTGGAGGAACCACCGGAGGTCCGGGTGGTCCCAGTTCCGGTACGCCGACCGGAGCCACCTGGCGGTGTCCCGGAACGACCCGCCGCGGAACACACGGTTCTCGCCGGCCGGGCCGTCGGCATCGGCGCACCACTCCCAGACGTTTCCGTGCATGTCGAAGAGCCCGAACGGGTTCTCCGGCTTCTCGCCGACCGGATGTGTCGCCCCTTCGGAGTTGTTGTCGAACCACGCGTATCGCTCCAGATCGCTCGCGTCGTCGCCGAACCAGTACTCCGTCGTCGTCCCCGCTCGACAGGCGTATTCCCACTCCTCCGCGGTCGGCAGTCGCCCCGCCTCGTTCTCGAGCCCGGCTCCCGCCCAGTGGCAGAGTCTCACCGCCTCGTGCCACGTGACGCCGACCACGGGCTGGCGCGGCTGGTTGAACTGCCGGTCTCCCCACTGCGCGGGTGGTCGCACGTCCGGGTTCGCCTCGAGGAAGCGGCCGTACTCCTCGTTCGTCACCGGGTACGTGCCGAGCCAGAACCCGCGGCTCTCGAGCGTCTTTCCCCCGACCTCGAGACGTCCGGCGGGGATCCACCTCATCTCGATCCCCCGGACCGTTCGCGCGTGGTCGCCGCGCGGTTCCCGTTCCCCTCGTTTCGTCGGCTCGAGCTCGGCGGCCTTCTCCGGCGCGATCTCGCGCAGCGCCGCGGCGGCGACCGCCTGGCGCGCCGCGAGTCGCTCGCGTCGTTCTCCGATTCCCAGCCGCACCAGCCACGCGGGCGCCGGCTTCCGGCGCAGCAGCTCCTCGAACGGTTCGGCCGACGGCCGCTCGCAGTCGGTGATGCACTCGCGGACGAGATCCGCGTGCTCCACGAACGCGCCGTGCTTCACCAGCTCGCGGAAGAACGGCGCGAACCACGTCCCGTCCGCGAGGAAGAGGAGGATCACCTCGCGCCACCAGCTCTCCGCGAAGCGATCGGCGAGCCGGCGCAGCACGGCCGGGTTCTCGGCGGCGCGCTCGCGCAGCGCGAGCGCGGCGAGGTACTCCTGGAACCCGAGGTGCATGAATCCGTACTGATCGCCGGCCCAGCCGGTGAGCAGGCCGCTCCGGTCGCGGATCGTCCGGAGGAACGCCTCGGGCGGCTCGCCGGTCCTGCGCGCGAGCGCGGGGCCGAGATGCGGCGCGAGCTCGGCCGCGGTGGCGCGGACGCGCTTCTCTTTTTGGTGCATCCAGAGCGCGATCGGCTTCAGGACGTTGCGCGCGTCGGCCGCGGTGAATTGGACGTCGATCCCCTGCGCGCGCCGCCACCCCTCGAGCAGCACGTCGACGCAGTCGTCGTAGAGCACGGCGCGTTTCTTCGGCAGCTCGCCGCGGTCGCGGTGGACGAGGCAGATCGCGGTCAAGAGCAGCGGATTGCGGGTCAGCTCGTAGACGCGCGCGGCGGCGCGGACGTCGGACTCCTGCAGTCGATCGATCAGCTTGCGCGCCTGCTGTTCGCCGAGCGCGCGGCCGACCGTCTCGTCGTCGGCGAGCTCGGTCTCGACGATGCGATACCAGTTCTGCACGAAGGTCTCGGCCTGGGCGTCGGAGAGCGGCCGCAGATGCAGCTCGAGGAAGCGGGCGTCGAGGCGGACGTCGCCGGAGTAGCCGGCGTAGCGGCAGGTGACGGCGAAGCGTGCGTCGGGGTGGCTGCCGAGCAGCTTCTCGATCCAGCGCGATGCCTTGCGGCGCGCTCCCTCGTCGAAGATCTCGTCCAGGCCGTCGAGGAGGAAGAGGAGGCGCGGGTGCTTCAAGAGGCCGCCGGCGAACGCGGCGCCGAGCTCGAGCGTCTCGAGCCGGAACGTCCGGCGCACGAACGAGGCCAGGTCGTCCTCGCCGCTCTTCAGCTCGCGCAGCGGCAGGAAGAGCGGCACCACGTCGCCGGGGAGGCCGAGCGCCGCGCCGCCCTTCTCGAAGATCCAGAGGAGCAGCCGCTTCAGGTGCGTCGTCTTGCCCGAGCCGGGGTCGCCGAGCAGGACGAGCCCTCGCCGCTCGCGCGCGAGGTCGCCCCGCCAGAATGCCTCGGTCAGCGGGAGCTCGTGCGAGCGTTCGGCGAGCCGCGCCTCGGCCTCGAGCGCGTTCCCCGGCGCGTCGCCCGGCTCGCGGGCCACGTGCGCGTGGAGCGGCACGAACAGGTCCTCGAGCCGGATCGAGACGGTCATGCGGCGCCCGAAGCCCGCGAGCGGGACGGAGCCGTAGAGGCTGGTCGCGCGGCGGCGGTAGTCGTCGAGGTCGCGCGCGAAGGCGGCGTCGATCGCGGGAGGCGGCGGTGCACCGGGGAGTGCCTCGCGCGCGCGGCGCCACTCGCGCAGCGCCGACGTCAGGGTCGCGCCCAAGGTCTCGAGCTCGTACTCGATCGATCCGTCCTCGACGCGGCTCTTCAGCGCGTCGAGCCGCTTCTGCTTGTCGTAGTCCGGGCCGTCCTCCCCCTGGTCGAACGCCGACCTGGCGTTGACCGCCGTCGCTTCCTTCGGGACGAGGACGACCGATCGGTCCTTGTCCGCCGCGTCGCACGCGACGTCGAGCGTCGAGCGCCCGTCGCCGGGCGCCGGCTCGCCATAGCGGAACCAGACGATGACGACGGTGACGTCGGCCGCGCCGGCGAGATCGCGGGCGCGGCCGGCATCGATCGTGCCGTCGGCCGCGTCGATCGCGAGCGCCGTCATCCCCGCCGCCTCGAGCGCGCTCTCGACGTGACGCCGAATCGGCTCCTGGCGCGCCTCCGGGCAGACGACGTAGGCGGAGAGCCGGCGCCCCAACAGCCGCGCGACGATCTTCGTGACGACGTCGTCGAGGCCCGCCTTCAGGTCGGCACACACGCGACCCGCGATCGTCGGCGACGTCTCGCGCAGCTTCTTCATCGTCAGCTCGTGCAGCACGGGGAAGAGCCGGTCGCGGCCGTCCGACTCGAGCCCGAACACGGCGTCCTTCTCCCGCGTCGTCCACGTCTTCGCGAGATACCGCGGGCTGAGCAGCGCCACGACGAGCCGGGCCCGAAGCAACCCTTGGTCGAGCCCGGACGCAATCCCCGTCCCCGTCGCGATCTGCTCCCCGTCGAACCAGACCGAGACGTGCCGCGCCTCGAGCCGCTCCTTCAACGGCCGCGCGACCGCGTCGCGATCCTCGCTGGCGTACGAGAGGAAGACATCGATCGGCTTCTCGACCATCACGCTCCCCGATCCGGATCGCACCCGCTCGATGCCGTCCGTCGGCGGCCGATCGTAGCCGCCGGGCAGGACTGCGCCAGTCCATGATCGGTTGGGGTGGGTGCGTGACCCGACTCTGTTCGGAGCGACGGGAGGCTGCTACGCTGCCGGCGCTCGTCGTGCCCAAGAGAAGGGACCGTCGCCCGGAGCGTTCCGACACGCCCCGGGTCGCGGTGCGTGCGTCATGTGGCCGGTCCAGATCCCGATCCTGTTCCACCCCGAGTCCGAGACCGCACCCGAGCTCGCGGAGGGACTGTTCCGCGAGCTCGCCGGCGGCGCGGGCGACATGGACCTCCGCATCCCCGTCCCGTTCTACGCGGACTCGGGCGGGAGCCCGCGTCCGATCGATTTCGGCGCGGCGGAGCGCACGCTCGCGGTCGTTCTCGTCGACCGGCGCATGGCGCGCCGCGTCGACGATCCCGAAGCGGCGAAACGCTGGGCCGATCTCGTGGTCGATCTGGTCGAGACGCACGGAGCGCTCCCGGTCGCGCTCGACGAAGCCGCGTTCACTCTCGATCCACGGCTCGCCACGCGGTCGTTCCTTGGCCTCCACCGGGAGGACCCGGCCGATCGACCGCAGCGCCTGCTCTTCCACGTCTGCGCGGCGGCGCTGGAGCGGATCGAGGATCGGCCGGTGACGCCGCGGTCGACGGAGCACGCGCCGGTCACCCTCTTCCTGAGCCACGCGAAGGTGGACCTGCCGTCGCAGGAGCGCGAGGCGGGCGACGACGATCCGATCGGATGCCTCATCCACGAGCTCGGTCGCGGGCGCGTCGATCATTGGTTCGACGCGAAGAAGATCCATCCGGGTGGCCGGTTCGCCGACGAGATCGAGAGCGGCGTGCTCCGCAGCAGCGCGCTCATCGCGATCGTGACGAACTCGTGGTCGTCGCGCGAGTGGTGCCGCCGCGAGGTGCTGGAGGCCAAGGAGGTCGGCCGGCCGATCTTGATCGTCGATCACATCACCGACGACAAGCCGCGGTTGTTCCCGTACGTGGGCAACGCGCCGGTCGTGCGCTGGAAGGACCGCGCGTCGGCGCGCAAGGTCGTGACGTACGCCGTTCGCGAAGCGCTGCGGTATCGTCACAATGTGCGGGCGCTGCAGTCTTTCGTCCGGAACGAGTCGGACGTGGTCTTCGGCACCAAGCCGGAGCTGCTCAGCCTGTCGATGCTCCCCAAGGGGACCAAGCGCGTGCTCTATCCCGATCCGCCGCTCGGAGAGGAGGAGCTGCGTCACCTGAGGAACGCCACGCCGGTAGAATCGACCACGCCGCTCACCGAGCTCACCAAGTTCGAGCCGCCGCCGGGACGCGAGCGGATCGCGCTGTCGCTCTCGACGGCCCAGGACGCGGCGCGCTACGGCGGCAGCGCGGCCCATCTCTCGCTGCTCGCCCACGACCTGAACGTCTACCTCATGCTCGCCGGCTTCTCGATCGCGTACGGCGGCACGCTGCGCCCCGACGGAATCCGCGAGGACAAGGAGAACTACACCGAGAGCCTGTTCAGCGCCGCGCAGAGCCACTCCGAGCTGGCCCGCCAGCTCGGGCGGAGGGACGGCATGAAGGTGATCCGGAACTACGTCGGCTGGCCGATCCACCTCGGCTACGGCGACGCGGAGCTGAACCGCTACGGCGTGGTCGCCGAGCTGGTCCGGGTGGCCGCCCCGGTCCCGCTCGGCGTCGAGCTCGCGGAGCTCGGGGTCGCCGACGGAGAGTTCTTCGGGCCGACCGACGCGCCGCGCCGCTTCGCGTGGGCCCGCGGCATGACCGCGCTGCGCGAGGCGATGCGCGATGCACCGGACATCGGGGCGCGGATCGTGCTCGGCGGCAAGCTGCGCGGCTACTCGGGCCGCTGCCCCGGCGTGCTCGAGGAAGCGTTGCTCGACCTGCGGAAGCGGCGCGCCGTCTTCCTCGCCGGCGCGTTCGGCGGCGCGGCCCGGCTCGTGTTCGACGCGCTGCGTGGAGAGCCGCGCGAGGAGCTGACCACCGCGTGGGTGCGGGGGACCGAGGCGGACGGCACGCCGCGCGTCCCGTTCTACGACGAGGTGCGCCGGCGCCACCTCGACGCGGGGCTCGAGATGAAGACGCCGGAGGAGCTCGGCGCGGAGCTCGCGACGCTCGGCGCGAACGGCCTCGCCGCCGCCCTCAAGAACGGCCTCGACGACGCGCAGAACCTCGAGCTCGCGACCGCGACCGATCCGCGGAGGATCGTCGAGCTGGTGCTGGCGGGCCTTCGTGCAATCGCGTGAGGTGCGAACGACGCGAGCGAGCCGCCGCGGCGCTTCGATCCGCGCGCTCTTCTCCTGATCGGAAACGCGACGGTTTCTGACGAACCAGTCCCGCCGCTCCGCTCTTCACCTCGTCCGCGCGCATGGCGCGTCGCGCGGCAGCGCCGCATTCAACAGACAGGTGGAGAAACGCAGAATGAAGACTCACTGGTGCATCATGTCCGTCGTCGCGATGTCGTGGCTCGGGTCCGGCTCCGCCGAGGGACAAGTAACGAAGTTCGTCATCCACAACAAGGATGGGTTGTTCGAGGGCCTCAACAACCCGCTGCCGTTCACGGCGGTCGGTGGAAACGCCGCGACGACGGTGGGGCAGGCTCGCCGCAACGCCGTGCAGTTCGCCGCGAACATCTGGGCGAAGTGCATCTACAGTCCGGTGGACATCGACATCGATGTCGCGTTCGATACGTTCTCGTGCGACCCGACCCGCCTGGACGTGTTCGGAGAGACGTTCGGTCGCGCGACCGTCGGAAGCTGGCACTTCAATTTCCCGGTGCCGCCGCTGTATCCGAATCCGCCGATCGCGAACACTCACTACCCACAGGCGCTCGCGAACTCGATAGCCGGAGCCGACCTCAAGCCGGCGGTCTCGGACATCTTGCTGACGTTCAACTCGGGTCTCGACGAGAACTGCATTTCGGGCCAGAAGTGGTACTACGGCTTCGATGGAGCCGGGCCTGCCGGAACGATCGACTTCGTCACCGTCTGCTTGCACGAGATCGCCCACGGACTCGGGTTCATGACCCCGGTGGACTTCGGCAACGGGAAGAAGCTGCTTGGATTGAACGACGTCTTCATGCGGCTCCTCGAGCGGAACGGGGCGACTCCGCCGAACTGGAGCGCGATGACCGACCCCGAACGGCGTGACGCCGCCGTGTCCGGACTCGATCTCCAGTGGACGGGCAGCTTCTTGTCGAACGCAGGCCTCATGGCCGGCGGCGCCGGCGGCGCTCTGAACGACGCGTTCGACCCCACGTCCCTTCAGATGCGGATGCATGCGCCGAATCCCCTCGACACCGTCTCGAACGTCAATCACTTCCACGCGAACCTGCCGAACGACCTGATGACGCCGTGCTACCACGGAGCGAACCACCTGCCCGGATTCGCGATCCACGTCCTCCAGGACATCGGCTGGACGTTGTTGCCGAAGGACGGAGTCGACATCGTCTTCCTGTTCGACGTCACCGGTTCCACCGGCGCTCTCCTGCCGAAGTGGAAGGACGCGTTCGACGCGATCATCGCGCAGTGGCAGGCGGTTCTGCCCTCCAGCAACGTGAGATTCGCGATCGCCACCCACGTCGACTATCCATGGAACCCGTACGGCGTCGCCGGCGAATGGGCCTACCGAGTCGACCACGACCTGACCACGAACGCCGCCTCGGCGAAGCTGGTCATCGGCGGCCTCGCGTCGGAATACGGTAATGACAATCCCGAGTCGCAGCTCGAGGCCGTCGTGCAGATACTCACCGGCGAAGGTCGCGACTTCCAACTGCCGCAGACGTTCATGGACGAGGGCGAGATTCCTCCGCAACCGCTGGATCGCGAGTATCCGCTCATCATCTACCACTTCACGTACCCGGAGGTCTTCCACGACGCGGAGACGAACGCCCTCTACCCGACCGGAGACGCCACCAAGAACGCGAACGCCCATCCCAGCCCCGTGCCCGGATGGAACCGGGCGCTCTCCGAGCTCGGAGTCGCAAAGAGTTCGACGATGTTCTTCGGGCTCAGGACCATCAGCTCGTTGACCCTCGGGACGTCCCCTCTCGAGCGGCTCGCCGAGGCCACGGATGGCGCCGTGTTCGACACCGGCTCGGATCTCGGCCAGATCCAACTGGCGATCGCGCAGTCGATCTCTCACTGGCTGAGCAAGCCCCAAGGAGGGGGCGACAACGATGGCGACAACGTCCCCGCTGACGTCGACAACTGTCCCAACGTCGCGAACGCGACCCAAGCGGACATGGACGGAGACGGTGTCGGCGACGCCTGCGATAACTGTTCGACGATCATCAATCCGGGTCAGGGGGATTTCGACCTGGACGGCGTCGGCGACGCGTGCGATTCCTGCGGTTCGATCGAGTATTACGGCTCGGGCTGCCCCGGCTCGGGCGGGATCATCCCCTCGCTGGCTCTGAACGGGTGTGCTTCGCCCTCGGGGACGATCTCGCTGACGATCGCGAACGGACTCGGTGGCGGCCTGGCGTTCATCGCCCTGGGGAACCAGGCGGTGAGCCTGCCGATGTCGTCGGGATGCCTCCTCAACGTCACGACCGCGTTCGGGCCGCTCCTCGTCGGACCGGTGCCGCTTTCCGCGGGAGGGGCGGGCGCCGGGAAGGTCGGCATCACCGTGACGATTGCGCCCACCGCACCGCTTGCGACGCTGATGCTCCAGGCATTCGTCGTGGACGGCGGGACGGCGCCCGGCTTTGCCAACTCGCCGGGAGTCCAAGTGACCCTCGAATGAGACCGTGACGCGGGAGCGCGGACGCCGGCGATCCCCTCGTCGCCGGCGTCCGCCGCGCGTTCCCCCGACTCCAACCGTCGGCGTCTTCCGCTGGCGCGAGGGGTCGGCGCCGTCAATCGATCGTGCGATCCTGGCGGCGCGCCACCTCGGTCATGAACGCGGCCCGCGCTCGACCGAACAGCATGCGCACCGCCTCCTCGCTCCTCCCCATGATCTCGCCGATCTCGCGGTGAGCCTTCCGGTCGACGAGGCGCAGCAGGAGGACGGTGCGGTGGTCGGCCTTCAGGCCGTCGAGCGCGACCTGGATCGACCGGAACTCGTCGGAGCGACCGTGCATGCCGCTCGGCGAGAGGGCGCCGCCGCGATTCGATCGCGCGTCGACGGGCTCGGTCAGGAGCGTCTGCATCCGGCGGCGCTTGTCCGCGTTGTGGTAGCGGAAGTGGTCGCGGATTTCGTTCTCGACGATCCGCACGACCCATCCGCCGAACTGCTCCTCGTCGTCGCCGCGGAAGGTCGCGACGGAGCGGAGCACCTGCAGGAACGTGCTCTGCAGGATGTCGGACACGCGCGTCCGCGCGCGCAGCTCGGGCGTCAGGCGCGCGGCGATGATGCGGCGGATGCGCTCCTCGTTCTTGGCGAGCAGCCGGTGGAGCGCGTCGCGGTCGCCGTGCCGCGCGCGGTCGACGTCGTGCCCGTCGGTTCCGTCTCGGCTCACGGGGTGCTCCGCTGGCCCGCGGCCTTCGGCCCGTCGAGGGGCGGGGCACCGGGCGTGACGGCTCCGCCGCGTGCCCAGGACTCGAGCTGCTCGAAGTCATGCCGCCACGCGGAAGGCGTCGCGTCGGGGAAGCGAGCGTCGAGCCGGCGCCAGTCGTCGATCGACGTCGCGCCGCCCGCGGGGTCGCCGGCGTAGAACGCCATGTACGCCGCCGCGTAGGCGCTCTTGACGAGGATGATGGGCGGCACGGGGATCGGGCTGCCGTAGTGCGCGTCGAGGACGTGGCGGGCGTCCGCGCGCGCCGCGTCCTTCGCCGCGTCCGTGAGCCAGGTCTCGCGTCGCGGCTCGGAGTCTCCCCATTCCCGCAGCACGAGCTCGATGAAGCGGAGGCGCGCCACGAAGTTGTCCGCTTCCTCATCGATCGCGCGCCGCAGCAGATCGAGCGACAGCGCGACGTGCTCGCGTGCCCCCGCGGCGCGTGCCTTCGTCATCAGGACGATCGAGCGCGCGTACGGGTCCTCGAGCGTCTCCATCAGCCGCTCGCACGCGGGGAGAAACTCGCGGAGCCGCGACGCGGGCGCGTCCTCTCGGAGCGCGATCTCCAGGTTCGACCGGAGGTGCTCGGCGAGCGCGCGGTCGCGATGCGCCGGCCAGTGCTTCTCGTGGATCATGCGTTCGCAGAGCGAGCCGGCGTCGTTCCAGCGGTTCTCGGCCTGGGCGACGAGCACGCGCAAGAGCGTGAGCTCGGCCGATGCTTCCATCGCCTCGGGGATCGTGGCGAGGGTGCGCTCGAACTCGTCCTTGCGACCCGCCTGCCAGTACACGGCGAGCACGAACCTCACGTCGGTCGCGGTGCGTTCCTCGCGCGGAATCTTCTCGAGCTCGGCGAGGGCTGCGTCGACGTCGTCCTGCTGCCGGTGGATCGAACCGATCAGACGGTGGAGGACGGCGTTCGAGCGACCGGGCCGCTCGAGCGCGCGGAGCACCGCGGCCGCGGCGGGGAACTGCCGTTCGTCGCGCAGGAGGAGGGCGCGCGCGAGCTTGACCCGGTACTGCGTCGCGCCGCGCCGTTCGGCCCAATCGAGCTCGGCGCCGAGCCGCGCGACCGGCGCCGACGCCAGCCGCATCGCGGTCGCGGCGAACACGTGCTGGTCCGGGTCGGCGCACGGCCCGGGCGGGAGGTCCCAGTCGCGTCGTTCGTCGAGGAGGATCTCGAGGCTTCGAACCGCGCGGTCGTCATCGTTCGACGCCTCCGCGAGCGCGGCGAGCCACCGGCGCGCCGCGGCGACGTCGTCCTGCTGCACCGCGGCGAACGACAGCGCGCATCGCGCGAGCCAGCGCTGCCGTGGCGTCACGCCGGCTCCGGCGGGATCCGTCATTCCGAGCGACACGACGTCGCCGCCGAGCCGAGCCAGTGCATCGAGGTCCTGCGCGTCGCCGGTGATCTGGACCCGATCGATCAGTTCGTCGAGGCATTGCAGTCCGCGTTGCCACCGCGCGAGGCGGAGGACTTCGGCGTCGTCACCGGGCATGGCATCGAGCATCGCGGCCGCGGCGACGAAATCGTCCGACTCGAGCAGCCGCCGGCAGTCGGTGACGCGCGTGCGGAGCGCGGCGCGATCGTTCGAGGCGCGGACGCCGAGAGCGGCCGTGAGCACGAGGGCGGTCAGCGCGGCGACCAGGATCGCCCCCGCCGAGCGCGGCCGGCGGCGCGCGGCACGAACGAGCCGGCCGAACGCCCCGTCCGGCCGCGAGCGGATCGGCTCGCCGCGGAGGTAGCGCTCCAGCTCGTCGGCCAAGTCGCCGGCCGACGCGAACCGCTCGTCACGTTCCTTGCGCAGGCAGCGGAGCACGATCGTCTCGAGGTCGCGGTGCTCGCGGGCGAGCCCGAGGCGACGCGGCTCGAGCGTGAGGAGCTGGTGCACCAGCGCGTCCGCCGACTCGCCCTCGAACGGACGCCGGCCGGAGAGGGATTCGTAGAGCGTCGCGCCCAGCGAGTAGACGTCGGCGCGCGGGTCGAGGCCGCGCGCGGGGCCGGTGAGCTGCTCTGGAGCCATGTACGCGAGCGTGCCGGGCACGACGTGGCTTCGCATCGCCGCGACGTCGTCGACGGAGCGCGCGAGGCCGAAGTCGACGACGTGGGGCGTGCCGTCGTGCAGCATGACGTTGGCCGGCTTCACGTCGCGGTGGATGACGCCGCTCAGGTGCGCGGCCTCGAGCGCCCGCGCCACGGCGACGCCGATGCGCGCCGCCTCGCGCGGATCGAGCGGCTTCGGCAGGTCGCCGAGCGACGGGCCGTTCAGCCACTTCATCGCGATCCATAGCGTCCCGTCATCCTCGCCCACCCGGTAGATCGGCACGATGTGGGGGTCGTCCAACGTGGCGGTGATCGATGCCTCGCGACGGAAGCGGAGACGGGCGCGCTCGTCCTGCAGCAGGCTCGGGTCGAGCACCTTGATCGCGACCATGCGGCCGAGCTCTTCGTCCTCGGCCAGGTAGACGCGGCCCATCCCGCCTTCTCCGAGGAGCGTGACGAGACGGAACGTCCCGAGCATCTCGACCGGCGGCGCGGCGTCGACGTCGTCGCGGCGTTCGAGCGCGGTGAGGAGGCTCGCCGCGCTCGACTCGGAATCGATGACGGCCTGGACCCGATCGCGAAGCGCGACGTCGCCGTCGCAGAAGTCCGCGAGGCGCACGTCTCGTCCGAGCTCGATGGCCTGGAAGTACTCCTCGAGCACCGCCTGGAGCCGATCGTAGAACGCGTCGTCGTGGATCATTCGGGAAGCGGAGTCCGTCTCGGTCGCCGGCCGGCCGACGATCCGGCCAAGGGCCGCGCCATGTTATCCGAACGTCGGCGACGCGCGCGGCTCGCTCTCGTCGGCGCCGGGCGCGGCCGAAGTCGTACACCAACACCCCCGCACGTCGATCGCCCCGCAGCGCGCTGTCCTCCCTGCTTCGGCGGGTGACACCGTGATCGAAGTCGTTCGAGCGCATGCGGAAGCCCTGGATACTGGAGCGCTGATCACCATCGACGAGACCGCTTCGCGGGTTCGGGTACTTCCGATCCTTCCGTAGGTGTGCCCTCTCCATCCACTCCGACAACGCGCACGGTCGGAGCCTGAGCAGATCATCTACGGGGAGCGCCGGCGCCGCGTCGTTCGGTCTTCCTTCCTTCCTGGCCGGCCGGCGGGAATACGGCAGAATGGCGGTCGTCGAACTAGTGGTGTGATTCAGATTGTTGGTGGATTATCCGGAGGTCATCGTCGTCGCTGGCAAGGCGCGACGACGACCGCGTATTCGAGATACGTCGAGGAGGAGCAACGCAGCAAGCGATGACGAGGGCCCCGGAGAAACGTCA
>CAZYQW010000028.1:0-22926 GCA_964649825.1 uncultured Phycisphaeraceae bacterium | reverse complement strand
TGGATTATCCGGAGGTCATCGTCGTCGCTGGCAAGGCGCGACGACGACCGCGTATTCGAGATACGTCGAGGAGGAGCAACGCAGCAAGCGATGACGAGGGCCCCGGAGAAACGTCAACAACTCTGAATCACACCACTAGCTATAGCTTGGCTAGAGTCGGCTCGGCGGGCGCCAGGCGGCGAGAAACCCGTGATTCCCACGCTTCGCGCATCGCGTTTCTGTCTCTGGTTGTACGGGTCGGAGCGTCTTCTGGTGCTTTCCCTCGCTCATGCCCGTTCGATCGATCGAGTTGTCGCCCGGCTCGGCGACGACAGGCCTGCCGAAGGCTCGCGCGGCACTCACCGACGATTGCGCGTGTTATCGGCGAAGCGGTCGGCCGTACTCGAGCGGCGTGGGCACGTCCGCGTACCGTCCAACCGCTTCGAAGAGAGGCCGGTAGTCGCGCCCGATGTTCCCGATCAAACAATCGGTCAAGTCGTCGCGAAGCTCGGGGTGATCGCGGAGGAACCGCGAGAAGCTGAACCGCGTGTCGTAGAACGCGTACACGAGCCGTCGCATCGACTCGATTCCGGTGCAGAACTTCTCGCTGTACGCGCGGAAGCGGCCGGCGGAGACGTCGTTCGCGGCGAGCGCGTCATGCACCGCGTCGGCGACCATCACGCCGCTGTGCAGCGCGAGCATCACGCCCGACGAGAAGACGGGGTCGAGGAACGCGAACGCGTCGCCGGCCAGGACCAGCCCATCCTCGGCCGAGAACCGCGAGCGGTAGGAGAAGTTGCCGGTCACGCGGCACGGCTCGACCTTGCGGCCGCTCGCGACGTGCTCCTCGATCCACGGCTGCCGTTTCACCTCTCGATCGAACACGACGTCGGGATCGCGCTCGTCCCTGAACAAGTACTCCTTCTCCGCCACGACGCCGACGCTCGTGCGGTCGTCCGGCAGCGGGATGTACCAGATCCAACCCTTGCCCGGCAGGTAGGCGATGGTCGTCGCGCCCGCGTCCTTGCCGGGGTCGCGCCGCGCGCCGTCGAAGTAGGTCCAGATCGCCACCTTGCGCAGCACGGGGTCTGTGATGCGCCAATCGTTCTGCGATTGGGCGAACGTCTCGCGGCCGCTGGCGTCGATTGTGACCCGCGCTTCGAAGTCGATCGTGCGGCCGTCCGCCGCTCGCGTCCGCACTCCCGTGACGCGGAATCCGTCGCGCAGTAGCTCGAGCGCCTCGGTCTTGTCGAAGAGCTCGGCGCCCTTCCCGGTGGCGTTGTCGAGGAGCATGCGATCGAACTCGCTGCGTACGACCTGCCACGTCCGCGCGCTGGGGTGGTCGCTGTGCTGCTCGAAGTAGAACGGCGTCGACCGCTTCCCCTCCGTCGTCGCGAACTGCACGCTGACTTTGCGGACGGCGAATCGCGCCGAGTCGAGCTTCGCGACCAATCCGAGGCGCGTGAGCGGAAACCAACACCATGGGATCAGCGACTCGCCGATGCGGTAGCGAGGCAGCGGCAGCTTCTCGATCATCGCCACGCGCCGGCCGCTCTCGGCCAGAAGCGAAGCGGCGGCGGTTCCGGCCGGGCCGGTGCCGATGACTACCACGTCGTAGGAAGACGACCTCGGCGTCATGACGCCGAGGTCGACGCGATCGCGACGAGGTGTCCGCGCGTTCGCAGGTAGAGCACGCCCTCGGACAGCGCCGGAGTGGCCATGCAGGTCTCGCCCATCTCGTTCACGGCCAGCAGAGCGAACTCGGCGCCGGCCTTCACCACGTGGATCGCTCCGGTCTCGCTGGTGACGTAGAGCTTTCCATCACCCGCCACGATCGACGCCGTGAAGCCGTCGCGACCGGCACCGAGCCGTTCGCGGTAGATCCTCTCGCCGGTCCTCGCTTCGTAGCAGGAAAGCACTCCGCTGTCGTTGCATAGGTAGAGGTACGCACCATAGACGAGCGGCGTTTGCATGTAGTTCCCGCCGCGGTCGTTCTTCCACGCGATCCCGGCCGCTTCGCTCTCCGCGCCGTCGAGCGAGAGGTCGCCCTCCACGTCCTCGTGGATCGCGAAGATCGGTGGAAGGCCGCCGTGCGCGTTGGTGATGAAGATCAGGTCATGCGCGACGATGGGGGTCGGCACGGGGATGTCGCAGGTGCCCTGGAGGAGCCAGATCTCCTCGCCGGTGCGCAGGTCGTAGCCGCCGATCTGTTCGAAACCGTTGCAGATCACCTGAGCGCGCTCGCCGCCGACGTGGACGGTCGGCGTGCTCCAGGTCGGGCGGTCGTCGCGCTGCGTCCGCCAGACCTCGTCTCCGGTCGCCACGTCGAGCGCGACGAGGTACGAATCGCGGAGGACGTCGCACTGGAGGATCAGCAGGTCGTCGTGGATGACGGGTGAGGTCGCGACTCCCCACTGCGCGTCGCGCACGAGGTAGAATCCCGCGTCGAACGAGCCGACGTCCTTCGACCAGATGCGCCGGCCGTCGACGTCGTAGCAGTAGAGGCCCTCCGAGCCGAAGAACGCGACCACGTGCTTGCCGTCGGTGACCGGCGTGCTCGCCGCGTAGCTCCCCTTGGTATGGCGCGGAAACTCCGGACGGCCGACGAAGAGCGCGCTGGTCCAGATCTCCGCGCCGCTGCGCTTGTCGAGGCAGGTCAGCGTGAACTGGTGCACTCCTTCGTCGGCGACCGACTCGATGTCGCCGTAGAGCCCGACCTGCAACGACGCCTCGCCGTCCGCCCGGCGCGCGCTCGTCAGGAAGATCCGGTCGCCGTGGATGATCGGGCTCGAGTGCGCGAGTCCGGGGATCGCGGTCCTCCAGGCGATCCCCTCGCCCGTCTCGCCGTTCCAGGTGGTGGGCAGCGTCGCGCCGTACGCGACTCCGCTCGCCTGCGGACCGCGGAACTGAGGCCAGTCCACCGTGCGCTCCGGCGCGCGCGGCGGCGCCGCGATGACGCTCGCATCGTCCTCGTTCCCCGCATCGTCGTCGTCCTCGTCCTCATCCCCGTCGTCGTCATCATCATCGGCATTCCCATCGTCGCCGTCATCGTCCGAACCCGCCCCGTTCTCGCCTTCCGCCGGCACGACGTTTCCGAACAGGTGTCCGCCGTGATCGCCTCCGCTCCAAGTGCCGGCGTACTGCCCGCGATAGATGAGGACCCGCGCCGTGAACGTGCCGAGCCCCGGGATCGCGAGGTCGGTCAACGTGATCACCGGGGTGTCGCCGGCCCATTTCACGTGGAGGGGGATCGGCACGGTGAGGTCGCGGCCCCCGTACTCGATGCGCGCCTTGAAGATCCAGACGTCGTCCTTGACCTTGCGGACCTCCTGGATCGTGTACCGATCCCGTTTTGGCGTGCCGTCCGGATCGTCGCTCTGGGTGAACGAACCGACGAGCTGCGCCCCGCTCATCGTGCGCTCGAACTCCTTCTCGAGCGCGGCCAGGTCATGCTCTTCACCGAACGCGAGCCCGATGGCGAGGAGCGATCCGGCGACGAGGACGAGACGGACGGATTGGATCATGGTCGAGCGATCTCCGACGGCGGCGTGGACGATCGTAGCAGGACACGCTCCGCGCTCCTCACTCGGAGCGGAGCGCGTTCACGATTCCGCCGCGCACCGCGAGCGACGTCGCGGCGACGACCCACGTGATGCCGCTCGCGGCGGAGAGCAGGACGAGCAAGAGCGGCGTGGTGGCTAGTCCGCCGCGGCCGCCGGGCAGCGCCGCGGCCAATGCCGCGACGATTCCCGCCAGCAATCCGAGCAGCAGCAAGAGTCCGTGCTCGCCGAGGACGAGGCTTCGAATCGTCGCGGTCGAGTAACCGACCGCGCGGCAGACCGCGAGCTCGGCTCGACGCTCGAGGACGTTCCGCAGGACGACCATCGCGAGTCCGGCCGTGCCAAGGAAGAGCCCGAGGCCGCCGAGCACCTGGAAGATCGCGAGGTAGGTGTTCTGCACCGCGTTGAACGCCGCGAGACGCGCGGCCGTCGACTCGAGCTCGAGTCCGACGTCCGCCATCGCACTCGTGAGGACCGTCGCCGCGGGCGGCAGCGCTCCGTCGGCGCCAGCCGGCGCGTCGACGAGGAACGCGCGGAAACCGCTCTCGGCTGGGAAACGCGCCCGGAACGCATCGTCCGAGATGAGGAGCATCCCCTGCAGGATCGAGCCCTCGACCGTGGCGGCGATCCGGACGAGGAACGGTCGTCCTCCGTCGTCCACGTACTCGATCACGTCGCCGACCTTCTTGTGGAGCGCCCACGTGACGCTCGCGTCGTCGCCGATCGCGGGGACCGCCGCCTCGCCGTCCGTTCCGTCGAGGAGCGTCCACGGCGACTCGCTCGCGCGGATCGCCGACTTGAATCGGAACGAGCCCCGCCGCGCCAACGCGTCCGGATCGACGCCGTAGAGTCGCGGGTCGTGCGACGTGCCGAGGTTCAGGCAGCTCGCTTCGTCGCCGTCGCGCACCCGCATCGGAACGATCGTGACTCCGCGCAGCTCGTCCGCGGTCAATCCGTACGCGGCGCGGCCCGCCTCCGTCCCGAGGTCGTGGAGCACCGGCAGGGTCGACGACCCGAACAGCGAGAAGCCGCCCGTGCCGGACGCGCGCCGCGTGACGTCGCGCGGCGGTCCGAGCCGGTTCACGCCGATCGCGACCACGAGGAACGTGCCGGACGCGAGCAGCGAGATCGTGGCGAGGCTGCGGCCGGGACGGCGCGCCGAGTTCCTCAACCCGAGCTCGAGAAGCGACAAGCGGCCGGCGACGGATGCTCGGGCGAGGTGGCGCAGGAGGAGCCGGCTCGCGGCGAGCGCGGAGATCAGGGTGAGCGTCCCGACTCCGAACCATGCTCCGGCCACGGCCGGGCCGCCGTCCGGATCGATCGTGACGGCGATCGTGACCGCGCCCCCGAGCGCGACGGCGAGGACGATCCACGAGCGGATCGCCGGGCCGGGCGAGGCCGAGAAGCCGCTCGCTCCTCGTTGGCCGAAGAGCTCGACCGGCGGGCGACGGACGTGGGATCGCACCGCCCACGTGAGCGCGGCCATCGACGTGACGAACGCGAGCGCGGCACCGGCGAGCAGGCTCGTTGGCTCGGCGGCGAACACGAGCGAGGTCGAGGCGACCGCGTCGCTCCACTGCGACTCGAGCCCCCGCAGGATCAAGCGCGTGTAGACGATCCCGAGGAACACGCCGCAGACCGTGCCGAGCAGCGAGACGAGCCCCGCCTCGAGCAGGAGGTGGTTCCGGACCTGTCCGGGCCGGTAGCCGATCGCGAGCAACGTCCCGATCTCGGCGCTGCGCTGCTCGACGCCGAACACGAACAGCAGCGTCGTCAGCAGCACCGCGGCGACGATCAAGAAAAGGCTCAGTCCGAGGAACAGCCCGCCGAAGTCGGTGGTGGCGCGTCCGCTCGCGAGGGCCGGGGTGCGGCGATCCTCGAGGAAGAGCCCGAGGGCGCGCGGGTCGAGATCGTGCGTGACGGCGGCCTCGAGGTCGGCCGCGTGGTCGTTCGTGGTGCGGATCGACGTCAACCGCCCGAAGCGGCTCCCCCAGATCTCCTGACCCGCGGCGAGGGTGAGGAACGCCTTCGGCGTGCCGCGGTGGAGATCCCAGTACTCCTCGTCGACGTCGCGGATGCGTTCGAGGTCGATCGGGATCCCGGGTTCCCAGTCGCGGCAGTCGTCGCTGTCCTCGAGGCCGGGATACTCCGGCATCCACGACGGGTCGGCCGCGAGCCCGTCGATCGGGACGACCGCGTGCACGCGAAAGTGACGCGACCGCTCCTCCAGCTTCAGGCTCGGCGTGAGCGCGAAGTAGCGGAGCTCGATCGCGTCGCCGGGTGCCGCGGCCAGGTCGCGCGCCAGCCACTCGTTGATCACGATGTCCTCGTCGCTCGGCGGGATGAGAGCGCCGGCGTCGAGCGGTGTCCCCGCCAGCGGCGCGTCCGTGAGCGGACCGAGCGCGGTCACCGTCGAGTACGGCGTCGCGCGATCGCCGAGGCGGAGCTCGTTCACGAAGTAGGTCAGCCCGCCGAGCGCGGGGAATCGGCGGGAGCGCACGGCCTCCTCGATGGGGAGGTCGAGGAAGACGCGCGGCGTCTTCAGCTCGACGTGATCGGGGCGGGCGTCGAGCACCAGCTCGAGGTCCGCGAGGGTGATCGCGGCGCGGAGCCGCGCGTTCGCTCGTAGCGTCGTCTCCGCTGCGTCTCCTCCGTTGCCGACGAGGACGAGGTTGGCGCGCCCGACGCGCTCGATCTCGCGCCCGAGCCACGAGGACGACACGACGGCGAGGAACGGCGGGGTCACCTCGGCGGAGAGGTTGAAGCGACCGAACGAGTCGACGTCGAGGATGGCGGCGACGCGGACGCGCAGCGCGACCGATGCATCCTCCTCGTCGGCGAGCGCCGCCTCGCTGGCCAGCCCGCTCGGCTTCGACGCGCGCAACACGAGGGTGTCGCCCTCGTGGACGTCGAGCTGCCGGCCGAGCCGCGCGTTGACGAGGACGGTGCCGTCCGCCGGGAGCGGCACGACGACGCCGCCCGGCGCGAGCGCGAAGAACCGCTCGTCGACGCCGAGCACGGTGACGTCGTTGGCCCGCCGCGCCGCGTCGGGCGTCGTCGCGATCCCCCGCAGCCGGAGCACCGGCGCCGCGCTCGCCGATCCGCCGTCGCCGGCGATCGCGGCGGCGAGGTCGTTCCGGACGAAGCGGTCGTTCGCGTCGAGGACGGCGTCGATCCGCCCGATCCGATCCTCGGCGATGCGCCGCAGGCTCGCGTCGACCGAGTCGCCGACGGCGAGAGCGCCGACCAGCACCGCGGTCGAGGTCGTCGCGCCCAAGAGCAGGCCGACGTGCCGCGAGAAGCCGCGGCGGACGCCCGCCCATGCGAGTGCGAAGCGGTTCACGCCGGGGCTCCGTCCGCGTGGAGGCACCCGTCCGAAAGGCGGAGCACGCGCGACGTCCGTTCCGCGAGGCGCGGCCAATGAGTGACGGCGACGAGCGTGACGCCGTGGCGTTCGTTCTGGTCGACCAGAAGGTCGGCGAGCCTCTCCGCCGTCTTGGAGTCGAGCGCGCCGGTCGGCTCGTCCGCGAGCAGGAGCACGGGGTCGTTGATCAACGCGCGCGCGACCGCGACGCGCTGGCACTCGCCGCCCGAGAGCTGGCCGGGGCGGTGCTCGGCGCGCTCGGAGAGACCGACGCGGTCGATCAGGTCGCGCGCGCGCAAGACGAGGTCGGTGGGCGTCCGGCGGTGCTGCACGAGCGTCGGCACGAGCACGTTCTCCAGCACCGAGCACTGCGGCAGCAGGTGATGAAGCTGGAAGACGAAGCCGATCTTCTCGTTCCGGAAGCGCGCGATCGCCGCCTCGTCGAGGACCGCGAGATCCTGACCGTCGATCCGAACCGTGCCGGACGTGGGCCTCGCGAGGCCGCCGAGGAGGTGGAGCAGCGTGCTCTTGCCCGACCCCGACGGGCCCACGATCGCCACCGACTCGCCGGCGAGGACGCGGAGGTGGACGCCCTTCAACGGTTCCGGCGCGGGCGCGGATCCGACCGCCTCGAACCGCTTCGACACGCCGTCGAGCTCGGCGAGGATCGCGCCGTCGTTCATACGCTGCTCCTGAGCCGGGTCATCCGCCCTGGGCGCCGGTCGAGGTCGACGCGGGTGTGCTCGCCGCCGCCGGACCGGGGGGGGGCTTGTAGAGCGTCACCAACGTCCCGCCGACCGCGGCGAGCACGATCCCGGCGAAGAACGGCCAGCGGATCGCGGACAGGCCGCCGGCCGGCGGATGCTTCACCATGACGACGACCGCGTTCACGATCGGCGCCCCGGCGAAGATGATCGACATCACGACGGCCGGATGACCCTTCGCGCCGAACGCGAGCAGCACGCCGAACGCACCGATCGCGCCGACCGCGCCAGCCAGGAGAGACCACTTGATTCCCGACGCCGGCATCTGCCACGACGCCTGCTTGACGACGAGGAGCGCGAGCGGAGCCGCCACCGCGATCAACACGTAGGCGATCCCGACCCAGAGGAACGCCTTGTACCGCCCGTTCTCGGGGTCGGTCATCGCCACCTGCCCGGTGTGCAGGAAGACGCCGTACAGCCCCCACGCGGCGACGGTCAGCAGCGCGAAGATCAGCCACAAGTTTCCGGAGGTGGACGTCATGCGCGTTCGAACTCCCGCAATCGCTCGGGTGGTGCCGCCTCGAGGCGTTCGACCATCGTGGTCGAGAGCTCGGCCGGCCGAATGTCGGTGTCGCCCGTGGAGCGCGTGACGTGGACGACCGCCTCGACGCCGCGCGCCACGACCTCCGGCGCGCACGGACCGTCGCCATCCGCGACCCTCGTGAAGACGAATCGATACCTGAGCGAGCTGCGTCCGACGCGCTCGACCAGGACGCGGACCTCGACCTCGTCATCGTAGCGAAGGGGCTTCTCGTAGTCGCACGCCGCGTGGACTCGCGCGAACCCCCACATCGCTCCGTCGCGGGTCTCGTGGAGACGGAGGCCGAGCGAGCGGAAGAACGCATGCTCGGCCGCCTCCATGAAGCGGAGGTAGTTCGAGAAGTGCATGATCCCGGCCATGTCGGTGTCGGCGAAGTCGACGCGCCGGCGCATCGTGAACTCAGAGGCCATGCAGCACGGTCTCCACGCGTTTCGCCATGTGTGCCGACGTGAACCGCGCGAGGACGCGTTCGCGGCCGGTCGCGCCCATGGAGCGCGCCGCGTCCGGCGCCCGGAGCAGCGTGGCGATCGCTCGCGCGAGGTCGCCGGGATCGTCGGGCTCGCACAGCACGCCGCCGCCGGTCGCATCGAGGACCTCGGGGAACGCGCCGTGGCGCGGCTGCACGACCGGGACGCCGCAGGCCAGCGCCTCGAGGACGTAGAGCCCGAACGACTCGCCGTACGTCGCGGGGACCGACAGGACCGACAGGGACTGGAGGAAGCGGACCTTGTCGGGCCGCGCGAGGTTGGGGAGGAACTCGACGCGGTCGAGGGAGCCGTGCGCGCGGAGCCGTCGCTGGAGCTCGCGCACGAGCGCAAGGTCCTCGTGGAGCTGGACGCCGGCGACGCGCAGCCGGAGCCCCTCGAACTCGCCGCCGTCCACGAGCCGGGTGAACGCTTCGACCAGCGTCGGCAGCCCCTTCTCGCGGCACATCCGCGCGAGGAACCCGATCGCCGGCGCGGCCGGCGGCGCGGCGGCGGGAGCGAGGTCGTGGACGTCGATCCCGTTGTGGACGACGTGGACGCGATCCGGGCCGAGCCCGAGGCGAGGAGAGAGCCGAGCGCCGTAGTCGTGGCTCACGGCGAGGAACGCATCGACGTGGCGGGCGCGGTCCCGCAGCACCTCCCACGCGCGCGTTCGGTGCGGTTCGACGAGCGCGTCCAAGAACGGGGCTTCGCCCTGCAGCGTGCACACGACGGGGCGATCGAGCGCCTGCCTGAGCCGGCGCGCGACGCCGATGAGCATCGCGTTCGACAACATCACGACGTCCGGCCGTGCGTCCTCCGACGCGGGGAGGAGCGACGTCGTGAGCTCCTCGACGGCACGCGCGATCGGTCCTTCGTCGCCCTCGAGCGTCGAGACCGTGATCGCACCGAGCCGCTGCGCGTCGGTCATGTCGCCGCGGCGCGCGCTGAACCTCAGCAGCGCGGGATGATCGAGCCAGCGGGTGAGCCGGCGCGGCACGCGCCGGTAGAGCGCCGAGCGGTGCTGCAAGTAGAGGTCGACCCCGCCCATCCGTACCGTCGCATGAGCGTCCGTGCTCTCCTCCTCGAGGACGAGCGGCAGGTAGAGCGGCACGACCTCGACCTCGTGCCGGAGCGCGCGGAGTGCCTTCGCCAGCGCGTTGTCGCGCAGGCAGCTCCCGCAGTAGAAGTGCCCGGTACCGGGGGTGAGCTGGAGGATCCTCATCCGGCCGTCACGCGTACCGGGCTCCCCGATGCTCCTCGAGGAAGTAGTCCTGCAGCAGGCGATCGATCTGGAGCAGGCCGCGGCGCGAGACCACGATTCGGTCCTCCTCGACCGAGAGATGGCCGGCCGTCGCGTGCGCGGCGAGCGGCTCGGCGAATCGTTTGGCCGGGTCGACGCCGAACTTCCGGCGGAACGGCTCGAGGTCGAGAACGCCGAGCTTGAGCTGCAGGATGAACTCGCGGATCAGCCGCTCGTCGTCGGAGAGCTCGAGAGCGCGGAGCACCGGGAGTTCGCCCTTCGTCACGCGCTCGACGTACGGCTCGATCCGGTGTTCGCACTGCGCGTGGACACCGCCGAGGTGCGAGAACGACGAGACGCCGATGCCCAGCAGGTCGGCGCCGGTCCACAGCGCGTCGCGATAGAGGAAGCGAACGTCGTCGTCGACCTTCACCGTGTACGCGCTGCCGACGCGGTAGCCGGCCCGCTCGAACGCGGCGAACGCCTCGCCGGTCCACCGCCGCTTCGTCTCCCAGTCCGCCACGGGCGCGGCGCTCGCTCCGTCCTCGTCCATGCGTCGATAGAGGGTCGTATTGTACGGCACCTCCATCTGGTAGATCGTGACGCTCTCGGGGCGGAGCTCGATCGTTCGGTCGATGCAGTCGCGCCAGTTCGCGTCGGTCTCGCCGACCATGCCCGCGATCAGGTCGAGATTGACCTGCGGAAAGGCGGCGTCACGGGCGGCGGCGTACGCGGTGAAGATCTCCTTCGCGCGATGGGCGCGGTTGTTGATCTCGAGGAGCTCGGGCGAGAAGTTCTCGACGCCGAGGCTGAGACGCGTGACTCCTGCCTCCTTCAGCCAGTGGATCTTCGACTCCGACAGCGTGCCCGGCTCGCATTCGAAGGTGACCTCCTCCGCGTCGTCCCACGGGAAGACCTCACGCAGGCCGGCGAACAGCAGGTCGAGCTGCGTGATCGAGAGGTAGGACGGCGTGCCGCCGCCGAAGTAGACGAACCGTGGCCGGCGGCCGTGGAGGTACGGCTTCTCCGCGTAGAGCCGCGTTTCGGTGACCACCGCGTCGAGGTAGCCGCGGATCTCGTGCGCGTTCCTGTCGGTGTAGACCTTGAAGTAGCAGAAGTCGCACCGCTTGCGGCAGAACGGGAGGTGGACGTAGAGGCCGAACGGTGTGCTCGGCGCGGCCTGTCCGAGGCGGCGGTCGAGCGCGGCGAGGTGCGCGTCGTTCCAGAACGAGAACGGCGGGTAGTTCGCGATGAAGTAGTTGCCCGGCTCGGTCGCGTGGCGCTTCGTGTTCGTGTTCGAGTTCATGAGCGAGGGTGCCGTTCCGGTCAGCGTTCGTTCGGATCAGCGGTCCGGCCCGAATGCGTAGAGGTTGCCGTCGTTGGCGCCGATCACGATCATCTCGTGCGCGACGGCGGGGGAGCAGAGGATCGGCTTGCCGACGTCATACGTCCAGACCTCTTCGCCGTCCTCGAGCCGGAGGATGCGGATCCTCCCGTCGCCGCCCGTGAAGACCACGCGGTCGCCGGCGATGACGGGAGCGGCATCGATCGACCGGCGCGCGCCGTACGTCCAGAGCGCCTCGCCCGTCCTACGATCGAGGCAGTGCAGCCGTTTGTCGCGCCCGCCGAACACGACACGATCCTCCCCGACCGCGGGCGGCGAGAAGAACGCCTGGCTCGGGTGCTCGTACTGCCACAGCACCTCCGCGGTCGTGAGGTCGACGCAGACGAACGCGTTGCCGTAGTGCCCGAAGTAGGCGCGGCCGTCCGCGATGCCGACCGAGGCGGCGATGTGGCACGCCTCGCCCATCGGAATGCTCCGCGTCTTCTCGCCGGTTCGGGTCGAGACCACGTGCAGCACGGTGTCGCAGCCGCCGACCACGACCTGTCCGTCGGCCACCGCGGGTGATCCGTTCAACCGATCGCCGGTGGCGTGCGTCCACGCGACCTCGCCCGTCTTCGCGTCGAAGCAGTAGAGGGTCGCGTCGTAGCTGCCCACCACGACTCGCGCGGCGACGCCGTCATCGGGCTCGATCCAGTTCGCGCTGCCGAGGATCTGGTCCCGCGTCGCGTGCTTCCAGACGAGGGTGCCGTCCGCCGCGTCGACCGCGTAGAACGTCGCGTCCGCCGAGCCGACGTAGACGACGCCGTCCTTGACGAGCGGCGGCGCCTCGATCATGTCGTCGGTTGCGAACGTCCAATGCTCGACGCCGTCTTCGAGCGACACGCAGCGGAGGCGGGAGTCGTCGGCCCCGAAGTAGACGCGTCCCCCTCCGATCACGGGCGAGGACGCGATCGCGGCTCCGACCTCGTGAGTCCAGCGGAGCGTCGGATGATGGGGGACGTCGCTCCGCGCCACCCCGCGCTGCGCCGGGTCGCCGCGGTAGCTCGGCCACTCGCGCGTCGCGGGAGCCCCCGCGGCTAAAGAGGCGGCGTCTCCGTCGCCTCGCCAAGGTGCGAGGAGGAGCGGAGCGAGCAGGAGCACGGTTCGCATGACGGAGAAGCGTAACAGACCCGGTCCGTCTCGCCAAAGACGCGGGCCGATCAGAAGGGACTCCCGACCGGCCCGTTTCGGCGCGCGGCTGCGCGCGGTCGATCACGCGGTCACTGCGTAGTCGCGGTCAACGCGTTGGATGCCGTGTAGCCCTGCGGGCCGGTCGGGTCGACGATCCAGTACTGGACGTAGACCGGGAACCCGGCCGGGATGCCCGCCGGATAGACGGCTGGGATCACGGCAGAGCCCGTTGCGCCCGTCGGGATCGCGAGGATGAGGTTCGGGAACGGCACGAGCGTGCCGCCGAAGAAAGGAGCGTTCAGGGCCGAGGCACCGACGATCAGGTTCGCGGTGCTGTTCGGAGCCGCGTTGGTCAGGGAGAGCGTGACGGTCGTTCCGGCGCTGAGCGCGCCGTCGCCGAGCAAGACCGGGCTGCCGAGCGAACCGGGCAGATCGTTGCCGAGGCTCGTCCACCCATTGAGGCTCACCTCCTCGATGTAGCGCCATCCCGAGCCGGTCCGGACTTGATTGATCACCGTGCCGGTGCCCGGCGCGAGCTCCTGCACTCCCGCCGATCCCGCGGAGAGGAGGTTGCCGTTGCCGAGCCGGTAGACGCCGCGGCCCGAAGTCGAGAGCGGAGTCGACTGATGGATCGTGCCGTCGAGCGAGAAGTCATCGATCCGGTCCGAGGTGAACGCGGTCGAGAAGAACTCTCCCGGCGCCAGGGAGTCGGTGGTGACCTGCTCAGGGAAGGAGACGGAGAAAAGGACCGAATCGATCGTGCCGTCGGCCTTGAACCGCGTGACGTTGTTGTTGCCGATGTCGCCGAGGAGGCTGCTTCCGTCCGGAAGGAAGTGGATGTCGAACGGATCGACCCCTGGGATGTTGATGTGGTCGGCGAGCCGCACGTGCGGACCCGAGAACTCGGCGACGTAGTCGCCGCCGCTGGTCACGAACAGATTGCCGTTGAAGAAGTCGATGCCGCGGATGTTGTCGAGGCCGTCGGTCGAGTCCGCGTAGGTCCCGATCATCGTGCCGCGCCGATCGAAGATGAGCACTGCATCGAGCAACTGGTCGGAGACGTAGATGTTCCCGTCCGGGCCCTGAATCGCGTTGATCGGCGTCGAGAAGATGCCGAGGCCGTTGATCAAGTCGCCGAGGTAGTGGCCGTCGAACGGGTCGAACGCGGCGACTACGTCGGACGTGGAGTCCGGAATCAGCAGGACCGTGCCCGTGAGGGTGGTCCCGGTCGCGATCATTCCGGCCGGTGGAGCGGACGTGGAGACCTCGATCCCCTCGGCTTCCAGTTGCTCCGCCGTCATCTGGCTGATCTGCGCGAAGGCCGCAGCCGGCGCGATCCACGGAATCAGGATGACGCAGGCAGCGATTCTGATGAGCATCTCGTTCCCTTCCTGTTGTGGGTGGGACCCCACGCAACGATCGCATTCGCCGATCGCGATCCGTGCTTCTCAGCGGGGTCGACTCGAACGACGAGGATTGTCCCACGATTCGAACGAACCGGTCAAACGAACAGCGGGCGGAGCGGAAGAAAACAGGTCCTCCCGACCCAAACCCACGCGGTGGATCAGCGCGATCAGAGTCTCGACGCGATGGAACCCGGGAGACGCGGTGGACGTGGGACGGGGACGGGGAGGTCGTCGCGTTGGGGCGAGGATGGGTGATGAGAACCTCCCCGTCCGGCCCGTCGATGCGGGACGTTGGCGTCAGGGCGTCATTCGGTCGTCGCCGTCAGCGCGTTCGAAGCCGTGTAGCCCTGCGGCCCGGTGGCGTCGACGATCCAGTACTGGACGTAGATCGGGAAGCCGGCGGGAGGACCGGCCGGATAGACGGCTGGGATGACGACGGAGCCCGACGTGCCGGTCGGGAACGAGAAGATCAGATTCGGGAACGGGACGAGGATCCCGCCGAAGAACGGGGCGTTCAGCGTGGAGGCGCCGATGATCAGGCTGGCGATGCTGTTCGGCGCGGCGTTCGTGAGCGTGAGCGTAACGTTCGAGCCGGCCTTCAATGCGCCCTGGCCCTTCAGCACCGGGCTGCCGCCGGCGCCGGGGAGGTCGTTGCGCAAGTTCGCCCACGCGCCGAGGTCCACCTCCTCGATGTAGCGCCACGTCGACCCGCTCATGATCTGCGTGATCACCGCGCCGGTGCCGGGCGCGAGCTCCTGCACGCCGGGCGAGCCGGCCGAGAGCAGGTTGCCGTTGCCGAGGCGGTAGACGCCGCGTCCCGAGTTCGCGAGCGGCGTCGACTGGTGGATGGTTCCATCGAGCGAGAAGTCATCGATGCGGTCCGACGTGAAGGCGGTGGTCAGGTACTCGCCGGGAGCGAGGGAGTCGTCGATCACCTGCTCGGGGAACGAGACAGCGAACAGGACCGCGTCGACCGTGCCATCGGCCTTGAACAGCGTGATCGAGTCGGCCGTGCCGATGTCCGACAACAAGCTGCGGCCGTCCGGCAGGAAGTGGATGTCGAACGGGTCGACCCCCGGGATGTTGATGTGGTCGGCGAGCCGCACGTGCGGCGCGGAGAACTCGGCGACGTAGTCGTCGCCGCTCGTGACGAACAGGTTGCCGCTGAAGAAGTCGATGCCGCGAATGTTGTTGAGGCCGTCTGTCCCGTCCGCGTACGTCCCGAGCAGGAAGCCGTCGGTGTCGAACATGTACACGGAGTCCGTGATCTGGTCGGAGACGTAGATGTTCCCGTCGGGACCCTGGATGGCGTTGATCGGCGTCGAGAAGAGGCCGGAGCCGTTGACGAACGTGCCGACGTGATGGCCATCGAACGGGTCGAACGCCTGAACCGTGTCGGTGGTCGACTCGGGGATCAGGAGGACCTTGCCGGAGAGACCGTTGCCAAGGGCCTGGACGCCGGCCGACGGCGCGGGCGAGGAGAGATCGATTCCCTCGGCCTCCATCTGCTCGGAGGTCATCGATCCGGTCTGGGCGAAGCTGTTGGTCAGAAGGATGGACGAAACAAAGGTGAAAGCAGTCGCTCTGTTCATGAACTCCGTTCCCTTGTCTAGATTGGGTCGCCAACGATCACCCCCGACGACCACGAAGTGCATCGGGCGGAACCGCAAGCGGGCCGATTCGAACGGCGTGCATCCTCTCATCGAGCGAATGAATCGGTCAAGGACACGCCTCGGCGCGTTCGGGTCGGCGAGAGTCGGCCGAGAACGGAACGGGGCCGCCTCCGGGGCTTTACGTGCCGATCACGATCGCCGGTCCTTTTATCGAGACAAGAGGGTCGCGGCGCCGGCGGAACCCGTTGGCCGCGCCGAGCGGGAGGAGGACGAGCCGGCTCACGACGCGCCGCTCCGCCCGCGCTCGACGTCGGGGTTCGATTTCATCGACAGTGCGATCCGCTTGCGCTCCAGGTCGACGTCGAGCACGGTCACCGTCACGCGCTGCCGGACCTTCACGACCTCGGCCGGATCGCGCACGAAACGGTCGGCGAGCTGCGACACGTGGACGAGGCCGTCCTGGTGGACGCCGACGTCGACGAACGCGCCGAACTGGGTGACGTTCGTCACCACGCCGGGGATCCGCATTCCCGGTTGGAGGTCGGTGATCTCGCGCACGTCGGCGAACGAGAACGCCTCGAAGGTCGGCCGCGGATCACGGCCGGGCCGCGCGAGCTCGGCGAGGATATCGTGCAGCGTCGGCTCACCCACGCCGTCCCCGACGTACCGGTCCAGCGGCAGGCGCGCGCGCAGGCTCGCGTCCTGCTTCAGGTCTTCGATCCCGTGGTCGAGATCGTTCGCCATCCTCGCGACGAGGGCGTAACGCTCGGGATGGACGCCGCTGTCGTCGAGCGGATGGCGGCCGCCACGAATGCGGAGGAACCCAGCGCACTGCTCGAACGCGCGGCTCCCGAGCCGCGGCACCTTCAGGAGGTCCGCGCGCGTCGCGAACGGCCCGTTCGCCGCGCGGTGCTGGACGATGTTCCGCGCGAGCTGGGGGCCGAGGCCGGCCACGTACGTGAGCAGCTTCGGACTCGCGCTGTTCACCTCGACGCCGACCGCGTTCACGCACGACTGGACGACGTCATCCAGGCTCCGCTCGAGCTCGCCGGAATCGACGTCGTGCTGGTATTGGCCGACTCCGAGCGAGCGCGGGTCGAGCTTCACGAGCTCCGCGAGCGGGTCCTGCAGACGCCGCCCGATCGAGACCGAACCCCGCACGGTGACGTCGTGGTTCGGAAACTCCTCGCGCGCGATCTCGCTCGCCGAGTAGATCGACGCCCCGCTCTCGTCGACCATCACGATCGGAACGTCGAGGCCGATCTCGCGCACGAACGCCTCGGTCTCGCGTCCGGCCGTGCCGTTGCCGACCGCGATCGCCTCGATCCGATGGCTCTGGACGGCCCGAGCGATCGTCGCCTTCGCTTGGTCGCGCTGTCCCGGGCCTTGGTGGGGGAAGATCGTCACGTACTCGAGCAGCTCGCCCTGCGCGTCGAGCGCGACGACCTTGCAGCCCGTCCGCAGCCCTGGGTCGATCGCGAGCACGCGCTTGCGGCCGAGCGGCGCGGCGAGGAGAAGCTCGCGCACGTTGTCGGCGAAGACCCGGATCGCCTCGGCGTCGGCGCGCTCCTTGGCCGCCTTCAGCGTCTCGTTCTCGAGCGACGGAGCGATCAGCCGCTGGTACGCGTCGACGAGCGCGGTCCGCACCTGCTCGCGGGCGAAGCCGCCGCCGCGCAGGACGCGGCGCTCGAGCCGCGCGATCGCCGAGCCCTCGTCCGGCCGCGCGCTGACGGAGAGCACGCCCTCGCGCTGCCCGCGCAGGATCGCGAGGATACGGTGCGACGGCGCCTCCGCGATCGGCTCGGACCAGTCGAACCAATCGCGGAACCGCGCGGCGGCCGCGTCGTCCTTCTTCCCCTTGGCCGCCTTCGACGTCAAGAGCGCGTGCCCGAGGAACCCGGCGCGGAGCTCGGCGCGGGCGTCCGCGTCTTCGCTGATCCACTCGGCGATCACGTCGCGCGCGCCGGCGAGCGCCGCCTCGCGGTCGGGAACCCCCTTTGCCGGGTCGATGAACGCGTCGGCGTCGATCCTCGCGCCGTCCTGCCGCCAGAGCGACTGCGCCAGCGGCTCGAGGCCGCGCTCGCGCGCGATCATCGCCCGCGTGCGCCGCTTGGGACGGAACGGCAGGTAGACGTCCTCGAGCTCGACCATCGTCCTCGCGGCGTCGATGCGGCGGCCGAGCTCGGGGTCGAGCAGCTCCCGCTCGACGAGCGATTTCTTGATCGCGTCGCGCCGCTTGTCGAGGTCGAGGAGCTGCTGGCGCCGGTCGCGGATCGCGGCGAGCGCGACCTCGTCGAGCGACCCCGTCGCTTCCTTGCGGTAGCGCGCGATGAACGGGATCGTCGCGCCTTCCTCGAGCAACCGCATCGCGGCCTCGACCTGGACGGGGCGGAGCGCGAGCTCTGCCGCGATCGATGGAACGTGGGGGTTCATGGGGTCGAGCGTAAGGGTTCGCGCGAGAATAACGTCGCATCCACGCGCAGCAATCGCCGCCGAGGGCAAGGCGCGACGACGAAGCGTATTGGTGGATACGCTGAGGAGGAGCAACGCAGCCATCGGCGGCGAGGGCAAGCGAGATGCGAAGTTATTGTCGCGCGGGCCCTAACGCCGGAATGATCGTCGTGGCAAGCCGTCCGCGCGTCCGTCGCCGCTACGGCCCCAACACGATCACGAGGCCGTCGGTCAACCCGGTCTCGACGTTCGTGGCCGACGGGTCGTGGATTCCTCCCTGCACGTAGGCGCGCACCCCAAGCAGCGCGCAGTCGGCGGGGATCGGGAACGCGAACGGGGCCGGCGTCCCGGTGCCGGCCCACGGAGCACCCGCGATCACGAGGACGGGGCCCGCGGTCAACCATTCGCCGGCCGCGCCGGGCGCCGCCATGCCGGCCCCGGGCACGGGAGCCCCGCACGGGAACGCGGCGTTCGCGGTGGCCGCGACGATCAAGAACGGCGTCGACCCGGCCGGCTGCGTGCCGAGCGGGTTGTCGACTCCGAGCGTGATCGATGAGCCGAGCGACGCCTCGCCGGAAAGGACCGACAGCGAGCCGGCCGGGCTGGTGCAGCCGTAGGTCGTCGCGCTCGGCGCGGCTCCGTTGATGAGGTAGACGAGGGCCTTGCGGTCGCAGCCCTCCAACTTGCCGTTGCCGTCGAAGTCGAACGTCTCGAGGCAGCCCGCGGACTCGAACCCCTGCGACGCGCACGCGTCGTACGCGGCGAGGTCGCTCGCGTCGAGCCCGCCGCTCAGGTCGTAGTCGCCGAACGCGAACGGCGTGAACGTGACGCACGGCGCCGACGTTGCCAGGTACGTGCGGATCGTCGCCTGCACCGTCGGGTGGAACCTCATCCCGACCTTCTCCATCCCGTTCGCGTGGCAGTAGCTCATGATCGTCCCCTCGTCCGGGCCCGACCCGTCGACGCACGCGATCGGCGGCGAGTAGCTGAACGTGTGGTCCGATCCGAACGTGTGGCCGTACTCGTGAGTTACCACCATCAGGTCCCAGTTCTGCACGCTCTGGTGCTGGATCGGGAACGGGAACGTCCCGTAGACGCTGCTCACCTCGTACCCCATCGACTTGTCGCAGAGGCCACCGACCGCCATCGCGACGCCGCCGAAGACCGGCTGCGTGATCAAGTGGACGGAGCCGCGCGTCACGTCCTTGAGCGGGTTGGCGTTGCTCATCCACCACTGCCGCAAGCTGAGCAAGTCGCCGGTCGCCCACGGAGTAGGGGTGGTCCAGAGGCGCAGCCAACCGCTCGGAACCTGTAGGTCGACGCCGAGGTCGCGCCGGTAGATCTGCATCGCCGCCGCGAGCAGCGTAGCCCCGTAATCGATCGCCTGCTGGTTGGTGGCGAAGAGCGTCCGGTACTGATGATCGAGCTCGACGAAGAACGGCGCGACGCGGATCACCGGCGTGGCCGCGAGGAGCTCCTCCTTCGCGCCGCCGCCGAGCGGCGAGAGGATGAACGTCTCGTCGAGGTGGCAGAACGAGGCGCCGTCCACCGCACCGCCGAGCTGCTCGCCCGTCGCGATCGTCGCGATGGCGTCGAGGTCGGGCGGGCCGGACGAGATCATGACGAGACGATCGTGCAGCCGCAGGTAGCCGTTCATCATCGTCTGCGACACGGCCAAGAATGCCGTGCCCGCGTGACCCGGGACGTGACCGGAGAAGAGTGCGACCGACGGAGCGATCTGCTCCTCACCGTCCGCGTGCATCACCGTCGCGGTGCCCCCCTCCTCGAGCGCTCGCACTGAACGGAGCACCAGGTCGACCTTCTCGCCTCCGGGCAGCGGGAAGCCGGTCAGCGCGACGAGCTCGCCGCGGCCGTGGAGGTCGTGAAGCAACGGATAGGCCTCGCGGAACGAGACGACCGCGGGCGCGTCTGCCGTTCCCGCGTCGATCACGACGAACGGGCTCGGAATGACCGTCTCGGCTGCGGCGTGGCCCGTGCCGGCGAGAGCGACCGCGAGGGCGATCGCGGCGACGTGGCCAGATGGTTCGAATCGCGTCATGGATTCCTCCGTGGGTGGCAGGACGTTGGCTCGACCGGACGACGACCCTACCCGTTCTCTTCCCCGCCGGTAACGCTCCTCGACCGGGCGCTACGCCTCGAGCGCCCGTGCGTACAGCTCGCGCAGCTCCGCGACCCCGACGGCCCGCGGGTTGAACCGTGCCGTCCATTGACGCGCCGCCTCGGTCGCCAGCGCGTCGAGCGCGTCTTCCGTCACGCCGCTCGCGGCGAGCGACCGCGGGAACCCCGCCGCGTCCAGCAACCCATGCAGGCGCGCCGCGATCCTCGGGGCGCCGCCCGCGCCGCCCGTCACGATCCTCGCGGCGGCCGCGAGCTCCGCGTAGAGCGCCGCCGTCGTCGTGTCCCCGGCGTTGAACTCGAGCACGTGCGGAAGCATCGTGCCGACCGCCTGACCGTGCGCGAGGCGGAAGCGGGCCGTCAACGGGTTCGCCAGCGAGTGCGCCGCGCCGAGCATCGAGTTCTCGATCGCGAGGCCGGCGAACGCGGCGGCGAGCAACATCGCGCCGCGCGCCTCCATGTCGTTCGGCGCCTCGATCACCCGCGGGAACGCGTCGTTCGCGAGCAGGAACGCCTCCTTCGCATAGAGCGACGAGATCGCGTTCCGCGCGCGCGTCACGAAGCTCTCGACCGCGTGGGTCACCGTGTCGAGCCCGGTGCTCGCCGTGACGTGCGCCGGCTGCGTCAACGTCAGCTCGGGATCGAGCAGCGCGACGCACGGCGCGGCGGACGCGGCGCCGCACGCCATCTTCTGGTGGTCGGCTGCGCGTTCGATCAGCGTGAACGACTGCACCTCGGTCCCCGTCCCCGCCGTGGTCGGGACCGCGATCAACGGGAGGAGCGGTCGCGTCGCCTTCCCCTTCCCCCAGTAGTCTTCCATCGCGCCGCCGTTGGTGACCAGGAAGTTCGCGCCCTTCGCGGTGTCGATCGCGCTGCCGCCGCCGAGGCCGATGAACAGGTCGACGTCGTGCGCGAGAGCGACGTCGAGGCAGGCGTCCACGTCGCGCGTGGTCGGGTTCTCGTGCACGCCGGCGAACCGCGTGAAGCGCACGCCGGCCGCGGCCAGCGACGCCTCCGCGCGCGCGACGTGCCCCGCCGCGACGACGCCCGGATCGGTGACAAGCAGCACGTGGCGCGGCGCCCGTTCCGCCGCGAGGGCGCCGAGGCGTTCGATCGCCCCCGCGCCGAACACGATGCGCGTCCGCGGGGCGTAATCGAAGCGACTCGGATCGAACGGGCCAGCGGTCGACGTCGTCATTCCGCTACCAGGCTTCGTGCCGTGCGATCGCGCGCCGCACGTAGAGGAGCTCGAACAGGTTCCCCTCGTGCGGCTGATCCCAGTCGACGCGCGTGGTCGGATACGGACCCAGGTTCAACCGCTGCACGTGGGGCGAACGAATCAGCTTCTCGCGCAGCGCGGCGTCGCGCGTGATTGCCGTCACCACCAGCGTCGGCCCCATCGCCCCGACGAACCGCGCCGACGGCAGCTCGACGACGCTCGTGTACGGGAAGAGGTACTCCGTGTTCGCGAGCGGATGCTCCGCGCGTGCGCAGCGCACGACGGTGGGGCGCAGGAACGTCGACCCGCCGAGCTCGACCCGCCGCGGCCCGGCACGAAACCGGGCCGTCACCTCTTCCGCGGCGCCCGCCCCGGACGAAGCGAGCCCCTGCTCGATCGCCGCGTCGATCGACTCCGCGAACCGCGGGTTCGCGAACGCCGAGAGCGTCGCCTTCGGGTCGTCGAGCGCGAGCGGCTCGACCCGCGCCAGCCGCTCGGCCAGCGCCTCCGCGATCTCATCCGCGTGCGACGGCACGTAGATCGCCGACGCGTTGATGCAGCTCCGCCCCCCGTTGTCCGCCACCGACTGCACCAGCACGTCGAGGTGGTCCTCCCACCCGTCGATCTCGTCCTCGCCGATCACGACCTTGCTGAACCCCGGCCCGTGCACCTGCACCGCCGGGTTCCTCGCGTACGGGGCCGTCGTCCGCGCGTCGCCGAACAAGAGCGACCGCCCACACCCCTCGAGGATCGCCGCCGCCCCCTCGTGCGTCGTCGGATAGAGCGAGAACGCCTCGCGCGGCGCCCCGGCGTCGATCAACGCCCGCACGATCCGGAGCGGCGTCCACGGCTCCTCGCGCCCCGGCTTCAACACCACCGGCGTCTTCAACGCGATCGATGGGATCCAGATCGAGTGCACCCCCGGCGAGTTGCTCGGCAACACCGCGCCCAACTCATCCGTCGCGTTCGCGAACGACACCGGTACCCCCGCGTGCCGACCGACACCCTCGTCCAGCACCGTGAGATCCATCCCCCGCGTCAGTCCCCGCAGAATCCCCGCCATCTCCCCGAGCACTGTCGCGATCTTCTCCATGTTCGCCCGGCAAACAACCTCCGGCATCCCGCTCGTCGCCGAGAGCCGTCGCACGTACTCCTCCGACGACTGCGTGTCCCCCTCGTCGTTCAACGCCAGGTCACCACTCAAGAACGACTCCCGCGCCCGCCCACAGATCCCCACCAGCTCGTCCACCGTTCGCCGTCGCAACAAGGCCGCGCTTCCCCCGAGCTTCCGCAAGTCCCTCCTCACCATCCCCGCGTTCGCCTGACCCACCCGCGCGACCACCTCCCCGTCCCGATGATCCACCACCTCGACCACATCGAGGCTCGTGTACTCGACCCCCAACCGCAGCACCGGAACATGCACCACCCGCCCGTCACCCATTCACCGCCTCCTCAACGACGACTCGAGCCCAGTGGATCCCTCGTGGCCACCATCGACGCCCGTTCCACCCCCCCCGCACCCCACCCCATCCACGCCCCCCATCCATCGGTCCGCCGAAGGCACACCACCCAATTCCATCCCCCCCCGGGGAACGTCCAGACCCCGTTCCATCGCAGAGGCGGAGCGCGTCGGGGGCTCTCCGCCGAGCGGACTGTCTGAGCGAACGGAGA
>CAZYQW010000027.1:0-10431 GCA_964649825.1 uncultured Phycisphaeraceae bacterium | reverse complement strand
GAGCACCGAGACCGAGCGAGAAGCCCGGTGGCGAGGAGCGAGGAGGATCCATATCAGGAGAAGATACGGTGACGACGAGCGACGAAGTCCACCGGGCTTCGCAGCCGGTCGAATGCCGCGCGAATACTCGGACACACTCCTGGGGCGTAACCGTCAGTCGGCCCCCTGGCGACGGATCTCGTACCGGAGCCAGGAGCGGAGGAAGTCGAAGTCGCGCTGCACGGCGTCGGCGGACCGCTCCTGGCGCTTCGCGATCTCCGCCGCGGAGAGGCAGTTCACGTACCGATCCTCGATCATGGCGTGCTTCTGCGGGTCGCGCTGGCGCAGGACCTCGAGCGCCGCGAGCAGGGCGCTCATTCGATCGTCGAGCCGGCGCTCGGCCCGCGCGGCGATGCCGGAGTGAAGGTCGACGGTCGGCCGCCCGCCGCCGCGACGCTCCGCGGCGTTCTCGCGATAGAGGTCGATCAGGACGCACCGCATAGCAAGGAGCATCGCGGCCTCGAAGCGGCTGGACTGCGCATCCGGTGGACCCGCTTCACCGAAGCGGACGACGGCGCGGTTGATCAGGGACCACGTCGAGTACGGGCAACCAGGGACGGCGCGAAACCGTACCCGCAGGAGGGCTGCGCGGCCGAGGAGGCGCTCGTACCGGTCGGACCTGCTCATCCGTTCACGCGCCCGCGACGTCGGCGCGCAGACGTTGGAGCTGGACGGTGGCGGCGAGCCCCAATCCCCGGATCCTCGCCGCAAGCGACTCCGCTCGACCAAGGCAACTACGTGCACCTTCGCGGTCGCCGCGGACCGCGAGACGCCGCCCCTCGAACAGAGCCGCGAGCAGCCCGCGGCGATCGTCCTCGCGAAGCATTTCGCGGATCGAATCGACGAGGCCATCGCACTCGGCGCTGCAACCCTGCTCGACCAGCGAGATCCCGAACCAGATGGATGCCACGGCCGAGAGACCCGTATCGTGCGCTGCCCGAAACGATTGCTCCGCCCGCGGCCAATCGTCCTTCTCCGCACAAACCATCCCCACCCGGAACGCGACCATCCAGATCTGCCAATCGACATCGGTCCCCTCCGCCCGAATGGCCTGCAATCCATCCAACGCCTCGAGGAATAGCCGTTCGGCAGTCGCGGACTGACCCAACGCCATCCGCGCTTCCGCTTCGCGTAGCGCCAATGTCCATTGCAGCGGCGTCGAGGCGAGGTCCGGTTGGGAACGGGATTCGTAGGCGACGGCGAGAGCTTCTTCGACGCGGCCCGCCTGAAGGAGATACGACGACAGGTAGCAGGCGGCGGCGACCGACTCGACGATCGACATTCCGAAGCGGAGGCGGAGCCCGTCAAAACCGACTTGGATCTCCGAAATCGCGCGATCGAGATCGCCGAGGTGGAAGTAGGTTTGTCCGAGCGCGACACGGGAGAATGGATCGTCGCCGCCCTCGAGGCAGGTCCGTAGGTGCGCAAGGGCCGACGTGAAGTCTCTGTTCATGACGAGCAAAGTGGCGATTGCCCGTCGCGTATCGAGAGTCTCCGGGTGATTCGGACCCAGCAGGGTCGTCTGCGCCTGCAGGACGTCCTCGAGTTCCGCAAGGACTTCCGTCACCGGCGTAAGCGCTTGGTCATGCCTCACGTCGATGTCGTCTATCTGGGCCCGAGCGCGTAGATAACGGGTCCGAAGGATCGCGGTTCCTTCGCCGCTGCTTGCGAACCGGCGACGGTCGATGATGTCGTCGAACAGCCGGACGGCGTCGCCGAAACGCCACTGCAACCCCATGATGTCCGCATACAGGGTCTCAGCCTCCAAGACGAGAGAATGGCCCCGGTCGAGGACGGACCGAAGCTCCTTGACACCAGATTGGAAGAGAGTCTCGGCGGCTCCGACGCGACCAGAGATCAGCTCCATTCGACCGAGCGCCACGTGAGCCTGCCCGAGCAGGACCAGCGCAAGCTCCGATCGGTCGCTTCCGAAGCGATCGACGATCCGGTCGAATATCGCCGCTGCCGTGACGAGGTCTCCTTTGGACTCGAGCACCCTCGCCAACTGTACGTTCGTGAATGCGTCGGCGATCGAGTCGTTGCCTTCGACCGTCCGCGACACGTCGAGCGCGCGGCGGAAACACTGCTCGGCCTGTTCCAGGTCGCCGCGGGCGTGCAGGACCATTCCGAACTGGCGATATGCAGCCGCGAGGTCGTGCGGGTCGACGTCGTCGCGTCCTGTCCGCAAGGCGAGTACGCGCTCGAACGTCGGTGCCGCCTCGGGATCATTCGATTCGAACTGATAGGTGCCAAGCGCCTCGAGCACGTACGACTCCTCGAGCGGAGCCAGCTTTCGCGCGAGGGGGAGGAGAGACTGGAACTCCTGGATCCTCGCCGCCCGTTCGGTACGCGTCGGCACCATGCCCGGCGCGCTGGAGCGGAACTGACGGGCGAGCACGGAGAAGACCCGCTGGAGATGGCTGCGACTCATCTCCGCTCGCCGTTGACTGGAGACGAAGTAGCCAGCCGACGCGATGAGCACCGCGATCAGCAACCCGAGCGCCACGGCCGTCGCCCGGTTCCGCACGCACCACTTCCGCAGCTCCGCCCACGCCCCCGCCTCGTACGCGTTCACTACGCGCCGCTCCACGAACGCCTCGAGATCCGCGGCGAACTCGCGCATCGATCCGTACCGCTCCGCCTTCCGCAGCGCGGTCGCTCGGTCGCAGATCGCGGCGAGCTCGGCGGGGACGCTGCGGCCGCGGAGGCGGTGCCGCTTCGTCGTCGCGATCCGGCGGCGCCGCGTGGTCGTCGGCGACTCGTGGAGCGGGAGCTGGATCTCGGTCGGCGAGCTCCCCGTGACCACCTCGTACAGCATCGCTCCGAGGGCGTACACGTCCGACCGTTCGTCGACCAAGTCGTTGCGGCCGAGCGCCTGCTCGGGCGACATGTACGCGGGCGTCCCGATCCGATCGCCGACTCGCGTCTGCGCCGGGCTCGACGGCGTCGCCGGGGCGGACGCGACCGAATCCTCGCCGTCGATCCGGCCGGCCAGCCCCCAGTCGAGCACGTAGATCTCGCCGAACCGGCCGATCATCACGTTGGTCGGCTTGAGGTCACGATGGAGCACGCCCTTCTCGTGGGCGAAGCTCATTGTCTCCGCGATGCGGATCAGGACGTTCACGGCTCGCGTCGTCCGCTCGATCGACGGCGTCGCGCAGAGGCTCGCGAGCTCCTGGCGGAAGTCGTGCCCGTCGATCAGGCGCATCGCGAAGAACGGGATGCCGCGCCGATCCCATCCCGCGTGGTACACCGGCACGATCCCCGGATGCTCGAGCCGGCCCAGGACCTCCGTCTCGCCCTCGAACCGCTCGACGTACGCAGCGAGTGCGCCCCGTTGCACGAGGTCGGGATGCAGCGTCTTGACGGCGACGAGCCGTCGCGGGTGCATCTGCTCCGCCTCGTAGACGACGCCCATCTGCCCGCGGCCGAGCTCGCGGCCCAATCGGTACGGGCCGATCTGCGCCGGCGGCGCCGCGTCGAGCTCATCCGGCGGAGCCCCGTCGTCGATCGTCCCGGGCGTCTCGGCCGAGTCTTCGCGCAACAGCTCCTCGATCACCAAGCGAAGCTCCGCGTTCCCCTCGCACGCATGATCCAGGAACTGCGCCCGCTCGAACCCGCTGAGGTTCCGACCCTCGTGGTAGATCCGTTGGACGCTGTCCCAACAGGATGATTCCGTGGACATCGCTTCCCTCCTGACCGCGCGGCTCCTGACGTTCGCGCGGATGCACGAAATCGAGCCGCGGCCTCCGCGGAAAAAGCGCGCCAGTCCGGCGGAGACGATCCTCCCGTCCGGGAAGAGACAGCTCGACGCTACGAGGAGCGGAACCGTTCGCGACGCTCGTCAGGAATTCCAGAAGTCCGGCTCGGATCGCGCCGGCGATTCCGCGGTCCCGACGGGAACGATCGCCCGCTATCGCGAAGGATTTCCCGGATCAGGACGGCTGGCGATAGACCGTCTGGGACTCGAGGAAGAGGCCGATGTCGGACAGCTCGCGGCAGAGGAGCTGCATGACGTCGTCCATCGTCGCGATGCCCTCGAGCCGTCCATCGGCGGCGACCACGACGATGCGCCGGAAGTTGCCGTGCCGCATCAGGGCGATCGCGTCTCCGATCGACGCGTCCTGCGAGATCGGAACCGGCTCGCGGGACATGACCGCGTCGACGCGGGTCCGTTCGGGGTCGAGACCCTTGGCCAGACACCGGAGCACGAGGTCGCGGTCGGTGACGATGCCGACGGGACGGTCCTCCTCGTCGACGACGATGACGGTTCCGACGTCCTTCGCCTCCATACGTTCGGCCGCCATGCGTACCGTGGCGTCGGGGGGGACGGTGATCGGTTCGTGGGTGGTGAGTCGTGAGATGGTCATGGTAGGAGGACGAATGAGCAACCGCCGGGCCAACCTCAGAAGCGCCAGGCCGGTCGCGCCGGTCGCGTGAGCGGAAGGTCGCGGAGCCGGGCCCGGATCAGCTCGATCGGGATCGAGTTCTGCGCGAGCACCGCGTCGTGGAACGTCCGTTCCGTCATCGCGTCCCCGACTTCCTCCCGCAAGGCGCGAAGCTGCAATCCACCGATCATGTAGGCGCACTGGTAGAGCGGGCCGTATCCGCCGTCGATGTAGCGCCGCACCTCGCCGCGCGCGCCGTCCTCCTCGAACCCGACCCGGTCGACCAGGAATCGGATCATCTCATCGGTGCTCGCGAGCCCGAGGTGATAGCGCAACGACACGAGGATCCGCGCCGCGCGATGGCGGCGCCAGAACAGCATGCCGATCCGATCCTCGGGACCGCGCGCCCAGCCGAGGTCGAGGAAGCGCATCTCCCAGTAGAGGCACCAGCCCTCGCCGAGGAACGCCGTCCGGAACAGCCCGCGGTGCGGGCGGAGCCGCTGGGACTGGAACCCCTGCAGGTGGTGTCCCGGGATGAGCTCGTGGGGGGTGACGTTGCGGGTGAAGTGCTCGTTGTTGCCGCGCAGGCTCATCCGCTTCCGCTCGTCGTCCATCGCGTCGGTCGGGTAGGCGACGAGGACCTTCTGGCCGCCGTACGCGGCGAACGGGAGGAAACGCTGCTGGCGGACCTCCATCATGTCGACCCGCCAGAGCTCGCGGCAGAGCGACGGGATCGTGACGAGGTCGCGCTCGTCGAGGAAGCGGATCGCCTCGTTCGCGATGGCGAGCACGAGGTCGTCCTGGTGGCCCGGCGGGGCGTGGCGAGCCTTGACGGACGCGATCGCCCCCGCGACGTCGTCGTCGAACCCGATGTCCCGCGCCGCCTTGGCCAGCTCGGCGTCGCACCACTCGAACTCGCGCTCGCCGATCGCGAGAAGCTCCTCCGGTCCGTACGCGATGAACTCGAATCCGATCGCGCGCCGCAGCGCGTCCGGGCCGAGCGGGGTCCCCACGATCGGGTCATCGTCCTCGCCCTTCAGCTTCGCGACTTCCTCGCGTAGGTGCTTGGCAAGATCGCCGAGGGCGGCGCGTGCGGCGTCGTACGGCTTCGCGATCCACCACGTGACGTCCGGGTCGAAGCCCGCGTAGTGCGATCTCCATCGCTCGAGGATCGCCGCGAGGCGGTCGACTCGAGCGGCGACGCGAACCGCCGCCTCCGGGGCCGGAGCCGCAAGCTCGCCGCCACCGGCGATCGACTTCTTCACCGTCCCGGCCGCGCTCGCGATCCCATCGAGCCGCGCCGCGGCCGACTCGCCGGCGATCGGAGTCAACGTCCAACGCTCCTCCTCCAGGCGGAGCACGTCGGCGAGGAACGGGACGTACGGGGCGTCTCGCTCGAGCTCGGCGCGGACGTCGGCCCGCTCGGCGAGGCCTCGCTCGACGTGGTTGCGGAGCAGGATCCAGTCGACGCGGCCGTCCGCGTCGAGCTCCTCGAACGCGATCGCGTCGAGGCGGCGGAGCCACTCTCCCGCGAACGCGTCCAGCCGATCGAGCGTGAGGGGCGCGAACTCGACGTCGTAGAACCGACCGAGGTCGCGCAGGTCCGTCTCGTACGGCTCGATCAGGTCGCGCAGGTCGTCACTGCCGCGCGCGGGCGGCGACGGCGCGACGGCGAAGAGAATGGTGGCGATGACCGGGGCGACGATCGAGGGCGACGTTCGAGCACGCATCGCGGAATGGTATCGTCTGCGCCATGAGCCACGCACCCCCGTTCCATCTCGCGTTTCCCGTCGACGACCTCGCGTCGACGCGAGGCTTCTACGGCGGCCTGCTCGACTGCCGCGAAGGACGCAGCGCCGATCGCTGGGTCGACTTCGACTTCTTCGGCCATCAGATCTCCGCTCACCTCCGGCCCGGCCGCGCGGCGGCGGACGACACCAACGAGGTCGACGGGGACGACGTGCCGGTGCGCCACTTCGGGGTGGTGCTCGATTGGCACGCGTGGGAGCGCCTGCGTGATCGGATCGCGACGTCGGGCGCTGAGTTCCTGATCGAGCCCCACGTGCGCTTCGCGGGCCAGGTCGGCGAGCAGGCCACGATGTTCGTTCGCGACCCGAGCGGGAACGCGCTCGAGTTCAAGGCGTTCCGCGACACCGGCCGGCTCTTCGCTCGGTGAGGGCCCCCGTGCCGGCGCAGATCCACACGCGCCTTCCGGTCGGAGTCCGCTTTCCGATCAGCGGGTACTCGACCGCGGTGGATTGGGACGCGAGCGCCCTTGCCGACTTCCAGTATCTGTCGTTGATTCTCGTGCATGAACTCGCCCCCGAAGAGGCGGTGCGGCAGGCGCATCTCCTCGCGCCGTTCACCGGAGTCCATCCGGTCGGCGGCACGGACATCGAGCCGCTCGGCCTCGGGATCCGCCCGGTGGATTGAGCTCGGCCGGGGCCGAGGTTCACGCGATCTCGCCGATCATCCGCAGCACCTCGTCGACCTGCGCGGCGTCGACCCCCTCGCTGTTCGCGCGCAGGGCGTCCTCGAACCCTTCGATCTCGGTCGCGCAGTCGTCGGCGCGCAGCTCGTCGGCCACGCACTTCGGGTGGACGTTGATCGGGCCGGATCGAACCTGTCCGTAGAACTCGACGTTGCGCAGCAGCCCGACCCGGTACGCACCCTTCTCGATCGGCTCGTCGCAGCGCTTGCACTTCGAGCGGGCGGTCGGCGCGACCTCCACGTACGGCGGCACCTTCTTCTCCTTCTTCTTCTGTTCCTCGTGCTCGATCAACGTGCGCAGGCTGTCGAGGGTCGGCAGCTCGAGCCCGTCCGGGTAGCACTTCTGCTCGTACGCCGCCGCGACGTCGTCGAACCGCTTGCGCGCGGCGCACTGGAGGTGATGCCACAGATAGCCCGGCCCGAACGGCCCCTCGATCAGGACGCCGATCCGCAGCTTCTCCTTCTGGATCGGCCGGCGGCACGTTTTGCACTTCGACCGGCTGGAGCGCGCCTCCTCGATCTTGAACGGAGGGAGTTCCTCGGTGCTCTCGCCCGCCGGCGTTTCCTGCTCTGAGTCGGCCATCGCAACCTCCCGTTCCAGTGGGTCGAAGGAACGGACGATGATAGGGAGAGTTGCGGAGAGCGCAAAGTCCGCCATGACGAGGTGGTTGACCGCGGCGACGACGGGTGGCATCCTTCCATCCGGATATCCGGATCATGTCACTCGACCTCACCTCCACGACCGAGCTCCTGCGCATCCTCGGGGACGCCAATCGGATGCGTCTCCTGTGGTTGCTTGGAGAAGAGGAGCTGACGGTGGCCGAGCTGGTGGAGGTGACCCGGCTCACGCAGTCGCGCGTTTCCAGCCACCTCAGCCGGCTCCGCGACGCGGGGTTCATCGTCGATCGACGATCCGGCGCGTCGACCTACTACCGGCTGAACGAGGAGGGGATGCCGCCTCCGGCCCGCCGTTCGCTCCAATTCGCGCACGACATCGCGCGCGACCCGCTGTTCGACGCCGATCACGCGCGGCTCGAGGTGGTGCTCGCGGCTCGGGGCGGCGGCGAGACGTGGGCCGACTCGGTGGCGGGTCAAATGGACCGGCACTACTCGCCCGGTCGGACGTGGGAGGCGACGGCGTGGGGCGTGCTCGGCTTCGCGCGGCTCGGCGACGTGCTCGACCTGGCGTCCGGCGATGGGGTGCTCGCCCAGCTCCTCTCGCCGCGGGCCCGCTCCGTCACCTGCCTCGACAAGAGCGAGAAGGTGGTCGAGGCGGGCCGGCGGCGGCTCGGCCACCTCGAGAACGTACGCTTCCAGCGGGGTGACATGCATGACCTCCCGTTCGAGGCGGAGTCGTTCGATCAGGCGACGCTCATGAACGCGCTGACGTACTCGACGGAACCGTCGCACGTGTTCGCCGAGCTGGCGCGGGTCCTGCGGCCCAACGGGCAGCTCGTGGGGGTGACGCTGCATCGCCACGAGCATCAGGCGTCCATCGAGCGGTTCAACCACGTCCAGCTCGGGTTCGATCCCGGCGCCCTCGAGCGCATGCTCTCGGCGCACGGCTTCGCCGTCGACCTCTGCCAGGTCACGTGCCGCGAGCAGCGACGCCCCTACTTCGAAGTGATCACCCTCCACGCCCGCCGCGCGGGCGCGAACCGAAACGGCCGAACGCAGTGATGAACGACAACGGAATGAGCAAGACGTCGATCGAGGAGTTGCTCCGCCGCCGCATCCTGGTCATCGACGGCGCGATGGGGACCATGCTCCAGCAGTACGGACTCGAGGAGCCGGACTTCCGCGGCGACCGGTTCCGGGACCACGGCCGAGACCTGCAGGGGAACAACGACATCCTGTCGCTGACGCGCCCCGACATCGTGCGCGCGGTGCACGACGCGTACCTCGACGCGGGGGCGGACATCCTCGAGACGAACTCGTTCACCGCGACGTCGATCGCGCAGGCGGACTACGGGCTCGAGAGCGTCACCCGCGAGCTGAACGAGGCCGCGGCACGCCTCGCTCGCGCGGCGGCGGACGCCTCGACGAGCGCGACGCCGGACCGGCCGCGCTTCGTGGCGGGCGTGCTCGGGCCGACCAACCGCACCGCATCGATCTCGCCCGACGTGAACGATCCCGGCTACCGCAACGTCGGCTTCGACGAGCTCGTGGCGTCGTACCGGGAGGCGGCGGGGGGGCTGGTCGACGGCGGCGTCGACCTGCTCCTGATCGAGACGGTCTTCGACACGCTGAACGCGAAGGCCGCGATCTTCGCGGTGCTCGAGCTCCTCGAGGATCGGGCGATCCGCCTGCCGATCATGATCTCAGGGACGATCACCGACGCGAGCGGACGGACGTTGTCGGGTCAGACGACGGAGGCGTTCTGGAACTCGGTGCGCCACGCGCGGCCGATCGCGATCGGCCTGAACTGCGCGCTTGGCGCCCGCGAGCTGAGGCCCTATGCGCAGGAGCTCTCGCGCATCGCCGACTGCCACGTGAGCTGCCACCCGAACGCGGGTCTTCCGAACGAGTTCGGTGGCTACGACCAGTCGCCCGAGGAGATGGCGAAGGTGATCGGCGAGTTCGCCGACGCGGGCTTCGTCAACGTCGTCGGGGGGTGCTGCGGCACGACCCCCGACCACATCCGCGCGATCGCCGACGTCGTCCGTACGAAGAAGCCGCGGCCGCGCCCCGATCTCGCGCCGCTGTGCCGGCTCTCCGGCCTCGAGCCGCTCACGATCCGTCCCGAAAGCAACTTCGTGAACGTCGGCGAGCGGACCAACGTCACCGGCTCCGCGAGGTTCCGCCGCCTCGTCAAGGAAGAGAACTACGACGAGGCGGTCGCCGTCGCGCGCCAGCAGGTCGAGAGCGGCGCCCAGATCATCGACGTCAACGTGGACGAGGGGATGCTCGATTCCGAAGCGGTGATGCGCACGTTCCTGCGCCTGGTCGCGTCGGAGCCCGACATCAGCCGCGTGCCGATCATGATCGACTCGTCGAAATGGTCGGTGATCGAGGAGGGGTTGAAGAACGTCCAGGGCAAGGGGATCGTCAACTCGATCAGCCTGAAGGAAGGCGAGGCCGCGTTCGTCGCGCAGGCGAAGAAGGTCCTCCGCTACGGAGCCGCCGTCGTGGTGATGGCCTTCGACGAGCAGGGGCAGGCCGACACGCTGGAGCGGAAGATCGGAATCTGCGCGCGCTCCTACCGCATCCTCGTCGACGAGGTCGGCTTCCCGCCGGAGGACGTCATCTTCGACCCGAACGTCTTCGCGATCGCTACCGGCATCGAGGAGCACAACGGCTACGCGGTGGCGTTCATCGAGGCGACCCGCCGCATCAAGCAGGAGCTGCCGCGCGCGATGGTGAGCGGCGGCGTCAGCAACGTGTCGTTCTCGTTCCGCGGCAACGACAAGGTGCGCGAGGCCATGCACTCGGTGTTCCTCTATCACGCGATCGCGGCCGGCATGGACCTGGGCATAGTCAATGCCGGGCAGCTCGCGATCTACGAGGACATCGC
>CAZYQW010000026.1:0-11836 GCA_964649825.1 uncultured Phycisphaeraceae bacterium | reverse complement strand
GAACCCCCGAAGCGACTCGAGTCCGCGCTGATCGGCCTCGCGACCAGGATCCCCACGGATCAGGAGGCCGCCGCGCTCGTGCGAGCGGCGTGCTCACAAAACTGTTGAATCAACTGTCTCATTCACGTTGACACGTTCCGCCCTGTCGCTCGCGTTGTCGAACGGTGTCGGCGGCGCGCTCGGCTTTGCGGTCGTCGGTGTCGCGCCGGACAACGTTCCGCTGAACGGCGGGACGCTCTACGTCAAGGCGCCGTTCACCCTGCTCTTCTTCACCGCGCTTTCCGGTGCGGTCGGCCAGCCCGGGATCGGCGCCGCCACGTTCCAGGTCCAGATCCCGCCCTATCCGATCCTCGTCGGGTTCCCCCTCTGGGCGCAGGGATTCGTCGTCGACGCCGCCGCGCCGCAGGGCTACGCCTTCTCGCGGGGGCTGGAGCTGCGGATCGGCTGACGAGGCCGACTCTCGCCCGTCCGTCCTCCCCAGCGGAGCATCGTGTCGACAGGTCGCAAGGGACCGGACGTGGCGACCGGAGGCGGGACCGAGCCAGCCGGGCGCCGCGGGCCGAGGACGCGGTCGAGGAGAACCCGCGCAGCCGCCACGTCGCCGTGCCGAGCGCGCTCGGCGAGGGTCACGAGGACGGCCCGAACGTCGTCGGGTGTCACCGCGTTCGAGAAACCGCCGCCCGGAGCTTCGCCACACGGGGCGCGAACGGGTTGCCGGGGCCGCCCAGGGTTTCCCCGCCGGAACCGCCCGGGGCGGTCGCGGCCGTTCGTAGGGCCGGCGTTGTGTCGGTCATCCGTGCCGCTCCGGTGTGTCTTCGAGCTTTTCCAGTAGACTCCGGCGGCCGTCGGCGTCGACGTCGAGCAACCGGTGCACGTGGTCGACGACGGCCGCGCGCTGATCTGCGGGCAACCCGGCGAGCCGGCCGATCACGCTCGCGATGGCGCCATCCGTGGCCGAGGTGCTGGCGGTATTGCTGGCGGTCGCGGACGGGCGTTCGGAAGTTTTCATCCGCAGGTCGGGGGTTCGATCCCCTCTGCCCCTACCATCATTCCTTGCCGGACATGCTCGACCACTGGAGACGACCGATGCCGACCGTGACCAACGAACAAGTGATCGAGAAGTTGAAGGAGGTGTTCGACCCCGAGATCCCGGTCGACGTCTACAACTTCGGCTTGATCTACGACATCTCCGTCGCCGCTGACGATCGCGTCGACATCACGATGACGCTCACGTCCGAATCGTGCCCGTCCGCGAAGCAGATCCCGTTCGACGTCCAGAAGCAGGTCGAACAGATCGACGGTGTGACCTCGTGCGAGGTCGAGGTCGTCTGGGAGCCGCGATGGTCGCCGGAGCGGATCTCCCCCGAGGGCAAGAAGCTCCTCGGGATGGACGACGACGGTTAGTGCCCACCTTCGCGGCTTGACCCGCGAGCGCGGCCCGTCTAGTTTGCGTCTTCCCCGTGGCCCTGTCGTCTAGTCAGGTCTAGGACACCGGCCTTTCACGCCGATAACACGGGTTCAAATCCCGTCAGGGTCACCACTTCCATCTCCGCCTCCTCTAGACCGGAGCGGTCGTGAGGGTTTCTCGCTCACGCCGGTTCCCAGGATTCGGGCGCTTCATGCGGTGAAGGACGTGCCCAGATGGTCAACCGCAACTCCTCGCCGAACAGCTCGTACAGCGGCCGACGGCCGGAGTGACGCTCGCCTCCCTCCAGGATGCTGCGGACTCCCTCACCCCGGGACTCGAGCAGCGCGCGGCCCGTGCGAGGACTCTTGATCCGAGAGAGAAAGCTCACGAGGAGCTGGTTCCGGGTAAACACTCGGTACGGCATGGTCTCGATCGTGAGCGTGTTGGGGAGAGCACCTGGACTGTACAGTTCAAGTCTGTCCACGAAGAGCATGAGCCGGATCTTGGAGCCCGAGATCGAGTAGTCGCGGTGAGCAACCGCGTTCACGATGGCCTCATGGATGACATCCATTTCGTACTGGGGATGGTCCTCCCGGCCGGCGTGCTTCCGAGCCGGGCGCAACATGAAGCGCTCTACGAAGACGGCTGCGCCGTCGATCTGGGAGCTAATCGGTCCGTCGATCTTCTCGGTATGGACCAGGTCGTCGGACGCCAGTCGTTCCCCTCGATACACGGCCGCTTCGATGTAGGCGGAGGGCAAGTGTTCGCGAGGGGACTTGCCGAATGCCAAGAGACCTGCGACGGTGGGTCTGTCCGGCCCATCCTCGCCGGCTGCAATAACCCGGGTGTTGCGCAGCAACTCCGGCCACGGGATGGCCGGGGGGCTCGCGAAGAACCTCTCGTAGGAATCACGGTCGAGATCCTCGACCGTCGCGGTCGGCACGGGCTGCTCGTCGAACACGAACAGGCGTCCGCGCTGTTGAAAGTGTCGCGCCAGCTCCGTGGCCGTTAGGTCACGCTTCGTCGAACCGACTCGGATGTAGTAGCGCCCTCCGCTCGTGCGGTGGACGTACAGTCCACGCCGGACTTCGACCAGCATGACGATCGCGTCCGAGCTATCAGGGCGGGGAAGCCGCTCCTTCCTCAGGATCGGTCGAATGGGCGGATCGCAGTTGTTGGTTGCGATGTCAACGATCCAGGTCTCGACATCAGCAAGCCGTACCTTAGGTAGTCCTCGCACAACCCCAGCGTCGCTTACCCCCAAAAAGAGCACGCCGCCTTCGGCGTTGGCGAACGCAACCATCTCGCCGGCCATCGCCTCGGTGTTCGGTGAGCGCACTCGTCGGTCTTCGATGACGATCTCCTTGAACTCAGCGCGGGAGTCCTCGCCCGTCCGGAGCTGATCTTGAATCTCGTCGACGGTGTCGAACATGATGCTCCTATCAGTATCCGTAACGCTCGCGACGAAGTCGGAACGCCTCGACGCTCCCCTCCATGATGACGCTGACGAGATCCTTGATCTCTGGGCGGTCGATGCTGCCAGCTCCGAGGACGACACCCAGGCGCTCCTCCACGCCTAGGGCCACGATAAGCTCGGCATCTCCATTCACCGGAATGTTGGCGTTGTGCGTTGCGATGATGACTTGGCGGGAGAACTTCCGACGCCTGAGCAGGTCCACGACGACGTTGTAGACGTATTGGTTGTCGAGGTCGTCCTCGGGCTGGTCGATGATGATCGGCTGATCCCCGGCCGAGAGCAGGAGGCTGAGGATGGCGGTGCTCTTCTCGCCGACCGAGCCGGTCTCGATTGTCTTGAAAGTGCCATCGGCCGAGCGCACTTGTGCCTTGACGAGGTCCTCCGGCAGGAAACGTTCGATCTCGTCCAGTCGGACGCGATCGCGCTTCACGAGCGCACTGAAGAAGTGCCTGGTCAGGCGCCCGTCGTCAAGGAGCGCAGCCGTAGCGGACTCCTCTCCGTCGAGGGGGGCTCCGCGAGTCGCGGTGGCGTCCAGATCCACGCGGAGCGCATCGGCCAGTTCGCGGACGCGCTCCGGGACCTGGCCGCCCTGAGCAAAGACGTAGTCGCAGATCGTGCCCCAGTCACGCTCTTGCAATCCGGCTCCGCCGAACCACTGTTCACGACGGGACTCGAAGTCCTCCCGGTCGCGGAAGCCGAGCACTTGCAGTCGAACGTCGGCGTCCATGGTTTCCAGGGTTCCGGCTCGCTCTCGCCGAGCAGCCAGCCTGCGCTCGTGGGTCTCGGCGAGCTGCAAGCGCGCGGCCTTGAGTTTCCGTGCGACTTCATCGAGTTCCTGGTCCGTCTTGCGAAGGGATTGAACCTCCCGTTCGAGTAGCGCCCTGCGCTGCAAGAGCTTCTCGTGTTGCGTGAAGTCAACTCCCTTCGCGACTATCTCGTCTCGTAGGGAGTCGTATGCGCTGCGTGCGGAGTCGAACTGTGCCTGCCAACTCGTCGCTTGCTCCTCGGTGATGGCCTCCGCAACGGCGCGGACCGCAGCGGAGTGTTCGCGCAACCCGCTGGCGGCGTCTGCAAGAACCTTGTGAACCCTTTCGGCGACCGTCTTGAGCCATGCCTGGGTCGGAGTACCTGCCGGGCTCCTGATCGGCCCGGAATCGGGGGAGACGATGGCCTGGGCCGTGTCGTCGATTACGCCAGCGAGTCGCTCCGCTTCCTGGAGGGTCTCTTCGAGCCAAAGGTGTTCGCGCTCGTAGCTGTCGAAGGTCGCAAGAACCTCTCGGCGCCCGGCACCTTCCAGGAAGGTAATTTGGTCACGGACCTTCTGCAAGTCCGTCTCGACCGCCGGGAGCTTCTGTCTCTGAGCGGTGAGCCTCGTTCGCGTCGCTTGGAGATGTGCCAGCGTCTCGGCCAGGGAGCGCCGTCGGCTCTCGATCTCCCGTAGCTCGTCAGAGTTAATCAGTGCATCGAGTTCGTTGCGCTGAGAGGCCGGATCTCTGGCGATCCGCGCGATCTGTTTTTGAGAGAGGATTCGGGGGATGAGCAGACTGCGCACGTCCAGCGGGGTGGGCTTTGCCCCCGGTTGGTCGGGATCCTGCACGACTTCCAATGCCCGAGCCGTGCGGCGAATCCGGTACTCGCGCTCGGCGACGACGATATCCGCCGTGATCTCGTAGTCGGGGAGCAGGGTTCCCTTCGTGTGACCGTAGTCGCGCTCTCGCTTGGTGCCCAACACGGAGAGCACCGACTCGCGGACGTTGCTCGGCTCGTCGTCGGGAAGATCCTCTCTCAGTGCGCGATCGAGAGCGTGACGGAGGTACTCGATGACGGTGGACTTCCCGGTACCGCGTCCACCGATGAGCGTCGTCAGACAGGCGTCGATGGGGATCTCGATGTCCTCGAAGAAGTCGGTCCGTTTGATGTGGAGGCGGCGGACACGAGGGTAGGCGCGACCAGGAGGTCCATCTGCCATGCGGCGCAGGCGAGACTCCGGGTCGAGGAGGGCGAGCCGAATTCCCTCCACGTCGGGCACCTCCATCTTGAGCCATGTGTACCGGCTGCCGATGGCACCGTATTGGTGGGGGTCGGAGCACTCGACGAGAGCCCAATGGCGACGGTCGCGATAGTGGGCCTTCTGCGCGTCCGAGAGCTTGTCCCAGTCTTCCGACTGCCTTGCGGCCGCCCAGCGCCAAAGCAACTCCCTGAACGCCTGCGGAAGATCCTGGAACCGTCGAGCCGCCTGGAAGCCGTGCCAGTCCCTACGCGTGATGACGCGCTCGCGTAGGTGGCCCTTCATCTCGTCCCAGAGGGACGTGGCGACCGAGATGTCGGCTCCGCTGGTGGCAGCTCCACCGAGGACTTCCCGGGAGACACCCTGTCGTCCGTCGGCATGGGCGGGCAACACGACGAAGTCAAGCTTCCGATCGCCGGAGGCAGGACGGCAGTAGTCGTAGAGCTTGGACAGGAAGTCGTCCACCGACTGGCCCGTGGCGCGCGGGGTCCCCGACTTTCGATCGAAACGATCGCTCGTGCCGAACACGTACGAGATCGCCCCGTCGATGGCGTCGGGATCGGTCGCGGCAGCGAACACGACGAGGAAATGGATCGGACGTTCGCCGCCCACCGAGAACTCGACCCCGGGGAGAATGGCTGGCATCGGAAGCCCCTGGTCCTTCGCGAGTCGAGCAAGGGTCTCGAACTGGGGGCGAAGGTACCGGAAGCCGTCGATGCTGTTGTGATCGGTCAGCGCGACGAGGTCCATGCCCAGCCCATCCTGCGCACTGCGGCAAGCGGTGACGAAGCGCTCCGCGATCTCCGCAAGTCGGGTGGATTTCTCCTTCTTCAACGCCTCGATGGCCGCGCGGATGTCCTCGCCGAATTTCTTCTCGCCATCGAAGGGCGTGTGAACGTGAAGGTCGCACCGTAGCCAACGAGCGCCGGGCTGGGAGGGTACCGAGGTCGTCGTCATTGCTGCGTCCACTGCGGAACGGTCGTGTCGGGGCTCACGCCGAGGGACTCGGCGGCTTCGGACGTTCGGAGGGAGTCGCGAAGATTCATGGAAGGGGGCCGGCGGTGGTCGGGAAGCCGTTGCAACCCTACAGGACCGGGCGGGAGCGATCCACGAGAGAGGGCGTGACCTCGCTCTCGGGCGACGAGAGGTTCCGGTTAGATCCCGACGACGAGCTCGAGCCCGTTCGAGAGGCTCGCGCCTCCGGAGGCGACCGGATCGACGATCGCGATCTGGAGGACGAACTTCACGTTGGCGACGCCGATCGGAATCACGGCCGGTAGGAACGCGCTGCCGGCTGGCGTCAGCATGAGCGGAATGCTCAGGTGCGGCTCGAACGCGTAGAGGTTGCCACCGAGAAACGGCACGTTCGACGGTTCACCCACGTGGACGAAGATCACGGCCGGACTCGACGGCCGACCGGACGAGACCCGGAGCTCGAGCGGCGTCCCGTCCTGGAGTGGGCCCGCCCCCGCGAGGGCCGGAACGCCGTTCGTCCCCGCGCTGCCCGGGCCGGAGACGATCCACTTTCCACCGCAAGCGTGGAACGGGTAGACGACTCCGATCTCGTACGCGTACGTTGGGGCTCGGCCGACCATGACGTTCGCGTTGGACGCGGCGATCGCCGGACCGAGCGGGTAGATCCCATTCCAAGGCAACGGATCGAACGGGGCGACGAGCGGGCCGACCTCGCTCCACCCACTCGTGTAGTCGTAGTCGAAGCGGACGACGCGCGACGAGCCCGCGACCAATCCCTGGTTCAGGGTGAGCGCGACGCCGGCCCCGAAGCGCGTCCACGCGCCGCTTTGCTGAGGCTGAATGCGCGACGGGCTGGTCCACTGCGCGGCAGATCCCACCATCTCGAAGAGGTACGCCGCGCCGGCGAACGCCGCACCGAACCTCTTGACGCCCGGCGCGCCGACGAGGAGTCGTGAGCCGGAGAGCGCGACGGAGAACCCGAACTGTCGATCGGTGTCCAGGTCGAGCGAGGGCTGGATCTCGGCCACCCGATGCCACGCGACGCCGCCCGACGTCTTGCGCTCGAACACGAACGCGTGCCCCGCGTTCTTCCAACCGTAGTGGATGTTTCCCGGCCCGCCGACCACTGCGACGTTGCCATCGACCGTCACCGAGAAGCCGAGGCGCTCGCCGATGCTGTCGGCGCCATCGAGCTTGGCCGTCGGCTTCCACCATCCGTCCAGTTCGAACGCGTACGCGACGCCGTCGTCGGGCAGCGCGCCGTCGTGATTCGGTGCCCCGACGATCAAGACGGGCTCGTCGGCCGCAAGCGCCGCCCCGAACTGATCGCCGGCCTGGACGTCGGCGCCGAGCAGCTTGGCATGCTGCACCCAGATGTAGTTGTCCGCGAAGATCCAGGCCCGCTGGAACACATGCACCGCCCCGGCGTCGGCGCCCTTGTCATCGTCGTTCGGGGCTCCGACGAAGAGCCAGTCTCCGCTCAGTGCGACCGCGGCGCCGAAGCGGTCCCCGGCCGCCAACCCGGGGGGACTGATCTCCACGCCGGACGTCCAGGTGCCGTTCTTCAACTCGTGGACGAACACGGATCCCTTTCCCCCGTGCTGCTCGGGTGCGCCGACGACGGCGCGATCCCCGTCGACGTCGAGGGCGCTTCCGTAGCCCGAGCCGACCTCGAGCGCGCCGGGAGAGAGCGGGGTGGGGAACGCCAGTGTCCCGCACACCTGTGCGAGCACGCCGCCGTGGATCAGGAGGGACGCGAGGGTCGACAGGAGGGAGAATCGCAACGTGGTTCGCATTTGAGTGCCTTTCGTTCGTGGGTCGCACCCGGGCGATGGCTCCGGGCCCGTCCGGTGAAGCCAGGCCGGGGCGCGCGCCGATCTACCTTTCTCGGATTCCGGCGCAGAAAGACCGCGTGGACGGATGGTGCCACCGAGGCGACATCCGGATAACCTCTGGGCGACTTCAGGAACCCAAACATGACGAGACTCATGATCGAACCACGACACGCTCGACCTGCCCTCGTCCTCTCGATGCTCGCGCTCTTCGCGGGCTGCGGCGACGATCCAGCGCCGGTCAATGACCCGGAGGCGTCGCGGTTGCGGACCGAGGCGCCGAGGACGGAGGAGCGAACGGACGGAGCGGCGCGGATGCCGGTGCTCGGCGACGACGAGGCCGAGTCCGACGCCGCGGCCCGTGCGCCCGAGATCGCGCAGGCGATCGACGGCGACGAACTCACCCGTTACCTCGCGGCGCTCCGGGACCTGAAGGGGTTCGGCATGCGCATGACGCTTCCTCGCGCCGACGCGGGCGCGATGGATCAGTTCACGAGCGGCCTGCGCATCCAGGATGAATGGCGCGACCAGCTCGACGAGCACGGGTTCGAGCCAGAGCGGTTCCTGACCGTCCACAACACGGTCGCCCGCGCGTACGCGGCGCTGCTGATGGACGCGCAGCGCGGCGGCGCGAACACGCAGATGAAGAAGTCGCTGGAAGCGATGGAGAGGATGCCGGGCGTCACCGCGGAGCAGGTCGCGCAGATGAGGGAGCAGATCGAGGCCGCGCGCCGGCAGGTCGACGAGATCGCGGAGGGCGTGCCCGAGTCCATCCGCGAGCTGGTCCGCGCGCGCAAGACCGAGGTGATGGCCGCCTTCCAGTAGGGCGCGCGCGGGCGGGACGACGTGATGATCCGACGCGTGCTCGTCTACGGCCTGCTCGCTGGAATGATCGGCGCCGGCGGCTGCGCCGCGATCCATCGCGTCTTTCTCGCGCGGCTCGTCTCGTTCCCCGAGGACACTCCGATCCTCAGCGTCGAGTGGTACGAGCCGAAGGAGGTCGTGAAGGGCGGCTTCGACGCACCGCTCGCGTCCGTCGCCGCGGCGGAAGCCGACCTCGACCTGGCCGTGCTCGAGGAAGCCGCCGCCTGGGCGCGCGAGAAGAACTCGGTGGCCCTCGTCGTCCTGCGCCACGGCCGGATTGCGTTCGAGCGCTACTTCGACGGGTTCACCGCGGACCGAACGACGAACTCGTACTCGATGGCGAAGACGCTTCTCGGCCTCCTGATCGGCGTGGCGCTCGATGAAGGCGCGATCGGCGCGATCGACGACTCGATCTCGCGCTACGTACCCGAGTGGGCCGACGACGAGCGCGCGGCGATCACGTTGGAGGACCTGTTGCGCATGCAGTCGGGGCTGTTCTACGACAACGATCGCAGCGACCCGTTCTCGGACATGGTCCAGGTCCATCTGCAGGACGACCTCGTCCCCACGATCCTCGCGATGCGGCGTGCGCGCGCACCCGGAGAGCAGTTCGAGTACAACAACCTGAACTCGCAGCTCCTCGCGCTCGCCCTCGAGCGCGCTACCGGCGAGAGGTACGCCGAGTACTTGTCGTCGCGCTTGTGGAAACCGCTCGCCGCGCGGGACGCCGCCGTGTGGCTCGACCGCGAAGGCGGCCGCGCAAAGGCCTACTGCTGCGTCTTCGCCACGCCGCGAGACTGGGCCCGGGTCGGCGAGCTCTTGCGGAACGACGGTCGCGTCGGGCGTCGCCCGGTCGTTCCGGCGGACTGGATCGCGCGGATGAAGACGCCGGGTCCGAGCACGGCGTGGTACGGGCTCCACCTATGGCTCCATCCCGGGGACGACGACGTCCCTTCGTTCTTCTACCTGGATGGAGGCCGCAAGCAGCGGGTCTACGTGCTCCCGGCCGCGGCGGCGGTGATCGTCCGCGTGGGCGAGCAGGCGGACGGCTGGGACGACACGTTCCTGCCGCGTGCGGTCGTTCGAGCCGTGCGTTGAAACGGGCGCAGGTCCGCGCACTCGGGCGGCGGCCGGAGTGACCGTCTGGGACGAACCGACGTCCACTCCGGACGTTCCGCGGAAGATGCTTCGCGCCGAGGAGAGCGACGAGGTTGCCTCCCGACGTCGCGAGCCCCGGGTCGTCGATCATCCTGCGCACGTCATGGGCGGGTTGGGACCTGCACCCGAACGGGTCGACCGCTAGTGTGATGTTTCAGAAACCGGGGCCCGGATCTCGGGCCTGGGGCCGGCGCCGCCGGCTTCCTGCGCAAGGAACCCACGTCATGCCGATCCATCGAAGCGCGGCCTGGAAGGCGCTGGCGCGCCACGCCAAGGCGATGACCCAGCTCCACCTGCGGGACCTGATGCAGGACGCGCGCCGATGTCGTGCGATGACCGCCGAGCACGACGGGATCTTCCTCGATCAGAGCCGTCAGCTTGCGACTCCCGAGACCACCAAGCTGCTGCTCGACCTCGCGCAGGAAGCCGGCTTGAAGGGGAAGCTGAACGCCATGAAACGCGGCGCCCCGATCAATTCGACCGAGGATCGCGCGGTCCTCCACGTCGCGCTGCGCGCCGAGAAGAGCGCCAGGATCGTCGCCGGCGGCAGGAACGTGGTTCGTGACGTCTGGGCGGTGAAGAAGCGGATCTACCGGTTCGCCGATGACGTCCGTTCCGGACGACGGCGCGGCGCGACGGGCAAGCGCCTCACCCACGTCGTCGCGATCGGCATCGGCGGCAGCTACCTCGGCCCCGAGTTCGTCGCCGAGGCGCTCCGCACCGATCCGGCGTGCGCCGAAGCCGCCAAGGGTCGTGAACTCCGCTTCCTCGCCAACGTCGACCCGATCGACGTCGCCCGCGCGCTCCGCGGGCTCGACCCGAGGAAGACGCTCGTGATCGTCATCAGCAAGACGTTCACGACCGCGGAGACGATGCTGAACGCCCGCGCGGTGCGCGCCTGGCTCGTCGCCGCGATGGGAAAGAAGTCGGTGTCGCGCCACATGGTCGCGGTCAGCACGAACCTGGACGCCGTCGCCGAGTTCGGGATCGACCCGACGAACTCGTTCGGCTTCTGGGACTGGGTCGGCGGCCGGTACTCGGTCTCGTCCGCGGTCGGGCTGCTTCCGCTCGCCCTTCAGTACGGCTCCGGCGCGACCGAGGCGTTCCTCGAGGGCGCGCGCTCCGTCGACCAGCACCTGTTCAGTGCACCGTTCCGGAAGAACCTGCCCGTCCTCCTCGGACTCTACGGGATCTGGAACAGCTCGTTCCTCGGCCACCCGACGCGCGCGTTGCTGCCGTATTGCCAGGCGCTGCTGAAGCTCGCGCCGCACGTCCAGCAGGTCGACATGGAATCGAACGGCAAGCGGGTCGACGTGGACGGCGAGGAGCTCGCGTTCCCGGCCGGAGAGATCGACTTCGGCGAGCCGGGCACGAACGGCCAGCACAGCTTCTACCAGCTCCTCCACCAGGGACGCGTCGTCCCGGCCGACTTCATCGGCTTCGTGAAGAGCCAGCAGCCGGTCGCGCTGAAGGGCGATCCGGTCAGCAACCACGACGAGCTGATGTCGAACTTCTTCGCTCAACCCGACGCGCTCGCCTGCGGCAAGACGGCGGCCGAGGTGCGGGCGGCAGGGGTTCCCAAGGAGCTCGTCCCGCACAAGGTGTTCCCGGGAAATCGGCCGTCGAACGTGCTGTTGCTGCCGATCCTGAACCCGTACACGACCGGGCAGTTGCTGGCGCTGTACGAGCACCGGACGGCGGTGCAGGGATTCGTTTGGAACGTCAACAGCTTCGACCAGATGGGGGTGGAGCTGGGGAAGGTGTTGGGGGTGAAGGCACGGGAGCAGTTGCGGCGGGCTCGCGAGGAGGGGGCGCCGGTGGCGGGGTTCAATGCGAGTACGACGTGGCTTATGGAGAGGTACCTGCGGTAGGCGGGGGGGCTTGCGCTGCCGCTACGCGGGGCGCTGCCGCTACGCGGGGCGGGGCCGCTGCGCGGGGCGGGGCCGCTGCGCGGGGGCGCTTGCGCTGCCGCTGGCGCGGGGCGTTGAACGCGTGAGGGGTCGATGGTAGTTCGGCGCGACGGCGGCGGAGCGTGTCGGGGGCGCTCCGTTCGCTCAGACAGTCCTCGCTCGCTGGCGCTCGCTGCGGAACTCGCTCGGCGGAGCGCCCCCGAC
>CAZYQW010000025.1:0-7464 GCA_964649825.1 uncultured Phycisphaeraceae bacterium | reverse complement strand
ACGTTCCAGGAATACGCGAAGGACAACATCACGGGGTTCTTCTTCGAGAAGGAGAAGGCGGTGAAGGTCGCGGGGTTCCCGGCCATGTTGCACGAGATGAAGTTCGAGAAGCTGACGTCCGTGCCTCAGCGTTGGCTGGCGGCTCCTACAAGATCCCGGGGGGCGAGTTCTCGACGACGAAGATGAGATGACGGCCGGACGGATGACGGATGACGGATAGGAGTTCCAAAGCGGCTCCGAACGCGATCGTCGTGGAGTGGCGGGGAAGGCGAGCCGATTGGGCTCGCCGGATGGAGTGTTCGGGAGAGGCGTTTGGGTCCGGGAAGGGCGGGGATCGGGCCCACATCGAGCGCCCGACGAGAGAGCGTCCGGGGGGAAGGAGACGAGGTGGGTGTTCGAGGCAAGGCCCGGACTCATGACGCCGGCCGCGAGGGCCCGCGCGGCCGGGCGGCGTCGGGGTCATCGACGCGGGCGGCGGCGTCGATCAGAAGGACGAGTCGAGGATGACCGTGGCCTCCGGCATGCCGAGGACGACGTCGCCGAGCGTGGACGCATGCAGCGACTGGAGGTGCAGGACGGTGACGTCGACGCCGGCCGGCAGGAGGGGAACGGGAAAGGAGAGCACGAGCGCGCCGGCGGCCGGGAGCACGCCGGCGACGATCGGAGGGGCCGCGAACGGCAGCGACGGATGCAGGACGCCCTTCCAGACCGGGGTCGCTTGGGCCGCAGTGCCGAGAGAGGCGAGCAGCACGGCCACGTCCCCCGGCGTCCCGGTGAACGTGAGGGTCGCCGTCGCCTGCTCGCGGACGGGGCTCGTGACGTGGAACGGACGCGCGAGGCCGGTGTAGTGGGTCGCCGAAGCGGCGCCCTCGAGCGCGAGGGGAATCCCGTCGGGCGCGCCGCAGGCACCCTTCCCGCCGGTGAGGACGTCGTCGAGCAGGTCCGCGTGGCTGGTCGCGCCGGTGAGTCGGATCCCGTCGCCCCCGGGCCGGCAGGCGAGGAAGCCGTCGCCGCCGCCGTCGCCGCCGAGGATCGAGCTGCCTCCGGCGAACAGCGTGCCGCCGAGGACCCTCGCGCCGTGGCCGCCGTCGCCGCCCAGATCGCACCCCAAAAAGTCGCCCTGGCCGCCGTCGCCGCCGACGACGGTCGAGCCGTGGACCGCGGCGGTCGCCGACTCGACATGCAGCCCGTCGCCGCCGCGGTTCGCGGAGAACCCGGTGAACGACATCATGCCGCTGCCACCGACGATCACGCAGGCCTGGAACGCGACGTCGGACGAAGCCTGAACCCATGCGCCGTCGGCGCCATGCATCGGTGCGACGTAGGAGATGCCGTTCTCGCCTCGCAGGAGGGAATGAAGAACGCGGACCGGTCCCGCGGCCGATTCGACACGCAGCGCCTCGCGGATCGTGAGAAGCCCGGTGTTCAGCCCGTAGCAGCGCAGGCCGGCGAGCACGACGACCTGGGCCGCGGCCGTGTTGCGCACGACGATGCCGCCGTGGACGTTCACGACCGCGCCCGTGTCGGCGACCACGTCCAGGTCCTTCGCATCGATGACGAACGGGGCGTAGTCGCCGGATCGCACCAGGATCGTGTCCCCGTTCGCGGCCGCCAGGACCGCGGCCGAGATCTGCAAGTGGTTGCCGCCTCCGCTCGAATCGACGACGAGGACCGCTGCCTCGGCGCTGCCCGCGGCCAGCAGCGCGATCACCGCAAACGTGTGGTTCAATGCGTTCATGGCTCCTCCGTGACGGCATGGTACCGCCCCTTTCGCGGCGCGTCGGTTGCCAGACCGTTGAAGAAGTCATTCGGGGCTGCGGAGGTCCCCTCGCGCCGCACCCAAAGCACTTCTTCAACGGCTTGGTAGTGTAGACTCCCGCCGGAGATCACCCGACGACGAGCTGGAACCCCCTCGCCACCCGCCCCCGCTGGCGCGAACTCTGGAGCGATCCGGAGCGAGCGATCCGGAGCGAGCGATCCGCACCCTCAAGAGCTTCTCGCAGACCGAGGCGGACGGTGCCCGCGACATCCGCTCGGCGGCCGAGCGGACTTCGGACCCGTGGCTGAAGGAGCACTTCCTCCGCCATGCCGCCGACGAGCAGAAGTACGCGGACCTGTTCAAGTGCCGGGCCGGCGAGCTAAAGAGGCGGCGAAGCTGCCGATCGCGCGCGCCGTCGGGGCCACCGTCGGGGCCCACCTCCAGCGCAAGGGGAAGGGGACGACGGACTACGACGTGGAGAACGACCCGCTCGCGGGCAAGACGTCAAGCCCTCTTGCCTTCATCCCGATCCGCGCGCAAGACCCGAGCGTCGTCTTCCCGCCCTTCCGGCGTTCCTCAACGGTCGTCCTCGTCTTCGAACCGACTGCGTCGAATGACGATTCTCTCCCGAAACAAAGCCACCCGTTCAGCGGCACCTTCGCCGTAGAACCGTGACCAGTAACGCAGCAATGACTCGATGCATAGCCGATTGTGCTCGGCGTTCGCGACGCTCTCGGCAGCGTCCGTCCTGAACGGAATGCGGATCAGTGCGCCCGAGTGGTCCTGGATCGCGAGCACGAGGTTGGCGGCCTTCGTGAAGTCGGGGTCATCGCCACCCACGTCGAGCCCGTCGAGCGCGTTGATCATCGCGGGGATCGCGTTTTCGCCGGCCTCGTTCAGCGTCATCTTCGCCGCGCGCGGTCCCGTTCTGGTTCATGAACAGGACGTAGAGCGCACCCCTCCGGTCACCGCCGTCGTCGTCGAGCTGCGCGCCGACCGCCAGGTCCTCGACGCCGTCGTCGTCGAGATCCCCGAGGAACGCCACCGAGTGTCCGAAGTTGTCGCTGCTGCCGAACGTGCCGGCGAACCCGCCCGTGGCGTCCAACGGCGACGAGGACCTTCCCCGGGATTTCGGGACGGTTTTTCTCGCCCCGGTACGATTCCCCGATGAACCTCTCCCCACCGCGCGCCCTGTCCCTGGTCCTGGCTCTCTCCCCCGTCACCGTCGCCGCCGACGGGTGGGAGTCGTTCGTCGAGCAAGCCGGAGCCGAGCACGGCGCGTTCGGGCGGCGCTGCGCCGAGTTCCTCGCCGAACATCGCCCGCCCCGGGACGCCGACCTCGACGCGGAGTTCCTGCTCGAGAACCTCCGGCTCGCCCTCGCCGCGCGGGCCGAGTTCCCGTGGGCCGCGGCGCTTCCCGAAGAGCGGTTCCTGAACGACGTCCTCCCGTACGCATCTCTCGACGAGACCCGCGAGCCGTGGCGGGCCGAGTTCCTGGAGATCGCACGCGGCATGGTCGAAGGGTGCGCGTCCGCGGCCGACGCGGCGCAGGCGCTGAACCGCCAGTTCTTCGATCACGTCGGCGTCCACTACAACACCGGCCGGAAGAAGCCGAACCAGAGCCCGTCCGAGTCGAAGGCGCAGGGGCGCGCGACCTGCACCGGGCTGTCGATCCTCCTCGTCGACGCTTGCCGGTCGGTCGGCGTGCCGGCGCGCGTGGCGGGGACCGCGCTCTGGACCAACATGAGCGGCAACCACACCTGGGTCGAGGTCTGGGACGGCGAGTGGGCCTTCGCCGGCGCCGACGAACCGAGCGAGCAGGGGTTGAACCAGGGCTGGTTCGCGGGGAGAGCCGCGCAAGCCGTGGCGGACGACGGGCGGCACGCGATCTGGGCCACCTCGTGGCAGCGGACCGGCGCGCACTTCCCGATGGTCTGGAACCTCGAGTCCGAGGACGTCCCGGCGGTGAACGTGACCGATCGGTACACCGCGGGGCGCGCGGCGCCGCCGCCGCGCGCCGCCGCGACAGTGAACCTCCGGGTGTTCGAGCACGCGGGAGGAGAGCGGATCGTGGTCGCCACCGACCTGCTCGACGCCGACGGGGCCGTGCTGCAATCGGTGACGACCAAGGCGGGGACCGCGGACATGAACGACACGGCGCAGCTCACCGTCGAGCCGAAGGGGAACTACTTCCTGCGGCTCCGGCGCGGCGCCGAGGAGCGCACGATCCCGCTGAAGGTCGGGCGAGCCGTCGAGACGACCCACGACATCGTCTGGGACGGGCTCGAGACCGGGTCGGCCGCGCTCCGGATGGTCGGCGCGTGGCTCTCTCTCCTTCCGGAAGAGCGGCATCTGTCGGTCCCGAAGATCGCGCTCACCGCCGACGAGGCGGACGCGGTCGTCACCATGGTGGCCGAGGCGCGGCTCGCCGAGCTCCGTCTGACGCGCGCCGCCGAACACGAGGCGGACCAGGTCACCGCCGCCGACCGGACCATGCGCTACCTGACGAAGAGCTTCGGCGAAGCGCCCGACGACGGTCACGCGCTCTGGATCTCGATGCACGGCGGCGGCGGCGCGCCGACCCGCGTGAACGACCAGCAATGGCAGAACCAGATCACGCTCTACGAGCCGGACGAGGGGATCGTGGTCGCGCCGCGCGCCCCGACCGACACCTGGAACCTCTGGCACGAGGCGCACATCGACGACCTGTTCGATCGGCTGATCGAGAACTTCGTGGCGTGCGAGGGGATCGATCCGGACCGCGTCTACCTGATGGGGTACTCCGCCGGCGGCGACGGCGTCTACCAGCTCGCCCCGCGCATGGCCGACCGGCTCGCCGCCGCGTCGATGATGGCCGGCCACCCGAACGACGCGTCGCCGCTCGGCCTGCGGAACCTCCCGTTCCGGATTCTCATGGGCGGCAACGACGCCGCGTACAATCGGAACGAGGTCGCCGCTCAGTGGGGCGAGAAGCTCGCCGCGCTCGCGGCGGACGACCCCGGCGGATACGTCCACGAGGTGACGATCTACGACGGACTCGGCCACTGGATGGATCGCCGCGACCGCGAAGCGCTTCCGTGGATGGCCGCGCACACCCGCGACCCGTGGCCGAGGAAGCTCGTCTGGCGGCAGAGCCCGCGGACCCACGAGCGGTTCTCGTGGCTCGCGGTGGAGCGTGGGACCGCGAAGGGGGGCGAGGTCGTCCGCGCCGTCGTCGACGGTCAGACGATCACGATCACGAGCAACGACCGGAACGCCGTCACGCTCCGCCTCTCCGACGCCCTCGTCGACCTCGACCGCCCCATCACGGTCACCGCGAACGGAACGACCGTGTTCGAGGCGGAGGTCGGGCGCTCGGTCGAAGCGATCCACCGCTCGTTGCAGCAGCGTGCCGACGCGAGGACGGCGGCGACCGCGACGCTCGACGTGGAGTGGTGAGGGGGCCTCGCCGGTCGCCGCGGTCGAGAAGCGCTGGCAGCGACTCGCGGACCGCCTCCGCGGACTCGGCGCTCCCGAGGGGTTGCTGGCCGACCACGACCTCGATCCTGGCGCGCCGGGGTACTACGGGACCGCTCAGACGAATGGCCTCGCTTGGACCATCGGCGGCTGATCGCGCCGGTCCCGGCCGGCCCAGACCGGCGCGGAGGCGCGGCCACGCCTCCGCCGAGAAGCAGATGTCGGTTTCGGCCGAATCGACAACGGCAGCTACCGCCGCGGGGGGTGCTCGCGGGGGCGCTTGCGGACGGGGCGGAGTTCGATGCGGGCGTGGAGGGCGCTTGCGGGTGCCCGGTAGATCTCGAGGATGGCGGTGGCGACGTCGTCGGGGTCGAGCATCCAGTCGTCGTTGGTGTCGAGGTGGCGGCCGTGGATGGAGGTGCGGGTGGAGCCGGGCAGGACGACCGATACGCGGATGCCGTCGTCGCGGACTTCCTCGCGCAGGGCGTCGTTGACGGCGATGAGGCCGGCCTTGGAGGCGGCGTAGACCCCCAGACCGGGGTTGGGCGCGGTGGGCGCCAGGGAGGCGACGTTGACGATGGTGGGGCGGGGTCGGCCGCGCAGCAGCGGCAGGAAGTGGCGCATGCAGTAGATGGGTCCGGCGAGGTTGGTGAGCAGGACCTGGCGTACGTCTGCGCCGTCGGCGTCCTCGATGCGGCCGGGGATCATGACGGCGGCGTTGTTGATCAGGAGGTCCACACCGTTGAAGTGCCGCGCGACTTCGGTGGCCATGCCGCGTACGGCGTCCTCGTCGCTCACGTCTGCGGGTACTACCAGGGCGCGGGGGCCGCATCGCTTCGCGACTTCGCGGAGCGCCGCTGCGTCGCGTGCCACCAGCACGATCGATGCGCCCTCGGCGGCGAGACGCAGGGCGACCTGGCGGCCGATGCCGCGGGAGGCGCCGGTGACTACGGCGACGGTGGCAGTGTCCATGTCGTGCCAGTGTACGGCCTGCGCGCGTATGGCGCCGCCCGCCGGAGTGGAAGCTCCCGCGCCCTTCGGACAGGGGAACCTGTTTGGGCGGCAGCGCGCCGATCTGGCGGCTGGGTCGTCGCGACCGCGCCGGGGGAGCACGCGCCCGTCCCCGTCGACGACCTCGCGCCTCCCGCTCCCGCGGCCGTGATCACGCCCGGCTCGACCTGGAGCTTCCAAGCGTTCTTCCGCGCCGGCGCCAGCCTCGACACGACCGATGCCCTCGCGATCGAATTCGTCCCGCCGCAGCCGCTCGATACCGCGCGTCGTGGTCGACGCGCACCGCAGCGCGCACCCCCTCGGGTGGACCGCGACGGGAGGCGTGCTGCTGATCGACGCGTATTACGGCGAGTGGCGCGAGTTCTACGCCGCCCGGCCGCGCCCTCGATCGTGAACAGGATCTCGGACTCCTGGAGCCGCAGATCGCCCCAAATGGATGGTCCGGGATGCCCGCCGGCCACGCTCGGCAGCCCGGCGAGGACGAGAACCAGTGCGAAAAAAATGCTGTTTCGATCCAACTCTCGGGAGTGCCTTGGAAACCGAGCGGTCATGGAACGGACTGAGACCCGGGTCTGGTCCGTTTCATGTTTACCGACCCGTGACGCGCGACGGGACTCTGGACGCCTCGACTTCGTTTATGCTTCCGTTTCGCCGCGCGCAGAGAGTGACAGAGAATAGGCGAGCACGGTCGCAATAGGACGGACGCGACCACTCTCGCCAGCCTGAAGGAAGAGGAAACGGAGGAGATCGTAATGCTTTCGACGCAGAGGTTCATCCTCACCGCCACCATCCTGTCCACCATCGCCGCTCCGCTCCACGCCGGGAACCACGTCAACGAGAAAACCGGCTACAAAATCAAGTATCCCAATGACTTCGAGCCGCTCGGATCGATCGACCGGGGCGCCGGGCAGGGGGAGATCGTCCTCCGGAGCAGCTACGTCCTCGACCAGTTCCGCGGCACCAAGGACGTGTACGTCCGGGACACGCCGTTTCCCTATCGCCGTTTCATGACGACCTTCTACTTCCCCGAGCGATCGGCGGCCGACATCGCGAAGGCTCGCGCCGAGGCCGACGAGAAGGCGAAGCAGAACGCCAAGGAGGGCGGGAAGGGAAGCGTCACGTTCGTGGCGGACGACAAGATCTACCTCACGTTCCAGGAATACGCGAAGGACAACATCACGGGGTTCTTCTTCGAGAAGGAGAAGGCGGTGAAGGTCGCGGGGTTCCCGGCCATGTTG
>CAZYQW010000024.1:0-115011 GCA_964649825.1 uncultured Phycisphaeraceae bacterium | reverse complement strand
ACGTTTCTCCGGGGCCCTCGTCATCGCTTGCTGCGTTGCTCCTCCTCGACGTATCTCGAATACGCGGTCGTCGTCGCGCCTTGCCAGCGACGACGATGACCTCCGGATAATCCACCAACAATCTGAATCACACCACTAGAGGCACGCGACTTCTCCGGCCTCAAGGTCCGCTCCGACCCGCTGGACGCGACTGTCGGTCGCACCGAAGGACGCCGGCGACCGTTGGAGCGCATCGGACGGGCGGTATGCCGGTTTCTCGCTCGAGGCCGATATCCGCGACGACCCAGGTCGACCGACGCGCATCCCCGGTCCCTCGAAGGACTCCGCGCCCTCGTCTACGTCCGCACCCTCGGCCACCTCGGCGACCGATGATCCTCGCCGGCCGCCACGCGGTGCCTACGGCTCGAGCAGGACCTTCGTGCACCCGTCGAGCTTGCGGTCGAACAGTTCGTACGCCTCGACGCCTCTGGCGAGCGGCAGCCGGTGCGAGAGGATGGATGCGAGGTCGTAGCGGCGCCGGGCGACGAGGTCGAGCAAGCGCTCGACGTACCGGCGCGCGGGGCAGCGACCGATGCGGATCGTGAGGTTCTTGTCGTACGCCTCGACCGGCGAGAACGCGAAGTGCTCGCTCGTGTGGACGCCGACGATGGAGACGACGCCGCCGGGTCGTACGAGGTCGATGGCCAGGCGCGTGGCCGATGGCGCGCCGACCGCCTCGAGCACGGCATCTGCGCCGCGCCCCGCGGTCGCCTCGCGGATCGCCTCGAGCGGCGAACCGTTCGACGTGTCGATCGGCACCGCCCCGAACCTCTCGGCGAGCCGCAGCCGCTCGGCGACAGGATCGAACGCGTAGATCACCTCGGCGCCGAGCTCGAGCGCGCCGACGATTGCCATCAGCCCGACCGGGCCGCAACCGATGACCGCCACCACGCGGCCGGGGGCCGCGCCGCCGTTCTCGGCGCAGAAGAACCCGGTGGCGAGCACGTCCCCGGCGAGCAGCGCCTCGTCCTCGCGCGCGCCCTCGGGCACCGCGACGAGCGTCGAATCGGCGAGCGGTACCCGGACGTACTCGGCCTGGGCGCCGGCGAGGCCGTGGCCGTCCTGGACCCATCCGAACAGCGCGCCCTGCTCGCAGCGCGCGGTCAGCCCTTCGCGGCAGTAGAAGCACGCCCCGCAGCTCGTCGTGAACGGGCTGACGACGACGGCGCCTCGCGCGAGGCGGACGTCGCGTCCCGTCTCCACGACTTCGCCGAGGAACTCGTGTCCGAGCACGCAGCCGGCGTCGAGCCCCGTCTCGCGGCCGTGATACACGTGGAGATCGGAGCCGCAGACGGCCGAGAGCCGCACCCGCACGACGGCGTCGGTCGGCGCCTCGATCCGCGGGTCGGGGACGTCCTCGACGCGGACGCGGCGCGGCTCCTGGAAGGTGATGGCTCTCACGACTCGGCTCCCAGACGACAGGGGGGACGGGGCCGCCATCGTCGGACGGTCGGGCTCGGGTGTCAATCCGCGGCCGCGATGGCAAGAACCGAGGAAACTCTCCGGGGATTCTCCGGGGAGCCCGGACCTGCTCCACGCCTAGAGCCGACGCCCGAGGTTCGATCTGGAGATGGAGTCGATGATCCCGCCCCTTCGAAACGCCCGCCAAGCCGTCTTCCTCGCCGTCGCCCTGGCCGCAACCGCCGGCGCACAATCACCGCCCGGCACCGTGCTCTCCGAGACGAAGCTCACGGAAGGCCTCGGCGGGCTCGCCGGTCTCGGTCCCCAGGGCGCGTTCGGCTACGAGATCGAGCCGCTCGGCGACCTCGACGGGGACGGGATCGGCGACGTCGCGGTCGGAGCCCCGCTCGACTCGGACGGCGGCGACCGGCGCGGCGCGGTCTGGATCCTCTTCCTGAACGCCGATCACACCGTGAAGGCGACGCAGAAGATCAGCAGCATGCAGGGGGGCTTCCTCGGTGGCCTCGGCAACGTGGACGAGTTCGGATACGCGCTCGCGAATCTCGGCGACCTCGACGGGGACGGTGTCGTCGACCTCGCGGTCGGAGCTCCGCTCGACGACGACGGGGGCGCGGCCGGGCCGTCGATCAGCAACAACGGCGCGATCTACGTGCTGTTCCTGAACTCGAACGGCACGGTGAAGACGTTCCAGAAGATCAGCAACACCGCCGGGAGCCTCCCGACGTTCTTCGAGACCTACGGCTGGGCCGGACGCTCGCTCGCGAACCTGGGCGATCTGGACGGCGACGGCCGCCTCGAACTCGCCGTCGGCGCGCCGAAGGACTACGACTGGTCGGCCGCGCAGTACCGCGGCTGTACGTACATCCTCACGCTCGACTCGAACGGCACCGTCCACAAGTCCGTCAAGATCGCGTCGAACACGAACGGCCTCTGGACGAGCCTCGGCAACCAGGGCGAGTGGGGGGCGTCCGTGACCGCGATCGGCGACGTCGACGACGACGGGGTCGGCGACCTCGTCGTCGGGGCGAGCCGCGGCTGCTACAACGGCCAGCTCTGCACCCACGGCGCGATCTGGGTCCTGCGCCTGAACCCGAACGGAACGGTGAAGGCGTACCAGCACGTGACGTACGGGCAAGGCGGCTTCACTGGGTTCCTGAACAGCTACGCGTTCTTCGGGACGGGCGTCGCCGGACTCGGCGACGTCGACGGGGACGGGGTCGAGGACGTCGCGGTCGGTGCGATCCAGGACGACGACGGCGGCTCGCAGGGGAGCAGCAGCGACAACGGCGCCGTGTTCCTCCTCTTCCTGAACGCGGATGGGACGGTCAAAGGCCACGCGAAGATCAGCAACACGTCCGGCGGGTTCGTCGGTCCCATCCAGGACGACGCGTGGTTCGGCGCGGGCCTCGCGCTCCTCGGCGACGTCGACGGCACCGGCACCGTGGAGCTCGGCGTCGGCTCGCCGATCGATGACGCGGGCGGATTCGACGTCGGGGCGATCCACGTCCTCTCGATCGCGACGAACTGGACGAACCTCGGCCACGCGCTCGCGTCCGGGACCATCGGCGCACCGCGGCTCGCCGGCGCGGGAGAGCTGAAGCCGCTGACGCCGTTCTCGCTGGCGGTGAGCAACGCTCGCACGAACGCGCTGTCGCTCTTCGTGTTCGGCGGCACGAACGCCGGCGCCCCGTTCCTTGCCGGAACGCTCGTCCCGTCGCCCGACGTCGTCTTCCCCGTCTTCACGAACGGAAGCGGCGCGGTGCAGATCGCCGGCACCTTCCCCGCGGGGTCGCCGTCCGGCCTCGACGTCTTCGCGCAGTGCTGGATCGACGATCCGACCGGACCGGCCGGCGCGACCGCGTCGAACGCCGTCCATCGGGCGACTCCGTAGAGGCCCGCGAACACCGCGAACTCTTGACAGTGCGCGGACCGCCCGGTCAAGTGGCCCTCCCGACCACAAGAGCATCGGAGAGGTGGCAGAGTGGTCGAATGCGGCAGCTTGCTAAGCTGTTGAGCGGGTTCAACCTGCTCCGGGGGTTCAAATCCCCCCCTCTCCGCCAGATTCCGCCGACGCCGCGGGGCGCTTCCGCCTCGCGGCGTCGTTCGTTTTTCCCCGGCGAAACGGTACGTTGTCGGCCATGAAGGCAGCTTTCGCGATCGCGTCCTCCCTGCTCGCCAGCATGGCGCTCACCGGGTGCGTCGAGCGTTGGATGACGATCGAGACCGTCCCCGAGAAGGCCGACATCTACCTCGATGGGCGATCGCTCGGCGAGAGCCCGGTCACCGTCCCGTTCACGCACTACGGGACGCGCGAGATCGTCTGCCGCAAGGAGGGCTACCTTCCGCGGCGGGCGCGCGAGGTAATGGAGGCGCCGTCTTTCCAGGAGTTCCCGTGGGACTTCTACTACGAGACGTTGACGTCCGACCAGTTCACCGACCATCGCACGTACCGCTATGTGCTCGAGCCGACGAGCGAGTCGGACACGTCACGCGAGCGGGTCGAGGAGAAGATGTCCGAGGCGCGCGAGATGCGGTTGCGCTGAGTTCGAGGACGCGTCCCGACCCTCGCATCGATTCGCGCCGCGCGTGACGCGTGTACCACCACCCGACCGATCTCGAGCTTCGTGGTCGCCGCGTCCTGGTGATGGGGCTCGGTCTCTTCGGCGGCGGGTCGGCGGTCGTGCGGTTCCTCGCCGCGAGGGGCGCGCAGGTCACCGTCACCGATCTCCGGAGCGAGCCCGACCTCGAGCGTTCGCTTGTCGCCCTCGCCGACGTGCGCTTCGAGCGCGTGCTCGGGACCCACCGCGACGAGGACTTCCAGCGCGCCGAGCTCGTGGTAGTCAATCCCGCCGTCCCGCCGGGTTCGCGCTACATCGAGCTCGCGCGGCAGAGCGGCGCCGAGCTCACGAGCGAGGCGGGGCTCTTCCTGTCGCGGTTTCGCGGCCGGCTCGTCTTCGTGACGGGGTCGAAGGGGAAGTCGACCACGAGCGCGCTCTGCCACGCGATGCTCGAACGCACGGGACGGCGCGCGTGGCTCGGCGGCAACATCGGCCGCTCGTTCCTGTCCGACCTCGATCGCATGGGGGAGGAGGACGTGGTCGTCTTCGAGGTCTCGTCGTTCCAGCTCGAGCAGCTCCGCGGGCTCGCGCGCGCGCCCGAGTGCGTCGTGTTGACGAACCTCTTTCCGATCCATCTCGAACGCCACGGCACGTTCGAGGCGTACGTGGCGGCAAAACGCGAGGTGTTCGTCGGAGCGAAGGCGGCCGTCGTCGACCACGACGACGTCGAGGTGCGGCGCCTCATGGCGTCGCTCGAGCCGGTACCGGTTCATTCGTTCTCGACCGTCGCCGCGCCGCCGTCGGGGCTGGTCGCGTCCGGCAGCGTCGTGCACGAGGTCGGCGGCGGCGTCGCCTTCTCGGCGAAGGACGTCCGGATCCCCGGTGCGCACAACCTCCGGAACGCGATGGCCGCGTGGCTGGCCGCGCGGACCCTCGGCGTCGACCGTGCCGCGGCGGCCGCCGCGATCGCGACGTTCGCAGGGCTTCCGCATCGGCTCGAGCTCGTCGCCGAGGTCGGCGGCGTCCGTTGGATCAACGACTCGATCGCGACGTCGCCGCGCGCAGTGGCCGCCGCCGTCCTCGCCATCGATGGACCGATCACGCTGCTGCTGGGCGGGAAGGAGACGGAGGCCGATCTCGCGCCGCTGCGAGATGTCCTCGTCGGCCGCGTGCGCCGCGTCTTCGCGTTCGGTGAGGCGGCCGGTCGCGTGGTGCGGGAGGTCGCGTCGAACGGGATCGAGGCGGAGTCGACCACCGATCTCGAGCGCGCGATGGTGCGCGCGAGGCAGCTCGCGGAGCCGGGCGCCGCCGTGCTCCTCTCGCCGGGATTCCCCTCCTACGACCAGTTCAGGAACTTCACGGAGCGGGGAGAGCGGTTTCGGGAGTTGGTTTTGGCCGGCTGATCCGGCCGGCCCGCAGCGCGTCGTCGCATCCGTGGACGTGCCGGAGCAGCCGCCGTGCCTTCGCGGTCGCCGTCCGCACCTGCTTGCGCGTGAGGTGCAGGCGGAGCGCCGTCTGCGCGATCGACTCTCCTCGCACGAAGCGTGACTCCGCGACATCGAACAGGCGAGGTCGTTCGCGGAGGACCTCGAGAAGCTCCGTCCATGACGGATCCACGGGGGTCGCGTCTCGATCCTCGAGCGCGTCGCAGTCGAGATCCGGCGCGCGGCGATCGTCGCGCCGCTTCTCCGCGTACTCGTGCTTGACGAGGTCGAGGATCGCGAAGCGCATCGACTGCGCGGCGGTTTTCAGGAAGTGGTCGTCGTCGTTCCAAAGAGAGGAGCCGGTGCGGGACGTGAGCCGGAGGTAGACCTCATGAACGAGATCCGCCGGCTCGATTCGGACGTTGGGGTGACGACGGAGCCGCCGCGCCGCGAGCGCACGCAACTGGGCGTACTTCTCGCGAAAGCACCGTCGGGTGTCGAGCCGCTTCGTGTTCGACATCGTGTCTTCCTCGGGCCCCCGAGCGGGGACGAGCGGCTGACGGGAACATCGTCAGCATCCTCGATCTCGTTCGTCGGCGTCCCCTTCGTTGGCATACATACGCAGTCACGGCGACCCTTGTTACACGCTCGCCCACGGTTCACCGACTCCATGAATGCACGAGCCGAACCTCAAACCGCGCGCACGTGCGGTCGTCGCTCAGTCACGCGCCCGATCCGCGTCCGATATGGAGACGCCGAACGCGGACCGCGAGCTTGTTCTTGGACGCAGACCCCAATGCCCCCGGGGCCCGATTGCCAACTGGAGTGGGATCCCGCACGGAACTCATGAATATGGGCGGCTCGTCGATTCCGTTGGGACTGACCAGCGCCGTCGTCTCGATCAATGGGCTGACGTTCGTCATCGCGCGCACTAGAATGGGCGACCGTCCCGGAGAGCGATAGGAGCGAAGAGGTAGGAACGGAAGAAGGCGGGATAGTGGGCGAGGCAGGAGGGGACGCGACGTGGCAGCGATCGAGCGCGCGAGTCCGATTCACGCCGGCCCGATTCGAAGGGTCTTCTGTTGATCGACTCCTGAGCGGCTGCGATCAGGTAGGAAGGGCTTCTTGGGGAGAGGACGCCGAGTCGAACGGACGCAGCCCGACTCGGAATCCTCGATCGAGGTGAACGATGAAATCGAACTACTTGGCGCTGTTCTCGGCGATGTTCTTGGTCTTCCCGTACACCCACGCCGCTGTGGAGGACGGTGCTCCCGGTTGCTTGGGCCTTGGCAACCACAACATCACGGTCCCGCTGCCGTCGCTCGACCAACCGGGCGTTCCGATCGATGCGGAGTACATGATGAGCGACTCCAAGCCGACCTTCATTATGGAGTCGGACGGCGTCGGTGGAGCTCCGTCGAGCGCGGACGATTTCTGGGGCGATGCGGTCAGCGATTACGGTGGGGGTGCGTGCACCTACGACGTGTTCAACTCCGGAGGAACGCTGTACGGAAAGTCCGGAGGGGGCGGTCGACACGAGGAAGGACGAGGCGACTGCGTGCAGCTCCGACCGGGTACGTGGATCAAGTACCCGGTCGACGTCTCGACCACCACGACGGGAGGAACCGTGTCCGTGGGAGGTTCGGTGGGAAAGGAACCGCTCGTGGGCCACGGAGGCTATTCCTTCCCGACGGGCAGCACGACCATGACGACGCGGTACTGGATGGAGATGTACGTGCTCGGGGAGATCCTCGAGCTGTGTCCCTGCTCGGGGAAGACGACGTGAAGCGTAAGATCGTCTTCGCCGTCGTCGGCGCCCTGTGCGTCATCGTGGTCGGCTGGAGGTGGGTCGAGTTCGACCCGGCTCCGGCCAACCCCTCGGATGTTTCGGAACCGGTCCGCAAGGTCGCGCGTCGATCGACCGCGGTGCTGGTGACTCCGCAACGAGTCGAGCACGCGGCGGAACCGACTTCGACGTCGCAAGGACCACCGGCGCGTCCGGACGCTCCGCTCCAAGGTGTCCTGAAAGGGTTTCTTCGGGATCCCCAGGGCCCGCTCGTTCAGAACGATCTGCGGTTTCGCCGGCTCGACGGGCGCGGTGTCTCCGAGGCGCAGACCGACGAGCGCGGTTGGTTCGAGCGCGCCCTCCCGGCCGGAAAATGGGTGATCTCGTGGGTTCCGAGACCCTCGGGGCTCTGCGACCTGCCGCGCGAGCTCGAACGGGCGGAGGTCGTTGCCGGCGAGGAACACCTCGTGGAGCTGTTCGTTCCGGGAGACGCTGTTCTGTGCGGCGCGTTCACGGTCGAGGGACACGGGGTGGATCCGGTGACGAACGGCTCGATCGCGCTCGTCTTTCGACTCGTCAATCGTGACACCCAGCGCGACGTGGCCGCCGGGTACTTGACGGCCCACGACATCACCGCCGGTCCCGAGGGGCCGCTCGAGGGGAAACGCGGCTTCTTCCGGGTGGCGGGGCTCGCCCCGGCGTTCTACGAGATCAAGCTCTCATTGGATTTCGTCGACCGCGAACCCCTACCGATCACGATCGGCCCGATCGATCTGACGCGCGAGAAGGAGCTCTACCTTCCCGCGGAGGAGATCCCCTTCGCTCGACTCCTTCCCTGAGCGAGACGAGCGACCGTTGGGCTGGATGCGAGCCGCGCTGAACGAGAGCGGCCGGCGAAACCAGACGGAGTCCGAGGTTGCCGCCGGCCCCCCCACCATCGCCCGGCGTTGCGGTCCCTTCGAGCGCGATCTAAAGTAGGCATCAAGTGCCGACCCGAGTCGCTCGATACCTCGAGAGTCCGATGCATCCAAGGCTTGCTTCATGAGTAACGTCTGCCAGAGCTGCAAGAAGGCGCGAGCGACGGTGCATTTCACCGAGATCGATGACGCCAAGGGAAACAAGCCGACCGAGATGCACCTTTGTGAGTCATGCGCCGAGGGCCTCGGTACGGCGAAGACTCTCCCGGCGCACACCTTCACGCTCTCGACGACGGTGATCGGGGTTCCGGAGCGCGGGTCGTCGAGTTCCCAGAAGCCGGTCTGTCCCGAGTGCGGGATGAACTACCAGGAGTTCCGAGTGAAGGGGCGGTTCGGGTGCATCGGCTGCTACGACGTGTTCGACGAAGGGCTCGTTCCGCTCTTGGAGCGGGTGCACGGCGCAAGCCAGCACGTGGGGCCGCACCCGGCCTCGGTGGGTGAGGGTCATCGCTCGACGGCTTCGCTGGAGCAGGAGTTGTTGGACCTCCGACGTCGGTTGAGCCGGTCGGTCCGGAACGAGAACTACGAAGAGGCGGCGACGCTGAGGGATCGGATCCAGGAGGTGGAGAGCCGGTTGTCGGAGACCGGGGATGCCTGATCACGTCGGGACGGTCGGCGTGTGGCTCGAAGGAACCGGGCCGGAGTCCGACATCGTGGTGTCGTCGCGCATCCGCCTGGCGCGGAACGTCGTCGGCTTCCCGCTGAAGGCGCGGCTCGGGACCGACGAATCCGACGTGCTGTGCGATCACCTTCGATCTCGCATCGATGCGGCCAACGTCCAGCCGGATCTCCGCTACATCTCCGTTCACGAACTCACGGACGTGCAGCGGCAGGTCCTGGTCGAGCGGCATCTCATCAGCCTCGAACACGCGAACTCGGAAGGGAGCCGGGCGGTCGTCTGCGACGAGGCCGGTTCCTTGGCGCTGATGCTGAACGAGGAGGATCACCTTCGTCTGCAGGTGATCGGCTCCGGGCTCTGCCTCGACGAGACGTTCGAGAGAAGCCAGGCGGTCTCCCGGAAGCTCGAGAGCGTGCTCGACTTCGCGTTCCATGACCGGTTCGGCTACCTGACGTCCTGCCCGACCAACGTCGGCACCGGCATGCGGATCTCGGTGATGCTCCACCTTCCCGCCCTCGTCCTCGTCAAGCAGATCGACAAGGTGTTCAATTCCGTCGCGAAGATGAACCTCGCGGTGCGAGGGTTCTACGGCGAAGGCACGAAGGCGCTGTCCGACTTCTACCAGATCTCGAACCAGGTGACGCTCGGGAAGACGCCGGACGCGCTCCTAGAGGACGTGCGACGCGTTCTGCCGAAGATCGTGTCGTTCGAGCGGCAGGTTCGCGACAAGACGCTCTCCGAGTCCGACCGGGTGCTGATCGAAGACCGAGTCTGGCGAGCCTATGGCCAACTCGCCCACGCCCGTTCGATCGCCAGCGAAGAGGTGTTCGAGCATCTCTCGATGGTGAGAATGGGCGTGCATCTCGGGCTCATCGACCGGCTCGATGTTCCTACCGTGAACCGTCTCTTCATGTTGGGCCAGCCGGGTCACCTCCAGGAGGCGTACGGCGGCAGCGCCCTCGATTCTCGCGAGCGCGACATTCTCCGCGCCGAGATGATCCGCCGCGAGATCCAGGGGGGCTCCGGCGGGCGCTAGGGAAGTGCGGCGACGGGGCCGCGCGACCGCCTCGGGACGGCCTCGTCGGTTCGGCTCGGATGTCGACACGACCCGGGTCCTGGGTCGGAGTCGGGCTGGATTTTCGGCCCAGATTCGGTTCGACTCTCGATGGGCCGAGCCGGTGCACGAAAGGCATCTACGCTGGTGTAGAGTGCCGAGCGATCGTCTGAATGCAGCGGGGTCGTCGCGCTTCGCTTTTGGGCCCGCGGCGGTCTAAGAGAAACTCGTGGAAGGCGGCTCGAGCGGCTTGTTCGCCGCGGTCGCGATCCAAAGGACAGGAGGTCGGCGCAACGACACGGGGTCGGCGCGGCGACAGAACGGCGCGTGCGGATTCCGTGGATCCGGCGTAGGTTGATCTCACGTAATTCGCGGCGCCGCCCGAAAGAAGCTATGAGAGCGAACAGAGTCGGCGAGCGCCGAGGCCGGGGCGAACGAACCCACCGGGGCGAACGAACCCAAAGGATGAACACCGATGTTTGACCGCTTTACCGATCGCGCCCGCAAGGTGATGAACCTGGCGAAGCAGGAGGCGCAGCGGCTGAACCACGAGTACATCGGCACCGAGCACATCCTGCTCGGGCTGATTCAGGAAGGAAGCGGCGTCGCGGCTTCGGTCCTGAAGAATCTCGGGATCGACCTCAAGAAGATCCGATCCGAGATCGAGAAGATCGTGAAGGGCAGCCCGACGATGGTGACGATGGGCTCGTTGCCATTCACTCCGCGCGCCAAGAAGGTGCTCGAGCTCTCGCTCGAGGAGGCATCCCAGCTCGGACATAACTACATCGGCACCGAGCACCTCCTGCTCGGCCTCATCAAGGAGAACGAGGGCATCGCCGCCCGCGTCCTCACGAACCTCGGCGTGAAGCTCGAGGAGGTTCGCGAAGAGGTCCTCGAGTTCCTGGGCGCCGACGTCCAGCAGGAACAGGACGACGAGAGCGAAACCTCGATCACCAGCAGCAGCAGCACCAGTCCGGCCGAGGGCGGAAAGTCGAAGACTCCGGCCCTGAACGCGTTCGGCCGCGATCTCACCCAGCTCGCCCGCGAGGGCAAGCTCGACCCGGTCATCGGACGCAAGAACGAGATCGAGCGCGTCATCCAGATCCTCTCGCGGCGGACGAAGAACAACCCCGTCCTCCTCGGCGAAGCGGGTGTCGGCAAGACCGCGATCGTCGAAGGACTCGCGCAGGACATCGTCAAGGCGCACGTGCCCGACCTCCTGCGCGACAAGCGGATCGTGGTGCTCGACCTCGCCATGATGGTCGCCGGAACCAAGTACCGCGGCCAGTTCGAGGAACGGATCAAGGCGGTCATGACCGAGGTCCGGCGGGCGCGGAACGTCATCCTCTTCATCGACGAGCTCCATACGCTGGTCGGGGCCGGCGGCGCGGAAGGCGCGATCGACGCGTCGAACGTCCTGAAGCCGGCGCTCGCGCGAGGTGAGGTGCAGTGCATCGGCGCGACCACCCTCGACGAGTACCGCAAGTACATCGAGAAGGACGGCGCGCTCGAGCGGCGCTTCCAGACGATCCTCGTCGAGCCGCCGTCGCGCGACCAGGCGGTCGAGATCCTGAAGGGCCTGCGCGACAAGTACGAGGCGCATCACCGCGTCCAGATCACCGATGGGGCCCTCGAGCTCGCGGTGGACTCGGCGAACCGGTACATCAACAACCGTTTCCTGCCCGACAAGGCAATCGACGTCATTGATGAGGCGGGCGCGCGCGTTCGGCTGAAGGCGCTGACGCATCCGCCGGACCTGAAGGATCTCGAGGCCGACATCGCGCGGCTCGAGAAGGAGAAGGAGGCGTCCGTCGCCGCTCAGGACTTCGAGAAGGCGGCGGGACTCCGCGATCAGGCCGAGAAGCTGCGTGCGAAGCGCGACGAGATCGTCCGGGAGTGGCGCAGCAGCTCGAGCGAGATCGACGGCACGGTCGACGAGGAAGTGATCGCCGAGACGATCTCGAAGATCACGGGCATCCCGCTTCAACGGCTCGAGAAGGGCGAGGCGGAACGGCTCCTCCACATGGAGGATCACCTGCACAAAACGGTCGTCTCGCAGGACTTGGCGATCAAGGCGATCTCGAAGGCAGTGCGCCGTTCGCGCTCCGGCCTGAAGGATCCACGCCGGCCGATGGGCTCGTTCCTCTTCCTCGGCCCGACCGGCGTCGGCAAGACGCACTTGGCGAAACAGCTCGCCAACTTCATGTTCGGGTCGCCGGACGCGTTGATCCAGGTCGACATGTCCGAGTACATGGAGAAGCACAACGTTTCGCGCCTGGTCGGAGCGCCTCCGGGCTACGTCGGCTTCGAGGAGGGCGGCCAGCTCACCGAGCGCGTCCGCCGCCGACCGTACGCGGTCGTGCTTCTCGACGAGATCGAGAAGGCTCATCCGGACGTCTACAACATGCTGCTCCAGATCATGGAGGAGGGTTGTCTGACCGACTCGTTCGGGCGCCACGTCGACTTCAAGAACGTGGTCCTGATCATGACGTCCAACATCGGGGCAAACGTGATCAAGAACGAAGCCACGCTCGGATTCGTCAAGGCGTCGGATCGTGAGAACTTCGAGCGGATGCGCCAGCAGCTCATGGCCGAGGTCGACAAGTACTTCCGACCCGAGTTCCTGAACCGGCTCGACGAAGTGATCGTGTTCGAGCCGCTCACGCAGCGCGACATGCAGTCCATCTTGGACATCCAGATCCGCGATCTCTTGACGCGCATGCACGACAAGAAGCTCGAGCTCATGCTCACGGACGAGGCGCGCAACTTCATCATCGAGAAGGGTACGAACCTCGACTTCGGAGCTCGCCCGCTGCGTCGCGCGATCGAGCGGATGGTCGAAGACCCGCTTTCCGAGGCGATCCTCAAGGGCGACTACGAGGACGGTTCGTCCATCCTCGTCGTCGTGGACGAGGGCGAGCTCAAGTTCACCGAATCGCCCCCCGTCGAGGAGGAGCCCGTCGCACCCGCCGCGCCCGCCGCGCCCGCCGCGACGGAGTGACGCGCGACCGAAGCGGCTCGAGCTGAGTCCTCACGAAGCGGCCGTCCGGCGGATGCCGGGCGGCCGCTTGCGCGTTTCCGAGCGAGCCGGGGGCAGCCGGGCTCGGGTGGGTGCCGCCGGTCCGGCGGAGCCGTAGGATCGGCGTCCGAGCCGTCGTTCTCCCCGACGAAGAGGCGACACCCATGTCCCGCGAGTCGTTCCTCGGTCTCGCGCTCCGCGAGTTCCGCCAGCTCAAGAGCCTCGCTGACGCCGCGATCGCGCCGCTTTCACGCGCGTCGTTCGCGACCCCGCTCGGCGACGGCGACAACACCGTGGCCGCGTGAGCGTGCCCGCCCTCGCGCGAGGAACGAAACGGCAGCGCCTCGATCCAGTCCGGCCGCGGACGGACTCTCCTCCGGCCGTCGTCCTCGTCCGGGACACGCAGGCGCGGATCGTGTCGTTCGGCCGAGTCGGCTCTTGCTCGGATGCGGCGGCGCGCGGTGTGATGATCGGATGCTCGCAACCGCAATCGGCGCCGTCGGCCCCGGAGTCATGACATGACCGCTCGGATCCTGCACCTCCTCGTCCTCGCCGTCGTCCCCGTCGCGCTGACCGTCTGCGCCGCCGCGACGGTCGATGACGTCGACACCACCGCGCGCGCGACCGCTCTGCGCGAGCAGATCCGGTCGCTCGAGACCGAGCTGGATCGGCTTCTGCGTGCGAAAGCCTCGGGCGAAGAGAAGAGCGTCAAACCCGGAATCAACGATTCCTGGAAGAGCGACCAGGTCGAGCCGCTGATCGAACGTCTCGAGACGGAGAGCCGGGAGATCTGGACGCAGCGCGAGCTGATCGCCGCGGTCGTGGGTCCGCCGCCGGGCGCAGCCGTGGCGGACGTCGGCGCCGGTTCGGGCTTCATGGCCGAGCTGTTCGCCCGGAAGGTCGGGCCCACGGGCAAGATCTACGCGGTCGACATCAACCCGACGATGATGGAGCGCGTCGCCGCCGAAATGAAGGAGCGCGGCGTCGCCAACCTCGAGACCGTCGTCTGCGGCGAGCGGTCGGTCGACCTGCCGGCCGCATCGGTCGACATCGTCTTCGTCTGCGACACGTACCACCACTTCGAGTATCCGCGCTCGACGCTCGCGTCGATCCACGACGCGCTGCGACCGAACGGCCAGATGGTGGTCGTCGACTTCGAGCGCATCCCCGGCAAGTCGCGCGAGTGGGTCCTCGACCACGTGCGCGCCGGCGAGGAGGTGTTCACGCGCGAGATCGTCGACGCCGGCTTCGAACTCGTCGGCCGCCACGACGTGCCGGCGCTGACGGAGAACTACGTGCTTCGCTTCCGCAAGGTCGCGCACTGAGCCGCGTCGGCGTCGCGCGCGACGAGGACCGTCACGCGTTCTTCTGCTGCTTCCAGGTGCGACGGAAGTCGAGCAGGTCGACCGAGTCGGTATCGCCGTCGCCGTCGAAGTCGGCGGCGTCCTCGCCGCTCAGGTGGTCTCGCTCGAACTTCTGCTTGTCCGCCAGGTCGACGTCCCCGTCGGCGTCGTAGTCCGCCGCGAGGAAGATCCGGAGCTCGCACGCCGCGTTCCCTTGCTGGGAGTCGGGGCTGCCGTGAGTGCCGTACGCGAAGACTTCGGCCGCGCCGTCGAGGATGTACTCGTCGACCTCGAGCCAGCCCTTCTGGTTCAGGCTCTTCGACTGACCGGGACCTGCGCTTAACGCGAAAACGTTGTCTGTATCCGTGGTGAGCGCGACGTGAGCCGTGTTGTAGCCGTCGTGGCTGACCTCCGCGTGCACGAAGACGACGTAGCGGACCTTCTGGTGGACGTCGAACTGGGCGCGGTACCCGCTCTTCCCGCTCGCGTCGGCCTGGAAGTGGTTTCCCGCCGTCGACGCGGTGACGTCGATCGTGAACGAGAGCGCGTCGACGCCGATCGTCGACTCCTGGACCGCGGTGCCGCGGCCGACCGCGTAGCTGTAGTAGTCGTGGAGGTCGGCGTCGAGGTTGGCCACCCAACGATCCGACAGCGCGAAGCTGTGATCCTTGAGCAGGACCCCGTTGTTGAAGTCGTAGTCGTAGCCGAACGCGGACGCCTCGGCGGTGCGCGTGCCTTCGGTCACGTCCAGCACCTGCGCGAACGCGGGCGCCGACACCAACACTCCGATCGCGGCGATGAAGCACTTCATGGGCTCTCCTCGAGCGGTGAGGGGATTAGGGCGTCGATTCTAGACTCTCTCGTCGATGCCTATCGGGTGGACCGATGAATCGTCACGTGCACGCGCCCGAGCTTGGTCTCGGGGTCGCGTGAGAACCGGGGCCGCCGGACACGAACGCGCTCGGTGAGCGTGGCGTCGTTCTCGGTCATCAGGTCTTGGATCCGGGTGAGGCGGAGGAGCGCGACCTCGTCGGCGGCGGCGCGGGTGCGGCGTCCGCGTCGTTGCTCCGCGCTGGGATCGAGGAGCGAGAGGACGTCGTCGAGCGCGGTCTCGATCTCGGCGATCTGCCGGTCGATCTCGACGAGCCGCCGTCGACTCGTGGTCGCTTCCAGCCTCGCGCCGGTCGAGACGTGGACGCGCGCCTCGGTGGCGACGAGTTCCCGCTCGCGCATCGACTCCGCCTTGCGAGCTCTCAGGTACGCCGCCAGTTCGAGCACCCGCTTTGGCGGAGGATTCGCGAGCTCGTCGATCCGCGCGAGGTCGGCGCGGCCGAGCTCGTGCGTCACCGTCACCCAAAGGCTCGCATCGCTCCGCAGGCGTTCGCCGAGCTCCGCGATGCGGGCGCGCTCGTGGACGCCAAGCGTCGTTCCGGCCGGCGGGTACTCGACGTCGATCGGAGGCACGTCCGACGGCGGTTTGCTGAGATCAGGAAGGAGAGCCGCCAGGTCGGTGACGGTGCCGACCGCGCGGAACGGCGAGGAGGCGATGGCGTCGGTGATGAGCGACCCGAGCACCGTCGACGTGGTTTTCGCGATGCCGGCCATCGACGCTCTGCCCGCCCCGAGGTCGAGCTTGACCGGCAACCGGACGTCGCCGTGCTGGTCGCGCAGTACGAACAGGACGACGTCGATGGGCGCGGTGAGATGCAACCAGCGCGTGATCGGCCCGTCGGCCGATTCATGGATTCCGAGGTAGCTGAGCACGGAATTCGAGTTCACGGTCGTCCCCTTCTCGCCTCCAACCTCGACGCTGACGTTGGTGTCGAAGACCCCGTCGTAGATCGTGACCCCGCTCTCCGCGGCCGGCCCTTTCAGGTTCTGCAGCTCGAGTCCGAGCACTTCGATACGAATCCATCCGTTCGGCCGCGGATGGAGGGACAACCGACCGGCGGCCTCGATCTCGCCGAACGCGGAGCGCTTCTCGAGCATCGTCTCCCGGCCCTGCTGCAGCAGCGACGACGCGACGTTCGCCGCGCCCATCGCGAAGTCGACGAAGAAGTTCGAGCGCTCCGAGCGCACCGGGAGCTCGATGTCGCCCGACTGGATGACGGCATGGAACGAGAACGGAAGATCCTCGTCGAACGCCCGCGAGCTCAACCGGCGCACCTGCAAGTCGAGGTCGGTCAGGGGCAGGACGACCGGCGTGGCGTACGTATCGTCGCGGTACTCGAAGTCGATCCCCTGCACGAGGATCTCGTCCACGCGGACTTCGCCGCCCGAAGGTGCGGGCGCCGCGGTCTCGTTCTCGGCCGGCTGCTCTGCGACCTCGTTCGGTCCGGGTGCCTCGGGTTCGGCCGAATCGAGGAGCGTGACGCCCGCGATCTCGAGCCCGCGCTCGCCCCGGTGCGCATAGCCGAACGGGTTCGTGAACACGACCGAGCCGATCCGGACCACCCCCGTACCCGGCCGCGCGTCATCGACGTCGATGAAGATCGACTCGACCCCCGCGAGCGCTTCTCCCTCGGGAGCGGCGCGGAGCGCGAGGCGATCGACGGTCACGACGCCGGAGAGGCGGGAGATCCGATCGATGCGGTAGGGAGACGCTCGCGTCACGTCGAAGCGCGCGTCGACGCTCATTCCGAGCTGGGCGGTCGTGAGCTTCGACGCGTCGACGCGCCGAGCCAGGGCCGGGCTCGTGCGCTGGAGCGCGCGCCCGTCGATTCCCGACAGATCGAGGTCGAAAGCGACGTCGACATCGTCGGCGAACAGCGTAGCGACGAGCTCGGCCTCGATCTCCGAAACGAACGGGTCCACGGCGCCGCTCAAGTTCAGCCGAAGCGGCGTCAACGCGCTCGGATCGGAGTCCAGCAGCGTCACGGGCTCGGCCGACTGCAGTCGCAGTCGCAGCTCGACCGGCGTGGGGTCGCGGCTCTGGAGGTCGACGAAGCGCAGCCGATCGATCCCGACGTCGATCCGATTCCACGTCACGTTCGGCACTCGCTCGGCCGCGAGCCTCCGGAGAACGAAGAATGGACTCTCGTCGCTCTCGTCCTCCGCGGGCTCCGGCTCCGACGCGGCGGGCGCGATGGGCCCGTCCGGCGCCTGGCCACCGAGGCGAAGCCCGAATGCCTCGATCGTTCCATCCTCCGTCCGGCGGGCGTCGATCTCGAGCCCGGACGACCGCGCTTCGTCGAGGGCGAAGACGGCGTTCTCGGGGTCCACGCGCGTCGCGCGCACGACGAGCTCGTCCAGTTTCAGGTACGGGTCGGGTTGGCGATCTCCACGGTAGTCGACGTCGCCCAGCCGAATCTCGATCTCGTGTCCACCCGCGGCGACGGGTGCGAGCGCGGCCCGGAGCCGGGCGGCCAGCCGAGCGCGATCGAACGCGATCCGGTCGCCGGCGTAGACCCTCAGGGCATCGCCGTCCAGGCCCTCGACGGCGACGTCCAGATCGATCATCGCGTCGTCCGGGTTCAGGCGCGCGCTGCCGTCGAGCGCGACCTTCTCGAGGAAGCCGTCGACGCTGACCTGGACGGAGCAGCGGGAGTCGCGCGGTCCGCTGGGCAGATCGACGTCGTCGACCTGGGCGTCGACGCGGACGTGGGTGTCGATGGGTGGATCGATCACGCGGTCGATCCAGTGAAGGACGGCGCCGCGGACGAGGAGCGAGCCGAGCCGCAGTTCGGGCGTCGTCGCCGTGGACCCGGGATCCGTGGAGCTCGCCTTGGCACCGGCCGGCAGGCGGACGCCCGCGACCCAGATCGCGCCGTCCTCGCGCCGTTCGACCAGGGCGCGGGGAGCGTCGACGACGATCGATTCCACGGCGGTTCGCGTCGGCGCGATCCGGAGTTCCTTCACCTCGAGCGCGGCGAGCGACACCTCGTCCTCGCCCCGGTTCTCGAACCCGAACTCTCGCAGGGCGAACGACGACTCGAAGACGTCATCGAGCTGGCGAGCGCTTCCCTCGAGACGAAGGCGGAGGCGGCCGTCCTCGATGCGCACGCCGAGGTCGAGCGAGTCGAGCGTCGGCTGAAGCGGCTCGGACGAGACGCCGGTCACGTCGAGGAACAGCGTCGCGACGACGTCGAGCGGTCCCGGCCGCGAGGTCAGGTGTCCCTGCAGCGTGAGCGCGTCGAACACTCCGCTCGATCGCATCGACACGTCGAGGTCGGCCGTCGCCGGGTCGCCCTCCTCCTCCGCGCCGCCCAACGCGAGGTCGGTCAGACCAAGCCGGATGTCGTGCACCGAGAAGGCAACGCGCGGGTCCGCCGCCTCGTCGACGAAGGAGACCGCGCCGCCGTCCACGCGGACGCGATCGAGACGGACGCGCGGGGGCGAGTCGGCCGGCGAGGTCGTGACGTCGGCCGATTCGCCTTCGCCGGAGGGTTCGGACGGGGGCGGCTCGGACGACGGCTCGATCCGCAGACCGAAGACGCGCGGGACGCCGTCGGCGTCGCGGCGTGCCGTGATGCGCAGCCCGTCGATCTCGATCGACGAGGCGTGGACGCTCACCGGATCCGACGCGACGACGAGAGGAGACACGGCGGCGCGATCGATGGCGAACAGCTCGTCCGCGTCGATGAGCGCAACGTCCTCGAGGGCGAGATCGATGCGGGTCGTCCCGTCGTCTTGGGATGCGACGCCGGCGGAGACCCGCGCCGTGAGCGATCCGTCCGTGAGGACCGGGATCAGCCCCGCCGCGCGCAGGTACGGCGCCACGCCCTCGAGCGTCGTGCCGGTCGTCGCCAGCGACAGGTCGACGCGTGGCGCGGTCGAGAACGGGGCAGCCCGTCCGGACAGCTCGATCGATCCGACCGAACCCGGTACGCGCGCGCTGAGCGCGACCGTCATCTCGGCGTCGGGCCGCGTGGCGTCGATGATGACTCCGTCGGCGCGGCCGGTCTGGATCTCGAGTCGCGTCGTGGTCGACGGGAGGATGCCGGCGTCGTCGAGGACGAGCTCGACCTCATCGAGCGACAGCGACTCGACCTCGACCACGAACGGCGTCGCGTCGGCCGGCTCGTGGCCCGCTTGGCTCGCGCCGGCTTCCTGGTCTTCCTCTGACCGGTCGTTCGGGGCGTCCGTCGCGCCGCCGAACTCGACGCCGAGGGCGCGGAAGCGGCCGTTCTCGAGCCGCTGGACCCGCGCCGCGACGCCGCGAAGCTCGGCGCGCACGCCGCGAGCGTGGTTCGCGCCGAGCGAGTCGACGTCCAACCGAAGCGCGGCGATGCCGACGTCCCGTCCGAGGTCCGCCTGCACGAGGACGTCCTCGATCGTGGCGGCGAGCCGGTGCGCTCCATCCGCCGCGGGCGTGCGCGTGAACGTCAGGTCGAGGCGCGCCGCGAGCTCGTCGGCGTCGATCGCGATGCCGATCCATTCGAGGTACGGCTTGATCGCGCGGGGGTGCAAGCCGGCGGCGCGCAGGCCGGCCTTCGCGTCCACCCGTTCGCCCTCGCCGCGGACTTCCGCCGTCACCCGGAACGACTCGATCACGTCCTCCGCCGTCAGCGACACGTCGAGGCGCGCCTCGCGCTCCTTCGAGCCGAGGTCGGAGAGCCGCGCCTGCAGATCGACCTGCGTTCGCACCGGAGGATCGACCGCATCGTCCGCGAACGTCACGCGAACGTGTTGAAGCCGCGCCGCGGAGAGATCGAGAGGTGCGTCGAACACGAGCGGCCCCGACTCCTCGGGCGCGCCGGCCTCCTCGTCCGGCTCCGGATCGTCGGACGGCGCGAACAGCGTCGCCCAGTTGAAGGTGCCGTCGGCGTCGCGCGAGACGATCGCGTCGAGACCGTCGATCTCGACCCGATGCACGCGAACGTCTCCGCCGAGGAGCGCCGAGACGTCGACGTCCAGGTACGCGTACTCGAGGTCGAGCCAGCGCTCCTCGATCGGGATCGCCACGTCGCGGTCACGGGCTTGATCGAGCGGCACGAGCGAGGCGTGCCAGATCGCGATCGTCCCTCCCAAGAACGAGATGTCGACGTCACCGACCTCCAGGCGGATCCCGTACGCGGACGCGACCCGCTCGAGGATCGATGGTAGGAAGAGCGCGATCACGGCTCGCAGCACGAGCACGAGAAGAAGGGCGACGGCGCACAGCCGTCCGAGCCGGCCGATCCAGGTGCGCCTCGGCCTCGGGGACGCGGGTGCGTCGCTCATTGCACCGTCTCGGGCGAAGGCGGCGATGCACGGGCCGCCTCGGCCTCGTACTGCTCGAGCGCCGCTTGCCGTTCCTCCTCCGGCGCGAGCGGGTCGTATCCGCGGGGCGTATGGCCCTGGGCGCGCAGCCACTCGTACGCGCGCAGCCGAGAGGCGGGATGGCGGTCGTCGAGGAGCTGCAGGTTCTCGCGCACGAACCGTTCACGAAGCTCGGCGATCGATCGGCTCGGCATCAAGACGGGCTCGATCAAGTCCGGAAGCCGGCCGAGCGCGCCGGCGTGGAAGAGGAGGAGAGCGATCTCCTCCGGCGCCGGTCGGGGCCGCAGCGCCCGGCGCGCGAGAACTCGGTACGACGCGACCTCGATTCGAAACGCGAGCGTCTTGCCGTCCTTCGACGAGGCCGCGCCGGCCGACGCGGCTTCGGCGACGATCTCGTCGACGAGGGCCGTGCCGGCGGCGAGCGCGACGTCGAGGGTGAGCGGAGCCGGCCACGCTTCGGCGAGCCAGGCAAGCGTCGAGCGTCGCCGGGTCGGCTCGGCCAGCGACTCCCAGGCCCTGCGCACCTCCAGCGCGACGGGTTCCTCCGGTGCGACGATCTCGTCCGGCGCCGGGCTGAAACGAGTCGTCGCGGGATCGACGGCGTGCGGAGCGGCCTCGTCGGTCGCGGCCCCCCCCGGATCGAGACCGGGCTCGCTCGGTGTCTCATCGAGGAGGCGCACGGCGGCAACGAGTGCGCCTGTCGTTCCCTCCCCATTGATCGGCACGAGGAACAGGAACGGCGACGCGTCCCGGCGCAGAGGCTCGGCCACCACCACGAGCTCCTCTCGCGGCGGCGGCGACGGGCGCGGGTCGAACGAGAGCGGATCATCCGCGGTGGGCTCGGCCGCGCTCGACGAGCCGCGTTCGGGGCGACCGTCCGAGCGACCGAGCCAGAGCGCCACGCGGAAGGCGTCTTCCGGCGTCGCCTCGCGCGCGACGCGGATCTCGATCCGATCGGGCCGCGGGGTCCGACCTTCGATACGTTCGAACCTCGCCGTCCAGGTGGCGCCGGGTGCGAGCCCGGCGCGCGCCGCATCGATGCGCGCCACCCGATCCGATTCGTCGTCGCTCGACAGGCGCGACACGAGGCCCACTGCTTCGTCGCCGGTGACCAGGCGCACCCCGGCGCCGAGCTGCGGCCCCGGCCGGATCGGCGTGCTCCCGAGCAGATCGACGGAGATCTCCGACCGGGTGACCAAGGGGACGCCGTCGTACAGCATCGTCTGAAGCCAGAAAGCATCGACGGCGACCACTCGAGCGGCGGAGACGCGGGACGGATCCGGCGCCGCCTCCCCGCCCGCCGTGAGGAACAACCCGTCGCTCGTCACGCTCGATCGCGAAAGGACGAACGGTGCCCGGTCGGGCTCGATCGAACGGCACGCCGAGAACACGAGAAGGGCCAGCGCCAAGACCTGGGCCGGGACGATCCGTTCGGAGCTCCTCTGCTCGGCCGGGCGCGGCGCGGATTCGGGAACGATCGCCGTCGCTCGTCGTTTCCATCGCATGAGGTGCAGATATACAGGCGCGCCGACGTTCTGGGTTCACCGGCGCGGAAATCCAGATTTCGATCTCACTTCGCCGGCGCTCGATCGTGTCGGATTCGGGGCATCAGCCCGCTGCCACGAACTCCTCGCCCAAGGACACCAAAGAACACCAGGGGATCGATCGATGTCGAATTCGAGGACGCTCGCTCTCGTCGCCACGTTGCTGCTGTCGTCGGTCCTCCGCGCCGCCGACCAGGAGACGATCCATGGTGAAGAGGGCGCCGAGATCGACGAGTACCTCAAACGGATCACGTCGTGGGGGTTCTCGGGCGCGGTCCTCGTGTCCGAGGACGATCGCGTGCTCTTGGCGCGCGGCTACGGGCGCGCTTCGATCGATCTCGACGTCGCGAACGACGTCGGCACCGTCTTCCCGCTCGGCGCGATCACGAAGTCGTTCACCGCGGCCGCCGTCGCGCGCCTGGTCGCGAACCAGGATCTCTCGTACGACGACGCTCTCCCGCGCTTCTTCGACGGCGTCCCCGAGGAGAAGTGCCGGATCACGCTTCACCAATTGCTGACGCATACGTCGGGGCTGCCGTCGTCCGTCGGTGCGGCGGCCGCCCAGGACGGCGAGCCGACGCCGAAGGGTTGGCTCGAGGCGCTGTGGGCATCGCCGCTACGATTCGAGCCGGGCACCGGCTGCGCGGTCTCGAACGCCGCCTACGTCCTGCTCGCGATGGTGATCGAGAAGGTGGCCGGCTCCGATTACGAGTCGTTCCTGTCCACGTCCTTCTTCGAGCCGCTCGAAATGAGACAGACGGGCTGCATGCGGCCGGCCTGGGATCCGCGCCGGCTCGCGCATGGATCGCGAGCCGGCGGCGACATAGGCACGATCGTCGAGCACGGGTTCGGCGAGCACGGGCCGAGCTGGTCGATCCGGGGGAGCGACGGCGTGCACTCGACGCTCTTCGACCTGTACCGGTGGCACTGCGCGTTGAACGAAGGGACGGCGTTGTCGACCGAGGCCGCGGCGACGATGTTCACGCCGTACGTCGGCGTCGGCGGCAACGGCTCGTTCGGCTACGGCTGGACGATCGAGGATCACCCGCGCGCCGGTCGGGTGCTGCGACAGTTCGGCGACTGCGATGGAGTCCAGAGCGCCGACCTCCGGCGGCTCACCAACCTCGACGTGCTGATCCTCGTGCTGGGGAACGCGGCCGAGATCCGTGCGTACCCGGTGGCGGACGCGCTCATCGACGTGCTGTTCGGGAGCTACACGTTGCCGCCGTACGTGGGCGGCCTGGAGACGGCCCGCCTCGACTCGTACGAGGGGTCGTTCACCGATTCGTCCGGTCTCACGTTCCACGTCGCCGCCGAGGGCGTGGGCCTGCGCGTCGTCGCGACGGATGATCGCGGCTTCTTCTTCCTGCACGGCGGAGATTTCGCGCGCGCCGACGCCGCTGTCTCGGCGACGCAGCGCACGCGCAAGGCGTTCGACGCGTGGGAACGCGGTGATCTGCGACCCTTCTACGAGGCGTTCGGCGATCGCCTCCCGCCCCGCGCGGTCGAGTGGATGCTCAGTCGCGTCCGGTCCGAGATGGTCGACAAGTACGGCCGATTCCAGCGGTTCCACGTCGAGGGCTGCCGCGCCGACCCGTTCGGGCTCATGGTCGTCGTTCGGATCGAGTTCGAACGCGGGAGCGAGGTCCTGATCGCGCGGTGGCGGGACGGGGCCCTCGCCGAGATCGCCTTCGAGGAACGCTGGAGCGACCCGACGTTCCGAGCGCTCGCGGAGGACGAGCTCGCCCCGTACGTCTCGTTCGCCTCGTTCGACTGGCTCGATGACCTCGAGCAGCGCATCCGATTCGAGGTCGGGGAGGACGGAGAGGTCGCCGCGATCCTGGTCGAGGCGAGAGACGGCACCATCCGCGCGACGCGCGACGCCTGAACGCGTTTCGCGGTTTCGTCGCGGAAACCGAGAACCGTCCGTCCATCCGCGGGCACTCATAGCCGATCCGCCGCGCGTCCCCGCACGAGTCGGTCGAGGCGCGCGAGCTCTCGTTCCCAGATCGGAGAAACACCATGATTGCACGCACGCCGCACGCCGGCGCGCTCGTGCTTGCCGCCGTCATCGGCGGAGTCGCGTCCGCGCAGGCACCGTTGTTCCGCACCTCCGATCCCGTTGCCGGTTCGCACGGCGTGGTCCTGGACGGGATCGGCGACGTCAACATGAACGGCTCCGGCGACGTCGCCGTCGGCGAGCCGCGCGACTTCGGCGCGCTTCCGACCTTCCCGCCCGAAGGGGGCGCGCTCTGGATCTACGATGGCTTCGCCACTGGTCCGGCGACCGGGCCGTGCGGAGCCGCTACCGGAGTGGCGGACAGCCCCGGCGCCACCGTCGTGAACACCCTCTATGGTCCGGCCGCGTTCGATCACTTCGGGACCGCCGTGCTCGGGGTGGGCGACGTGACGGGCGACGGCGTGCCCGACTTGATGATGACGGCCGGCGAGGGCAACATCGTCGGACCGAACGTTCGTCACGGGCGCGTCCTGCTCTACTCGGGGGCGAGCCTCGTGAGCGGTGTCCCGAACCCCGCGCCGATCGGCGTGATCTCGGGCGGCGTGACCCCGACCGCGACGTCGCCTCAGTCCGCGTTCTTCGGCTCGCACTTGAACCAGATCGGCGACTGGACCGGCGACGGGATCTCCGAAGTCTTGATCGGCGCTCCGCTGGGGAACGGTTCGTCGCCGTCGCTCCTGTCGATCGGCTACGTGCGCATCGTCGACCCGACCACCCTGAGCACGCTCCTGCGGATCGACGGGCCGTCGTACGGGTCCTGGTTCGGGCATACGAGCACGATGCTCGAGGACTGGACGGGCGACGGCATCCCCGAGTTCGCGGTCGGCGCGCCGCTGGTCTTCAACGGGGTCGACTTCGGGCAGGTGCACGTCTACGAGGGAGGCACCGGAGCCTCGCTGCAATTGCTCGACACGACCGCGTCCGGCGAGCTGTTCTCGTGGTCGATGACGACGCTCGACGCGAACGGCGACGGCTTCCGCGACCTCGCCGTCGGTCAGCCCGGATTCGGCTCGGGCTACGGGCACGTCCGGGTGTTCGATGGAATCTCCGTCTTCGGCGCGACGCCGGTCGAGCTCGCGAACTGGAATCCTGGATCCACCCTGGTGAACCCGTACATCTTCGGGCTCTTCGATCGCTTCGGTCAGTCCATCGACAACATGGGCGACCTCGACGGCGACGGCGTGGACGACCTGATCGTCGGCACCGCGACCGGCTCGAACTGGGATCCGGACAACCTGAACGACGTGCTGAACTGGCCGAGCTTCGGTCCCGAGTTCGTCGACTCCGGCGCCGCGTACTTGATGTCCGGCGCGACGGGCAACGTGCTGAAGATCTATTCGGAGGCGTGCGGATCGAACGACGTCGTCGGCGAAGCCGTACGGAACGTCGGCGACCTCGACGCGGACGGAGTGGACGACCTGGGAATCGGAGGGGCGCTGACCGACTTCGGGGGCGTCGTCGACGCGGGCGTCGCGCGGTTCTACTCGGGCGCGTACCGCATCGGCATCCCGTACGGTCCCGCGAACCCGAACTCGTCGGGCGTTCCCGCGCGGATCAGCGCGACCGGATCGGCGAGCATCTCCGCGAACGATCTCACGCTGATCTGCACCGGGCTTCCCGGCGTCGGCGCCGGTGAGTTCTTCTTCGGACCCGGGCAGCAACCCGGTCCGACGTACCCGACGTTCTACAACGGGTTCCTCCTCGTGACGGGCGGCATCCACCGGCTCCCGCCGCTCCTCAGCGTCACGGGTTCGACGATCACGTACCAGGTCGACCTCACGATGCCGGCGGCGGCGGCGCTCGTCCTCGCCGGTTCCCGCCTCTACTTCCAGTTCTGGTACAACGACCCTGGAACCGGGCGGAACACGTCCGATGGTCTCGACATCGGGTTCCTTCCCTGACGCGAGAAAAACCTCGAAACCGGAGAACCGATCGCGAGCGATCGGCGACCAACGGGGCTCCCGCCGGCGTGTTCCGCGCCGCCGGGAGCGGGCCAGGCGCGTATCCAAACCGGGTGACGACGAGCGGCGACGACGATGGGGCTTCGCAACCGCTCGATCGCTGCGTGCGGACTCGGATACGCTCCTGGAACCGACCCCACCCCGGAGAATGCCGCGATGCAACGTCCGTTCGGCGTGCTCGTCCTCCTTCTCGTGCTCGTCGCCCGCGAGGTGAACGCCCGGCAGGCGGCTCATGGCGAGTTCGTGTCGCCGTCGAACCAGATCGAGTGGACGGTGGCGGCAAGCGGAGCGTTCGGCCGTACGACCGTCGGCCGGGTCGGAGTCGGCCCCGGGTCGACCGCGGTCGTGATGCGCGGATCGACCGCCGTCTGCCTCATCGCCCCGGCGACGCACGCGACACTGTGGCCGCTCGCGGGGGCGGTGAACGACGCGGACTTCGTTCCCGGCGGAGCGGGTTCCGGGGTTGACGTGCTCGCCGTCGTCGACGCGTTCGGGCTTCACCTTCGGTCGTACGACGCGACGGCGATGCCGGACCGATTCACGATCGTCGACGTTCCGTTCGCGGCGTTCGCCGGCGCGTCGCGGGTGCGCTCCGGCGACCTGGACGGTGACGCTCGGTTCGATCTCCTCGTGGTCGGCGCCGACCGCGTCACCGTGACTCCCGTGATGCAGAGCGCGCCTGGAGCATGGGTCGTCGCGCCATCGTTCGCGGCGGCGGCGGGTCACGAGATCCTCGATCTCGAGGACGTGGGGTGGACGGGATCGGCGAACCGACAGGTCGCGGTCTGCTCGACCTACGGTCTCGAGATCTTCGATCTCGCCGGCGAGCGCCTCTGGCATCGACGCTGCGTTCACGCCGACAACTTCATGGCCGTAGTGGCTCAGCCCGGCGGGCCGACCCCATCCATCGAGCGCGTCGCACTTGTCTATCGCACGTTGAGCGGCACCAAGCAGCGCCTCGGCGTCCACTCGGCGTACGAGGAGGACGAGGATCTCGCGCTGCAGCTTCCGGCTGAATCATCGATCGACGTCGTCGGGCTCGCGGCCGGCGACCGAGACGGCGACGGCGACGACGACCTGCTCGTCGCGCATCAGGCGGCACACGACTTGAGACTGCTCCTCAACCAGCGCGGCGCGCAGAGCGGCGGCTCGTTCACCGCGACTCCGAGCTTCGTGTACGCGCCGTTCACGAGCGGCGTGACCGTTGCGGTGCCGCTCGGCGACCCGGCCGTGTCGATGGACGGAAATACCGCGGTGCCCGTCCTCGCCGACCTCGACGACGACGGTCTCGCGGACGCGTTCACCCCGGTCTTCGACGCCGAGTTCGCGGTCCTCCATCCGGCGGTCGAGATCCCATTGCCCGAGCAAGTCGGTGCCGGCTCGGCGCATCCGGTCTTCAAGGCGACGACGTTCTGGATCGAGCTCGAGGGGACACCGAACGTGGGAGCGATCCAGATCGACGTCGACGTGCGGGACGCGTGGGACGCGTTCGCACCGCCGGTCGACGATCTCGAGCTCATGCTCTGGTATCAGCCGGAAGGCGCGACGTACGTGCAGAGCGTGGCCGTCGGCCACGTCGTCTTCGTCGACCCGTCGCCCATCGCGGTGAACGGCGACACCTGGCGGATTTCGTTCACGCTTCCGATGCCCGCCTTCCCTGCCGCCGAGGGCTTCACGGATCGGTACTTCCTCACGATCGGGTTCGTCGAGTGGGACGGCACCAACGTCGTTCAAGCGAGGCGCGCCTACGCGGGGGGCCTGACGGCGGAGTTCTCGCCGTCGACCGTTTCGATGACCTATCTGACGTCTCTTCCGGGCGCCTGGCCGGTGACGATCCCGTTCTCCACGCCTGGATCCGACGGCGGCGTGCTGCTCGGCGGCTACGTGCCGCAGGCCCGGATCCCGCCCCTCGATCCGCTCTTCGCCCCGACGGTCCCACCCGCGGTCGAGGTCGCCGGCAACGGGCCGCTCGTCCCCGGTTCGTAGTGGCGTCGCCCCGTCATCGCGCTTCGATCGGATCGACGCCGTACACGCGCAGCAGCGAATGGAAGAACGGATGGCGACGACGATCGTCCTGGTGGAGCGTCGCGCGGGCGGCTCGCAGCGCCTCGGCGGCGGCGTCTCCCGCGGCGAGGCGCGTCTGGAAGGCGGCGACCAGCTCGAGCGTCGCGCTGTACTCGAGCTGGAAGCGGGACAGCACGACGCAGCTCGCGCCGGCGACCAGGAACGCGCCGCCGAGGTGGGTCAGGCCGTCCTCGCCGCGCCGCTCCTGACCGCGCGCCGCGCCGCAGCAGGAGAGCGCCACGATCGGCGGGACGGACAGGCGGAGGATTTCCTCGCAGCCGACGATTCCGTCATCGTCCGGGCGATCGGGCGAGAGCAGGAGCCCGGCGGGTAGGGCGAGCTCGGAGCGGAAGCAGCCGTGCGCGACCACGTGAAGCAGGGCGGCGCTTTCGACCTCCGGCCGGCGCAGCCGCGCGCGCGTCGCGTCGTCGCCGAGCCACACGCGGACGTGCTCGGGCTCGAACGGATGGATGAGTCGTCGTCGTTGCTCGGAGTCGAGGGAGAGCGGAGCGAGCGCGGGCCAACGGTGCTGCACCGCCTCGCTCGGCCGAGGCGCGCCGATCACGCACAGCGAGACGGCCGGCCCGTTCGCGGGACGCGGCGCGGCCGCGCGCGTCGCCAGGCGCGCTCCGACCGGAAGAGACGGGAGGTCGTTCATCGCGAAACGCGTCCCGAACGTCGCATCGCCGTCGCCGAAGGGGAGGCACTCGAACGGCAGGTGACAGAGCAGGTCGCTGCCCACGATCGTGAGGCGGCGCTTGCGTGAGAGGGTATCGCGGACCGCGACAGGGAAGAGCCGGCCGACGACCGTGCGTCCCAGGCGAGCCACCGCCCGGCGGCTGGCCGACACGCTCTCCCGATCGACGCCGGGGAAGCGGATGACCGACGCTACGAAGCGCCTGAGGTCGTCCTCGAGCGAGTCGCGCCCGGCCAGCGTGAAGACTTGGAGGTTCGACGGCTCGACGACGAAGAGGTGGGTGGCGAGCGGACCGGGCACGTAGATCAGCATCACGCCGTCGGGGGGTACGAGCCGGCGGACGTCGTCGAGCGATCCCGTCCCGGCCGTGAGCGTGCGCGCGAGCGAACCGAGCTCCTGCGCCGCGAAGACCGCGGCCAACGCGTCGCCCGCGGCGGACGCCTCCGGCTCGGTCGCGAGCGTGAGCGCGATCAGCTCGCTCAGCACGCGTCGCCGCTCGTTGAAGTGGAGGAACCCGATGCCGCCCGGCTCGTACGGCACGGTGCGCCACTGGTCGAGGAATCGCGCGTAGTCGTCGCGGAGGCGGTCGAGCAGCGTGCGGAGGTCGCCCGCCTCGACCGTACGGCCTCGGGCGATCGACGCTTCCAGCGCGGTGACGAAGGCCGCGTCGGGCGGGGCGAGGAGCGACGTCCCCGGCGACTGCGCGGACGCGACCTCGACGCGGGCGTCGGCCAGGAGGATCGCGGCGTCGTCGAGCGCGCCGCGGGCGCGCGCGAGGTCGGCGCGGAACCGGAGCGCGATGAACCGCGAGTATCGATCGAGCGTCCCCTCGGCGAGGACGGCGCGGAGGATCTCGTCCGCCTCTCGAGCGAGCTCCGGGTCGGAGCGGCCGAGCTCGGCGATCGCGACGCCGAGCTGCACGCGCATCCGACCGCGAAGCGCGCCATCGATCGTGTCGTCGGCCAGCGCGCTCTCGAGCACGTCGCGCGCGTACGCGTAGTCGTCCGTCCCGAGGGCGAGCGTGGCGCGCTGCCAGGTCGCGGTCGAGCGCTCGCCGAACGCGTCGCCGAGGCGATCCGCGATTCGATACGCCTCCTCGGCCGTGGCAAAGGCGCGATCGACGAGGCCGAGCGTGAGCTCGAGCATCGTCCGCACGTTGAGGACGCGGAAACTCGCGCGGGGATCGACGCGTCCTCCGCTCACCGCGTCGTCGGCCGCGCGCAACGTGGCGCGGGCCTCGTTCCACCGCCCGGCCACGCGATAGAGATCGGCGAGGTCGGCGAGTACGAACGGTCGCAGCGGCGAGCCTGTCGCGAGTTCGGCGTGTTCGCTCTCGAGGATCCCGATCGCGACGTCGGGGCGTCCCCGGTCGCGGACGATCGTCGCCACGTCGACCGAGAAGCGCGGGCCGAGATCATCGCGGCTCGCGGGGTCCATCCTCGCGATGACGTCGCGGACCGCCCGCCACGTTTCGCCGGCGGTCGGCGCGCGTTCGCCGGCGTCGGGCCCGGAGGCGAGGATCGCCAGCGAAAGGCCGATCAGCGGCTGCACGTCGTCGCGCCGCGGAACGGACACGCCATCGAGCCGGGCGAGGAGCGCCCCGTAGCGTTCGATCAGCGGCGGAGCGTCGCGTGGATCCGACGTCCGGGCGCGTGATCGGACGGCGGCCGTGGTCAGCGTGAGAAGCGCGAGGCCGACGAGGAGTCCGACCCGACGAACTCGCCCGCGGCGTCGTAGATCTCCAGCGTGCAATGAATGGTGTCCGGCCACGCGGCGAGCAGGGATGCGGGAGGCTCCCAGTGTAGCGATCGGACGGTGGTTTGCTTCAACACGTCGCCGTCCGGACCGAACGCTCGGACGACGAGGGTGGCGCGCCAACCGGGCGCCATCTCGCCGGACCATTCGAAGCGCGAGAAGTCGCGGACGTCGCCGCGCGGCGCGAGGAGGTGGACTCCGCCGCTTTCGAGGAGGATCGGTTCGGCGGTCGTCGTCCCGTCGGGCGGCGAGAGGACCCACGCGCCGATGCCGAACGCGAGCGTCGCCGCGACCGCGCCGAGACCGGCCCAAAAGCGCCGGCGGCGAGCCGCGGGCGTCGTCCCGCCGAGTCCCGCGCGTTCGAACGCACGCCGGACTCGCTCCTCTTCCGCGGGTCCGGCGCGCTCGATCGAGCGGGCGACGTCGGCCCGCTGGTCGAGCCCGAGCCGGTCGAGCCCCGCGGCGAGCCGCTCGAGCTCGACGAGCTCGCCGCGACAGACGTCGCAGGACTCGAGCGCCTCGCGGGTCGCGGGGTCGAGGGGCGGTCCCCGCCGTGCGACGGCCTCGGCGAGGCGCTCCTCGTGAGCCGCCGGGTGCAGTTCGCGGCGTTCGTTGGTCATCGTTCCGCCTCGCGCCCGGGGCCGGTCAGAAGGAGCTTCAGGCGCCGCAACGCGCGGTAGTAGCGCGTCTTCGCGGTGTTCGGCGAGATCGCCAGCCGCGCGGCGAGCTCCTCGAACGTCTGGTCTTCGAAGTGCTTGAGCCGGATGACCGCGGACTCTTCGTCGTCGAGCCGCTCGATCGCGTCGTGGACCACCGCGAGGTCGAGTCGTTCGAGCGGAGCTGGATCATCGAGTGGTTCCACGCCGGCGCCGTCCGACTCGCGCGCTCCACGACGGGCGCGCGAGCGAAGGGCTCGCATCAGGATGAACCCGCAGAATGGATAGATCCAAGTCTCGAGGATCGAACGGCCCTGGAAGTGGCCGAGCTTCCGCCAGACCACCACCAGCGTCTCCTGCTCGAGGTCCTGGACTTCCTGCGGCGCGAGCGGGTGCGGGAGGCGCGTGTTGCGGGCGGAGAGCATCGGTGGGATGCAGCGAAGTCGCCGCAGGAGCTCGTCGATGGCGACCGCTTCACCCTGAAGCGCGCGCCGCACGAGCTCCAGGTCCGCGTGAGGATCGGGCGGATCGGCCGGCATCAGCGAGTCGAGCGGCGACACCGGGCCCGAGCGGCGAGGCCGCGGCGCACGGACCGCGACCCGTCGATCGTCGCACGAGCCGCCGGCGACCTTCTCGACGCAGCGGGTTCCTGGAGCGGATCGATACGCGTGCATGCCGGCGGGTGAGTCGCCGCGAAGCGGCCGTTGGTTCTGCGATTCTCTCGGAACATTGCGTCTCTGCGTCTCTTCTCGCGCGCCGCTCCCAGCATAACCCCGTCGGACGGCGGCGCCCCCGAGCCCCGTGAGCCGCTGCGGCCGCAAGGGACTCGGAGGGGCCGGCCGCGTTCAGTTGCCGAAGGTCCGCGCGAGCCCGTTCGTCTGCGCGGTGTGGTAGTGACCGCTGCTTGCGGGATCGACGAGCATCGCCTGGTGGTAGACCGTGACCCCGCACAACTTGGGGTCGGCCGGGACGATCAGCGGCAGTTGCAGCTTGCCGTCGGCGCCCGCCGTCGCCGGCAGCGAGAGGGTGAGCAGCGGGAGCACGTGGAGCGTTCCACCGTCGAAGGGAAGGGCGGCGCTCTGCGAGCCGACGAAGAGAGCGACGGGCGCTCCGGGCGCGACGTTCTCGATCACGAGCGTGGTCTGCGCGCCCGGGATCGCCGGGCCCTCGGCCCTCAGGTGCGGAACGCCGAGCGAACCCGCCTTGCCGGTCCCGTACTCGACGTCGACCGCGGCGCCGTCGCAGTCGGGCTGGAACGGTCCCGACGCGACGTCATCGAAGAGAGACGCATCGATCTGGTTCCATCCGGGGCCGCTCATCGTCTTCGGGTCGAAGTTCGTGCGGCTCTTCGTGATCCGGAACGAGCGGCCGCTCGTCGTGAGGTTCCACGGCGAGCCGAGGACGGGCTGCCAGCCGGCGAGCGCGGTCTCCTCGAACTCCGCGGTCTTGCCAAGCGAGCTCACGAACAGGTGGCCGGCGTCGTCGACGTCGAAGCCGTCGATCTTCTGCACGGCGGGGAGCGCGGTCTCGATCACCTGGAAGCCCTGGGGCCCTTCGATCGCGCGGTAGAGAGTCGCGGACTTGTCGGTCGCGAAGAGGATCGCGCCGGACGTCGGGTCGATCGCGACCGTCGCGTGGCCGCCCATCGGCAACCCGGCGGGAAGCGCGTGGCTCTTCGGTTCGCCGCCCAGCGCCTCGGGGAAGCGGATCAGGCGCTTGGCGCCGATCGAGAGCGCGACGAGCTCGTCCCGTGCGTCGTCGTACGCCATCGCATCGACGGGAAACGGCAGGTCCAGGCTCTTCTTCACCAGCTTCGTGTCGCCGAGGTCGAGCGCAAGCATCTCGGTCCCGGTCGCGACGTAGAGCTCGTGCTTCCGGCCGAAGCAGAGGCTCTTCGCGCCCGGGAGGCTTGCCACGAAGGAGACCGAGCCGTCGAGGAGGTCGATCGTCTGCAACGAGCCCGGCTTGCCGTCGGCGCCGGCGACGAGGACGACGAAGGCGATCTGATCGGGATCGAGCGTCGCGTCGAGCACGACGCCGTCGACGCTGAAGACCTGCTCCACCGGCGTGCCGCCGAGAGTCAGCGGAACGTCGAGCTTGATCGTCTTGAAGTCCTTGAACGAGTAGCCCGCCTTCGGGCGGATCGCCATGTAGCCGTCGATGATGGCGACGCTCGCCGCGCTGGAGTCGTAGTTGAGCGCGCTCATCAGTCGAACGGCACCATCGCTGGCCGCGGCGGCGAACGTCACGTCGCGCACGGAAAGCTCGCGATTGCCGAACGTCGATTGGTCCAGGAGCATGTTGTCGTTCGGATTCGCCGGGTCGCGGCACCACACGGTCTGGAGCTGGTAGAACCGGGACGATTTCGAGAACGTCACGGCGTGGCCGCCGACGCGCTGGACGAGCGGGTGGCCGTCGTACGAACCGGTGACGTCGTACCGCCCGTAGCCGAACCCGATCAATGCGCCGTTCATCGCGGCCTTGGTCATCGTCGTGAGCGTCGGGCTGTAGGTCCCGTGCGCACCGTCGAGCGACACGGTGAACTTGCCCGGGGCGCTGTTGTCGAACCACCACTTCGCGCCCTCGAACGCGCCGTTGCCGCCGGTCCCCGTCGCGGGGTCGGTGCCCATCTTCGCGCCGAGGGCGAAGATGTTGAGTCCGGCCGCGTCGTAGAGGCTCGGGCTCTGATAGAAGCCGGGTCCGGGCCAAACCTCGGGGAAGCCATGGTTGGCGGCGTAGATCATCATGTTCATCGTGCTGGCCGGTACGCAGTACATGCCCCCGTTCAGGGGCAGGCCGAAGATGCCGGGCGCGAAGGCTCGGCGCTGGTCCAGATCCGGCATGTGGAGCAGCTCGTACGCATAGTGCGAATTGCTGGTGAAGAACGACGTCTTGACGTCGGCGTGGACGAGCGGCACGAGACCCCCGCCGAGGGCGAGCGACAGCAGGGAGAGGAAAGAGCGCTTGGGAAGCATGGGACGGCTCCGAGTGGATTAAGGAGGGACCGACTCGGTCCCCCGGTTTCCTGAAGAGCCGAAAGCGCGGGCGACCGTCTCAAGGAACCGGCCGCGGTTGATTCGTGCCCTCGGCGACCGCCGGCGGCGGGAGGGTCGAGTTCCAGAAAACCTACCGGCGAGCGAAAGAAAGAGGATACGCGGCGCGCAATCGAGTACAGACAGGAGCTCGAGTCGTCGCGGTCGACGTTTGGTTTGGTCGCGGCGACGCCGCGCCGAGGAGATCCGTCATGAGGTACGTCCGTCGTCGTTTGCCCACGCTGGCGCTGTTTCTCGCGGGGATGACGCCGCTGTTCGGTCAGATCGAGAACCCTGACTTCGACGCTGGTCCGCTCGGCCGCGCGCCGCCTGGGTGGTTCGTTCCCGATTCCGTGGCCAAGACCGGTTGGCAAGCAGAGTCGATCGAGGGGTCCGTGGAAGGGGCGCGGGCGGTCCGGCTCTTTCGATCCTCGGACGGCACCGGCTCGTTCGGGAACCTGATGCAGTCGATCGCGGCGAGGGACCTGCGAGGCAGGCGGGTCCGTCTCGACGCCAGGGTCGGGATCGAGCGGAAGAACGAGGTCGACACTCTGCAGATGTGGCTGCGTGTCGACCGCGCCGAAGGGGCGATGGGTTTCTTCGACAACATGAATGACCGGCCGGTCACCGGAAGGCCCTGGCAGGACGTCTCCATCGTCGCCGACATCGATGACGACGCCGAATCGATCGCGCTCGGCTTCATGGTGGCGGGGAGCGGCGGCAGCGAGGGCTTCGTCGAGGACGTCCGTCTCTCCGTGATAGGGGCGGCGAGCGAAGGCAATGCTCCGCCAGGCGCGCTCGACGTGGCGACGTTGGAGCGCGTCGTCGCCTTCGTCCGTTTGTCCGGTGTCGTGCGTTACTTCCACCCCTCCGATGCTGCGATCGTCGCGGAGTGGCTTGCGTTCGATGTCAGGGGAATCGACGAGGCCCTGAAGGCATCCTCCGCGGAAGACCTCGCGTCCCGAATCAGTGCGTTGTTCGCGCCGATCGCCCCGACGGTCCAGGTCTGGGCGGGCGGCGTGAACGATGCACCGGACCGGATCGACCTCGGCCCCGAGGATTCGCCGTGGCTCGTCGGGATCGAGCATGTTGGTCTTGGCAACCTGAGCGGCGAGGCGGATGGCAACGTCTATTCCTCCCGGCGCCTCGAGGAGGCGGCAACGGAGCGACGAGAGCTCGCAGACGCTCCGTGCGAGTCGGTCCTGTCGCTCGGTGCCGGCATCTCGGCGCGCATCCCGCACGTTCTCCGAGCCGATGACGAGGGTACGCTTCCGCGCGGGACGGACGATGCTCCGCCCGTCCGGCCGGACCGCCCGGAGACTTGGCGCCCGACACCGAACGATCGTACCGTGCGACTGGCGACGGTCGGCGCCGCGTGGAACGTCTGGCAGCATTTCTACCCGTATTGGGACGTGGTGGACGTCGACTGGCGCGCGGAGCTGGTGGTTGCCTTGGCCACCGCGGCGACGGCCAAGAACCGGGACGGTCTCGAGGACGTGCTCACTCGCTTGGTCGCCGCGGCCGACGACGGCCACGGGCACCTCCTCGCGTCGCCCGGAGGCTCCTTCTTCGTGCCGGCCCAGGCGGAATGGGTGGAGCGACGTCTCGTCGTCGTAGAGGTCGCGGAGGGCACATCCGGCATCGCTCCGGGCGACGCGATCCTCGCGATCGACGGCACGCCCGTGGAGCAGATCTATGAAGAGATCGGAGGGAGGATCAGCGCGTCGACGGAGGGGTGGCGTCGCCATAGTTCGATCCGCGGAATCCTCGGATGGGGCACGGGTTCATCGGTCGAGGCTCTACGTCCCGATGGTCGGAGGGAGACGATCGAGATCGAGCGCATCGACGCCCGTTCTTGGTGGGGCCTCGAGACCAACAAGCCCGACCTCGCCGAGGAGGTCGCGCCCGGCATCCGCTACGTCGACCTGAATGGTTTGGCGTGGAGCGATCTCGAACCCCATCTCGAGACGCTCGTTGCCGCGGACGGATTGGTCTTCGACCTGCGCGGTTATCCGGGATCGGCCGGCAAGGTGCTTCTCCATCATCTGACGGACGAGACGATCCACTCCGCGTTCTGGCGCATTCCGCGGAGCAGGTATCCCGAGCAAGTGGACGTGGAGTACCAGGAGAGTCGTTGGGACGTGGAGCCTCTCGAGCCGCGGCTGCCGGCGAACGTCGCGTTCATCACCGACGGCCGCGCGATCTCCTATGCGGAGAGCTGCATGGCGATCGTCGAGGCCTACCAGCTCGGTGAGATCGTGGGCAGCACCACCGCGGGCACGAACGGCAACATCAATCGGGTCATGCTCCCGTGCGGGTTCGCAATGGTCTGGACGGGTATGCGGGTCGTGAAGCACGACGGCGAGATCGCTCACCAGGGCGTGGGCGTCGCGCCGACGATTCCGTGCGAGAGAACGATCGCGGGCGTCGCGGCCGGACGGGATGAGCTCCTCGAGAAGGCGATCGAGGTCGTCCAGAGACGCACCGGCGGGGAGTGAAGGCGCGGACGGATGACGTCCAGGACCTTGCCCACCCGGGAGTTTCCGAACCGGACTCCTAGAATCCGGCGAACCGCGGCTGCCGTCGCCCGTTCTCGAACCCGAGCGAGCGAGCCCACGGATCGGAGAACGACATGCGATGGATCCTCGTGTTCGGAGCCGCCACGGTTCTCGCCGCACCAGGGTTCGGCCAGGAGCCGCCGCCGAAGAACACGGTCGAGGTGGAGACCGAGGAGGTCACCCCGCTTCCCGTCCCCGAAGGGGCGCCGGACGGCGTGAAGACGTTGGTCGACGAGCTCGCGAAGGAGGGGGTTCGGGTCGACTTCACGAACCGTGTCATCGAGGTGCAGGGCGTCGTCCTGCTCGATCGGATGAACGCCGGCTACCCGATCGAATACCTCATCGTGACCGAGGGCGGTTTCACGCACGAGGCGCTCGCCGTGGTCCGCTGCACCCCGTCGAAGCTGAACGCGGCGCTCCTCGCGCTCGGGCTCGACCCGGGCCGCTCGGTCGAGTACGTGAAGAAGGACCCGCCGCCGCCGCTCGAGAAGCTCCGGTCGGGCGAGGCGCGTGAGTTCAACGTCATCCCGCCACGGGGGCTGGTGGTCGACATCGCCGTGCGCTGGGTCGATCCGGACGGCAAGACGCACCTCCACCCGATCGAGGACATGATCCGGTACGTGACGAACGGCGAGAGCCTGCCGCGACGCGGATTCGTTTTCGTCGGATCACGGTTCCAGCGGGTCGTGATCGGCACCGAACGTCAGGATCGCTTCATGGCCGACGTCGAGGGGAACGTCGTCTCCCTCTACCTGAGCGGGTTCGGAAACTGCATCTTCGACATGAACAGCGCCGAGGGGACGGAGTCGTACCTCTACGACATCAACGGGGACGTCTGCCCGCCGCGCGGCACGAGGGCGACGTTCGTCTTCGCGCCCCGGGCGTGAGGAACGCGATTCGCGCGCTGCGCGAACGTCGCCGCGAGTCGAGTCCATGACGCCGGAATTCGGGTACTCTCGGGCGCCATGGATGCCTCCCTCGCAAGCCTGCCATCCGTGCTTCTCGCGGGCACGGACGTGATGGTCGAGCGCCTCGCGGCGATCGGCGTATCTCCCGAGATCCAGCGCATCGGCGGTCGCTTCCATCCGCTGTTGGTCCATTTCCCGGTGGCGTTGCTCGTCGTCGCGCCCCTGCTCGAGCTCTTCCGTCGAGGCGGACGCGAGAGGACGTCGCCGGCGGGCTTGATCTGTCTCGCGCTCGGCACCCTCGGCGCCCTGCTCGCCGCCGCGACGGGTTGGCTGAACGCTGCCCACGAGCCGCATGGTCGTTCGTTGGCGACGATCCTCCTCTATCACCGTTGGATCGGCGTCAGCATCGCGGGTCTCTCGCTCGTGGTGTTGATCCTCGGGGTCTTGCTGCGATCGGGGATCGGCGCGGTGAGCGTCCCGTATCGCGGGGGGCTCGTCTTCCTCCTCCTCTTGGTACCGGCCGGGGGCCACCTCGGCGGCAGCCTCGTGTTCGGGCCGAGCTATCTGACCGAGCTGTGGCGCAGCGGCGACCCGTCGAGCGCGGCACCGGCCGCCGATTCCTCCGACTCATCGGGGGCGGCCGCGAGGCCGGCGGAGGATGGCCCGGAATCGCCGCTCGTCTCGGTCGTCACCTCCGTCTTCGAGCGCCGTTGCATCGAGTGCCACGGCCCGACACGCCGCAAGGGCGGGCTCGCGCTCGATCGGATCGACGTCTTGTTCAGCGGCGATCCCGCGGACTGGGTCGTCGCGCCGGGCGACCCCGAGGGGAGCGTGCTGTACGAGCGCGTGAGCCTGCCCGCGGATGACCCCGATCGCATGCCCGCGGACGGGCCGCCGCTCGCACCCTGGGAGGTCCAAGCGATCCACGATTGGATCGGCCGGCTGCGACCCGGCGACGGTACGCCGTCCGCGCGCGCCGAGACGCCGGCGAACGTCCCCGCTCCCGTCGAGGATCCTCCCGCCGCCGACGGCGACGCGTCCGACGCCGACTCCCCGGCGGATCCCGCGGACGACTCGAACGCGCGCGTCGATGCCGCGGCGAGCGACGGGGCGGCGGCGAGCGAGGTCGTACCGGCGGTTCCGGCGACGACGGGCGATCCTGCGGTCTACGCGAACGTCATCCGGCCGCTCCTGGCGCGACGTTGCTACGAGTGCCACGGCCCCGCGAAGCAGAAGGCCGGCCTCACCCTCCACCGGGTGGCGACCTTGTTCGAGGGGGACCAGGGCGATTGGGTCGTCTTCCCGGGTGATCCGGAGGGAAGCGTGTTGTTCGAGCGGATCACGCTCGGCGCCGATGACCCCGACCGGATGCCGCCCGAGGGCGATCCGTTGGCCGCGGCGGAGATCACCGCGCTGCGCGAATGGATCGCCTCGGGCGCACCGTTCGACGCGACGGCCGACGACGTCCCACTGGAGTCGCCGCCCGTGCCGCGCACCTCGAGCCTGCCCGCGACCGAGCGCCCCTGGACCGACGCCGAACGTGCGGCGGTCGAGGCGGTGAAGGAGCGCGGTGCCCACCTGCAGCGCGTCGCGCAGGGCGCCGCGGAGGTCGAGGTGAGCTTCGCGCTGCTGGGCAACGAGGGGGTCGACGCGGACCTCGACCTGCTCGGCGGCCTCGAGGACGTCCTCGTGCGCGTGGACCTGGGCCGAACGGCGGTCACCAGCGACGGCCTCGCGCGGCTGGCCGCGTTCACCGAGCTTCGTCGCATCGACCTTCAGCGAACTTCGATCGACGACCGTGGGCTCGAGAAGCTCCGTGGCCTCGAGAAGCTCGAGATCCTGAACCTCTACGGCACGCCGGTGTCGGACGCCGGCCTCGATGCGTTGGCCGCGCTCCCCGCGCTGCGCCAGGTCTATCTCTGGCGCACGAGCGTCTCACCGGCGGCGGCGGCCGCGCTCGTCGATCGACGGCCGGAACTGCGCCTGGACCTCGGCCTCGCGCGGCCGGCTCCGATCGCGCCTTCCGCGACGGAGGTGCCGAAGGCGAATGCCTCCGCCGCGTGCTGCGAGCAGGCGATCGCGGAGGGGCGAATCTGCGATCACCCGTGCTGCGTCGAGGCGGCCGCGCGCGGCGAAGTCTGCCCGAAGTGCAGTGGCTGACGCGGGCATGTCCCTGACGATCCGCTCGGCCCGCTTGCGCGACGGCGTGTAGCTGTTGCGGTTCATCCAGGAGCGGCCGAGTACGAGAAGGGACCCGACGCGGTGGATGTCACCGAGGCCGATCTGTACACCTCGAGTGCGATCCTCCGCGGTTCGAGAGCCTGATCGCGGCGCGCGACGGAGACGGCCGGTCGCAGCGGTGGTCGGGGGTGTGGTCGCGTTGGCTTCTGAGTTGCCGCCTCTCTACGCTCTGTCGTGAACCGCGGCGCGGACCGATAACCGGAGAGACAGGCGATGCTCGAGAACCTGATGACGCTCGGAATGCTCGTCTTCCTTCAGGCCGTGCTCGGCGTCGACAACCTCCTCTACATCTCGCTCGAGTCGAAGCGGGCCCCGGCGGACCAGCGTACCAAGGTGCGCCGCTGGGGGATCGGCATGGCCATCGTCCTGCGCGTCGTCCTTCTCTTCGTCCTGTTGAAGCTGATCGACACCTTCCAGGCGCCGATCTTCGGCATGGCGAACGCGTTCGTCGAGGGATCGTTCAACGTCCACAGTCTGATCGTGATCCTGGGCGGAGCGTTCATCATCTACACGGCGGTCAAGGAGGTGTTCCACATGATCGCGCTCGAGGAGGCGCACGTCGACCATCGGAAGCCGCGCTCGATGGGCATGATCATCTTCTGGATCGTGCTCATGAACCTCGTCTTCTCGTTCGATTCGATCCTGAGCGCGATGGCGTTGACGAAGGTCTTCTGGGTGATGGCCGTGGCGATCATCATCGGCGGTCTCATCATGATCTGGCTCTCGGATCGAGTCTCGGCGTTCCTGCAGCGGAATCGGATGTACGAGGTGCTCGGCCTCTTCATCCTCCTGATCGTGGGGGTCATGCTGCTGTCCGAAGGGGGACACCTCGCCGATCTCCACTTCTTCGGCCACGAGGTCACTGCGATGAGCAAGTCGACTTTCTACTTCGTCCTCGTCGTACTCCTCCTGACCGACGTGGCCCAAAGCCGATATCAGAGGAAGCTGTTGGCCGCGAAGGAGTCCGAGTCCGACCCACTCCGGGCTGAAGGCGGTCTTCGCGAGGGTGGCGGGACGAAGAAACCCGAGCAGCGCAGGTAGCGGCGTCCCAGGGCCGGCGATTCGAGGATGGGCGAGATCGGACGAACCTTGAAGAGGCGGGCGATCCACCTCGTCCCGATCTTGTTCGGAGCGGCGCTCGTCACCGCGCTCGCCGTCTTCCCCGAGCTGCGCTCGCTGCATCGGGACAGTCTTCGCGAGTTCGCCGAGCTCGGATCTCAGGCACCCGCGCTGTTCATCGTGATCTACGTGTTGACCACCGGCCTGTTCCTGCCCGCCACGCCACTCGACGTCGCGGCCGGCGCGCACTTCGGGTTCATGCGAGGGGTGCTCTGGGTCCAGGTCGCGGCGACGTGTTCGGCCGCCGTCGGATTCCTACTGGGCAGGTACTTCTTTCACGGGCTCGTCGAGCGGCTGCAGAGGAAGCGGCCGAAGCTGGTGAGGATCGACCGGGCGATCGCCGAGCGCGGCGCGTGGATCGTCCTCCTGAGCCGTATGACCGTCTTCCCGTTCGGCGTCTTGAACTGCTTCTGCGGTGCGACCCACGTGTCGTTCTTCGCGTACCTGCGCGCGTCTTTCCTCGGGATGCTCCCCGGCACCGTGTTGAACGTGTACGCCGGGGTCGTCGCGAGCGACCTCGCCGCGGCGGCCGGGGATGGCTCGTCCGGCGCGGCCACGTGGCTCGTGAAGGGCGGCGCGTTCGCGGCGATGATCGTGGGGGCGGCGATCATCACGCGCTACGCGCGACGTCGTTTGAACCAAGAGATCGCGCCCTGAACCACGCCGCCCATTCCTTGGTCGCACAGAAGAGCACGGGCACGACGAAGAGCGTGATGAGCTCGATCGCCATCCCGCCGAACGAGGGGATCGCCATCGGACGCATCAGGTCGGAGCCGCGTCCGGTCGACGTCAGGACCGGGAGGAGCGCGAGGATCGTCGTCGCGGTCGTCATCAGGCACGGACGGATCCGGCGCCGGCCGGCCTCGATCACGGCGGCGCGGATCTCGGCCCGCGTCGTCGGCTCGCTCCGCTCGAACGATTGCTTCAAGTAGGTCGACATGACCACCCCGTCGTCGGTCGCGATTCCGAACAGGGCGAGGAAGCCGACCCAGACCGCGACGCTGAGGTTGATCGGTCCGACCTGGAATACCTGCTGCAGGTTCGCCCCAAGGACGTCGACGTCGAGGAATCCTTCTCGCCCGTACAGCCAGAGGAGGATGAAGCCGCCCGCCCACGCGACCAGCACTCCGGAGAAGACGGAGAGCGCGGTCATCACCGAACGGAACTGCAGGTAGAGCACGAGGAAGATCGAGAAGAGCGCGATCGGAAGGACGAGCGAGAGCGTCTTCCGGGCGTGGATCTGGTTCTCGTACTCGCCCGAGAACTCGAGCGAGACGCCGGACGGTCGCGTGTAGTTCCGGTCGAGGTGTTCCTGGCATCGCTCGACGACCTCGACGTCGGCGTGACCCTCCTTCTTGTCGAAGGTGACGTACGCGACGAGGAACGTGTCCTCGCTCTTGATGGCCTGTGGCCCGCGCACGTAGCGGATCGTCGCGATCTGGGTCAGCGGGATCTGGATCCCCTCGTCGACGGGGATGAGGATCTTCTCGATCGCTTCCACCGAGTCGCGGAGCTCCCGCTGGTATCGAACCCGCACCGGGTACCGCTCACGACCCTCGACGGTCGTGGTGATCGGCCGCCCTCCGATCGCGACCTCCACGACGTCTTGAACGCGTTGGATGGGAACGCCGTAGCGGGCGATCGCCTCCCGGTCGATCTCGATCTCGAGGTACGGTTTGCCGACGACGCGGTCGGCGAGCACCGTCGCGGGCTCGACGAACTGGACCTGCTTCAAGAGGCGCTCGATCTCGAGGCACGCGGCGTCGATCGTCTCGAGGTCGGGGCCGCGGACCTTCACTCCGAAGCGCGCGCGCATCCCCGTCTGGAGCATCACGCGCCGGGCCTCCATCGGCTGGAGGAACGGAGCGCTCGTCGAGCCGAGGAGTTCGCCCGCCGCGACGATCTCGTTCCAGATGTCGCGCGGAGTCCGGATCTCGTCACGCCACTGGCGCACGCGCTTGCCGTCCGCGCCGGACACGTACTCCGGCTTGTACTGGATCACGGTCTCGATCATGGTGATCGGCGCCGGGTCCAGGGGGCTCTCGACGCGGCCGATCTTTCCGACGACCGCCTCGACCTCGGGGATCGCGCTGAACGCCATGTCCTGCGTGGCGAGCACGTCGATCGCCTCGCCGATCGACGCGTGGGCCATCGTCGTCGGCATCCAGAGGAACGCGCCCTCGTCGAGCGGCGGCATGAACTCCTGTCCGAGGCCGGGGAACGCGTGGCGCGCCCACACCGCGAGCCTCGACGTTTGGATCGGCTTCGGCAGCCCTCCAAAGATCCGGTCGTAACCGAGCCAGATCGTGGCGCCGGCGACGACCAGCGCGGCCGGGACGCAGAGGAAGAGGAGCTTGTGCTCGAGAAAGAAACGAAGGAGGGGGACGTAGAGGATCCGGAAGACGAGGAACGCGAGCAGCAAGCCGCCGATCGCGACGCCGACGAACGCGAGGTTGGCGGCGAACGAAGCGTTCGCGCCGAGCGGCTCCCACGTCCTCGCGAGGAACACCGCGAAGACGGCGGCCGCGACGATGCTCGAGGTGGAAACGAGCGTCGACCGAACGATCGGCCGAAGGCGGGATCGCACGAGGAAGTAGATGCCCGCCGCCGCGACCATGATCCCGATCGTCGCGTCGTGACGGACCGTGACCCAGACGCCGGCGGAGACGACCGCGACGGACGCGACGATGCGGAGCGCGCGCGAGCGGACGCGACCGCAGAAGAGGACGTGAGCCAGCGGGGGGATCGAGACCAGCGCGAGCACGACCGACGCAAGGAGCGCCAGCGTCTTCGTCCAGGCGAGCGGCGAGAACAACTTCCCCTCGGCGCCCGTCATCGTGAACACCGGAAGGAAGCTGAGAATGGTCGTCGCGATCGCGGTCAGGATCGCGCCGCCGACCTCGCTGGCACCGCGATGGACGACTTCGAGCGCCTCGCGGTACGTCAAGCGCCGGCCCGCGTCCTCCTCCTCCTTCAGGTGCCGGAGGATGTTCTCGCACAGCACGATCCCCATGTCGACGATCGTGCCGACCGCGATCGCGATCCCGGACAACGCCACGATGTTCGCGTCGACGTGGAACAGCTTCATGCCGAGGAAACAGCCGAGCACGGTGAGCGGCAGCACCAGCGAGATGAGGAAGGAGCTCGGCAAGTGGAGCACCATCACGAGCACGACGATGACGGTCACGATGATCTGCTGCCGCAACGCGTCGCTCAGCGTGCCCAGCGTCTCGTGGATCAGCCCCGTGCGGTCGTAGAACGGGACGACGGTGACGCGCGAGACGCGGCCGTCGGGAAGCTCCTTCGCCGGCAGCCCGGACGCGATCTCGGTGATCTTCCCCTTCACGTTCTCGATGACGGCGAGCGGGTTCGAGCCGAACCGCGCGACGACGACGCCGCCGACCGCCTCGGCGCCGCCCTTGTCGAGAGCCCCTCGGCGCAGCGCCGGCCCGGTGGAGACGCGGGCGACGTTCCTGATGAAGATCGGCACCTCGTTCCGGGCCTTGATGACCGTGTTCTCGAGGTCGCCGGTGGTCTCGAGGAAGCCGATGCCGCGCACGACGTACTCGACGCGGTTCACCTCGATCGTGCGCGCACCGACGTCGATGTTCGACATCTTGACTGCGTTGTAGACCTCGCCGAGCGTCACGCCGTAGGCGCGCATCGCGTCGGGATCCACGTCGACCTGGTACTCCCGCACGAAACCGCCCACGGACGCCACCTCGGACACGCCGTCCGCGGCGGCGAGCGCGTAGCGGACCTGCCAATCCTGGATCGAACGCAGCTCCTCGAGCGACCAGCCGGGCGCCGGCCGACCGTCGTCGTCCCGCCCCTCGAGGGTGTACCAGAACACCTGGCCGAGAGCGGTGGCGTCGGGCCCGAGCGCGGGCTGCACGCCTTCGGGAAGAACATCGCCGCCGAGGCTCGACAGCTTCTCGAGGATGCGCGAGCGCGACCAGTAGAACTCGACGTCGTCGTCGAAGATGACGTTGATGGACGAGAACCCGAACATCGAGCTGCTGCGGATCGTCTTCACGCCCGGGACGTTCAGCAGGGAGACCGTGAGCGGGTACGTGACCTGGTCCTGGATGTCCTGCGGCGATCGTCCCGGCCACTTCGTGAAGACGATCTGCTGGTTGTCACCCGTATCGGGGATCGCGTCGACCGGGATCGGCGCGCGGGGAAGGAAGTCGAGCTTCCAGTCGAACGGCGCGACGACGACGCCGGCGGCGACGAGGAACGAGAGCCCGAGCACGACGACGAGCTTGCTCTCGAGGCAGAAGCGCATGAGGGTGTCGAGTGGCGAGCGCGAGGAAGCCACGTCAGCGCTCCGTCGACTCTTCGCCGCACCGCAGCATCGCGGCGCCGAAGTACGGGTTGGCGACGCGTTCTCCGACCTGGAGCCACGCGGCGCCGCGGCCGTCGAACGCCATCGAACAGTAGAAGCGGTGGAGCCCGGCGTCTTGGGGGGGGGCGTAGCGTCTCAGGATCGCGGGCAGCGCCTCGGAGAGGATGAGGAAGCCGCGGCGTTGACCCTCGATGTCTCCCTTGGCCGAGAGAACCTGGTCGACGCCGGTCTCGAGGTCGCGCGCGTCCGCCGTCCACGCGGTCAGCGCGTCGCCGGTGAGTTCGCTCGGGTCGACGGCCGCGAGGCCGGCCTTGGTCCGGGTCGCGGCCAACGAGGCTCCGGTCGCGTCGTCGGCGGCGAGCCGCTCGGACAGGTCGAGGTAGCCGGATACCACCTCGGCGAGCCGGGCTCGGAACGCGTCCGGCACGTCGAGCGCCTCGCCCGGTCCCGCCGTGGTCGGGGCGGGATCGGACGAGGCGCGGCTGGGAGCCGCGGCGGCATCCGACATCGACATCATCGACGGCCGCGCCTGGATCTGGAGGGCGCTGTCGATCTTGAAGTTGCCCTGGACGACGACGCGCTCGCCTTCCTCGAGCCCGTGCTCCACGATGTAGTGGTCTCCGGCTCGCGGACCGAGCACGACGATGCGACCCTCGTACGTCGGGCGGTCGCGGTCCGTCAGCTCGACGAAGACGATCGCCCGCTTTCCGGTGAGGAGCGGCGCCGTGGCCGGGATCACGAGCGGCGCGCGCACCGCGTCCGTCGCGGCCGCGTAGCCGAGGGACTCGCTCTTCACGAGCGGCATCCCGCACTGCTCGCAGTCACCCGCGCGGTCCGAGACCACGTCGGGATGCATCGGGCAGATCCACTTGCCGGCCAGGAACGACTCCCGGACCACGCCGCCTTCCGCGATCTGCGCAAAGACCGTGGCACGTACGAACATCCCCGGCTTCAGCCGGCCGCTCTCGTTCTCCACGTTCACGCGGACCTTCACCGATCGCGTCCGTTCGTCGAGCATGGGATCGATGAAGGCGATCGTGCCGCGGAACTCCATGCCGGGATACGCTTCCGTCTCGAACGTCACCGGCTGACCCAGGCGAAGCCACGCGAGGTCGGACTCGTACGCGTCGAGCTTGACCCATACTCGAGTGAGGTCCGCGATCGTGTAGATCTCCGTCCCTTCGTCGACGTACATCCCCTCCATCCCGTTCTTGTGGACCACGATGCCGCCGGTCGGCGCGTAGACGGTGATGTACTCCGACGCGACGCCGCGGTCCTCGATCTCCCGGATCTGATCCGCCTTCAGCCCCCATAGTCGGAGCTTCTCGCGCGACGCGTCGAGCGCCAGCGAGGAGAAGCGCTCGTCGGGTCGCTCGGCGTGGAGCCGTTTCGCGTGCAGGAGCTCCTCCTGCGCGGTGAGGAGGCTCGGGCTGTACAGCACGAGCATGTGGTCGCCGGCTTTCACCGGCACGCCGGTGTAGTCGACGAACAGGCGCTCGAGACGCCCTTTCACCCACGCCGTGATCGTGGTGACGCGAGACTCGTCGTAGTCGACCTTGCCGACCATGCGCACGTCGACCGCGACGTGCCGTCGCTCGACGGGTGCCGTCTCGATCTCGGCCATCGCGCGGGCCGCCTCGCTCATCGAGAGGATCGGCGCCGATCGATCGTCTCTCTCGTCGCCGGACGGCGCGGGGATCAGATCCATGAAGCAGATCGGGCACTTCCCGAACTCCGGCAGCCTCACCTGAGGATGCATCGAGCAGGTCCACACGGTCGGCGCCTTGGCCGTCGACGCCTGCGAGGCGGCTCCGTGGGTCTCGTGGGACTCCGGCGCCGCCGCCCACTTTCGCCCGAGCCAGAAGGCGAGCACGACGATGAACAGCACCGGCAGGCTCCGAGTCAGGATCTTCATGGTTTCTCCGCCTCGTCGTCGATTCCCATCAGTTCGCGTTCGTTCGTGGCACGGTCGATGTCCTCCGCACCCGCCGGTCGTGCGCGCGGGAGTTTCCCGAGCGCGCCGCCGGTGAGGTAGTCCAGGTCCGCGAGGGCCGTCTCGCGGGCCGCGACGCGGCGCGCGATCTCGAGGTGGATCGAGATCACGTCGCGTTCCGCGTCGACCAACTGGTCGAGGTCGACGAGCCCGCCCACGTAGTCCTGTTCGCTCAGCCGCCGGCGTTCCTCGGCCTTGCCGACGAGCACCTCCTCGTTCAGGCGTCGAGTCCGTTCCGCCTCGCGCACCCGGGAGAGAGCGGCGGCGGCGTCCCGCTCGGCCGTGCGGATCAGGCGGCGGCGGGACGCTCGCTCGGACTCGAGCAGGCGGACCGCACGTTCCGTACGGGCGACGTTCTTGTCGAACCAGAGCGGCAGGTTCATCGAGAAGCCGAGGATCTGCGGGTCCTTTCCCGAGTCCGGCATCGGCAGCATGGAGTTGTCCGTCTTGATGTAGTCGTAGCCGATCCCGACGTCGGGGAACCAACCAAGCTCGGCGAGGGCGACGGAGGCGTCCATTCGGAGGATCCGATGCGCCTGCTCATGGATCGGTCCGAAGTCGCGGGCGTGCACGAGCACGACGTTCTCGTCGAGCGGGGAGAACGGCGTCGCGGTCGCCGACTCGAACGACAGCAGGAGCGGGGCCCGGGGATCGCGATCGAGCCAGGCGTTCAGCGCGGCGATCTCGCGCTGCACTCGATGCTCGACGTTCTCGAGCTCGGCCTCGAGCCTCGAAATCTCGATCTCGATCGAGATCAGGTCGGAGCGCGTCGCCCGGCCCGTCAGGTAGCGCGCCTCGATCGAACCGGTGAGCTGCTCCAACAGCTCGATGTGCCGGCGGGTCTGGCGGCGCGCCTCCTCGAGCTCGAAGAGCTCCCAGTACGCGGCGGCGACGTCGCGCGCGAGGCGCAAGCGCGATTCGAACAGGCGCTCCCGCCGCTCGTGCGCGTCGTGGAGGGCGATCTCCGCCCGGAGGTCGCGTTTGCCGAAGAACGGGAACGTCTGCGAGACACCCGCCCTCCACTGCTGGGGTCCGACCCGCGTCTCGACGCTGTCGATGAAGTACCCGAACTGCACGCGCGGGTCCTCGAGCGCGCCATCGAGGATCACCTGTTGGAGCGCGGCTTCGTAGCGGTGGAAGTCGGCGGTGAGACCAGGATCGCGACGGATCGCGTGCTCCATCAGCTCCGGCAGCGCGTACGCGTGATCCGCGTCGATCCGTGTCGGCGACGACCAGTCGGCACGAATCGCTTCGAGCCGAGCCAGCTCATCGTCGGGCACCGAGACGCAGGCGCCGGAGGAGAGGATCAGGAGCAGGAACGGTCCGCCGGAACGTCGCCGGCGGGGTTGCATGACGGAACCTCCATTGATCGAAGCGGGATCGAAGCGGGATCGAAGAGGGATCGAGACGGACAAGACGTGGGCCCTCCCGCCGACGGGACGCGGGTCTCACGCGGTGCGAACCGGTTCGATCAAAGGAGGAAGGACTGGGAGAGCGCGAGCCAGGTCCTCGACGGAGGACGCTCGGGAGGCGTGGATCGCAGGAGCGCCGTGGCCGCGGGCGGTGCCACCTGCACGAACGACGACTCTTCGCGGGTGCCGGTGAACTCCAGGCTCGAGGCGCCGGTGGTCGTCAAGGCACTCGCCGGCGCCGTCGGCGGCGCGTCGACGGGAGTCGCGCACGGACAACCGGACCGACGTTCGAAACCCGGCGGCGCGTGATCGTCCCCGTGATCGGAGGAGCGGCGGGAATCCGAGCAGCAGCAGCATGCGACGTCGTTCGAGGAGGCGCAGCACGACGTGGCCTCGGCGGCCGGCGCGGGCAACGGCAGGACCACCGTGAGGAGGGCGATGAGGATGGACGACCAGCGGTTCATCGGCTCGGAGACTCTAGCCCATCCACGGGCTCAGGTCACGTCGAACGGAACCCGAACGCGGCCCCGGTCTGTTCCCCGTCATTCGACCGATGCATCGCGCCGACTCAGGGGCTATCGTGCCGCTTGGAGGGCGTGATGCCGAAGAAACCGTCTCCGCGGCGGAAAAAGACGACCAAACCGCGCCGGAAGGTGACGCAGAAGCGGGTCCGCAGCCGCGATCCGGCGGGCGGCGGAGCCGCCGGGCAAAACGGACGAACGGAGTCCTTGATCCCACAAGGGGCACCTCCACCCGAACCGCTGCCGTTCGACCGCGAGTTCTTCCGCCACCAGTTCTCGCACCTCGTCGCCCACGAGCCGGGGAAGGCCCGGCCGCCGTCGAGCTACGTCGTCACCGTCACGCTCGGCGATGGGATGACGCAACTGGACGTGTGCCATATCGAGCAGCTCGAAGAACAGTGGGTCGTGTTCGCGGTCTACGACGGCGCGAACTACCGGGACCACTCGGGGGCGACCCGCTACGTCTTCGTGCCGTACGGCACGATCGCTCGCATCGAGGTCACCGGGATCGAACGGCGGATCGGTGCGATCGGCTTCCACCGCGCGACGCGCGACTCCAGCAACGGGAAGGCCGCCGCCGGCGAGGATCCGACCGCGACGAATCCGACCAAGAAGCGAACCACGAAGAAGCGAACGACGAAGACGCGGACCACGAAGACGCGGACGTCGAGGAAGCGAACGGCGAACAAGGTGCCGAAGCGGTCGGACGAACGGAGAGCCGCCGCGAAGGGCTCGTCATTGCAGCCCGAGCGCGGCTGAGCCCACTGCGTGTCCCTATGACGATGTCGTTCTCCAACCGCGTGGCCGAGACGTACCTGGCGGCCGAAGGGCTCCGCGACGGGTTCGTCCGTGCGATCGACCCTCGAGACGAGATGTTCCTGACGCTCGGCGCGTATGGCCTGGACGACCCATCCCAGTTCGAGTTCCAGTACTTCCACGACGGGCGTGAGGCCGCGCTGACGATCGAGACCGCGTTGGCGGCGGCCGGCAAGGAGATGGCGGCGGTCGGAGCGCTGCTCGAGTTCGCGTGCGGGTTCGGTCGGGTGACGCGCCACCTCGTGCAGCGGATCGATCCAGATCGGATCTGGTCGTGCGACATCCAAGCGGACGGCGTTCGGTTCGTGCGCGACACGTTCGCGGTGAACGCGTTCGAATCCGCGCGCGATCCGGCGAGCTTGGCCCTGGACCGTCGGTTCGACGTGATCTTCGTCGGATCGTTCTTCAGCCACCTCCCGAGGTGGCGCTTCGCGCCGTGGCTCGCCCGCCTCGTCGACGCGCTCTCGGACGACGGGGTCCTGATCTTAACGACGCACGGCGCGGGCGCCGTTCCCGGCGTCGAGAAGGACCCGAGCGGATACACGTTCGTCGCGCAGAGCGAGAGCGACCGGCTCGCCCCCGACGAGTACGGGTCCGCGTACATCACGCCCGAGCAGGTGCATCGACTGGCCGGCGACGCGGGAGTCGGCCGGATCCGGACCGCCGAGCGTGACCTCTGGTGGATTCAGGACGTCCACCTGGCGGCGCGCCGCGACCGGCCGGGGCTCGACGCGTGGATCGGCAAGCGGGACGTGCGCGGTCACATCGACGTCATTCGAATCGACGCGGATCGCCAGGCGTGGTTCGGCGGGTGGGCGGCAGTGCGCAGCGGTCATCCGGCGTTGACGGACGTCCGCGTGTGGCTCGACGGCGCCGACGTGGCGCCCGCGACGATCGCGGCGACGCCTCCTGGCTCGGCCGGCCTCGAGGATTGGCACGGCTGGACGCACTCCACCTTCTCGCTGCACGGACCGGTGCCGCCGCTGCCGAACGGTGAGCATGCTCTCGCCGTGGCGGCGAGGGACGTGTCCGGGCGTACGTTCGCGTTCGACGCGCGCGGGTTCATTCACGCGGACGGCGCGCCGTTCCTCTATTCCCGCGACGCGCGCGGCTGAGGAAGTGGCGGGATTCCGGAGCGACGGGTATCGTGGCCCGCACCGCTGTCACGTCCCCACGCTCTTCGGGAGGTCCCCGTGCGCACGCCCTGGCTCGCGATCGGTCTGCTCGTCGTTTCGGCCCGCATCGGCGGCGCGCAGGGCTTCGAAGGGACCCCGAATCCCGAGTTCGGCGACGCGGCGGAGCGCGAGCGCGAGTACGACCTCCAGCACGTGAGGATCGACGCGCGCCTCGACCTCGAGGCGAAGACTATCGACGGCGTGGTGAAGCACTCGCTCTCGATCCTCGGGCGCGATCGGCGCGAGATCGCGTTCGACGCGGAGGGGCTCTCGCTCCGGTACGTCGCGGTCGGCGGACGCAAGCAGCCGTTTCGAACCACCGACGACCGGGTCTTGGTGACTCTCGATCGGAAGTACGGCGACGGCGAGAGCGTCGACGTCGAGATCGGCTATCACGGCTCGCCGGTCGTCGGGCTCTATTGGGTCCGACCCGAACCCGGCTACCCGGACAAACCGTACCAGTGCTGGACGCAGGGACAGGACGAGGACAACCATTACTGGGTGCCGATCTACGACAACCCGAACGATCGCACGACATGGGAGACGCGGCTGACGGTCAAGGAGGGGCTGACCGCGGTCTCGAATGGAGTCTTCGCGGCGGTCGAGGATTCCGAGCCCGGGTGGCGGACGTTCCACTACCGAATGGAACAGCCGAACTCGACCTACCTGATCGCGTTTGCGGTCGGGACGTGGGAACGGTACGCGGACACGTGGCGCGACAAGCAGATCGAGTACTTCGTCGCGGAGGGCGTCGGCGAGGAGGCGGCCCGCCGCTCGTTCGGCGAGACGCCGGACATGCTCGAGTTCTTCTCTTGGCACACCGGCGTGGAGTATCCGTGGCCGAAGTACGCTCAGGTCGCCGTGGCCGAGTTCGTCGTCGGTGGCATGGAGAACGTGAGCTGCACGCTTCAGACCGACCGCACGCTCCACGACGAGACGGCGGGGCTCGAGCGCACCAGCATCGGGCTCGTCGCGCACGAGGCGGCGCACCAATGGTTCGGCGACCTGGCCACCTGTCGCTCGTGGGCCGACCTGTGGCTGAACGAAGGGTTCGCCACGTACTACGAGGCGCTCTTTCGCGAGCACCGCGACGGCATCGACGAGTTCCGCGTCGACGCGTGGGGGAACCAGCAGTCGTTCAAGCGGTCCGACCCGGCCGACGCGCCGCGGCCGATGGTGGTCGACTTCTTCTCGCGCGACGGCTCGCGCGACAGCAATCACGTCTACACGAAGGGCGCATCGGTCCTCCACATGCTGCGCTTCGTGCTGGGCGACGACGCGTTCCGGAAGGCGATCCGCCACTACCTCGAGAAACACCGGCTGGGGCTCGTCGATACGCATGACTTCCAGGTGGCGATCTTCGAGTCGACCGGGCGCAACCTCGAATGGTTCTTCCAGCAGTGGGTCTACCTCGCCGGCTACCCGCGCTTCGAGGTGAGTTTCGACTACGACGATCCGGCCGGGCAGGGAACGCTGAAGGTAAAGCAAACGCAGAAGACCGGCAAGCTCGTGCCGGTCTTTCGGACGCCGGTCGACGTCGAGTTCGTCGTGGACGGCCGGAGCGATCTGCGGCGCGTCTTCGTCACCGAGAAGGAGCAGACGTTCTCTTTCGCGCTCGGCGGCCGCCCCTCGCGCGTGCGCTTCGACAAAGGGGGATGGATCCTCAAGGAGCTGACGTTTCCGCGTCCCGTCGAGGAGTGGATCGAGATCGCGGAGCAGGATGACGACGTCATCGGCCGGCTGGAGGCGGTCATCGCGTTGAAGGACGTCGCGGACCCGCGCGCGGAGGAGTGTCTGGCGCGAGTGCTTCTGTCGAACGTCCACGAGCGGGTGAAGCGCGAGGCGGCGGAGGCCCTCGAGGTGAAGAAGGGAGGCGTGGCGAAGCACGCGTTGATCGCGGCGCTCAACGACCGGGACGCCCGCGTACGAAGGCGCGTCGTCGAGGCGCTCGGCGCGTTCGAGAAGGACCTCGAGGTGTCCACGCACCTGGTGCGCACGTTCAAGGAAGACGTGGCGTACGGACCGCGCGCCAGAGCGGTCGAGTCGCTCGCCAAGGTGAAGGTCGACGGTGCGTTCGACGTCGCCGAACTGGCTCTGATCGTCCCGTCGCACGAGGACGAGTTGCCGCGGGCGGGTCTTCGCGCGATGGCCGAAGTGGACGTCGATCGCGCCGCCGCCTACCTCATCAGCGCCGCGACCTACGGGATCTCCGTCGACCTGCGGCACGAGGCGTTCGCGCTCATCGGCCGGCACGGGGACAAGTTCGATGACGAGGCCCGCGAGCGCGCCGTCGCAGTCGTGAAGCGCGGGCTGGAGGATCACTACTCGCGTACACGGAGCAACGCGATCCGCGCGCTGCAGGGGCTCGTCGCCGTCGAGGTGCTCGACGACCTGAAGCGCGCGGCACAGCAGGACCCGAGCGAACGAGTCCGGCGTTCCGCCGCCCGCGCGCTCGAGCGGATCGAGGCCGACTCGAAGAAGAGCAAGTCCGAGCGCGCGCTCGAGCGAGAGGTCGAGCGCCTGCGCCGCCGCGTCGACGCGCTCTCGAAGGAGCCGTCTCCGGTCGGGTCCTAGGGTAGGGCCTCGGACGCACGAATGGCGCGCCGCGCGATCGCCTGGTTGTTGCTCGCCGCCTCGGCCGGACAGGCGATCCTGACGGCGCGCTTCGGCGCCGCGCTCGTCGCACGAACGGAGACGGCGGCCGCGATGCTCGACGTCACGTCCGCGGAGGGGGGCTTCCAGCCGCGCGCGTGGCGATCGCTCTGCGGACTCGACGGCGACGTCCCGGCCGGCGCCCGCGTGCTGATCGTGACTCCCTTGCCGCTCGAGCTGGGCGCCGAGTACCAGTTTCTTCCGCGGCCGATGCGGGCGCTCCATCGGATCGACCCCGCCGTCCTGGCGAGTCCGGTCGCGAGGGAGTGGTTCGGCTCGATGGTGGATGACTACGTGGCATGGATGGACGAGCGCGGGCGCCTCTGGACGCCGGAGCGGTTGCGTGACGGAATCGCTTGGGCGGACTTCGTCGTCCAGGTGATGGGCGGCGGTCTGACTCCGGACGTGACGGACGCGCTCATCGAGGTGCGTCGCCAGGGAGACGCGACCCTCTACCGGGTGGATCGGCCGCCGGGCGCGCGCGTCGACGGGTCAGGACCGCCGCGATGACGCTCGACGTTCTCGGCGCGCTGTTCGCCCTGGCGACTCAGCTCGTCGCCGGGTTCGTGATCACGAAGGCCCTCGAGCGCGAAGAGGAGCGGCGTTGGCACGAGAACGTCTCCCGGATGCTCCTGTTCGGCGCGGCCGGGATCTCCGTTCAACTCTTCGCGTACCACGTCGCCGGGATCCCGTTCCGACTGGCGTGGATCGCCGTGCCGTGGTGGGGCGCGCTCGGGATCGTACGTCGTCGGGCGCTCGCGCCTCGTCCTGCCCCGCGCGCCACGCCGCCGCACGAGCGTCGCCTGGTCCTGGTCGCGCTCGTCCTGTTCGCCGGTGTGACCGCGGTCGGTCTGCGGCTCCCGGTGTACGGTTCGGACGCACTCCACAACTTCGCGATTCCGGCCCGCGTCTTCGAGACGCACCGGAGCTTCGCGCCGGACGTCCTCAAGGAGCTCAACCCGCTGGGATCGGGCAAGACGTATCCGCCGCTCGTCGCCGCCAATGAGGCTCTCGTCTTTCTGTCGGTCGGGGACGTCGGGTGTCAAGCGCGGTGGATCAAGCCGCTCTTCTCGTTCGCGTGGTTGGCCTACGCGTTGCTCATCGTCGAGGTGTTCGCGCGATCCGCCACGCGCCGATGGGCCGTTCTGGCGGCGCTCGTCTTCATGCTCTCGCCGGAGGCGTTCCTGCTCGCGACGCAGGGGTACGCCGACCTGCACCTGACCGCGTTCGTGCTGCTGGCCGCGCTCGAAGGCTGTCGCTTTCTCACTGCGCCGACCCGCCTGGCCGCGGTTCGGTTCGCGCTCGCGGCGGGTGGCGCGGCGCTGGCGAAGAACGAGGGAATCGCCGTCGCCGCGGGCTCCGCGTTGCTCGTCGCGGCGGCGGCGATCGGGCGGCGCGTTCCGCCGCGGCCGGCGCTGCTCTGCATCGCGACGACGTCGATCCTCGCTCTCGCGTGGCCGGCGCTGCTGCGGAGCCACGGCGTCCATTCGGTCCACGTCGGGGAGCCGTTCCGGCTCGACCTCGATCGAATCGCGGATGGCATGACGATGGTGCTCGAACACTTCGGGACCACCGCGATTCGTTCCTCGTTCGAAGGAGCGGTCTCGATCGGTCTGCCGCTGGCGCTCGCGTTCGCATTCGCCGCCCTTGTCATGGGGCGTGGTCGACGAGCGGTCTTCGGTTGCCTCGGTGCGCTTCTCCTCCACGTCCTGGTCTACACGGCCGTACTGCTGCAGCATCCGCGCAACATGGCGTGGCAGCTCAATCAAGCCGGCGAACGGTTGATCTTCCACACGACTCCGTGGTGGGCGCTGCTCTTCGCCGCGGCGCTCGCGGCTCTCGCGAGGCGGTGGAACAACGGGAAAAGCGGAGGTTGAGGAGGTCCGCGCCCGTGCGTGTCGACACGGCGCGCGCTCAACCGTCGCGGTCGTCGTCGCGCGCCGCTCGCCACGCCGCCAGGACGTCCTGCTCTTTCTTACGCGTCAGGCCGGCCATGAACCGCGTCGGGTTCCCGTCGAGGACGGTGCGGAACCATTCGAGCGTGTCCCGCGCGGTGTCCGCGAGAGGACGAGTCCAGAGACCGACTTCGATGGCTCGCGCCGAGTCGACGCGATGGAACCCACGATGCGCTCCGGTCGGCGGGATCCAGACCGGGACGTCGACCCACGACCGCACTCCGTTCTTGGCGAGGAACTCCGCGTTCACCCAGGTGAACTGGGCACCGGCCGACGTGACCGCCTTGCAGCCGTACAGAAGCTCCGCGATGTTCGTCGGTGCGACCGGGCCGTTCGCGTTGAACGTGCCGATGACCCGGCGCTCGATCGTGTCGAGGCAGAACGCCGCGAGGTCGCGGGCGTCGATGTACTGCACCGGATCCGTCGGCCGCCCGGGGGCGAGCACCTCGCCGCCCTCGGCGATCCGGACCGGCCAATACGTGAAGCGGGGCATGTTGTCGTGGGGACCGACGATCAAGCCGGGGCGGACGTTCGTCACTCGGCCCGGCATCGCCCGCTCGGCCGCCCGTTCGCAGAGCGCCTTCAGAGGACCGTAGTTCTCGAAGCCGGCGCCGAAGTCCTCGGTGGTTTCGTCCTCGAGCGTTCCCACCGGCGCAGACTCATCGATGCCGACGCGCGAGAAGTCGCGATAGACCGAGAGCGTCGACACGAACACGTACTGCTCGATCGAATCCTCGAGGAGCGTCGTGGACGCGCTCACGATCCGCGGCACGTACCCCGACGTATCGATGGCCGCGTCCCACGTACGACCCTTCAGGGACTCGAGCCCCGAGCCGACGCGCGGATCGCGATCGCCGCGCAGCTTCTCGAGCTCGGGGAAGATGTGCGGATTGGTCTTGCCTCGGTTGAACAGGGTCATCGAGTGCCCACGCGCGAGCGCTTCCTCGACGATGTGCCGCCCGAGAAAGCTGGTCCCGCCGAGGATCAGGAGGCTCCGCTTGCGAGCGGGCCCGTCCCTCGCGGCGGAGCTCGAGCCGCGCAGCAGCGCGGCGGCCCCCGCCGCCGCGGCCGTCTGGAGAAACTGGCGTCGTGACGTCATCGCTTCATGGCGTCCGCGTTTGCCGACCCGCGTCTGGATGTCATCGATCCTGACTACGACGAAATCCGTCCCGCGTGAGCCACCAGGGCATTCGAATCCTCGTTCGCTACGCCGCGGAGTGCGACGGCTCGTCCGGGCCGAGATCCACGCCGAGCGTGATGTAGACGTGGGCGTCGGCCTGCTCACCATCGGGGGTCTGGGCGTTGACCGTCGCGGGGACGCCGTGTTGGAGGACCACGAAGCGGGTCTTGCACTTCCAATGGCCGTCGACGAACTCGTAGTACGTGACCGGCGTTGCGTCCTTGTCGACGGTCAGGTCCGTCGTCGTCGTCTTGGAGACGCCGGCGAGGTAGCTTTCGACGGCGGCGGTCATGGCGTCCATCTCGGTGATGCCGTCGTCCTCGAGGTCGGCGTCGAATTCGACCGGGGCCGGAACCAACAGCAGGTCTCGCGCCTGCTCGAGAAGGAACCCGAGCAAGACGCGTCGCACTTTGCCGGGGAGTTTTTCGAATCCGTCGCCGGGAACGACGCTGGTTTGAACTTCGAGTGATCCGTACATCGTGATGGGCCGCTCCGGTTGTCAGGGATCCGCGCTCTTGGCGCAGCGGAAACCGAGGTGATTGAGTTTATAGGAACCGAGGACCCACGTCACCGTCGAGAGGGGGAACGCGCCGCGTTGCAGGTCGAACCCGCCGCCGCGCATGATGCGCCCGTCGATCATGACCGCCAACTCCCCTCCTACGGACTGCACGTAAGGGCTCTCGGTGAGCTCGGCGACGTTGCCGAGGACGTGATAGAGACCATCCGGGCTGCGCCCGGCCGGGAAACTCTTCACCGGAGCGACCGCGTCACGGTAGCGCTGGATCGCCTCGGTCCATTGATTCCAGTCGTTCGTGGCGGCGTCCTCGATGTTGGCGAGGGCCTCGCCGTGGCGGGGGTCGTTTCCCCACGGATAGAGGTAGCCGTGCTCGCCGCGCGCGGCGCGGCCCCACTCGTGGTTCGACGGCAGTCGCTTGCCCGCCCATTCGGCGTACGCGACCGCATCCTGCCACGATATGCCGGTCACCGGAAGATCGGCCAACGCGGAGTCGTAGCCGGAATTCCACACGATCGGCGGGACGTGGCCGGTCGCCTGGCAGAACGCGTGATAGTCCCCGTTGCTGACCTCGCACTCGTCGATCCAGAACGACGGGAGATCGAGCTCGCGGCGGCGGTAGACGTCGGCGCGAGCGTCGCCGTCGATGAACCGTCCGGCGGGGATCCGGATCATTCCGCGCACGACGTTCTGCGTGGGTCGGATGACGGCGGTCACCTCATAGTGACGACCACGGCGCGTCAAGGTGCGCGTCATCTCGCAGAAGCCGTCGTCGCCTTCGACGGTGACGCGGTACTCGCCGGGCGGGACCGGATGCGCGCGCAGCGGAGCCGCGCCGAGGAGGATGCTCTGGCCGGGCAGGCCGGTCAATGGGTCGAGCGGACGCAACGTGATGGGGGCGCCGCGCGGCGCGTCGACGGTGAGGAGGGGAAACGTCGCCGCGACCGACGCGAGGCGGGTCAGATCGGCATCCTCCGGGAAGACCGAACGCGCGTCGTGGAGTCGAGCGAGGCCCTGGAACAGGTGCCGGTCGGACGGCATCGACGTGAGGGCGTCAGGGCTCCCGAAGCTGCGCTCGACGTCATCCGTTCCTTCCCGCTTCCAGCGCGCGCGGAGCTCCTCGAAGAGCGCTCCGAGCCTTGCGACGAGCGCGTCCTGGGTGCCGTCGCGTGCGACCCTGCGGAGGGCTTCGCGGCCGGCGCGGAGTCGTTCGAGGTCGACGCGGCCGAGATCGGGGACGGCCTCGAGATGCGAAAGCAGCGCGACGTCGGTCTCGAGCTCCAGGGCCTTCGCGCGTCGTTCGGCGAGCAGGATCCCGGTGACGAGGGCGACGAGGATGAGCACGGCGATCGAGATGGTCCCGCGGTGTCTTCTCAGCGAGCGCGACAGGTGGTCGGCGACGGTCGCGGGTCGCGCCAAGATCGCCTCGTGGTTCAGGAACCGCCGCAGGTCGTCGGCGAACGCGGCCGCCGTCGCGTAGCGACGCTCCGGGCTCTTCTCCATCGCCTTGGCGCAGATCGTCTCGAGATCCTTCGGCACGCGCGGGTTGAACGAGCGCACCGTCTCCGGCTCGTCGACGGCGATCGCGTGCAGGACCTCGTGCGACGTGGTGCCCGAGAACGGGCGGTGCAGCGTGAGGAGCTCGTAGAGGACCACTCCGAGGGAATAGACGTCGGTGCGGTGACCGACGCGCGTGCCCTCGACCCGAGTCTGTTCCGGACTCATGTAGTACGGCGTGCCCTGGATCTCCTCCGACTTCGAGATCGAGCCGAGGGACTCGTCCTTCGCGAGGCCGAAGTCGGCGAGGCAGACGTCGCCCGTGACGCGCAGCAGGAGGTTGTGGGGCTTGACGTCGCGGTGGACGATCCCGCGCTCGTGCGCGTACTGGAGCGCGTCGGCCGCGTCGGCGCAGAGGCGGGTGACGACCGGCACGTAGCGCGACGAGTCGCGCGGGGGCAGGATCGTCCGGCCGCTCGCGAGGCCGGCCTGGATCTTGAGCTCCTCGTGGAGGTCGCGGCCTCCCACGAACTCCATCGCGAAGAAGTGCGCGTCCTCGACGTTGCCGACGAAGTGGATCGACACGATCGAGCGGTGGTGAAGCTTCGCGGCGGCCCGCGCCTCGCGGAGGAAGTGGTCGACGTGGCGTGGCGAGCGCGAGAGGTGCGTCGCGAGGACCTTGACGGCCACCTCTCGTTCGAGCGACACCTGCCGAGCCCGGTAGACGACGCCCATGCCGCCCCGGCCGATCTCCTCGAGGAGCTCGAAGTCGCCGAGCCGCTGCCCGCGTTCGGGTTCCAGGCACTCCACGCCGGCGACATCGGGAGCGACGAGGAACTCGTCTTCGGTCTCGACGCTCGCGAGAAGCGACCGGACCTCGGCGTGCAGCTCCTCGTCGTCGCCGCAGGCGTCGGCCAGGAACGTGTCACGGCCCTCCTGTCCGAGCTCCGTCGCTCGCGCGAAGATGCCCTTCACCCGTTGCCATCGCTCTTGGTTCATGACATGTGCTTGCGAAGCCACGCGCGCGCGAGCTGCCATTCGCGCTCGACCACGTGTCGTGGTCGATTCTCGATGCGCGAGATCTCCCGGAGGCTGATCCGCCCGAAGAAGTGCAGCTCGACGAGACGGGCCAGATCGGGATCGACTTCCGCGAGCTTCTTCAGCGACTCGTCGAGCGCCACGAGGTCGGTCGCGCGCTCCTCGTATCGTTCGGTCAGGAGCTCGAGCGGGATGTCCTCTCGGACTCCGCTCCTCTTCTGCCGTCCTTTGCGGCGCGCGTGATCGACGAGCACCGACCGCATGGCGCGTGCCGCCACGGCGAGGAAATGATCGACGTCGCGGCAGTCCGACGGGCCGTCCTTGAACATCCTCACGACGGCTTCGTTGACGAGCGCCGTCGCCTGGAGCGTGTGCCACGGCTTCTGCCCGTCCATCCGCCGCCGCGCGAGTCGATGGAGCTCGTCGTAGACCAGGCGGACCAATTCGTCGCCGGCCTGCGTGTCGCCGCTCTTCCAACGATCGAGGAGCTGGGAGAGCGAGTCGTTCGGATCCGCCATCATCGTTCGACCTCGAGCGTGATCATACGCGGGGTCGTCTTCGGCCATACCTTGCTTCGCGTCCTCCGGGTCCTGAAAGAGGAAAAAGGGTGACGGCGCGATGACGCCGTCACCCGCGTCTCCATGGGGGATCGGAGAGCTCCCTGATTACTGGTCCGAGCTCGTCGTGAACGCGGTGCCGTAGTACTCGGACGACCCGCTGAACGAGTAGCGCTTCACCTTGACGGTGTATGTCCCGGTCTGCGGAGCGGTGAAGTGGACGACCTCGAAGGGCTGGATGCCGCTGGTCGAAGTCGCGACGAGCGCCCCGTTCGGCGCGTAGACGTAGAGGTCGAGGTCGGCCTTGAGCGAGTCGACCGAATACGTCGGGCCGCCCGACGGCGTCGAGTCGAACGAGAGGCAGGCGCGGATCGCCTGGCCCGCGGAGGCGAAGCCGGTCTGCGCCGTCACGAGGCCGTTCGCGTCGAACGAAGACGACGTGAGCGTGCCGTACTGGTAGCCGGTGCCCTTGCCGCGCGCCGCGACGGCGAACGCCGCCTTCGCGTCGACGCCGCCGGCGCCGTCCTTGGAGGAGAGCCGCGCGACTCCTTCGATGTTGTGCCACGCCGTGGCCATGATGATGGCGCGAACGGCCTCCGGCCAGCTCCCGAGCGACGGCTGCTTCGAGACCACGAGCGCCGCGACGCCGGCCGTGATCGGCGACGAGAACGACGTCCCGCTCGCCGTGTATCCGGTGATCGACGCGTTGCAGCTCAGCATCGTGATGCCGCTGCCCGGCGCGGCGACCTGCGGAGTCTCCACGCCCGTCGACGGGTTCCGCCAAGACGAGCTCCCGGCCATCGTCTCGCCCGACCAGGCGCTCGACCCCATGTCGTTGAAGTTCCCGACCGCGATGGCGTTGAAGCCCGCCCCCGGGTCGCCGGCGTACGAGCCGGAGTTGCCGCAGGCGATCGCGATCGTCTTCGCGCTGTTGCGGACGACGTAGTCGAGATACTTGTCGAACGAGTACACCGTCGAGTTCGGAGCGCCGGCTCCGTACGAGAGGTTCATGATCTGCGCGCCGTTGTTGATCGACCACGAGACCGCGGCCACCGAGCCCGGCATCTGCGACGTCACGTTGCTCGTCTGACTCAGGAAGTCGGCCGCGTTCGCGGAAATGATCGTCGCCCCCGGCGCGACGCCGCGGTGGGTCGAATGGGTGCTCGCCACGCAGGACGCGACGCCGGTCGTGTGCGAGGACACCCCTCCGGCCGTACGCGTCGCCGCCACCGTCAGGAACGGGTTCGACGTGCAGACGGCGCCGCTTTCGACGATCGAGACCTTCGCCCCGGCGCCGGTCGTTCCGCCGAACGCGTACCACGCGCCGCTCGCGCGCACCTCATTCGTCGCGACGTTCAGGCGATCGACGTACTCGGCGCCCGCGAAGTCGAGGCTGAGCACGCGCGGGTCGTCCATCACGCGCGCCATGTCGTCGGCGTTGGCGCGAAGGAAGACGATCGGCGCGAAGACGTCCCGGCCGACGACCTCGAGGCCGGCCGCTTCGAACGCACTGGCCGCCGCATCGGTGACCGGTGCCAAGCGGTCGCGAACGCGCCCCGAATGCTCGACCTGCAGCGACTCGGCTGCGTCGTGAGTCAGGGTTCCCGCCGCACGGCGCGTCTCGAGACGGCCCGCGTGCTCCTGGCGCAGGTCGCCGAGCTCCGGCGCGTCGAGCCACGCGACCACGAGCACGCGCTCGGTCGGATCGCGGCGGAGCACCTCCTCGTGGAGCCGGCGGCCGAGCTTCCCGCGACGCGCGCCGGCGAGTTCGCGGTCCTGCGCCAGCGCCGCGTCGAGGTCGACGACGTTGCCGTCACGATCGATGGCGACGACCGCCTTCCGGCCGTCGACCAACATGCCGGACGCGACGAAGAGTTCGAGCTCGGCGTCATGGAGCCGCACCGGGCCCTCGGCGTCACCCACGAGCACCTCGCTCGGAGCGGCGCCGAGCCGGCTGGCCAGCGTGGCACGGAAACGAGAAGGGTCCGGTGCCCCTTCCGGGTGCAAGTCTTGAGCGAACACGACCGTCGGGGGGACGACGGACGTGACGATACAGGCGAGGAGGCACCGGACGCCTCGATTCAGATCCATTCGATTCATGGAAATGTCCTTCTGAGTGGCGACGGGTCTGGGACGGACCGTCGCGATGGGCTTCGAAACGCGGGTGAGCGCGACCGTCGCGCTCGGAAGACGCCGTTTGGCATGGAGCGCCGCACGTTTTCTCGGAACTTTCGTGCGCAGGCGCACCGGCCGAAACGACGTCCCCCTTGGCGTAACGCCGATCGATCAGGGGCCCATGAAATCCGGATTACGGAGGTGTCACTCGCTTTGGCTAACGATCGCTGCGATGGTCCGTCTGGTCCGGTTGACGAAGGCCGCGGAGTCTCGATCTATGGCTCGTGCTCTCGCCTGCGAACAGTTCGGCTCGGCGTCTCCAGCGTCACGCTTTCCATGGAACCGCGAGAATCGGTCGAATCCCGGGACTCGTGTGCGGGACGTAGGCTCGTTGCCCCGTGCCTGGACGGAGCGACAACTCGCGCGGCTCGTCGATCGGGCTCGAGGGCGCGACTCCATCGCGTTCGTGCGCCTCTGGGATCGACACGCTCGGCTCGTGCACGCCATCCTGCTCAGCATGGCCTCGGAGCAGGAAGTGGAGGATCTGATGCAGGAAGTCGCGCTGGCCGCGTGGCGCCGCATCGATTCGCTCGAGGACGCGGCGCGGTTCACACCGTGGCTCTCGACGATCGCGCGCAACCTGGGCCGCGATGCCCTGAAACGACCGCGTGGCGCGGAGTCCCTGCAGGATCAGCACGACGACGCGCTGACGGAAACGCCGCCTCGCGCCGGTCTGTCGGCCGACGACGTGATGACGGTGCTGCGATCGCTTCCCGAACCGTACCGCGAGCCGCTGGCGCTCCGGCTGCTGCTCGAGCTTCCGGCGCGGGAGATCTCGGAGCGGACAGGGCTGACCGAGGGATCGGTCCGCGTCAATCTTTGCCGGGGGATGAAGCTCCTGCGCGCCGCGCTCGAGGAGACGAGCCCGACGAACGAGGCGCAGTAGGGCGAGGAGTGACGCGCCTCACCGGCGCGACGATCGAGCGAACTCGCACCGCCCGCTCAGTGGGCACGCCTCGCACCGGGGGTTCGTGCGTCGGCAAATCTCCTGCCCGTGCGCGCGCAGGAGCTGGTGCGCGTCGAGATGACTCTTTCGATCGCTTCCGAGCTGCTCCTCGGCGAGCCGGCGGGCGTCTTTGTACGTCGCCGCGTAGCTCTTCTGCTCGGGAACGAGGCCGATACGGACGAGGACGCGGAGCGCGTTCGAGTCGGGCGCGAGGAACGCCTGCCGGCCGGTGAAGAGCAGGATCTTCTCGGCGCCCGGCTCACCGATGCCGGGCAGCATCCGAAGGGCGCGCTTCGCCTCGGCGATCGGACGTCCCATGACCGAGTCCAGGTCCCCGCCGAACCGATCGAGCACGATCTCCGCGGCGAGCTGGAGCTTGGTGGAAAAGAGGTCGGCGAGGATTCCGTGCTCCGTGACCCGACGGAGCTTCGCCGGTGACGCCGCCGCGATCTCGCGCGGCTTCGTGCCGACGATCGTCTTCAACGTATCGAAGGCACGGCGTCGTCGTTCGTCATTGGCGAGGTACGCGACGTTCTCCCAGAGCACGATTTCGAACGCGATCGTCGGGAACGGTGCGGGCGGGGGACCATGGACGCGGGCGAGTTCCTCGATGATCGTGGGGAGCGAGAGGCCACGTTTCGCCATGCCTCAGTCCGTCCGGAGAGCGGTGATCGGATCCATGAGCGACGCGCGGCGAGCGGGGAAGATCCCGAACACGATGCCGACCGCGCACGAGATCCCCATCGATACCAACACGTAGTGCGGCGCGATGAGCGCCTTCCAGTTGGTGTACTGCATGATCCCGAAGATGCCGCCGATCCCGAGCGCGCATCCGAGGATGCCGCCGATGAGCGCGATCGCGGTCGTCTCGGTGAGGAACTGCACGACGATGTCGGCGCGCTTCGCGCCGAGCGCACGTCGCACGCCGATCTCCCGGGTCCGCTCGGTGATCGTGGCAAGCATGATGTTCGCGATGCCGATCCCGCCGACGATCAGCGAGATGCCGGCGATCAGGATCATGACGATGTTGAACACGCGCTGCGTCTGCTCGCTCTGCTGCAAGAGCTCGAGCGGGACCACGATCTCGTAGTCGGTCTCTTCGTGGAAGTGCTTGAGCGCGGCGCTGATCACGCGCGACGTCGTCAGGACGCTCTCGGTCGCGTTCGTGGTCACTACCATCTGATCGAGGTCGACCTCGGTGAACTCGGTGCTGCCGCTCTTCTCGACGTACGTCACGGTTCCGAACGTCCGCATCGACGTCGAGTACGGGATGTACACCTCCTGCAGCCGTCCGTCGATCGCGAGGGCCTTGCGCGCGTGCGACTGGAACTGCTCGTCCTCGAGGATCCCGACCACCTGGAACGGGTGGTCGCCGATCTGCAGCCACATCCCGATCGGGTCTTCCACCGTCTCGAGCTGTCGGACGAGCCCCTGTCGAACCACGCAGACCTTCGCCGTCGTCGCGTTGTCGATCCGATTCAGCAGCCGCCCGCGCTGAGTGCGGTGCCCGAACATCTCGAGATGATCGGGCTCGACCCCCATCACGGTCGACTCGAGGCGCCGGCTTCCGTACCAGACCCGTTGCTTGACCTTGTTGACGCGAAACAGCCGCTCGACGGCGGGAACCGTGTCGATGATGTAGTCGGCGTCTTCGAAGGTGAGGCCGTACTCGTCCTTTCCGCCCTCGTTCTCGGAGTCGGCCGGTTTCACCTGCTCGGGCGGCTTGATCGAGTTGATGATGATGTTGCGGACGCCGAGCTGTTGGATGCGCGCGAGGATCTCGTGACGCGCGCCGGCCCCGACCGAGAGCATCGCGATCACCGAGCCGACACCGAAGATCATTCCGAGCATCGTCAAGAACGAGCGCAGCTTGTTGCGCAGGAGGTTCTTCACCCCGAGCGTGAAGATCTCGCCGATGCGGGAGAGCCATCCCGTCAACACGTCGTGGCCTCGACTCGCTTCCGTTCGTCCCGCTCGATGCGGCCGTCGTGGATCTCGACGACGCGGGGAAGCCCCTCGGCGATCTCGGGGTTGTGCGTCACCACGATGATCGTCCGGCCTTGTGCGTTCAGCTCGGCGAAGATGCGCATCACTTCCTCGCCGTTCTTCGAGTCCAGGTTGCCGGTCGGCTCATCGGTGAGGAGGAGGTTCGGGCGGTTCACCAGCGCGCGCGCGATCGCGACGCGCTGGCACTCGCCGCCCGAGAGCTGGGTCGGATAGTGGTCGAGCCGGTGGCTCAGCCCGACCGCTTCGAGCACGTCCAGACAGGGCTGGCGACGCCTCGCCTTGCCGGTTCGACTGTAGAAGAGGGGGACCTCGACGTTCTCGAGCACGGTGAGCTGCGAGATCAGGTTGAACGACTGGAAGACGAAGCCGATGGCGCGGTTCCGTACGACCGACAGGCGGTCGTCGTTCAGCTTCGACACGTCCTCGCCGTTCAAGCGGTAGGTCCCGCGCGTCGCGCGATCGAGGCATCCCACGATGTTCATCAGCGTCGTCTTCCCGGATCCGGATGCTCCGACGATGGCGACGAACTCTCCTTCCTCGATCGTGAGGTCGACGCCGTACAGGACCGGGAGGACGCCGCCGCCCGTCGAGTAGGCCTTCTCGATTCCGTTCAGCGCGACGACCGTCATCAGGGGACGCTCCCCGCCTCGGCCAGCGTCGCGGCTGGAGTCAGCGCCTCGTCGTCGTCGTCGTTGGACGGGCCGCCCGGCGGCACGCCGCCGCCGGACTGTCCCTCGCGGCGCGGATCGTAGAGCAGCACCGACTCGCCGTCGGCGAGCCCGTCGACCACGGCGACGTAGTGCGAGTTGCTCTTGCCGATCTTGACGTCGCGGGCCTCGAACCCTTCGTGCTTCACGACGTAGCAGAAGTGGCGGCCGTCCTCGGCGATCACCGCGTGGATCGGGATCATCAGGACGTCCGGGATCTCCTCGACCAGGATCTCGGTCTTCGCAGTGACGCCGGCGCGCATGACGTGGTCGGTCGGCTCCATCGTGATGTCGACGCGAAACGTCTTGTTCGTCGAGTCGGTCCAGCTCTGCGAGGACGCGACGGACGCGATCTCGGTCACCTTGCCCTTGAAGGAAGTACCCTTGTGGGTCTCGACGGTGACGTTGACTTCCATCCCCTCAGCGACCAGATCGATGTCCGCCTCGTGCACCTGGATGAGCACCTGCATCTCGCGCAGGTCGGGCAGGGTGATGACCGTGTTCCCCTGATAGATCTGGTTTCCGATCTTCACGTTCTCGCGCTGCCATGGGCGCTCGGGGTCGCCGTAGTGGACCGTCCCCGCCTGCGGCGCGGTCAGCTTCATGTGCCCGAGCTCCTCCTGGAGCTGCGCGAGACGCACGCGCGTCGAGGTCACCTGGCGATCCTTCTGGGTGACCTGAGCCTCCTTCTCCTTCAGGTTGATCGTCGCCTTCTGCCTCGAGTTCTCTAGTTCGCGGTCCGCGTCCTTGACGTCGGACTCCTTCTGGGTCAGGTCCATGCGGTAGCTGTAGGTGTCGAACAGCTCGAGCTCCCGCTTGGCGTTCTCCAGGTTGATCTCGGCTTCGCGCAAGGCGATCCGCTCCTCTTCGACCTGGGTCTTGGTCAGGAAGCCCTCGGCGGCGAGGTCGGGAACCTGCTCGTAACGTTCCTTCGCTCGCAGGAGCGACGACTCGGCCTTCTCGGCCTCGAGCGACTTCTTTCGGCGCTCGTTCGGCGCCTCCCCCTTCTCGAATCGTTCGAGACCGAGGCGGGCGATCTCGAGCGCGAGCTCGGCCTTCTCGATCGCCGCGGTGCTCTCGCGGGATTGGATCTCGAGGTTCGCCTGCGCGGCCTGGAGCTCGGCCTCGTACTGGATCAGGCTGTTCTCGACGTCGCTGATCTGCGTGACGAGCTCGGTCGAATCGAACTCGACCAACAGGTCTCCCTCTGCCACCGTGTCGCCCTCGTCGATCAGCCAGGTGATCTTGCCCTCTCGCTTGAACTTCGGTTTCACATTCACCGAGTTCTTCGCCTTGAGGTAGCCGTTCTCGGTCACCGTGATCACGAGCTTGCCGCGCCGGACGACGGCGATCGAGTCGGTCGAGATCGTCGAAGACGCTTCCGCCCTCGAGCTCGACCATTTCCAAGCCACGAACGCGAACGTGATGACGACCAGTCCAGCGATGAGTTTGAGCTTCATTCCTGCCACATCCCCCTGTCATCGATGAACAGGATCCCGAGGTTCTGCATCAGTTGGAGCCGCGCGATCTCGTAGTTCACGCGTTCGTTGATCAGGCTGTTTCTCGCGTCGAGGAGGGCCTGCTGAGCCTCGACCACGTCGCGGTTCGACAGGTCGCCGCGCTCGAACTGGAGCTGTGCGATCTTCGCGTTCTTCTCCTGGTCGACGATGAGCTGCCGTTGGATCTCGAGGCTCAGCTTGCGGCGCTCGAGCTCGCGGAACGCGCCGCGGAGCTCGACGACGAGGCTGTCCTTGAACTCCTGGAGGCTCCGGCGAGCCTGATCGAGGCCGAGCATCGCCTGGCGAAGCGCGTTGCGCTCGTTCACTCGATCGATCGGAAGCGCAAGGGTGATTCCCGCGCTGTACGAGTCGGAGTTCGTGCCCTGATCGCGGAACCGAGCGCCCGGACCGGCGTCCACGTCGTACGCCAGCGTCACGTCGAGATCCGGAAGCAATGCGTTCTCGGTGATACGAACCCCCCGTTCGACGTCCTCCAGGCGGCCGATCTCGTTCATCAGGTCGAGGCGGTTGTGCAGCGCGACCTCGATCGCGGAATCGGCGTCGTACTCCACCGGTACGAACTCGGGCGCTTCGGGTTGGACGTCGATGCTGGCCGAGACCGCAAGGCCGAGGAAGATCTTGAACTGGTCCAGGGCGAGCCGATAGCCCTCTTCCGCCTCCAGCAGGTCGTTGCGCGACGTCAACTCGCTGCGACGCGCGCGGAGGACGTCGAGCTCGTTCTTTCGACCGACCGAGAACAGCGCGTCCGCCTGGCGGCGCCCGAACACGAACCCCTCGAGGTTCTGGCGTTGATTCTCGATCGACTCCTTCTGTTGAACGAGCTCGTAGAAGCGCCGCGCGACGTCGATCGAGAACCCCTCGCGGAACCGCTCGAAGTCACGGATCGCGTACATCAGGTCGCGCTCGGCCTGCACGAGCGGTTCCCACGTCACCTCGAGGCCGGCGCCGCGCAGCAGCGGCTGCGTGAGCCGGACGCCGAGGCTGGACGTGTACGTGCGGTTTTCGAGGACGAACGGGGAGTCGGTTCGGAAGCGGCTGGTCGATCCGCTGGCGGTGACGTCGCCGCCGAACGGGAGGATCTGCGAGACGCTGCCGTCGAGCAACACGGTCTGATCGTGGGGGACGTCGGTCATGCTCTCGTCGGTGAGGAGATCTCCGCTCGCGAACGTGTAGCCGAGGGCGAGGGACATCTGCGGCGTGAACGCGTGTCCCGCCGTGACCAGGCCGATCGCCGTCGAGTAGAGGCTCTCTCGCTGCTGCAGGTAGTCGCGGTTCGTCCGGTACGCGATCTCGAGGGCGTCACGCAATCCGAGGAGATGCTCGGGTTCGGCGCGGAGCGGCTCGGTCGACGCATCGAAGCCCGGCCCGTCCGGACCGGGCGGTTCCTCCGTGGCCGTGGCCGGGGCGCGAGTCTCGGGAAACCGCACGGTCTCGCGCCGGTCTCCGACCGTCTTTTCGGTCCAACCCTCGAGTGTCGCGGTCGCCGCACGGTCGGCGCGTCCGAGCTGCCAGCTCGTGCAGCCGGTGGCGAGCAGCGCGACCGTGACGCCGATGAATCGACTGCACTTCATGAAGGTTTTTTTCCGTCGACCGGCAGGTCCTCGAGCGACACCACCCCGTGAGTCGGCGTCCGCCCGGGATCGGACGCCGATTTGGGCTCAACCTTAACAGCAAAAAGTGGAATTCGAGACGTGGTCATCGCCTCCGGTTTCGTCTCGGTCCGGCATGAGAGTGCGCCGGCCGGGCGGGCTGGGCGATGGAGGGACCATCGCTACGATGCCGTGGTGGCGGCCCCTTTCCAGGATTCGATCGGCATGCATTTTGTGCTCCTCGCGATGACGTGGCTCGTGGGCGCGGGTGAGGTTCCGGACATGGACGCGATCGTCGGGGACGACAGGTTCCAGACCGATCTGCCGGACGCGAGCGCCTCGCCCTCCTCGGCGCGAGCCCGTGGCGGCGGTTCGTCCACGGGCCGGCCGGGACGCGGACCGGCGGCACGGGTTCCGGTCGTGGCCCGATCCGAGGCGACGGGCGTGTCGGTGGCGTCCCGGACGGTCGCGACCGTGCTCGTGGTCGTCATCGTCGCCGCGCTCCTCGCGGTGCTGGCCTTCGCCATCGTCAACGCGATCCGGGAGCGATCGACGGTCCGCCCGCCCGGCGCCGCCGAGGGGGTCGAGCTCGAGCCGCCCGAGGCGGTGGCGGGGGAGTACGCCGACGTCGAGCGCCTGGTGCGGGACGGCCGTTTTGGCGAGGCGCTGCACGCGCTTCTCCTCGTCGCGCTGGCACGGGTCCGGATCGATCCTTCGCTGACGAGCCGCGAGGCGCTGGCCTGCGCAAAGCTGCCGGACGGCGCGCGCGAGCCGCTCCACGCGCTCGTCGTCGCCGTCGAGCGGAGCTGGTTCGGCGGTCGCCGCGTCGACGAGGCGGCGTTTCGGGAGAGCAGGCGGCAGTACGACGCGTTCTCGAGCGCGTACGGATCGGAATCGTCATGAGCGGCGAGGAGACGTTCTCCCGCCGAACCGTCGCGTGGCTCGTCGCGGTGGGCGCCGTCTCGTTGGGCCTCTCGGTGTTCAGCGTGGTGTTCCTCGACAAGGGCGGCGCGGGGCCGTCGGCGGGCTCCGATTCGTTCTCCTACTCGGCGCTCGGTCACCGCGCGTTCGTCCGCCTGCTCGAGGAGGCGGGCATTCCCGTCGTGGTCAGTCGGAGCGACTCGGCGGATCGCGCACGCGAGGATTCGGTGCTCGTGCTCGCCGAGCCGCCGGTCGACGAGGAACGCCTGAACGAAGTCGGAACGTGGATGCGCTCCCATCCGGGGCCGATCCTCCTCGTCCTGCCGAAGCGCGAGGGACGCGCGAGCTCCGAGCGCGACGGCTGGGTCGCGGCCACGAGGCTGCTCGAGATCGGCGACGTGACCCGCGTCCTCCAGGCTTGTGGCATCCAGGGAGGCGTCGTCCGGCCGCCGACCTCGAGCGTCCGGGCCGACGCCCTGTTTCGGCCCCACCTTGCGGATCCGCAGGTCATCGTGAACGGTCGGGGCGAGATCGCGTTCGCCGACCAGGGTGCTCTCGTCCTCGCGCCGAGTTCGAACCGGTTGATCCTGGCGGACCCCGACCTGATCGCGAACCACGGGATCCACCGCGGCGAGAACGCGGCGATCGCGCTCGACCTCGTCGAGCGGCTCCGCGGCGGGACGGGGGCCGTCGTGATCGACGAGACGATCCACGGGTTCGAGACGACGCCGTCGATCTGGCGCGAGGTGCTCCGCTTCCCGGTCTGGCCGGCCGTCGTCCACGCCCTCTTCGTCTCGTTGCTCGTCGGTTGGGCGGCGATGGTCCGATTCGGGGCCGCGGCGCCGCTTTCCGTCGCCATCGAGCCGGGCAAGGAAGTGTTGATCGAGAACACGGCGCGGCTCCTGCGCTCCGGTGGCCGCGCACGCGAAGTCGCCAAGCGGTACTTCGAGCACACGATCATCGACGTCGCGAACCGGCTGCACGCCCCTGCGACGCTGAAACGAGAGATCGTCGTGGCCTGGCTCGCCGAGCGAAGCCGAGCGCGCGGAATCGACGTCGACCTCGCCGCGATCGGCGAGCGGATGGGAGAACGCAGTCACGATGGGCGCCGCGGGTCGATCCTCTCGCCGGCGCGGCGTCTGTTCGCCTGGAAGAAAGCGATGGTGCATGGAACTCACGACGATACGAAACGTCGCGACGCGACTGCGTGAGCAGGTTCACCGCGTCGTGGTCGGCCAGGACGCGACGATCGATCTGGTCCTCGTCGCTCTCCTCACCGAGGGGCACGTGCTCCTGGAGGGGCCGCCGGGGACGGCGAAGACGTTGCTTGCGCGCGTGTTCGCCCGCTCGCTCGGCCTCGTCTTCAAGCGCGTCCAATTCACTCCCGACCTGATGCCGGGCGACGTCCTCGGGACGAACTTGTTCGACTTCCGGACCAACGAGTTCCGCCTCACCAAGGGGCCGATCTTCACCCAGGTCCTCCTCGCGGACGAGGTGAACCGGACGCCGCCGAAGACGCAGGCCGCGTTGCTGGAGGCGATGCAGGAACGCGCGGTCACCATCGACGGAGTGACCCACTCGCTCGGCGCGGAGTTCATGGTGCTCGCGACGCAGAACCCGATCGAGCACGAGGGAACGTATCCGCTGCCCGAGGCGCAGCTCGACCGGTTCCTGTTCAAGATCGACGTCTCGTATCCTTCGCGCGACGAGGAGCGCGAGCTCGTCCGCCGCCACGGGTTCGGAACGACTCTCGATCTCGACGCGTTCGATCTCGAGCCGTTCGCCGACGCGGAGACGCTCGCGGCGTCGCGCGCGGCGATCCGCGCCGTCCGCGTCGAGGACGACGTGCTCGACTACGCGGTCGACGTCGTGCGGGCGACGCGTGAGCAGGCATCGCTCCTGCTCGGCGGCTCGCCGCGAGCCGCGACGATGCTCGTCGCGGCGTCGCGCGCGCGCGCCGCGCTGGACGGCCGGGACTTCGTCATCCCGGACGACGTGAAGCAGCTCTGTCCGCCGCTGCTCGGTCACCGGCTCGTCCCGTCCCCGGGCGCCGAGATCGAGGGCGACACGCCGCGCGCGGTGGTGGCGCGCATTCTCGAGGAGATGGCGGCGCCGCGATGAGCCCGACGCGGCGCGCGATGTTCGTCGGTGCGCTCGGTTTCGTCCCGGCGCTCTTGCCGGCGCTGGTCGACGAGCGCCTCTGGGTCGTCTGGTGCGCCTTCCTCGGCGGGTTCGCGTTCGTCTTCGCGCTCGACGCGGCCCGTTGTCCGTTGCGCCGGCGACTGCGGATCGACGTGACGGCGCCGCCGGCGGTCTCCATCGGCGGCGAGGCCGCGATCGCCGTCCGCGTGGGCTGCGATCGCGGCCGGCTCGACCTGCGGCTCCTTCCCGAGCTCGATCCTCGTCTCGAGGGTGGCGGCGAGATCCTCGTCGCCGTCGCCAGCGGGAGGACCGCGCGCGTCCAGGTCCCGTTCCGGGCCCTGCGACGCGGAAACGCGGCGATCGAGGCGTTGTGGCTGGCGTGGACCGGTCCGCTCGGCCTCGTCCGGCGCACCTGGCGGCGAGAGGTCGGCGCGAACGTCCTCGTGACGCCGGACCTTCCCCGGGTGCGGAGCGAGGCGATCCGCTTCCTCGAGCGGGAAGCGCTGTCGACCGGTCTCAAGTCGGTTCGATTCATCGGCGATGGATCGGAGTTCGAGGCGCTCCGCGAGTTCCAGCCGGGGTTCGATCGCCGCACGATGGACTGGAAGGCGTCGGCGCGGCACCGCATGCTGCTCTGTCGCGAGCATCGGGCCGAGCGCAACCACCAGGTCGTCCTCGCGCTCGACACCGGACGGCTCATGACCGAGCCGCTCGACGGTATGACCCGTCTCGATCGCGCCGTCCACGTCGCGCTGACCCTCGCGATCGTGGCGGTCAAGACCGGCGATCGGGTCGGATTCCTCGCCTTCGACGCGCAGCCGCGCGAGTGGCTGGAGCCGACCGGCGGCATGACCGGCTACCACCGCCTGCAGCGCAAAGCCGCCGCGATCGATGCCGCGCCGCGCGAGACGAACTTCACGCTGGGCCTGATGGAGCTCTCGAGCCGTCTGCGCCGGCGCGCGTTGATCGTCGTCGTGACCGAGTTCGTGGACACGATCACGGCCCAGCTCCTCATCGACAACCTCGCGCGGCTGGCGCGACGCCACCTCATCCTGTTCGTCACGTTCCGAGATCCGCTGGTCGAGTCGCTGGTCGACGCCGCCCCGCGTTCGCGGCTCGATCTCGGCCGGAGCGTCGTCGCCCACGACCTGAAGTCGGAGCGCGACCTGGTGCTCCGGAAGCTGCGCCGGCTCGGCGTTCATTGCGTCGACGCGCCGTGGCAGGCGGTGTCGGCGACGGTCATCAACCAGTACCTCGAGATCAAGCGCCGGGAGCTCGTCGGATGACGCGGGTCGAGCTCAGGAGCGTCGACTTCCGGCGCGAGCGCCAGGGGACTTGGCGGGAGCTGGAGCGCATCGTGGCCCGGATCGAGCGTCACGGTCTGCGGCTCGTCTCGGCGCGCGACGTGAATCGGCTGCCGGTCCTCTACCGGGCGACGATCTCGTCGTTGTCGGTGGCGCGGGCGATCTCGCTCGACCAGAACCTGATCGAGTACCTCGAGAGCCTGTGCGCGCGGGCGTACTGCTGCGTCTACGGGGCGCGGGGAGGGCTGTGGGAGAGCATCGTCTCGTTCTTCACCAAGGCGTGGCCGGAAGCGGTGCGACGCCTGCGCACTTACGTGATCGTGGCGAGCGTCACGTTGCTGGTCGGCATCTCGGTCGGGGCCAAGCTGGTGAGCGCGGACTCCGAGAAGTACTACGCGTTCGTGCCCGAGGACATGGCGGCGGGGCGGACGCCGGCTGCCTCGACGGAGTTCCTGCGCGACAACCTCTACGAGACCCATCACGGTGTGTTGGACGCGCTGTCGCTCTTCGCGGCGCAGCTCTTCACGCACAACTCACAGGTGGCGATCCTGTGCTTCGTGGCGGGGATCGCGGGATGCGTCCCGACGCTTGCGCTCCTGTTCGTCAACGGCCTGATCCTGGGCGCGTTCCTGGCTCTGCATGCCGAGCGCGGCCTCGTCGTCGACCTCCTCGGGTGGATCCTCCCTCACGGCATCACGGAGATCTTCGCCGTGATCCTCGCCGCGGCGGCTGGGCTCTCCCTTGGTCAAGCGCTGCTGTTCCCCGGCCGCTCGACGCGGCTCGAGAACCTCGCGCGGGCGGGACGAACGGGCGCCGCCGTGGTGCTCGGTGCGGTCGTGATGCTGCTGATCGCCGGCCTGATCGAAGGGTTCTTTCGGCAGGTCGTGACCGACGTCGTGGCGCGCTACGCGCTGGCGCTTTGCACCATCGTGGCGTGGTACATCTACTTCGTGCCGCGGAGGAGGGACAGTGAGCCCCATTGACCCGGGCGCCGAGGCGGCGCGGTCCGATCGGTGGCGCGACGTTGTCACGCCGGAGGGCGTGGCGGTCCGCTTCCGCGTGGCGTCGATCAGCGAGCGCGCCGGTGCGTTGGTCATCGACATGCTGATCGTGTGCGGGCTCGTGTTCTTCGTGTCCGTGGCGAACTCCCTTTTGTACTGGAGTGGTTCGGGCCTAGGGTCGGCGTTCGGCACGATCCTGCTCTTCCTGATCTGGAACTTCTACTTCGTCTGGTTCGAGGGTCGCCGGCTCGGCGTTACCCCGGGGAAGAAGGCGCTTCGCCTCCGCGTCATCGATCGGCACGGCGGACCGCTCACGCCGTATGCGGTCTTCGCGAGGAACCTGACGAGGAACGCGGAGCTGCTGCTCCCGATCGCGCTGTGGACGGGGCAGGACGTGTTCCAGGGCGCGGCGCCGACCTGGGTCGCGTTCCTGTCGCTCGCCTGGATCGGGATCTTCGCCGCGCTGCCGCTCTTCAATCGAGATCGGCTTCGCCTCGGCGACGTGATCGGGGGGACGCTCGTCGTCCATGCGCCCCACGTGACGTTGTCCCCGGACGTAGCTGCATCACGCGGCGGCGGCTCGGGCGGCGCTCGCTACGCGTTCAGCGCAGCCCAGCTCGACGTCTACGGCGTCTACGAGCTGCAGGTGCTCGAGCAACTGCTGCGCGATCGGAGCTTGGATCGGGGCCGAAAGCTGCGCACCATCGCGGACAAGATCGCGAACAAGATCGGATTCGACGCGGCGGGTCGCGAGTTCGACGCGCGCCGGTTCCTCGGGGACTTCTACCGCGCGCAGCGTCGCCATCACGAGGCGGAGCTCGTGTTGGGCAAGCGCCGTGAGTTCAAACGCGAATCGTCGAACGGCGCTCGCGGTCCGCGTTCGCGCTGAACGACCGTGCTACTCGAACACCGCGATGAGCTGGTCGACGTCGATTCCTTCCTTGCCGGTGCGCAGGTCGTGATAGACGATCGTCTGCGCGACGGCTCCGATCGCACCGAAGGCGGCGGAGATGATCGCTTCGATGGCCGTCGCCATGGCGCTGTTCGGCTCGGTCGGTATCGAGAGCACGGCGGTCAGGATGCCCGACGTGATTCCGACCAGGATGCCAAGGATGATCACGAGCACCAAGATGCTCCACTTGTGGCCGTTGGTGAGCTCGTGGCTCCTCTTCAGGGTCGCGATGACCCCGGGCGTCTCGACCACCGCGATCGGCACCACGACGTAGAACATGCAGAGCAGGATGATGCCGGGGACGACGAGCGCGACGGCCCCGAGCCCAATGAGGATCCCGGCGACGGTGGCGACCACCATGATCGGGATGAGTCGGCTCATGGTGGCCTGGAGGCAGTCGAGCATCGAGACTCGTGAGCCGCGGAGCTGCTGGAATACGCTGTACGTGATGAACCCGCTCGTGATGAAGCTGACGACGATGCCGAGGAGGAACGCGGGGATCCACGCGAGCCAACCGCCCTCCGACGGCTCCACGCGTGCCGCGAAGTACGAGTAGACGTACACCGGGATCGCGAGGACGATCGCGAGCAAGGAATAGGGAACGACGTTCCGCGCCCAGATCGCGAACGTGCGCTGCAGGACGCTCCCGGTCTCGATGTTTCGGCCGACCCGCCGACGCGCCCGCCGCGGCGCCTGCATTGACCGTTCCTGTCGATCCGCCTCCTCGTCTTCCGGCATTCTGCTCTCCTCGAGGTCCACCCGTCCTTGCGGCGGCGCCACGATACCACCGATGCGCCAAGAGCGGCGCTGCGTCCCTTCAGTTCGCTCGGTCCTTGGCGCTGGAGGCCGCGGCCGCCGCGGCCTCCAGCGCGGCGTGATCGTCGGCCGAAGTGAATCGTCCCACGACGGCGGTCGCCACGGCGTCGCTCCACAGGTTGATGCTGGTCCGGCACATGTCGAGCACGCGGTCGACGGCGAGGATCAGGCCGACGTGCTCGACCGGGAGACCGACCGCCTGGAGCACCACGACCATCATGACGGTGCCCGCGTGGGGGATGCCGGCTGCACCCACCGAGGCGAGCAGCGCCGTGAACGCGACGACGATCTGTTGCGCCGCGCCGAGGTCGTTGCCGAGGGCCTGCGCGATGAACAGCACCGCGACCGCCTCGTAGAGCGCGGTCCCGTCCATGTTGATCGTCGCGCCGAGCGGCAGCACGAAGGACGAGACGCGGTTCGGGATCCCCGCGCGCTTCTCGGCGCACGTGATCGTGACCGGCAGCGTGCCCGAGCTGCTCGCCGTGGAGAACGCGGTCAACAACGCGGGCGACATGGCTCGGAAGAACTCCCACGGGTCGCGACGCGCCAGGAACCTCAGGAGGAGCGGCAACGTCACGAGCCCGTGGATCGCGAGGCCCGCCAGCACGGTCAGCATGTAGAGCCCGAGCGCGGCGAAGACGTCGAGCCCCTTCCCCGCCGCGGCGTAGATCATGAACCCGAACACGCCGATCGGCGCGAGGCGGATCATGAAGAGCGTCATCTTCATCATCACCTCGAAGCCCGCCTCGAACAGTTCGGCGAGGCGTTGCCCGTGCTTGCCGCCGGTGCGGATGATGAAGACGCCGAACAGAAGCGCGAAGAAGATGACGGCGAGGATCGAGCGGTTGGATGGGTCGGCCAACGCCGCGATCGGGTTCGCCGGGATGAGGTTCAGGAGCTGGTTCCAGAGCGTCGCGCCGACGCTCGAACCGCTCTCCAGGATCTCGGGAGTGATCACCGAGCTGGTGTCCTCGCCCGCCGCCGCTTGCTCCAGGGTGGCGAAGTCCGCGCCGGCGCCGGGTTTGATCGTGTCCACGAGGAGGATGCCGGTCGAGATCGCGAGCAGACTCGTCGCGATGTAATAGGTGAACGTGATCCCGGACAGCCGGCCGAGACCCTTCAGGTTGCCCGTCCCCGCGATGCCGGTCACGAGCGACGTGAAGATCAGCGGCGTCACGACCATCGACAGGAGCCGCAGGAAGACGTCGCCGACGCGTTTGCCGTAGAACGCGAGCGTGCGCGGGATCTCCTCCGAGATCAGTCCGTTCTCGGCCAGGACGTTCAGGGGGAGGCCGATCGCCGCCCCGAGCGCCATGCCGAGGAGGATCTGCCAGTGAAGAGCGAGTCTCATCATTTGCTTCCGCCGTGGCTCGGATTGCGCGAGCGGCCGATTGTAGGGGTCCGAGTCCTTGCTCGGTCCTTTCGCGTCGCGCGAAGAGCCGGAACCACTCCGCCGTCGGCCCGGTAGACTCGCGAACCCTCGCCGTCGGATCGACGCATGGAACGAGCATGGTCGTAGTAGGCTGGCCTTCCACTCGCAAAGTGCCGGCTCGCCAAGAAGACATGCCGTGAGCGAACGTCCCGCGAACTTGATCGACCATCGACCGTGCCGTGGCTGCCCGCAGCACATCGGCGACCGGTCCGGCTGCGGCGTCGTCGAGGAGGGGGCCGACGTTCGGCTGGACGAGTTCCTCGGGCGCGATCCCTGCTTCCTGAAGGAGCAGCTCGCGCGCTTCGCGACGCGCTATCTCGCTCATCGGCCCCGATCGTTGTTCGACCCCGACGATCTCGCGCAGGAGGTGTGGAGCCGCCTCCTCTCCGACCGCGACGTGCGGAGCGGCGGTTTTGGCCGGGGGCTCGCCGCGTTCCTGGCGTATCTGCGGCAGACCGCGATCCGCTGCGCGATCTCGGCGGAACGACGCGAGCGGGGCCGAGTCCGCTGCGGCAACTGCAAGAACTTCGGCTCGTACTCCGGCATCTGCCTTAAGACGGCGCACACGTGGACGCATCGGCGCGTCGACTCGTCCCAGGATCCGCGGGGGCTCGAGCCGCCGTGTCGCGAGTTCGTCCCGCGCCGCGACCCGCAGGGGCTCGCGCCCGTCGCCGACGCCGCGTCGCCCGGTCCGGAACGGTTCGCCGAGGATCGCGCCTCTGACGTCGCCGAGGCGGTCCACCAGGCGTTGGTCCAGCTCGCGGAGTCCCACCCTCGAGCGGCGCTGGTCGTGCGCGCCCGCCTGCTCGACGGCAAGACCTACGACGATCTGCACGGGATCGGCGCGAGCGTGCGCACGATGAAGCGGGACTTTGCGCACGGAGTCGCGTTTCTGCGGCGCAAGCTCGCCGCATTTGATGCGGAAACGATGGCCCATGAGCCGGTGGGGGAGCGTTCCTCTCGTTTGGAAAATGCGTGACCAATGTCCCGACCCGACGACTCGAATCCCCAGCTCGAGCGTCTTCTGGGTGGCTATGCCCGCTCGGAATTACGCTCCATCGAACGCGAGATCGCTTCGTTCTCGCCCTGCCCCGCGCCCGAGGAGCTTCGCGCGCTGGAGGCCGGACGGATCGAGGACGGCAATCTTCGCTCGGCGCTCGCACGGCACCTGGTCGCTTGCCCCCGGTGCCTGGACCGAAACGTCGCGCTTCTGGCCCCCCGTCAGGCGGGGGAGGCGGGCGTGCGGCTCCCCACGGCGCCGGTCGTCGCCGGTCGTGTCGGGTGGATCCGAGCGGGAACGGCGCTGGCCGCGGCCGTCCTGCTCGGACTCGCCATCTCGCTCCACCACGACGGAGGTTCCGCGACGCCCGGTGCGCTGCACGGCGCCTACCTCGTCGACGAGCACGGCTTGGAGCTGCGCTACATTCCTCCGCCCGAGTCGCGCCACCGGCGCCGGGTCCTGATCCACGCCGCATCGAGCGGCGTGGTCGCCCTGGCCCGCCTCTCCGCGGACGGCGTGCGGATCGAGCCGATCGAGGGCGCGAACCTGACGACCGCGGTCGTCGCGGACGAGGAAGTCGTGCTGCCTCTCGATCACTCCATCCACCTCGATGACGCCGAGGACTGGCTGGTGTTGCGTCGCGAGACGCCGCGGGCCGACGTCGCTCGGCCGCCGACCGCGATCGAGCTCGAGGCGATCGCCGTTCGGCTCGCGCGCGGCGAACTCGTCCCCGACTGGGTGGGGACCCGGTTGGCAGTGCGACCGCCGGCGAACGATTGACCCTCTTCGCGGGTCGGGGGAGAATCGGTCCATTCGGGAACTTGCCGAAAGGATCGCCATGGACCTCCGCATCGTCGGCTCCTGCATCGTCTGGCTCACCGCTTCCGTCGCGTTCCCCGCCGACGTCTACGTCAGCTCGCTGACCGGCAACGATGTCTCCGGCCAGGGCACGACGGCCGCACCGTGGAAGTCGATCGGCCGCGCCATCGTCGCCGTCGTGCCGGGCGACGTGATCCACGTCCTGCCGGGCGTGTACGACCTGCTCAACGGCGAGTTCTTCCCGATCGTCGTCCCCGCGGGCGTCGACCTCGTCGGGCGCGGCGCGAACGACGCGATCATCGATGGCGCGGGACACGCGTGGGGGGCGCCGCAGGACGCGCTCGTGCGCCTCGACGGCAGCGGCGAAGTCTCCGGCTTCACGTTCCGGAACGGGCCGAACTTCGACTGGTGGTCGGGCTCCGTGGCGTGTTGGAACGACGGCGACGTCATCGTCCGGAACAACGTGTTCCAGGGGACCGCGAACCGCGCGATCTTGCTGTTCAACACGTCGGCGACCGCGAGCGGCTCGGCGACCGTCGTCGGGAACGTCGTCTACGGGATCGGCCCGGCCGACGGGATCCTCGTCTTCGACTATCCAGTGGTCGTCATCGCGCACAACACGGTGGTCGGGTCGACGCGGACCGGCTACGCGGTCTCCGAGGTCAACTTCCCGATGACCGGGGTGCTCGCGCACAACATCGCGGCGAACAACGGCTGGTACGGCTGCGAGATGAACGCGCCGAACGTGCAGATCCTCGCGAACTGCTTCTTCCAGAACACGAACGGGACGACGACGGGCGCCGGCGTGGGCCCGGTCCTCGGCTCGGTGATCGCGAACCCGCGCTTCGTCGACGCGACGATGGACGACTACCACGTCGTGCCGACGAGCCCGGTCGTGGACAAAGCGACACCCGGCGCGCCGTTCACCGACATCGACGGGCAGGCGTGGGGCTTCGGAGCCGGCGAGGACATCGGGGCGGACGAGGCGGTCTGGCCGGGCATCTACCGGCGCGCGCCGATCCAGGTCCTCACCTTCTCCGCGTTCGGGATCCTCGGGCCGGTCAACGAGACCTGGCTGTTCGCGGTCGGCGTCGCCCCCGCGACCATCCCGACGGGCTACGGCACTCTGTACTTCGACCCGAACTTCATGTTCCTCCTCGGTACGGGGACCATCCCGAGCACGGGCGTCTACGTCTTTCGCACCTTCACGCCCTCCGATGCGTCGATCATCGGCGTCCAGGCGATCGTGCAGGCGTTGGTCGGCTTCGGACCGAACGGGCTGACCAACGCGGACACGTTTACGATCCTGCCGTAAGGGCCCGCGCACGAAGGACCTCCCGTATCGTGCGGCCCTCCGTTGCCCCGGGCTGCGTTGCTTTGGCTACCGCTCGACTTCGTGGCCAGAGGGAGAGCTCGGGTCGACGAATCGAACGCCGCACGTTGCGATCCTCGACTCGATCGCGATGAGATCCTCGTCGAGGATGTCGCGCAACGTCGCGAGCTCCGCGTCGATCGCGGCGGCGATCTCTTCGTACACGCGGACGGCCTGATCGGTGGGACGGTAGTCGCCGCCCGACGCGACGGAGTTGGCGACGCCGGCCAGTTTGTCGTTCAGGCGGATGGGGAAGTTCAGGGGATCCTGGCTGCTCTGGTTCTTCGTTTGATAGAGCGCTTCCTCGATCTTCGTCAGTCGCCCGATGAGCGCCTGGGCGTCCTTCTCCAGCGACGTCGCGTCTTCGCCGTCGCCGAGCTTCGCCAGGACGTCGTTCACTTGCGTGCGGACCCTGCGGATGGTGAGGATCGTTTCATGCGTCTCCGTCAGCTTGTCGCGGGCCGCGATCAGGAAGTCGAACTGGGCGCGAACGTCGTCGAGAGACGCTTCGCTCCGAGGGTCCTTGCGCAGGGTGAACGACGTCGTGCGCTCGTCGCCGCCGATCACGAGCCTCACCGTGTAGTCGCCGGGTATCGCGCGCGGCCCGTCGAGCGAGCCGGCCCACAGGATCATCCCGTCGACGCTCCGCGCGCCGGGATGGACGAGGTTCCACTCGACGCGGTTCATTCCTTCCTTGACCTCGAGCTTCACGTCCTTGGTCTCCTTCGCCGTCGCCGCGGACGAGAACCGGCGCACGGAGGCGCCGTCCGGGTCGAGGATCTCGAGCGCGACCTCGACGTCGTCCTTCGGCTTCTCCTTCAGCAGGTAGCGCATCACGACGCCGGCGGGGGGGTTCTCGCCGGAACGTTCGGAGTTGCCGTTGGTGCTCCCTCTCGCCCGCCAGACCGGCTCTGGCCGGTAGAGGTGGACCCCCTCGTCGATCTGACTCGGTTCGATCTGGCGGAGATGGTCGAGGTCGTCGAGGATCCAGAACGATCGTCCCTGCGTCGCGGCGACGAGGTCGCCCTCCTTCACGGCGAGGTCGGTGACGGGGGTGATCGGGAGGTTCGACTGCAGCGGCTGCCAGCGGCCGCCGTCGTCGAACGAGACATAGACGCCGCGCTCAGTGCCCGCGTAGAGCAGCTTCGCCCGTTCGGGATCCGCGCGCACGACTCGGGTGAAGTGGGATCGGTCGATGCCGGAGTCGATCCGCGTCCAGCTCTTGCCGTAGTCGGTCGTGCGGTAGAGGTACGGCTCGAAGTCGTCGAGCTTGTACCTCGTCACGGCGACGTAGAGACCGCCCTTCTCGAAGGGGTGCGTCTCGATCGAGTTGATCTGCGACCACTCCGGGAGGTCGCGCGGGGTGACGTTTGCCCACGACGCGCCGCCGTTCTTGGAGACGTGGATGAGTCCGTCGTCCGAACCCGTCCAGAGCAGGTCCTTCTCATAGGGTGACTCGAGCGCGGCGAAGATCGTGCAGTAGTATTCGACGCTGGTGTTGTCCTTCGTGATCGGACCGCCGGACGGGCCGAGCTTGCTGGCGTCGTCGCGGGTGAGGTCGGGCGAGATCGCCTCCCACCGCTGTCCTTCGGTCTCCGTCCTGAAGAGGACGTTCGAGGCGGCATAGAGCACGTTCGGGTCGTGCGGCGAGAAGAAGATCGGGAAGTTCCATTGGAATCGGTACCGTGCTCCTTCCGCGCCCCAGCCCATGGGGTTGTCGGGCCAGACGTTCACGTCGCGGGCTTCGCCGGTGCGATGGTTGACTCGGGTCAGGTATCCGCCGTACGAACCGCCGTACACGACATCGGGATCGAGCGGATGAGGTGCGATGTGCCCGCTCTCGCCGCCGGCCGTCGGTTCCCAATCGCGCGGGCCGATCGACCTTCCGTCGCTCCGCGAGAGGATCCGCACGGTGCTGTTGTCCTGCTGCGCGCCGTAGATTCGGTACGGGAAGGCATCGTCAGTGACGACGCGATAGAACTGCGCGGTCGGTTGAGCGTCCTGCCGGGTCCACGTCTCTCCCCCGTCGATGGAGACGTTCGCGCCGCCGTCGTTCGACTCGATCATGCGAAGCGGATCGTGCGGGTCGATCCATAGGTCGTGATTGTCCGCGTGAGGCACGGAGATCGAGGAGAACGTCTTCCCGCCGTCCTTCGAGCGGTGGAGCTCGACGTTCAGGACGTACACGACGTCCGCGTCGGACGGGTCGGCGTAGATGCGCGTGTAGTACCACGCGCGTTGGCGCAGGGCGCGCTCGTCGTTGACGCGGGCCCACTTGTCGCCACCGTCCTCCGAACGGAACACGCCGCCGTTCTCGTGTTCGAGGATCAGGTAGACGCGCTCGGGACGCGAGGGACAGACGGCGACTCCGGCGATGCCGACCGGCCCCTCCTTCGGCAGGCCTTCATTTCGCGTGATGTCGCGCCAGGTGTCGCCGCCGTCGGCGCTCTTCCAGACGCCGGAGCCTTCGCCGCCGCTCTCGAGGCTGAACGGGGTGCGGAGGAACCTCCACGTCGACGCGTAGAGCACGCGCGGGTTGGTCGGGTCCATGCAGAGGTCGACGGCACCGGCGCGGTCGTCGACGAACAGCACGCGCTCCCAGCTCTCGCCGCCGTCCTTGCTGCGATAGACGCCGCGCTCGGCGTTCGGTCCGGAGAGGTGTCCCATTACCGCGGCGAAGACGAGGTCCGGGTCGCGCGGATGGACGCGGACGCGCGCGACGTGACGGCCGTCCGCGAGGCCGACGTGCTTCCATGACTTGCCGGCGTCGAGCGACTTCCAGACGCCGTCGCCCGAGGACACGTTGCCGCGGATCGTCTTCTCGCCGGTGCCGACGTAGACCACGTTCGGGTCCCACTCGCTGACGGCGACGCTGCCGATCGAGCCACCGAAGAACCCATCGGATACGTTCCTCCACGACCGTCCGCCGTCGTTCGTCTTCCACACGCCGCCGCCGGTGCTGCCGAAGTAATACGTGTCTCTCTCGCTCGGGACGCCGGCGACCGCGCACGAACGCCCGCCGCGAAACGGACCGATGCACCGCCACTTCAGCGTCTGGAGGAGCTTCTCGGGCATCGGAGGGGGCGCCGGCTCCTCGTCCGCGGAGACGGTCGGGAGTGGGGAGAGGAGCAAGACGAAGACGAGCACGAGGAAGCGGTCGCGGAGCATCATGAACCTCGGGACGACGACGGGGCGCGTATGGTACGGGAAGTTCGGCGAGCAGATAGGGCATGCGGGATGCATCGTCTCGGCGATCCGTATTGACCGTATTCGCGGCGTCCTCGTACGCTGTCGGCTCGCGCGCCGCTTGCCGGATTCCGCCCGGGGAACCACGAACCGCGAGGAGGATGGAATGTCCAGGGTGGTGAACCGGTTCGCCGCGACGTTCGTCGCGGGAGCTTGCGTGGGCACGGCCGGTGTCGTCTTCTTCGGCGCCGCTTGCGACGAGCCGTTGGGGCCGGAGCGCTTGCCCGACGAGAGTGTCGATCCCGAGCGAGGCGAGGGCGAGGTCGCGGACCGCCGATGACGAGTCGATTCCTGAACGTTTGGTCGCGCAAGCTCCATCGCCACGCGAGCATCCTCGTCGCATTGCCGCTCTTGATCGTCATCGGGAGCGGTCTCCTGCTCCAGTGGAAGAAGGAGGCGGCGTGGGTGCAGCCGCCGATGTCCCGGGGCGTGGGCGGCGACCCTTCCGTCACCTTCCAGGCGATCCTCGACGCGGCGAGCAGCGTGTCCGACGCGGGCGTCGCGGGCTGGGACGACGTCGATCGCCTCGACGTGCGGCCGGATCGAGGGATCGTGAAGGTCCAGGCGAAGTCGGGGATCGAGATCCAGGTCGACACCGCGACCGGATCCGTGCTGCACGCGGCGCGGCGTCGATCGGACCTGATCGAGCAGATCCACGACGGCTCGTTCTTCCACGCGGCCGCGAAGCACTGGATCTTCTTCCCCTCGGCGCTCGTCCTGCTGTTCCTGTGGGTCAGCGGTCTGTACCTTTGGGTGTTGCCGTTCGTGACGAGACGGCGGCTTGCCGCGCGCTCGATCGGATGACCCCATGGAGTACCTGCACTGGCTCGGGCTGGTCTCGCTCGCGTTCGTCGGGCTGGAGCGCTGGCGCCCGGCGCGGCCCGAGCAGGGTCCGCTGCGGCGCGAGATCCTGAACGATCTGGTCTACGTCGCGTTCAACGGGCATCTGTACGCGGTGTTGGCGGGAGGAGTCGTGGCGGCCTTCGCCCAATGGACGAACGGCCGACTCACCGAACTGAACCTGTGGTCGGGAAGCGGGTGGCTGGCCGGCCGCTCGTTCGTCACGCAATTCATCACCTACCTGGTGGTGAGCGACTTCCTGCAGTGGTGCGTCCATAACCTGCTGCATCGTGTTCCGCTCCTCTGGTGGTTCCACAAGGTGCATCACTCCGCGCCGTACCTCGACTGGGCGGCGAACTTCCGGTTCCATTGGATCGAGATCGTCGTCTACCGGTCGCTGCTCTACGTGCCGCTGCTCTTCCTCGGGGGAGACGCCGCACCGCTCTTCGCGGTGGCGGTGTTCGCGACCGCGTGGGGGCATTTCAACCACGCGAACTTCCGTGTGTCGCTCGGCCCCCTCGGCTACGTGTTCAATTCGCCGGGGATGCACCTGTGGCACCACGACGCCTCGGACGAAGGCGGCGCGGCGAAGAACTTCGGAATCGTGCTGAGCGCGTGGGACTGGATCTTCAGGACCGCATACTGGCCGCGCGATCGGGCGCCGGCGCGAATCGGCTATCCCGCCGACGACGAAATGCCGCGCGACTGGCTGCGCCAAGAGCTCTTTCCGCTGACGTCGCGGCGCCGCCCTCGGCCGGTCGCCGTCCCGTGACGTCGACGCTTCGTCCGAGGGACGGCTCGAGAACTCACCCGCGGCCGAACAGACGCTTCAGGAACCCGCCCTTCGGGGGTGTTCCGCCCAAGTCGCGCAGCACGACGTCGGCGTGCGTGAGCGGGTTGACGTTCGGGTAGACGCGCTCCACGCGTCCTTGGGCGTCGATGACGATGCTGACGCGATCGGGGTGCTTCGCGCGTGCGTCGGTGCATGCGCCGTACGCGAGGCCGAGCTTGCGCTCCGTGTCGCACAGCAGGTCGAACGGGAACGACTTCTTCTCCTTGAACGCCGAGTTCTCGCTCGCGCCGTCGAACGAGGCGCCGAGGATGACTGCGCCGACCTCCTCGAAGTTGGGGGTTCGATCACGGAACCCGCCGCCTTCGATGCTTCAGCCGGGCGTGTCGGCCTTGGGATAGAACCAGAGGACGAGACGCCGGCCGCGGAACTCGTCGAGGGTGCGGATTCGGCCGGACTGATCGGGGATCGAGAACGCCGGTGCGGCGTCGCCAACGTTCAACATGCGCGGTTCCTTCCGTGAAGCGGACCTTCGGTCATCGATCGTCGTCCATCTTCGTGCATCCTCATCCATCGGAGAGCAGGCGATACCGGCGCAGGACCTTGTACGCGACTCGGGCGACCACCCAGCGCGACTCGTTGCGCGCCTCCCGCCACGCGTTCGCCGCCGCCGCGACCTTCGGATCCTCCATCAGCCCGTCCATGACCTCGACGTAGGCGTCCCGGCTCCCCGCCTTGATGAACTGCGTGCGGACCTTCTCGACGTCCGAGTCGAACATGGCAAACGACGTGATCAGCCTCAGGCGGAGGGGCTCGTGATCGGACCGAATCTCGCACTCGGGGTTCAGATAGACACCCGCCGCCGCCTCGACCCACGTTCGATGGCGGTAGTAGCCGAGGAACTCCTTGCGTATCCGGTCGTAGAGCTGCGCGCGCTTCGAGTTGTTGGGAATCGGCGAGCGGAACGACTTGTCGCCCGCCACGCGCACCGCGAAGGCGATCACCTCGGTGTCGGGCATTTCCATGCCGTTCTGCGACGCCCACGAGTCGTACAGCGTGACGTTCGGAAACGCGCTGACGTAACGATCGCAGTAGGCGTGGTTGAAATAGTCGGCGAGCTTGTCGAACGATTTGTCGAAGTCGAAGCGGCTCTCGAGCCACGCGAGGAGGACGTCCGCGTTGGTGGTGTATCCCGTCAGGTAGTCGTTCAGCCGCGCCTCCGGTCCCGGGTCCGAGTCCCATTCCCACGCCTTGTTCGAGGCGTAGTCGTACCGATAGCGCCAACCGTGGAGGGAGGGTTGGTTCTCCCACGGCCGCATGAGCTCGTAGGCCGACTGCGCGTCATCGGCGTCCGCGGGCACGAGCTGGCGCTCGGCCGCCACTGGGGCGTAGACGTCCTTGTCGAACATCTCGACGCCGGTCCACTTCTGGAGCTTCAGCTCGCGGCGAGCGCGCTCGGTCCGGGCAACCATGTCGCGAACCCCCGCGTCGCTCGAGCGCGCGAGCTCGTTCTCGATGTCCCGGAGGACCATTGTCTGGAGGTCTGGTTCGGAAGCGCTGAACAGCTCGACGGCCCGCGCCAGCGGGTCGGACGCGGCGTCTTCGTCCTGGAGGGCGAACGCGAGCAGCAGCGGGAGGAGCGTGGCAACCGACATGAAGGACCTCCGGGACGCGTCGGGGACGAATCTACCCTTTCCATCGGAGGTCGACGAGGGGGCCGGGACGTGCCGGATCGGCGGCCGGTTCCTTTCGCCGTCGTCCCTGGAACGACCGCAACGACGTGGTACCTTCCGCTCGCCATGAGGATCCAGATCGCCTTCCTCTCGTCCTTCCTCGGGCTTGCCGCCTGCGGCACCGTTTTCGAGAAGTCGGAACGTGTGCTCGAGGGGACGCGCCCCGATCGGCCTTCGGAATCGGTGCCGGCCCGTCCCGGCTCCATGCCGGCGAGTCTGCCGCCGCGCGTCATCGTCGTCGTGGCGCATGGGCTCGGCGCGGACCTCGTCGATCGAGGCATGCGCGAAGGCTGGCTTCCGCACTTTCGTCGCCTGAGAACGGAAGGGACGCTGACGCGGCTCGAGCTCGGGCCGCGGGAGCGGTTCGCGGCCGACGCCGCGTTCTTCACCGGCTCGGCGGGGGCGACCGGCGGCGAGCCCCGGGTCAGCTTCGTGGCGCGTCCCCGCGATGAGTCGCTTGCCCTGCTCCTTCCCGCGGGGCTGCCGCGCGTCGCCGCGGCGTTCGACGCGACCACGTTCGTCTCCTCGCTCGCTGCCGGCGGAGTCCGATGCGTGGTGCTGGGCGCGGCGGCCGGCTTCGACGGCGAGGAACGGGCGAACGTCTCGATCCTCCCGTGGGGGTGCTTGACCGACGTCTCGTTCGGGGCGGCCGGAGCCACGTTCGCGATCGAGGGGGCGCGACGCTCGTCCAGCCCGGGAAACGTCGAAGTCGTGGAGGTCGAACCAAGCACACGGGGGGAGCGTTTCGACACGTTCTTCGTCGACGTGCGCGGACCCATGACGGCCGGCGGCGATTCGACGCCCACGACACCCGCCGCGTTCCCAGGACCCCCTGCCCCATCGACGTCGCGGCTCGAGGTTCGTGCGACGAAGGATCGTTCGCGGGCCGAGGTCGTCACGTCGGACGACCGTGCCGAGGTCCGGGCGGGTCGTTGGTCGGAGCCGCTCGCGCTCCGATTCGCGATCGCCCCCGGCGTCGACGTGTTGGGGCGCTCGCGCGTGTACCTTCGTCCGACCGGCGAGCCGCGCCTCGAGTTCTACGTGGAGCCTCCCGATTTCAACCCGCGCCGCGGCCATCCGTGGCAGCCGCTTTCCGTTCCGACCGGGTTCGCGGCCGCGCTGGCCGAGGTGTACGGCGACCTTCCTCGGTTCGGGTCGTCGTTTCCGGACGCGGCGTTCGCGGCGGGCCTGCTCGGCGCGCGCGACGTTTCGACGTGCGTCGCGTCGGCGTTCGAGCGGGAGCGGGCCGTGTTCGAGGGAGAGCTCGCGCGGTCGGACGCCGACCTCCTGGTGCTGTCGACGTCCTTCCTTCTCGACGTGGAGCGGATCGGGCCCGGGCGCGGCGAGGAGGTCGACTTCTTCGGCCGTCGAATCGCGCGCGATCGAATCGAGGAAGCCGCGGCCGGCGTGATCGACGAGGTTCTCGGGTCCGCGCTGACCGTCGCGGAGGATCCGAACGCTCCGCTGACCACGGACGTGCTGTTCCTCTCGGGCTTCGGCTCGAGCGGAGCGGGGTTGTTCGGGGCGACGCGACGCCTGGCCCGCGACGCCGGCGTCCCGTCGATCGAGGACGTCACCGCCACCGTGGTGCAGCAGCTTGGTCACGCGGCGCTCGCCGCCGCGAGCGGCACTCCGCTTCCGCTCGGCCCGCGGATGGAGCCGGCGCCGGTGGCCGGTCTGAAGCGCATCGAACGAGCCGAGGAACGGATGGGCGGCGACGCAGCGCCGGGGGCGGCGCGCGAACTCCACCGCTGAGCCCGACCGATTCCCGCCCGTCCCGCGCCTGGCGGGTCCTCGTCGCCGATCTTTGCGTCGTTCGTCGTCGAGAACCCAAAGGGTCGATCTGATCGCCGGCGGGGAGCGGGCCCCTCACCTCGTGTAGAGACAGGTGCCGCAGAGCAAGTCTTGACGGTTCTGGTGCAAGAACAGATCGCGGACGCGGCGGTACGCGGGGCCGTTCCACACCTCTTCGATCGAGTTGTGGCGCAGGTTGCCGAGCGTCGTGGTCCGGTTCCAGTCGCAGCAGCAGAGCACGCAGTCGCCGTTGAAGAGGATGTAGATCTGCGTGAACGGTCGCTTGCACCACGTGTAGGGGCGCCACTCCTCCCAGTTGATCCCCTTCATCTCGACGTCTTTGTTGTTGCGGTTGCCGAGCGGGCGGAAGTTGCAACCGATGCCGTGCTGGGCCCAGAAGGCGCGGATGTTGTCGCGGTCCTCGACGATCTCCTTCGTCTTGACCATCGTGATGCGCAGCTTCGGCTTCGGCCTCTTGTGAGCGTCGAGCATCTCCTTGAACCGGAGCACGTTGCGGAGCAGCGGGGTGTACTTGAGGTTCCCCATGTTGAACTCGTACACCTCGGGACGAACGCCGTGGAACGAGACATTCAGCTTCGAGAGGCCCGAGTCGATGAGCCGCTGGCCGACCTCGCGCGTGAGGAACGACGCGTTCGTGTTGATCTTGATCTTGGTCTTGGGCTTCTTGCGATCGGCGATGTAGCGGATCTTCTCCGGCAGGTCCTTGTCCCACAGCGGCTCGTTCATGAGGAACGGATGGATCTCGTCCACCTCGTGGGCCGTGAGCTCGTCCACGATCTTCGTGAAGAGGCCCCATTCCATCGTGCCCTGCGATAGATCGTCGCCGACCGTCGTGTTCGGGCAGAACGCACAGCGTGCGTTGCATGCCGTCCGCGTCTGGATCTGGGCCCGAACCGGGAAGCTCGGGATCGTCCGCTTGCCCTGGATTCGTCGATACGCGGTCGTGACGAACGAGACGGATTCCTGGTCGAAGTAGCGCTGGACCTTCTTGCCCACCGGAACGATCTCCTCTGGACGGTGAATCTCGCGCGCGCCCCCGCGGTGGAATCCGGAGTTCCACCGGAACGGGGCATCGAGGGGCACGCGAAGGACGACTTCCGGCCGAAACGGCCTCGCCTGAGGCAGGAAGTCGTTGTTACGGGAACCCTTATAGCATGCCTTGGTCAGGTCCGAAAGAAGTGGCCGTTCTTCCCCACCATGCGATGCGCGGTGACCTGGATCTTCTTCTCCGGATCCTCGACGACGCGGCCGATCACGTCGGCGCGGCCCGGGAACCGGGAGAGGATGCGAAGCGCGTCGCTCACCTCGCCCTCGGGAACCACCACGCAGAACCCGATCCCCATGTTGAACACGCGATACATCTCCTCGACCGGGATGCGGCCGCGTTCCTGGATCTCCTGGAAGATCGGCGGCGGGGGCGGGAGGTGGTCGATCACGAAGCCGACCGGCGCCGCGACGCGGGTCAGGTTGAAGAGTCCGTCGCCGGTGATGTTCAAAATCGCGCGGAGGCTCACCTTGTTGTTCGTGAGCGCCTTCCACTGGGGAACGTAGATGCGAGTCGGAGTGAGGAGTTCGTCGGCGAGCGTCTTGCCGAGCGACGGGATATGTGCGTCGAGGTCGAGGCCGGCTTCGTCGAGCAGGACGCGGCGCGCCAGCGTGAATCCATTGCTGTGCAATCCAGTGCTCTGTAGTCCGATGAGCACGTCATTGGGCTTCGCGTCGCGACCGACGTTCACGCGGTCCGTACCAACGAGCCCGAACGCGGCGCCGCAGAGATCGATCCCCGAGTTCTCCCGCACGCCCTTGACCATGTCCTTGATCTGGGCCAGCTCACCGCCGGGAATCGAGATCTCGGCCTGCCGCGCGCCTTCGTAGAGCCCGGCGCCGATTTGAGAGGCGACGGCGGGGTCGGCGTCCTGGATCGCGAGATAGTCGAGCATTGCGATCGGTTCGGCGCCGACGCAGATGAGGTCGTTGACGTTCATCGCGACGCAGTCGATGCCGATCGTGTCGTACCGCTCGGCGAGCTCGGCCACCAGGATCTTCGTGCCCACTCCGTCGGTGGTGAGCGCGAGCCCTTGGCCGCGTCCAATGTCGAGCACGGTCGCGAAGTAGCCGATGTCGATCAACGAACGACCCAACCCGGGACGGAAGTCGCGGGTCCGTGAGACGTAGGACAGCAGGTTCTTCAGGTACTCGGCCCCGCGGTCGGTGTCGACACCTGCCGCCGCGTACGCGGATCGTCCTGTGTCGGTCATCGGATCTCCTTGTTCGTACTCTAGATGCGCCGGTCGGGGTGGGCATCGGTGGGTGGCTGCGTCGAACGTCCGCCACTCTACCAGGCGAGACCCGGAGGCCCTGCTCAAGTCCGCACGTTTCGAGGCCGACAAGATTCCCGGAACGTCGGTTCGCTCGCGATCGTGTCAGGCCTGACTTGAGTTCGGGACGCGGTCGTTCCAGTGCCTCGAGACTTTCATGGCCGTTACGACCAACCTCTTTGCGAGCGCGATCGCCGGGCTCCCGCCGGCCCCCGTCGGGCTCACTCGTCTGCTGCTCGGAGGGGAGGAGCTGCGGTCGACCCGATCGATCGCGCAATCGCTCGCGGGAGACTCGCTCGCGGAGATGTCGTTCCTCCGGCTCGCTCGCACGCAGCTTCCCGGCCGCGAGCCGGCCGGCTCCGTCGAGGCGGCCGAGCACCTCGGCGTGGTCCGCTCGACGCGCCTCGCGCTCGTCTCGGTCGCCACCCATTGGCTGCGATCGATGCTCGGGACCGACCCGCTCGGACCGCCCCTACTGCGCCACAGCATCGCGTGCGCCATCGCGGCGGAACCGCTCGCGCGAGACGGCGGTTTCATGCAAGCGACCCATGCGCTCGCGCTCGGGCTTCTCCATCACGTGGGGGACGCGGCGCGGCTCTCCTCGAAACGGAGGGTCTCGGTCGCGCTCGACCCGTCGTGCCGATGGGAGCTGGGGGGCGACCTGCTCCAGCGCGCGGGAGCCCCCGCTTCCGTGATCGATGCTCTCGTCGCGTACGGGCGTTTCACGCTCGACCCTTCCCTCGATCTCGGTCCGGCGTCCCGGATGCTGGCCGCGGCCGATCACGCGGTGACCGCGTTCGGCTACGCGACACCCGCTCCGTGCGCGCTGCCCGCCGTGAACGCGCCCATCATGGACTCCGTGGCGACGCTGTTCGAGTCGAAGCGCCGCATCTGCTGCTCGATCGAGGAGGTGCTCGGCCCGATCCTCGACGTGAGCATCCGCGCGGGCGGAGGGTTCGAGGTCGATCCGACCGTCGCGCCGGTGTCGGCGCACTCCCCGGAGGAGCTGCTCGAGGGCGTATCGGCTCGAGACCTCGGCCCGCTGCCGGTCATCTTCGCTCGGATCTCGGGAGCGCAGGACGCCGAATCGATCGCGGTGGCGGGGACGGCGGGGCTCGTCGAGGAGCTCGGCGTGAACCGCGCGTACTACCTGCAGCGATCCGAGGACGGCACGTTGCGCGGCGGAGTGCTCTCCGTGCGAGGCAACGTTCCACTCCCGCTGCACGACGTGAGCCTTCACTCGAGCGAGATCCCCCGGGCGATGCGCATGGCGTTCTCCACCGGGTGTCCGATCTTCCACGAAGGCCCCGTCGTCGGCCTCGAATCGTTCGGCGTCGCCAGCTCGTCGTCGACGTTCTTCGTGCCGGTGATCGCCGGCAAGGAACAGCTCGGCGTGTTGGGAGTCGAGGTGTCCGATCGCCGCGCCCTGCTCCCCGATCTCCTCGCCACCGTGGCGGCCCACACCGCGCTCGCGCTCAAGGCGATCGACCTGCAACGCCTGTCCGACGAGGCGCGCATCGACGAGTTGACGGGGCTGTACAACCGCCGTGGCATCCTGGACGCGTTGGAGCGACACATCGAGTCGATCTCGGACGCCGACGATCTCTCGATCGCGCTCTTCGACTGCGATCACCTCAAGAAGGTGAACGACAACTTCGGGCACTTGATGGGAGACGAGTTCGTTCGCCGGATCTCGGAGGTCGTGAAGCAGACGCTCCGGTCGTCCGACGAGGTCGGGCGGATCGGGGGCGACGAGTTCCTCGCCGTTCTTCCCGACGCCGGACTCGCCCACACGCGCGCGGCGATGGAGCGGGCGCGCGCGAACGTCGAGCGGCGCGGGCTGGAGTCGGAAGATGGCCTGCTGCTCTCGATCAGCATCGGCGCCGTCGTCCGCGGGCGGAGCGGCTTCGGCCGCGAGAAGCTGCTGAAGCTCGCCGACTTCGCGCTCTACCGAGCCAAGGAAGTCGGGCGGAACACGGTCAACGTCATCGACGCCGAGAATCCGCCCGACCTGGCGATGTGATCGAGGCGGCTCGCGCCGCGAGCGCCCTCGCGACTCGATGCATGCGCGTGCTCCGGGTCGAAGTCCCGGTGCACGATCGAGCCGAGTCGCTACGCTGTCGATTCCTCCCGAGCAGGATCGACGCATGGGTCACAGCCGCCTCTTCGAAGCAGGAGTCCTCCTCCTCCCGCTGCTGATGCTCCCGGCTCTCCTCTTCGGCCTCTCCCGTCGCGACGAAGGGTTCCGATACCCGAGCCCTCCGGCCCGAACGCTGCAGCTCGTCATCACCTCTCCCCAGCACGAAGGGATCAAGAAGGAGTTCGAAGACGGGTTTCGACGGTGGCTCTACACGCGCCAGGGCGACGCGGTGGAGATCACGTGGTTGAACCACGGCGGCGGCACCAAGACGCTCCGCTGGATCGAGGAGCAGTTTCTCGTGCTGCCGGACGGCATCGGAGTCGACATGCTGTTCGGCGGCGGGACCGATCCGTACGACACGTTGAAGACGAGGGACCTTCTGCTGCGCTACGAGCCGCCGGACGACGTCCTGGACGGTGTGGCGCTGGAGCTCGGCGGCTTCCCGATCATCGACCCCGAGCGCTACTGGTTCGGCACGGCGCTGACCGGATTCGGGATCATGGCGAACCGAGAAGTGTTCGCGCGCGTGCCCCGGCTCCAGGGCGTCGCCGCCGATGATTGGCGGGATCTGTGCGACCCGCGGCTCGTGGGCTGGGTCGGAGCGGCCGACCCGCGGTCCTCGTCGTCGTACCACACGTTCTACGAGATCCTGCTGCAGTCGTACGACTTCGACGAAGGCCTCCGCATCGCGCGGCTGATGGGCGGCAACGTGAGCGCGTACAACAAGTTCTCGATCCAGGTGCCGCAGCTCTGCGCGGTCGGCCAGGTCGCGTGCGCCCCTTCGATCGATCAGTACGCCGCCGCGCAGATCGACAAGGTGGGGCCGGCGATCGTGTTCACGCTGCCGGAGGGGCGCACGTTGGTGAACGCCGACGCGGCGGGGATCTTGAGGGGCGCGCCGAACCGCGAGGCGGCCGAGCGCTTCGTCGACTTCCTCCTGTCGCCGGAAGCCGCACGGCTCTGGATGCTGCGCCTCGGGGAGGACGGCGGTCCGCGCCGGCAGGCGCTGGTGAGGGCGTGCGTCCGACCCGACGTCTATGCCGAGGTCGCCGGTCGTTCCGACGTGCTCGAGAACCCGTTCGAACTTGAATGGACCTTTCGGTACGAGTACGACAAGGCCGCGCTCCGCTGGACGATGCTGAACGACCTCCTCGGCGCCCTCGTCATCGACACGCATGACGACCTCTGCGCGGCAGTTCGCGCGTTCCACTCGCTCGAGGGCGACGCGAAGGAGCGGGCCGCGGAGCGGTTGTTCGAGAATCCTTTCGACGAGGACGAGATGCTGGAGATCGCGAGGACGCGTTGGGGCGAGAGCGAGTTCCGCGAACGACTGCGGATCGAGTGGACCGACTTCGCGCGGTCGAACTATCGCGCGGTGGCGGCAATGGTCCGAATGGACGGCTCCGCCGGCCCCGCAAGACGGGGAGGATCGCGGTGACATCGGTCCACGTCGAGTCGCTGGTCGTCTCGTACGGGGCGACGCGCGTATTGAACGGCGTCGAGGTCGAGATCGGCGACGGAGAGTTCTTCTTCCTCCTCGGGCCGTCGGGGTGCGGGAAGACCACGCTGCTGCGATCGATCGCCGGCTTCGTCGAGCCGAGCGCGGGGCGGATCCGCTTCGGAGAGCGTTCGATGACGGGCGTGCCGCCGGCAAAGCGCGACTGCGGCATGGTGTTCCAGAACTACGCGCTCTGGCCGCACATGACCGTGTTCCAGAACGTCGCGTTCGGACTCGACGTGCGCAAGGTCGAGAAGGTCGAGAAGGAACGACGGGTGCGCCAGGCGCTCGCGCTCGTTCAGATGGAGAAGTTCGCCGAACGTCCCCCGAACCGACTCTCGGGTGGACAGCAACAACGGGTCGCCCTCGCTCGCGCGCTCGTCGTCGACCCGCAGGTGCTCCTCCTCGACGAACCCCTCTCCAACCTCGACGCCGCGTTGCGCGTCGAGCTGCGCGGCGAGATCCGCGACATTCAGCGACGTACGGGGCGGACCGCCGTGTACGTCACTCACGACCGGGCCGAGGCGCTGGCGCTCGCGGATCGGATCGCCGTGCTGCGCGACGGACGCATCGAGCAGCTCGGCACGCCGGAGGATCTCTACGAGCGTCCCGTGAATCCGTTCGTGGCCGGCTTCGTCGGGGACGCGAACCGCATCGAGGGTCGCGCCGCGGGGGCCGAGGCCGGCGGCGTCGTCGTCGAAGGCCCGTTCGGCCGCGTGGCCGCGCGCGCGACGGGCGGAGCAGTCGCGGCCGGCGAGGACGCGTTCCTCGTCGTGCGGCCGGAGCGCGTGCGTCTCGTCGCCGGCGGCGACGCGTCCCCGCGTGACGACGTGAACGTGCTGCCGGGCACCGTCGAGCGCCGAACGTTTCTCGGAGAGATGGTCCAGTACGACGTGCGTCTCGCCGGCGGCACGTCGCTGAAGACGCTCTCGATCGGGTTCGGCCGGATGCTCGAGGAGGGGCAAGTGGTGCATGCGCACGTCGACGATGCGCTCGTCTTTCGCGCTTCCCCGACCCCCCGGACGCTGAGGCAGACGGTGATCACCCCGCTTCCCGCAAGGAGAACCGAATGAGCTACGAGACGATCGACCCTCGCCGGGCCTTCGAGCTGATGCACGGCTCGACCCCGTACACCTACCTCGACGTTCGAAGCGTCGAGGAGTTCAACGCCGGGCACGCGGAGGGCGCGCTCAACGTTCCGATCGCCCACCTTGGCGCCGGCGGCATGGCGCCGAACCCCGACTTCGTGACCGTCGTGTCCGCGCACGTCGACAAGGAAGCCCCGCTCGTGGTGGGCTGCAAGATGGGCGGACGTTCGGCGCGGGCCTGCGAGATGCTAGCCGCCGCGGGCTACACGAACTTGAAGAACATCGACGGCGGGTTCGGCGGCCGGCCGGGCGCGGGAGACGAATCGGTGGAGGCGGGTTGGCAAGGAGCGGGGCTTCCGGTCTCGACGACCGCGCCGCAGGCCGCGACCTATGAGTACCTGAAGTCGAAGGCCTGAGCGGCAAGGGACGATGCCCGTGTCGCGTTGGGTGATGATCACGCTGGTCGCGACGTTCTTCGCGATCTTCCTCGTGTACCCCATCGCGCACGTGCTGAAGGGTGCGTTCGTCGTGGACGGGGAAGTCTCGCTCGAGGCGTTCCGTCTCGCCCTCGAGAACGACGTCTTCTCGTCGTCGATCCTGAACTCGCTCCTCGTCGCCGTCGCGGTGACGATCCTCTCGACGCTGGTCGCGTTCCCGCTCGCGCACCTGTTCGTGCACTACGAGTTCAAAGGGAAGGGGCTGCTGCAGGGCGTCTTGCTCTCGGCGATGGTGCTGCCGCCGTTCGTGGCCGCGATCGGGATCCGACAGCTCTTCGCTCGGTTCGGATCGATCAACCTCGCGTTGCTCGAGATGGGCGTCGTCGACGAGCCGATCGATTTCCTTGGTGGGCATCGCCTCCTCGGCGTCGTCGTGATGGAGACGCTGCACCTCTATCCGATCCTCTTCTTGAACCTGATGGCGGCGATCGCGAACGTCGACCCGTCGCTGGACGAAGCGGCGGAGAGCGCCGGCGCGTCGCGCTGGAGGAGGTTCCGTCGGATCTCGGTGCCGCTCGTCCTGCCGGGCTATTTCGCCGGGGCGATCATCGTGTTCATCTTCGCGCTGACCGACCTCGGGACGCCGCTCGTGTTCGACGTGCGCGACCTGATCCCGGTGCAGATCTTCGAGCGAGCGACCGAGGGGAGCCGCGATCCGGTCGGCTACGCGCTGGTCGTGATCGTCCTCGTCCTGTCGCTCGCGCTGTTCCTCCTCGGAAGGCGGCTGGTCGCGCGGAGTTCGGGTTCCCAGGCGACGAAGGGGACGGTGGTGGCGCGAACCCGACCGGTCGCGCCGCTGATGCGACCGCTGCTGTGGCTCGGGTTCCTCGTCATCGTGATCGTCACGATCCTCCCGCATCTGGCGATCGGTTTGGTCGCGTTCTCCGAGCAGTGGTTCTTCAAGATCTTCCCCGACCAGTTCACGACCAAGCACTTCGACCGCGTCCTCACCGACGAGATCGCGTACCTCGGCGTGAAGAACTCGTTGATCTACGCGAGCTGCTCGACCGCGATCGATCTCGTCCTCGGAGTCGCGATCGCGTGGCTCGCGGTACGCGGCCGGAGCCGGCTCGGGGCCGCGCTGGACTCGTGCGCGATGCTGCCGCTGGCCCTGCCGGGCATCGTCCTTGCGTTCGGCTACGCGAACGGGTTCGCCGGCACGCCCCTCGACGTCATGCGCGACCCGTTCCTGCTGATCGTGTTCGGCTACGCGGTGCGCCGGCTGCCCTACGTGGTGCGCTCCGCGGACGCCGGGTTCCGGCAGGTGCCGGTCGCGTTGGAGGAAGCGTCGAGGAACCTCGGCGCCTCGGGCGGTACGACGATGCGGCGCATCACGATCCCGCTGCTCGCCGGGAACCTCCTGGCCGGCGGACTGCTGGCGTTCTCGTTCGCGATGCTCGAAGTGTCGGAGAGCCTGATCCTCGCCCCGAAGACCGAGGATTACCCGATCGCGAAAGCGATCTACGAGCTGCTCGGCGACATCGCGAACGGCCCCCAGATCGCGTGCGCGATGGGGGTGATCGGGAGCGCGTTGCTGCTCTATTCGCTGATCGCGGCGAGCCGGTTGTTGGGCAAGAGCCTGGGAGAGTTGTTCCGGGCGTGAAGCGGGCGGCCGAGCGCCGGTCGCTCGGGCCAGCGAGGCGCCGTCCACGGGGCCGTTACGGAGGAGGTCCGCGATCGCGAGCTTCGCCTCGCAGTCGATCGACTACGAGGCGAGCGCGCCGGGCCAGATCGGGCCGAACGACTTCCGGTGATGGGGGGGAGCGCTACTCGCCCTCGCCCTCGCCCTCGTCCTCGTCATCCTCCTCCTCGTCGTCGGTGAACGTGTGGTCGAGCGCCGCGTCGGCATCGTCATCGGTCGGCTTCTTCGCCTTCACCAGTTCGGTGCGGCCCTTGTGGAGCTTCTCGAAGCTCGTCTGCTCGATCACGTAGTACCACGGCGCGAACCGCTCGCTCAGCTTCGTTGCCGCGGCCTGGCCCTCCTCGACCTTCTTGTCGTAGGCGGCGAGGTCGTCCTTCAAGCGCACCAGGTCGTCCTCGTGCTTCCAGTCCTCCGACGAGACGTCGTGGTTCACGCCATCGCCGCCCTCTTGGCCGTCCGCGCCCAGGCTCTTCACGGCGAAGCCCGCGTCGCCGGCCGGCGCGAAGACGAAGTCGTTGCCCCAAGGATCCTTGGCGAGCTCGGCGAGCAGCGCGGTCTCGCCGTCCGCGGCCTGGGTCAGCTCGTCGAGCGAGCCCGGCAGCGCCTGTTCGTGCTTCGACTTGTACCCCTCGACCGCGGCGATGATCGTCTCGATCTCGCTCCGGGCGGCCGCGCGCTTCGATAGTTCGTCCTCGGCCAGCACTTCTCCGTCCGGCTTGGCGAGGACCGAGCCGTCGAAGGACGCGGTCACCATGATGAAGCGGTGCGCGTTCAAGCCCTTCTTCTCCTCGGTCTCGTCCCCGCCCTCCTTCAGCGCGCCCTCGTCGTCCGCGCCGTGCGTGACGTCGCCGCCGGAGCCATACAGGATCTCGCCGAAGCGGAGCACGTACTGCACGCCCTTGTCCGAGGTCGCGATCAGATCGCCCTCGTTCGCGTACAGGCCGTCACGAGTGATGTAGAAGCCGCGGCTCTGCAGCGAATACGCGGTCTCGCGGGTCAGCTCGATCCCTTCGGCCTTCGTCAAGTTGCGGGTCAACCCGGCGGGCTTCTGGCGGACGCCGACGATCTTCAAGTCGCCCAACGTGTTCGTGACGTCGCTGAACGCGGTCGTATCGATTTCCTCGTCGGGGCCGAGGCCCTCGATCGTCCACTTGTAGTCCTTCTTCTCGGCGACGACGAGGTCGCCGGGAACACGAGTCCCTGCCTGCTCGTCGATGGAGTAGTTGTCGAAGACGAGCTTCGCGATGTCGTACCCGCTCGCGTCGAGGAGGTCGGTCTCGATCCACTCCGAGAAGTCGGTCGACGGAATCGTCGGGAGCTTCGCGGTGTAGACGCGCTTCTTGCCGGGCACGCGCACGTAGCGCAGGTCTGGCTTGCCCTCGAGCTCGTTGCCGATGATCAGCGACGCGAGCTGGTTGCCGGCGGAGTCCTCGAACTTGACGAGCTTGCCGTAGCCGGTCTTTTCGAGCCCTGCTTCGTTCGGGTCGAGGACGCCGAAGCCGGCGTGCTGCGTGGGGTCATCGGAGCGAACCGATTCCTTCTTCAGCCCGACCAACATGCCCGCGGACTCGGCCATCCGGTCCTTCGCGTCGGCCGGATAGCCGTGGTGCGAGGGGATCGACCAGCGGCCGTCCCTGAACTCGACGCGGAACGGCTTCAGCTCGGCCGTTTCGCTGTTGAACTCGACGACCTCGAGCGTGGTCGGCACGGTCGGATCGTCGAACTGGGCGAAGAAGACCTCGCCCTGGTCGCTGTACAGCGCGGGCTCCTTCAGGCCCGGGACCGTCATGAACCAGAGCGAGACGAGGACGATGGTGGCGACGATGAATGTGATGGTCTTGGCGGCAGCGTTCATGACGCGACTCCGGAGGTCTCGATCACGCGGGACGTATCCTTCTCACGGCGGGTCCGGCGCAGGAGGGTGAGGATCCCGAACAGGATCGCGGGGATCGGAACGATCACGACCGACCCGATGCGATAGAAGTCGCGAATCTCGTCCTCCTCGCGCAACTTGCCAGACTGCGCGAGGTCGAGCGCGCGACTCTTCTCGTCCTCGATCGCGGACTTGCGGACGTCGAGCCGCCGTTGCTCGACCTCGCGGACGCTCTCGATCTGGATCGCTTTCGACTGATCGTCGAGCCCGCTCTGTTGCTCGATCTCGGCGACGCGACGGTCGAGGCGCCCCTGCGCGTCGGCGAGGTCGGACGCGGCCTTCGCCTCGGCGTCATCCTTGGCGGAGAGCCACTTCCGGTCGAACTCCTCCTCCTGTCCCTCGATGCGCGTCAGCGTCCGGTGGATCGGCCGGCGTTTCCGCAGATCGATGAAGCTGTCGTCGCCCGCGAGGTCGTCGACGCAGTTCAGGAAGAAGGTCACGTTGTCGAGCTGGAGCTGCTCGATCCCGCGCCGGCGGATGTTGAAGAACTCGTTCGAGATCAGGTCGGCGTCGGCCAGGAAGACGAGGTCGATGGCCCGTGGCGCGTCGTCCTTCGTCTTGCCGCGCACGCGGCAGGCGAGGATATGTTCGGTCGCGTCCGGACGATGCTGCCGCCGCGGGTTCACACCCGGGCCGAACAGTTGGACCTGGATCACCTCGGCCAGCGGGAGCGTCCCCGAGAGCCTCGACGTCTTCAGCAGGGGCGTGAACGTGAGGTTCGGATTACCGGCCTCGCGAGCCGCGCCGCCGAAGATCATCACGACTTCCTGGAGGCCCGCCGTGATGCTCTCGTTGGGGTTGAACGCGTCCTTGGCGGCGCCGTTCGACACGAAGACCAGCTCGGGCTCCCAGTTGTACTGCGGATGAGGCGAGTACGACTGCCACGCGATCACCGGCGCGGGCCGCGACGGACCGCGGGCGAACATGCCGCCGAGGCTTGCGCCAGCGCCGTAGATCCAGTCGATGTCGAACGACTGCAGCAACGCGCGCACGTCGCCCTTCGGCTCCTCCGGCGGCGGCTGCTGCTGCATCATCGGATTCTGCGGGCCGCCCTTCTCCTCGCCCGGCGCGAGCCGCGGATCGAAGAACGGGAACGGGTCGTCCACGAGCAGCGTCGGGTGTCCGTCCTCGGCGTACTTCTTCAAGCGGTCCATCTCGGGTTGGGTCAGCGACGACGGCATGAAGGCGACGAGAACGTCGAGGTTCTCCGGGTAGTCGGAATCCGGAGCGACGCGCTCGACTTCGTACTGCAGCTTCAGCTCGCGAACGACTTCCCACTCCGGCGTCTGCTGGAACGTCTGGTAGTTCAGATCACCGAAGATCTTCACGTCGTTATCGAGGATGCCGATCGTCTTGCGATCCGCGCTGGCGACGACGCGCAGCGAACGCGTCAGCTCGTATTCGACGGGAAGGCCCTTGTCGAGGAACGGGATGACGACCTCCTCGAGGCCGCACGTGAACGCGACACCCATGTAGACGTCATCCGTCGTCGCTCGGCCCTGCTCCTCGAACATGCGGGTCTGGTGCGTGATGCCGAAGTTGGTCTCGGCCTCGTGCGCCTCGTCGGAGTAGCGCTTGGTTTCGACGACGCGCACGGAGACGCGGTCGCCGCCCATCGCGTCGTACTGGCGGAGCAGGTCGAGCAGGGTACGCCGCGTGCGAACGAGGTCGGCGGGGACGTCAGGAGAGACGTACGCGGTGATCTGGACGACGCGTTCCTCCGGCAGGTCGCGGATGAGCTGCTCGGTCTCGGCCGACAGCGAGTGAACCTGCTCGCTGGTGAAGTCGGTCCGCTTCCCGGTGTTCGCGCCGAGTCCGGTCGCCGCCACCGCGCAGAAGAGGAGGCACGCGAACCGGACCGACAAGTGCATGCCCTGGCGTTCGCCGCGCCGCCACATGCGCCGGGAGAGGAGCAGGAGGTTGAGATAGAGGAACGCGACGATCAGTCCGATGAACATGAGGATCGACGCGATCGAGACCACGCCGCGTCCCAGCTCGTGGAACTGGGAGACGGGCCCGAACCCCTCGACCACCCGCGCGAGACCGGGCGGCACGATGGCCTGGACGAACGGCTCGATCATGACGATCAGGCCGCACAGGATCGCGCCGAGGATGAACGCGACGGTGAGGTTGTCCGAGAGCTGCGACCCGACCATGCCGGCGGCGACCAGCGCGAGTCCGAGCAGCCAGAACCCGAGATAGTTCGAGGCCATCAGACCCCAGTCCGGATCGCCGAGGTACGCCAGGAAGACCAGCAGCGGCAGCGTGAACAGCAGGGTCATCGTGTAGATGCCAGCCGCGGCCAGGTACTTTCCGAGGACGATCTGCGTGTCGCTGGCCGGGAGGGTCAGCATCAGTTCGTCGGTTCCAGCCCCCCGCTCGCCGGCCCACACGTTCATCGTGACGGCGGGGATGAAGAAGAGCAGAAGGAGCGGGAACCAGTCGTTCAGCGCGTCCAGGTTGGCGAGGTTCTTCTGGAAGAACTCGTTCGGCCAGAAGAGCGCGGCGGTGGCGAGGACGACGAAGAGCGTGATGAAGACGTAGCCGGTGGGATTGCCGAACCAGCGCTTCAGGTCTCGCTTGAAGATGGCGCGTGCGACGGGATTCAGCATCTCATGCCACTCCGGTCAACGTGTGGAACGCTCGGTCGAGGTTGCCCTCGCCCCTGTGACGAAGCTCGACGGGCGTGCCGTCGAACACGAGGCGCCCGGCCGAGATCAGGATGACCCGGTCGGCGACGGCCTCGACCTCCTGGAGGATGTGCGTCGAGAGGAGGATCGTCTTGGTCTCGCCGATCTTCCGGATCGTGTCGCGCACGTGGAGGATCTGGTTCGGGTCGAGACCCGAGGTAGGCTCGTCCATGATGAGCACTTCGGGTTCGTGGAGCAGCACCTGGGCCATTCCGACCCGCTGCTTGAACCCCTTCGACAGCTTGTGGATCGGCTTGTCGAGGACGCCGCTCAACGCGCACTGCTCGACGACCTCGTCGCGGCGGGCGGCATACGTCGAGCGAGACAGTCCGCGCGCTTCCCCGAAGAACGCGAGCAACTCGCGGGGCGTCATCTCCGAGTAGAGGGGGCCGTTCTCGGGGAGGTACCCGATCTTTCGGGCCGCCTCCAGGCGCTGGGTACGGATGTCGAGCCCGGCGATCTTCGCCGTGCCCGACGTGGGTGCGAGATATCCGGTGAGGATCTTCATCGTGGTCGATTTCCCCGCGCCATTCGGGCCGAGGAACGCGACCACCTCACCGGCGCCGACCGTGAACGTGATGTTCTCGATGGCGGCGAAGGCTCCATAGATCTTGGTAAGACCCAGAGCCTCGATCATGGGTTGCGACGTGGACATCGTTCTGCCTTGTTCCGGTTTCTTCCGAGCGCGCGCCCGCGCGCCTCCAGACTCACTTCGAGCGGTCCGGACACGGTGAGTTAAAGTAAGTTCCGTGCCAGGCTTACGCCAGTAATGTGGTTCTCAGGGCCATCAGCTTACGTCAGTCGACGGCCGCGCAGGGTGACAAAGTGTTCATCCTGCCTCGAACCCGGGTTCCACCCTGAACGCGGTCGCCCTCGATGAGATCGCGAGCTGTCCACGGGTTCGGGGGCGCAGAGAATACCGAGTTTCACGGCGAAGCGTTTGCCTGTCCCCACCCGTCCCCGACGATTCCCTCCCTCGTGTCCGCGATGGGATCCGGCCACGAAGCGGCGCCACCCGCGCGCCAGGTCCGCCAGGTCATGGGTCCGCCAGGTCATGGGTCCGCGGGCTCGTCCCGCGTGCGGAAGACCCGGGGCGCCGGAACCGCTAGCGGCTCGCCAACCCCCCCGCGGTCTCCCCACCGTCGATCACGATCGACTGGCCATTGAAGAAGGGCGCCTCGTCGGAGGCGAGGAACGCGAACAGTGCGGCGATCTCGGACGGGGCGGCGTGGCGACGCAGGGGGATCTTCTCGTTCACCTCGGCCAGCATGGCCGGCGTGTATTCGGCCTCCTGCATCGGCGTTAGCACCGCCCCCGGCGAGACGCAGAGGACGCGGACGTGCGGCGCGAGCTCGAGCGCCATCGACTTCGTGAGCTCGATGACGCCGGCCTTCGACGCGTTGTAGTCCGCGTAGCAAGGGAACCCGACCATGCCGTTGATCGAGCCCATGTTGATGATCACGCCGCGCTCCGCCGCGAGCATCCGCTTTGCGGCGAGGCGGCCCATGTAGAACATGCTGCTGAGGTTGTTCTCGAGGACGGTTCGCCACTCCTCGACGGTGATCTCGAGGAAGCGATGCCGCACGCTGATGCCGGCGTTGTTGACGAGCACGTCGATGCCCCCCAGGCGCTCGTCGACGTCGGCGAAGATCCGCTCCGCATCGTCGGGCTTCGCGACGTCCGCCACGAGCACGTGGGCGAGGCCCGGCTGCTCGGCGCGGACCCGATCGCACGCCGCGGCGTTGCGGTCGACCATCACGACCCGGCAGCCCTCCTCGACGAAACGGAGCGCCGTCGCTTCGCCGATGCCGCTCGCGCCTCCGGTCACCACCACGCGTCGCCCCTGCAGTCCTTTCATCGCCGTCCTTTCGTACCACGCCGCCCACGCCCATTCCCGAAGAACGCGGCTCCCGCCGGCCGGGGGTCAGCGAAGGAGCGTTGATTCGTTGCGACGCACCGGGACCTTCACCCGGCGGCCCGCGATCGCGATTGTCCTCGGCCGGGGGATCGATTAACCTCACCCGATTCACGCGGTCGCCGAATCCAGCGAATCGCGGATCCCCGATTGGAATCTCGTCATGCTCGAGCGGCTGCAGAAGCTGAACGTCCAGAAGCGTTCGTCCACGATTCGACTCCAAGGACGCATTCTGTTCCTCACCGAGGACCCGAGCCTCATCCGGAGCCAGCTTCTCGGCGAGGACCTGGATTGGAACCCGTCGATCAAGCTGCGTGACGACATCTCGACCGACGAGATCACGCCCGCGTGGATCTGCTACCACTACGACGATCGGCTGGGCAACTATCCATACACGGGGCTGAAGTGCGGGGACGAGCTGCCGATCGTCGAGGGCGCGGTGCGCGCGAGCGGCTTCGTGGCGTGCGTCTCCGGAAAGCGGCGCGGCAAGGGCTCGAGCCGCGAGCAGGCACCCTACGCCGAGATGGCCGCCGGGATCCGCATCGTCATCGCCGAGAACATCGAACGGATCTATCGACAGAACTGCCAGAACCTCGGCATGTTCGTATCGACGGACTTCTCGCTGATCGATGCGATCCGCGAAGGTCGCGAGATCCCGCTGTCGGCGTTCACGGACGGCGAGGATCTGATCACGCGGCAGATCGTCGAGTACGGCGGCTTCTTCGAGTTCAACGTCGCGCGCGCACGCGGCGAGGTGACGCTTCCGGAGCCGAGGTCGGCGTCGCGACCGTTGAACGTCGCGGAGAAGATCATCGCGCGTCACTGGGTGAAGAACCTCAAGGACGACGACGTGGGCGTGCCGGCGGTGACGGCCGGGGACGCTGGGTTCGTGAAGGTCGACGTTCGGTTCAGCCACGAGTACGTCACGCCGATGGCGGCGATGGCGTTCGAGGAGAACCTGGGCAAGGACGCGAAGGTCGTCGACCCTTCTTCGATCTTCTTCTTCCGCGACCACCTGACGTTCCTGAAGGACGTCATGCCGAAGGAGAAGTCGCATCTCCTGGCCCTCGCGAACGAGCTCGCGAGGAAGCAGCAAGAGTTTGCCGACGCACAAGGGGTCCGCCTGCATGGCGAGACGCCCGAGGGAGGCTCGGAAGCGATCTGCCACAGCAAGATCCTGCAGGACTACGCCGAACCGGGTCAGATCATCATCGGGTCGGACTCGCACACGCCTCACTCCGGCGCGATCGGTTGCCTCGCGTTCGGCATCGGGACGACCGCGGTCTTCAACGGCTGGGTCACCAAGGACACGCGGATCACGGTCCCCGAGTCGGTTCTCATCCGGGTCAACGGGCGGCGCCCCGCCGCGGTGACCGCGAAGGACTTCATGCTGCAGATCCTCGCGCACCCGACGGTGAAGAGCGGCGGCATGATCGGCAAGATCGTCGAATACGGCGGCGAAGCCGTGCGTGAGCTCGGGATCGACGAACGCGCGACGATGACGAACATGGCGGCCGAGGTCGGTGCGTTCACCGGCATCATCGTCGCCGACGAGAAGACGGCGCAGTTCCTCGTCGAGCGCGGCATGTCGCGCGCCGACGCCGAGGCGCTCGTCGCGGAGTGGCAGCCGGACGAAGGATGCGTCTACGCCGACGTCATCGACATCGACGCGAGCCGCCTCCGCCCGCTCGTCGCCACGCCCGGCGATCCCGGCAACGGAGTGACGATCGACTCGCTCGACCGCGTGCCGATCGAGATCGCCTACGGTGGGTCGTGCACGGCTGGCAAGAAAGAGGACATGGACATGTACGCCGCCGTCCTCGCCGCCGGCCTGGAGCACGGCCGGAAGGTCCACCCGAACGTCACATTCTGGATCCAGTTCGGCTCGAAAGAGGTGAAGGAGTACTGCGCGGAGCAGGGCTACCTGGACGTGTTCGAACGGGCCGGTGCCAAGACGATCGAGCCGTCCTGCGGCGCGTGCATCAACGCAGGCCCTGGCGTCTCGACCCGGAAGGACCAGATCACGGTCTCCGCGATCAACCGGAACTTCCCCGGCCGCAGCGGCCCCGGTCAGATGTACCTGGCGAGCCCTCTCACGGTCGCCGCTTCCGCCCTCGCCGGCGAGATCGTCGCGTACGAGCCGGACGAGGAGACCGCGGGAGTTGGGTGAAGGAAAGCTCACGATTCGGCGACGCCTTCGACGGTTCGAGCGCTCGAGCGGCGCGCGAGTCTCGCGTGCCGCGGGGTCCGGCGACCGGGTCGACGACATGCGGCGGACCGAGGGGCGCGCTGCGGTCCAGTGAAGCGAGTCCTGGACTCGTTCGACTCGGTGGTTTCGCGCCGGCCCGCATCCGTTGTTCGTCGACCCAGTTGCCAATGAACAGGAAGACGAGGGGCGAACGGCGAGGTTACGGCACGAATCGCGGAAGTTCGAAGTGCGGCGCCGGCCGGCCGGCTTCGACGGGAAACGAAGCCGAATCGGCCTGAGAAGCGGCCGTCCCGCCCGCAACCGCTCACCTCGTGGACGCGAGGTTCCTTCGTGTGACGCGTGCGCCTGTTCCGAGCGCGTCCTTCCTCGACGAGCGTTTCGCGCTCACCTCGATTTCTCGAAAACGGCGGCGGGGCGTCCACCGTATCCGTGACGACCCACGTCGTTCGAGGAGCACGCCGATGTTCGCAACCTGGGGCCTGGTCGGGGTCTTGTCGATGGTCGCCGCCGGCGCCGGCGAGGACGGCGACCGGGAGGTCCAGCGCCGGCGCGTCGAGACCGGCCTCGTGCCGGCCGCCCGGATCGCCCCGAGTGCCCCGAGTCATGGAGTGCGATGGAGCCTCGAGGACCGAATGCGCCGGTATCGCGTGCCGGGCGTGAGCATCGCGGTGATCCGAGACTTCAACGTCGAATGGGCGGCCGGGTACGGCGTCCGCGACGCGCGCACGCGCCAACCGGTCGACGAGCGGACGCTCTTCCAGGCCGGTTCGATCAGCAAGCCGCTCGCCGCACTGGCCGCGCTCGAGCTCGTGGAGGCCGGCAAGCTCTCGCTCACCGACGACGTCCGCCGGGGGATCCGGTCGTGGACGATGGAGGAGAACGAGATCTCGCGCGCTGGCCGCCTCACGCTGGCGGCGCTCCTCTCCCACCGCGGCGGAACGACCGTCCATGGCTTCCTCGGCTACCCGCGCGGCGCCTCCTTGCCGACCGTGCCTGAGGTCCTGTCCGGCTCCGGCCCCGCGAACTCTCCACCGGTGTTCATGGATCTCGAGCCCGACGGGACCTTCCGCTACTCGGGCGGAGGCACGACGATCGCGCAGCTCCTGATGACGGAGGTGACCGGCGAGGAGTTCCCGGCGCTCGCACGGCGCGTGGTGTTCGAGCCGCTCGGCATGAAGGACAGCACGTACGAGCAGCCGCTGCCCACCGACCGCTGGCCGAACTACGCGAGCGGGCATCTCGTCGACGGTGACGTGACGCCGAGCGGGTTCCACGTCCATCCGGAGATGGCGGCGGCTGGACTGTGGACCACGGCCGGAGACATCGCGCGCTACGTCGTCGCCGTCATGCGCGCGCACCGCGGCGACGCGGACGTCCTCGGTGAGACCACGGTCGAGCGGATCCTCACGGCGGTCGACGGCGGGCCGACGGGACTCGGCGTGTTCATCGACGAGAAGGCGGGTGAGTTCTACTTCCAGCACGGCGGCTCGAACGTCGGGTTCAAGAACCAGTTCTACGGTCATCGAGACGACGGGTACGGCGCGGTCGTCATGACCAATGGCGACCAAGGGGGAGATCTCATCCAGGAGATCCTGAACGGCATCGCCGAGGTGTACGGATGGCACGGCTTCCTCGATGACGCCGTCGCGATCGCCGAGCGCGACGAGAGCGAGGAAGCGCTCTGCGTCGGACGGTACGAGCTCGCCGACGACCGCGTGCTCGTGGTCGAGTTCGTGCAGGGAGAGCTCTCCGGATCGATCCCCACCGAGCCGCCGGACCGACTGTACCGCGTCGGCGAGCGCGCCTACGTCGCTGCGGAGCGCGGCGTCCGGCTGACCTTCGACGAGCCCGGCGACGACGGCTTCGAAGACGTCTACGTGCAGGCCGGCCGCGACAGCCAGTATGGCGCTCGGCTCGACCCCGACGAGATCGCGCCGAGCGAGCTCCTCCTGCATGACCCGGATGGCGCCGTCGCCGCGTACCGGGCGCGATACGACGAGGACGCGGATGACCCGTCGGTCTCGGATCAGCGGCTGAACGGGTTGGCCTACCGGCTCATGCAGCGCGAAGGGCTCGCGAGGAACGGTGTCGCGCTCGCGCGGCTCAACGTCGAGCTTCACCCTCGATCCGCGAACTCGCTCGACACGCTGGCGCGCGGCCTGGCGATCGTTGGAGAGGACGAAGCAGCGGTCGAGTGCTACTCGCGCGTGATCGACGTGGTCGGCGAGGACGACGGGATCTCGGAGCCGACCCGGCAAGCGTTGGCGGCGTCGGCACGAGCGGCCCTCGCGGACCTCGCCGCCCGGTAAGGGCCCGCGCAAGAATAACTTCGCATCTCGCTTGCCCTCGCCGCCGATGGCTGCGCGTGGATGCGAAGTTATTCTTACGCGAACCCTAAGCTCGACGCCATCCGATACCATCCGTTACCGTGCCGGCGCGACTTTGGTAGAACCCACCGCGCCGCTGGTTGGAGCGACCTGATGCGATTCCCCACCCTCGTCCTCGCCGCCTTCCTCGCCGGCTTTCTCGCGGCTGAGTCGCGCGCGCAATGCGCGAACGTCGCGATCGGCTCGTACGGAAACACGTGCCCGTTCTTCTTGCAGGACGCGACCCTCTCCGCGGCGTTCAACACGTCGACGTGCACGCTCGACGTCGATCTGTCGGTTTCCCAAACCTGCTGCAACACGTTCCCGAACGGTCAGATCCTCATCATCGGGACCGCGCCGATCATTCCGGGCATCCATGTCGTGCCGCTGCTGCCGTCGTGCGAGCTCGCCGTCGTCCCGCTCGTTCAGCTTCCGACCTCCGTCGGCAACGGATGGAGCTTCTTCATCCCGGCCGTCCCGGTCACGGCGACGTTCTACCTCCAGGGGGTGAACACCTACTTCACGACGATTGGCTTCACCACCGACTATCAGTCCTCGAATGGACTGAAGCTCGACCTCTCCTGACGCCGCGCCGCGATCGTCCGATCCTCGGTCGTCAGTCCTGGACTTTGCCGCGCTGCGGACGTCGCGGCGGCTCGAGGTAGCGGACCCCCGTGTTCGGGTGCTCCCGGCCGTAGCCGAACGCCTCGTGGTTCGCGATGAAGTGCTTCACGTAGTCGATCGGGATCGAGAAGTTCAGGCCTTCGGCGGCGAGGTAGCCCCAGGTGTTCACTCCGACGACCTCGCCCTTCGTGTTGAACAATGGCCCGCCCGAGTTTCCCGGGTTCACCGCCGCGTCGATCTGCAGGTAGGTGATGCCGTCCGCGGCACGATTCCTCAGCGACACGATCCCTTCGCTCACGCTCCGTTCCAGGCCCTGCGGCGCGCCGACGCAGAAGACCGTCTGCCCGACCTCGACGTCGTCCATGTCACCCAGGTAGACCTTGGAGAGCTTCCGGCCCGCCAGCTCGTCATCCTCGATCTTGAGCAGCGCGAGATCGACCGTCGGATTCACGGCGACGAGCCGTACCTTGTCGTACGTCTTCTTCTCGAACGTCCCGTCCGCCTTCTGGTAGACCGTGATCGACACGTCCGTCGCTCCCTGCACGACGTGCGAGTTCGTGATGACGAAGCCGTCTTCGTCGATGATGAACCCCGACCCGAGCGCGTTCGGGACCTTGATGAGCACGACCCCTTCCGCGTACCGATCGACCGCCTCTCGGACCGTGATCTCCTCGAGCTCGGCCTCCGTGTACAGCCCCTGGTCGAACTCGAGCCTCCGCGGAGCGACTTCCTCGACCGACGGATCCGCGTGACGCTCCTCGATGCTTTCCTTCGGCAGCCGCAGCACCCGAAAACCCATGTCCACGAACACCGCGTCCTCGGTCTCCTTCAGCACCTCGCCGCGGACCACCTTTCCCCCGACGAGCCGAAACTCGTCGGCCCAAGCACCATCGACGAGGCCACCCACCAAGACCAATGCCAGCCAGCCGTGTTTCATGTCGCTCACCAAGTCTGTCCCCCGAAGGATCCTATCCCACCGCCCGCGATCCAAGAAGACCCTGGCGGGCTCGATTGGCTTCGTCCGGAGCGGCCTGCGATCGCTCCGGTTTTTTTCTGCCCCACCGGCGGCTCCTGCGCGCGATACCCCTCCGATCGTTTCCTCAACCATTCGGGAGGAACTCCATGAATCTGCGCGTTACTTCATTCCTCTTGTTCGGCCTGTTGCACGGCGCCGCCCTCGGCCAGACCGCGTTCACGGCGAGGCTGGACGGGGGACAGGAGATCCCGCCGACTGCTTCGCCCTTCTCCGGCAACGGCGACTTCATCTACGACGTGACGTCGAAGCTGCTCCACTACGACGTCACGATCACGGGGCTGAGCGGCGGTCTTACGGGCGCCCACATCCACAGCGGCGCGCCTGGCGTCCCGGGACCGGTGCTGTTCCCTCTGGCCGGCGGTCCGGCGACCTTCTCCGGGACGGTGGGACCGCTGGCTCCTGCCGAACTCGCGTCCCTCCGCTCGAGCGGCCTCTACGTGAACATCCACAGCGGGGTGTTCTCGAGCGGCGAGCTGCGCGGACAGATCACTCCGAGCCGTGACCAGCTCGTGATCGTTGGAACGGGGGCCGAATCACTGCCACCGTCCACGAGCGACGCGACGGTGCAGGGCACGCTGCGCCTCGTCGCAGGCGACATGGTCGAGTACGACCTCGTGTTCTCGCCGCTGCAGGGAACCTTGACGGCAGCCGACCTTCGCTCCGGTGCGCCCGGCGCGGCCGGTCCGGTGCTCGCCTCGCTCGCCCTCGCGGCACCTGGACAGCTTGCGGGCACGACGCCCGCCCTGTCGTCGTTGGATCTCGCGCGGCTCCGTTCGGGGCTGGCCTACGTGAGCCTGGAGACCACTGCGTTCCCGAGCGGCGAGGTGCGAGGTCAGGTGTCCGGGTCGTTCGTCCCGTTCGGCACCGGGTGCGCGCACGACGGCGGCGCCGTCGCGCTGGCCGGCAACGGCCTGCCGGTCCCGGGAGGCCAGATTTCGATCGAGATCTCGAACGGCGTGCCCGACTCGTTCGGCGTCCTGCTGGTTGGCGTCACGGCACAGAAGGGATTCCTCAACCCATACTGCAACATCTTCCTGCAGTTGCCCGTGGTCGCGGTGGTCCTGCCGCTGCCCTCCTCCGGCAGCGTCACGCTCGGCGCGGTCCTGCCGGGCATGCTGTCGCCCGGCACCTGGTTCGACCTGCAGTATCTCGGCGACAAAGGCGGCGGTCGACCGTACACGTCGCCAGGCCTCGAGGTCAACGTGCGCGAGGCGCAATGCGCGCTCGGCACCGTCGGCCCTACGCTCGTCTGCAAGGACAAGACCGTCATGTTGACCGCGACCGGCCAGCCGGCGGGAGGCACCTACGCGTGGGCCATCGCCGCGGGCGGCACGAAGGCGTCGATCGTCGGCGCCGCGAACCAAGCGACCGTGGTCGTGAGGGGCGACGCGGTCAGCGCCGCGGCGGATGACGTGACGCTCGAGGTGACCTACAAGACCCCCGGCGGCAAGGAGTGCAAGCGCCAGCACCGGCTGACCGTGGTCGAGATCACGAACGTGACGGCGAACGGCGCCACCAAGGTGACCAAGGTCACCGGCAACGCCGCCCTCGATCATTTCGTGACGCCGCGGGGCGCGGCGAACGAGAAGGTGACGCTGACGGCCGCCGTCGTGCCGAACGTCGCCGCCGTGAAAGCGAAGATCACGTGGGACGGCGCGACGAAGGACGATGCGGATCCGCTGAAGGCGACCGTGGCGAAGGACGCCGCGGCAAAGCACGTGGTGAAGGTGAACGTCGACGGCATGGAGTGCGAGGAGCTGCGCGTCTGGGTGGTCTGGGTCGACTTTGGCGCGACCGAGATCGCCATCACCAACAATTACGGCGTCGACCCTACGCACGGTGAGTTCCTAGTGACTCGAGGAGGTTACGACTTCACGGGCACGATCGACCCCATGGAGATCGTCAGCGACGCGGACCGGCCCGACCTGTCGGGCGCCAAGACCGTGGCGCCGCCGAACGTGCCGGCTGCCGACAACGGCGTCATGAACAAGGGCAAGGACCTCTCGAACGGGGCGACCATGAAGTGGGACGTCTCACGGCAGATCCGCCAGAAGATCGTCAATCCGAACGCCATCGCGCTGCCGGACCCGCCCTACACGTCGGACTTCTTCACCACCTTCGCCAACTATCCGAGCGACCCGTTGTGTGGGAACGATGATCAGGGCGCCGGCGATCGTGACAACGATCCCTACGCCGGAGTCGTCGGCGCGATCACCAGCACCGATGACCCCGCGAGTTCCGTTTTCAGCGGCACGGGCGCGGTCGGGAACACGCTGGAGATCCGCATCCACTTCCGCGAGTTCGCCCGGCTCGAGCTGGAGGGCGCGTGGACCCGCGTCTCCGGCGACTTCCCGTGGAGGTTCCACCAGAAGTGGAAGAAGGCGAGCGAGGCGGCGGACGACCAGGACCACAACGGCGACGGCGACAAGATGGACAACGTCTGGATCGATGACGGGTCTGCGCTGGCGCTGGACAACAACGGGTTCTGACGCGCGCGCAGCGCGGCACGTGGTTCTACGACTCGCTCCGCGAGAGCCGCCGCCGCAGCCAGGCGCGGCCGTACGCTACGTCGCCCTTCACCGTGCGCGGTGACACGCCGAGGACGTGCGCGGTCTCTTCGACCGTCATGCCGGCGAAGAAGCGCAAGGACAGGGCCGACGCGGAGCGTTCGTGTTCGCGCGCCAGATCCTCGAGCGCCTCGTGCAGCGCGAGGAGGTCCAGCCCGCACGTTTCATCGCCGGGCTCCGCGAACCCTTCGTGGAGCATGACGCGGCGGCGCTTCCCACCGCGGATCGCGGCCTGCCGTCGGCGGGCATGGTCCACCAGCACGCGACGGATTGCGACCGCGGCCGCCGCGAGGAAGCGGGCGCGGTCGCGCCAATCCACCTGCCTTTGGTCGACGAGGCGCAGCCACGCCTCGTTGGCAAGGGCGGTCGTCTGGAGCGTCCCGCGCCGCCCCTCGTGGCGGAGCCGATCGGCGGCAAGCCGGCGCAGCTCAGGGTAGAGCAGCTCGGTCAGCTCGACCGAAGCGATGCCGGTGGCGCGTGACGCGATCTTCACCAGCTCCGTCGCGTGCGCGACAAGATCGTCCATCGGTTCTCCGTCCCCAATCGTAGGCGTTCGCCGCCAGCCGTCCTAGTGGTGTGATTCAGAGTTGTTGACGTTTCTCCGGGGCCCTCGTCATCGCTTGCTGCGTTGCTCCTCCTCGACGTATCTCGAATACGCGGTCGTCGTCGCGCCTTGCCAGCGACGACGATGACCTCCGGATAATCC
>CAZYQW010000023.1:0-91488 GCA_964649825.1 uncultured Phycisphaeraceae bacterium | reverse complement strand
GCTGCGTTGCTCCTCCTCGACGTATCTCGAATACGCGGTCGTCGTCGCGCCTTGCCAGCGACGACGATGACCTCCGGATAATCCACCAACAATCTGAATCACACCACTAGCAGCCCGTGGTGAAAGTCATTCCGGCTGCGGCTTGCCCTCGCGACCGATCTCTTCGTTGCAGGATCCTCGACGTACAGCCAGTACGCTTGCGATCCTGCGCCTCGACCTCGGTCGCGATGACCTCGCCTCGCTTCGAAAGCACGTTCACCACGGACTGCTAGCGGGGGCCGTCCTCGGCGGCCGCGTCGTCCGCGAAGAGGCCGTTCGGCCAGACTTCGGCCTCGGCGACCAGCTCGCGGAGGAGCGTCTCGCGAGCATCGCGGATCTTGCCCTCCCCGAGCACTTCGAAGATCTTCGGCTGGGCCTCATCGAACGGCACGATCCGGCTTGGCTCGTCCCGGATCCGGACGATGACCACGAACGCGCTCGCCGTCTCGATCGCGTCGCTGACGCGTGGTCGGGACGAATCGACGAGGAACGCCCGGATCTCGGGCTTGAGCGCCGCGAGGTCGGAGTCGAGCACCACGCGTCGCGCATAGGACGCGTCCACCTCCGCGGCCACCGCGTCCGGGTCGGCGCCGTCGCGGCCGAGCCGGGCGCGGAGCTCCGCGGCGAGCGAACCGGACTCCGCGGCGGTACGTTCTCCCCCGCCCTTCTCGATCACGAACCGACCGATCTCGCGCATGGCGGGGACGCGGAACCGTTCGCGGTTCTCCCGATAGAAGGTCTGGACCTCCTTCGGGGAGACCTGCGCCGCGCGGGCGAGAGCAGGCCGAACGTGCGGAGAGGATGGCACGCGCCCGAGACAGTGATCGACGAAGGTGTCGATCAGCATCGCTTCGTACACCAGCTTGCGATCCTGCTCGAGGTTGGTGCCGTTCCTCTCGAGCTCGGCCCGGTAGGCGGCGAAGCCGCCCGCCGCCGCGACTCGTGACGCCATCGCGTCGTTCAGTCGATCCTCCGGGACCGCGAGCCCCGCCGCTCGGGCCCGCTGGCGCAGGAGCCGGTCGACCACCAGCCCGCGCAGGAGATCGGTTCGCGTGCGCCCGCCGCGGGCAAGCTCGGCGACCGCTTCGATCTCGCTCTTCAGGATCGCCTCCCCGTCGACCGTCGCGACGACGATGTCGTCGAGCGGACGGGCTGGTTCCTGGGGGCCGGTCAGGAGGATGAGGAGGATCGCAACGCGCATCGGTCAGGCTCCGGCCCCGGCATGGGCGCTGTTCGGGACGTCGGCGAGGAGGCGGTCGCGGCAATAGAAGAGCACCTGAGCGGACGAGCGAATCGATCGAGGAAGCCGCAGGTGCCAGATCGACGCCGTGAGCTGGACGATCTCGTCGCGGCCGAACGGCTGGACGTGGAAACGGCGGAGGTCCTCGACCTCGACGATGACGTGGTCGTCGCCCGGATAGAGCAGCCGCCGCACGCCGATCTCGCGGCAGCGCCGTTTGAGCGCGTAGAGCGTGACGAGGTTCTCCGCGACGGCGGGGATGCGGCCGAAGCGGTCGCCGAGCTCGGCCCTCATCTCCGTCAACGACGGGCCGTCGGGGCCGCCGAGCCGCCGCAGGATTTCCATCCGCTGGCCGGCGTCCGGCACGTACTCGGCGGGGACGAACGCCTCGACGCCGAGGTCGACGTCGGTCTCCATCGGCTCCTTCGGCGGCGGCTGTCCCTGCGCCCGCGCGACGGCCCGGTGGAGGAGCTGGACGTAGAGGTCGTATCCGACCGCCGCGATGTGTCCCGACTGCGAGGCGCCGAGGAGGTTGCCCGCGCCGCGGATCTCCAGATCCTTGATTGCGACGTCGTAGCCGGCGCCCAGGTGAGAGAGCTCCTCGATCGCCCGCAACCGCCGCTCGGCCACGTTCGACAGGGGACGCCCGGAGGTGAGGAGGTAGCAGTACCCCTGGACGTCCGATCGGCCCACGCGCCCGCGAAGCTGGTGGAGGTCGGCGAGCCCGAACAGGTCGGGGCGGTCGATCAGGATCGTGTTCGCGCGCGGCAGGTCGAGCCCGGACTCCATGATGCTCGTCGCGACCAGCACGTCCGCGTCGCCGCGCGTGAACGCCGCCATCGCGTCCTCGAGCGCACGTTCGGTCATCTGGCCGTGAGCGGCCACGACGTTGGCGGACGGGACGAGACCGGCGAGGTGATCGGCGACGCGGTCGATCGACTGCACTCGATTGTGCACGAAGAACACCTGGCCGCCGCGATTCAGCTCGTGGAGCAGGGCTCGACGAAGGAACTCGTCGTTCTTGGCGCGGATCTCGGTTCGTACCGGCCGGCGCCCGCTCGGTGGCGTGTTCAACGACGAGATGTCGCGCAGACCGACGAGCGCCATGTGCAGCGTGCGTGGAATCGGGGTCGCGGTCAGCGTCAGGACGTCGACGCTCTTCCTCAACCTCTTCAGCGCCTCCTTCGCTTTCACGCCGAACCGTTGCTCCTCGTCGACGACGACCAGGCCGAGATCCTTGAACGCGACGTCCTTCGAGATCAGACGGTGCGTGCCCACGACGACGTCGACCGCGCCGCGCTTCAGCGCCTCGATCGTCTCCTGCTGCTGGCGGCGCGATCGGAACCGAGAGAGCCGCGCGACCTCGATCGGGTACTGCGCGACGCGCTCGCGGATCGTCTGGTAGTGCTGATCGGCGAGCAGCGTCGTCGGCACGAGGATCGCAACCTGGCGACCGCCGCAGATCACGCGAAACGCGGCGCGGATCGCCATCTCGGTCTTGCCGAAGCCGACGTCGCCGCAGATCAGGCGGTCCATCGGCTTGCTCCGGTCGAAGTCGCGGTGGACGTCGACCATCGCCCGGGTCTGATCGAGCGTGTCCGCGTACGGGAACGAGCTCTCGAAGTCCGCGATCAGCGGGTCGTCCTTCGGGTGGACGCTCCCGGCGCGCACCTCGCGTGCGACCTGCACGTCGAGCAGCTCGTCGGTCAGGTCCTCGAGCGCGTCCAGGACCTTGCGCTTCTTGTTCGACCACGACTTGCCGCCGATCCGGTCCAGCTTCGGCGGCGCCGAGCTCGCGCCGACGTAGCGCTGCACGAGGTCGATCTTCGACGTCGGCAGGTAGAACGTCGTCCCCCCGTCGAACTCGAGGACGAGGAAGTCCTCCTCGCCGCGGTCGCGCGTCATGCGCGTCATCCCGCCGTAACGGGCGATGCCGTGGGTCATGTGGACGACGTAATCGCCGGGCGTCAGCTCGAGCAGATTCTTCACGGCTCGCGCGGGCACCGCCGGACGCCGCGGTCGAGGCCGCTGCAGGCGCGGTCGGCCGAGCAGCTCGAGGTGGTTCAGCCACGCCGTGTCGAGCGCGGGGAACTGGAAGCCGGCGTGGATGCTGCCCCGGCGGATCGTGACGTCTTCGTCCAGGAGCTCCTGCTCGCGGAGCAGCTTCCTCATCCGCTGGACCTCGCCGTCGCTTCCCGCGAACACGACGATGCGCCGGCAACGCCGGCGCAGCGCGGCGACCGACTCCCGCAGGCCGTCCACGCCGCCGCCGAGGCCGAAGACGGAGTAGGTGGCGAGAGAGAACGACTCGTCGGCGACGTCGTCGACCTGCTCGGCCACGACGTCGACGCCTGCAGCCTCGGTGAGGGCGGCCCGGGCGCGGCGGCGAAGGAGCCGGTCGGTGCCCAACTGGACGGCGAGCTCCTCCAGCCGGTCGGCGAGCCGCGCCGGGTGGACGCGGACCAGGATCGCGTCGTCGGGCAGATGGTCGTCGAGCCAGGTCGGTCGTCCGGGGTTCTGCGTCAGCTCCTCCGGACGGAGCATCGGGATCGAGAGCTTCGCGCGCGGTCGGATCGATCGCTGCGACTCCAGGTCGAAGTCGCGCATCGACTCGACCTGCTCGTCGAACAGCTCGATCCGCACCGGCTGTTTCTCGCCGAGGGGGAACAGGTCGATGATGTCGCCGCGAACCGAGATCTCGGCCGGCGCCGCGATCATCGGGACGAAGCGGTAACCGGCGCGCTCGGCGATCCGGCGCAGGTCACCGATCGCGAGCGTGTCGCCGACCTCGATCTCGCGGGTCTGGCGCTGCACGTCGTCCTGGGTCGGGATCGACTCGAGCAGCAGCTTCACCGGCGCCACCGCGACGGTGCCGGCCTTCATGACGTGGAGCCGTTTGAGGAGCGCGAGCCGTTCCGAGAGATCGACGCGCCCCTCGGCCTCGTCGAGCGAGTCGTCCTCCATCTGTCGGAACGCGATGACGTGGAGGTGCCGCGCGAGGCTCTTCAGGTCGTCCTCGAGGGCCTCGACCTCGAGCGGGCCGCGCACCCAGACGAGGAGGGGCCGGGCCGCGGCGAGCTCGGCGAGCAGGAGGGCGGGTGCCGAACCGAACAGACCGCCGACGACGATCCGCCCGCCCCCGGCGCGGCGTTCGAACGCGTCCAGGACGCGGGCGCCCTCGCTACAGGACCGGAGGTTCGGAGGAGTCGAAGTCATGCTCCTGCTTGAGAATGCGCAGGGCCGCACGAGCCGCCCGTTGCTCGGCCTGCTTCTTCGTGGAGCCGCGCCCCGCGGGGTAGGACCGGTCGCCGACCTTCGCCTCGATGACGAACTCCTTGCTGTGGTCCGGGCCGCTCGTCTCGAGGATGCGATAGATCGGAGTCGTGCCGTACTTCCGCTGCACGATCTGCTGGAGGGCGGCCTTGTGGTTCCTCACGTCGCGTCGCGTGGCGACCTTGCCGACGTGCCGATCGACGTGGCGAAGCACGAACGCGCGCGCCTCCTCGAAGCCGGAGTCGAGGTACACGGCCCCGACGATCGCCTCGACCGTGTTCGAGATCAACGACGTCGGGATCGTCCGTCGCTTGCGGATCCCCTTGCCGACGCGGATGTGGTTCCTGAGGTCGAGCGATTGCCCTATCGTCGCGAGCGCCTTGCGCGACACGACGATCGACTTGACGCGCGTCAGCTCGCCCTCCGCGAAGTCGGAGAAGGTGCAGAACAGGTGCTCCGCGACCGCCAACCCGATCACCGAGTCGCCCAGGAACTCGAGGCGCTCGTTCGACTCCGTCCACGGGTCGCGCAGCGACGAATGCGTCAACGCGAGCTCGAGCAGCGATCGGTCGACGAACCGGTGGCCGATCCGTGTTTCCAGCTCCTCGAGCTTGACGTCGTTCTCGGGGTTGGCGGCTTCCTCGCTCACGCACGTTCCGTTGGATCGAACAGCTTGCGGTAATCCTGCTCCGCGAACCGATCCGTCATTCCCGCGACGTAATCGCAGACGGCTCGGTGCACTCCCTCTCGTTCGGCCCATCGTTGGAAGATCGGCGGCAGAAGCTCGGGCCGGTCGACGTAGATGTCGAACAGCGCGCCCAGGATGCGCTTCGCCTTGTCCATCATCCGCACCACCCGATAGTGCCGATAGAAGTTCTGGAAAAGGTACTCTTGCAGCTCCTCCTGGCAAGACGCCATCTCGTCGGAGAACCTGATCAGGCTGCCGAGCTCGCGGGCCTCGTCGGCCGAGCCGGGAGCGCTCTCGCGGAGACGTTCGGCCGAGGCGCGCACGAGGTCGGAGATCGACTGCTTCACGACGCCGTGGACGGTCATCATGCACGCCGCGTCGGTGTCGAGGTCCGGACGCTTCCTGAGCGCCGCGGCCCGGCACCGTGCGACGAGCCGCACGTTCTGCGCGATGGCATCGAGGTCGATCATGCCGGCCCGGAGGCCGTCGTCGAGGTCGTGGTGGTTGTACGCCGTCGAGTCGGCGAGGTCGACGAGCACGGTCTCGAGGGCGGGCGGGCGCATCGGAACGAACTCCGCCGCCTGCGCGTCGGGACCGGTCGGACCGTGCTTCAGGATCGCTTCGCGGAGCTCGAACGTGAGGTTCAGGCCGGGAAAGTCGGGGTTGCGCCGCTCGAGGCGGTCGACGATCCGCAGTCCCTGGACGTTGTGCTCGAAGCCGCCGTGATCGATCATCCGCGCGTGAAGCACCTCGCCCCCGGCGTGACCGAACGGAGGATGGCCGAGGTCGTGCGCCAGCGCGAGCGCTTCGACGAACGTCTCGTTCAGCCCGAGGGCGCACGCGACCGAGCGCGCGATCTGCGAGACCTCCATCGAGTGGGTCAGCCGGGTGCGGTAGTAGTCGCCCTCGGTGTAGACGAAGACCTGCGTCTTGTGCTTGAGCCGGCGGAACGCGGTGGAGTGGATGACTCGATCTCGGTCGAGCTGATACCCGGTGCGGACCGCGTCCGACGGTTCGTCGTGGCGCCGCCCGCGTGACTCTTCCGAGAAGAGCGCGTAGGGGGCGAGGATCTGGCGTTCCCGCGCTTCCTGGAGCTCTCGAAACAGCATGGGAGGGATCGTATCCGGTCGGCGAGCGCGGCTCGGCGCGCGAAATCCACCGTGAGCCCCCCGAATTCCATTCGCCCGCTCGCGTCATTCGTCCCTGACCCCGGCCGCCGGCGCATCGTCACGAAGCAGCGCGCGTACGCGGCCGACCTCCACCTTCGTGTACCCGTGATCGAGTGCCTCCTCCGCGACGCCGCTCGGCAGCGGCTGGAGCAGGACCGCGAGCTCCCGCGCCCTGGCGGCATCGATGAGGCGCGGGGCGATTTGGATCAGGCTGTTCGCGAAGACCCGGGCCACGAAGCGATTCTCGGGCACCGGCGGGATCGGCACGCCGGGCGGCGCGCCGAATGCCACGCCGTCCTCGCGCAGCGCCCAGGTCGCCGCGAGGCCGCGACGCCGCAGCTCGATCACGAGCCCACGCGCGACGGGCTCGAGCTCGTAGTCGCCGACGAACGAGACGCGCCCGGCGACCACCGCGGTCATGGGCGTTGGAACGTGCGACCGGTCGCGGCGGGTCGATTTCTCGGCGAGGAGGGCGACCTGCGCGCGTGCCAGCGGCGGGACGTGCTCGCCCCAACCGGCGGGATACCAGTGCGGGCGCCGCTCACCGATCCCATACGTGCCGACCGCGACCGTCCCCAAGATGACGGCGGCAAGGACGGCCCGGCGGCGCGACTCCCACCAGCGGGCGGCGAGCGCGCCCGCGCCGATCGCCGCCGGCACCGCGAAGTCGAGGACGTTGTGATCCCAGAACGACGACGAGACGATCGAGTAGTGCAGGAGCCAGGCCAACGCGACGACCCGGGCGGGGCGGAGCGCCGGTCCTCGGACGAGGGCAAGGCCGAGCCCGCCGAACAGGAGCACGGGGCTCAGGTGCTCCGTGAACGTCAGCGCACGCGCGGCGAAGCCGGCGGCCGATCCCTTGAAGAAGTAGAAGAGAAAGACCTGCGACACGAACTCGCCCTGGTAGCGCGCGGCGAACACGAGGACGGTCGCGAGGAACGCGGCCGCTCCGAACCCGGCCGCGATGAGTGCCTCGCGGCGTCGAGCCTCGACGAGGAGCGCGACCAGGAGCGCGCCGGCGGGAACCACGGCCGTCAGCTTGAAGGTGACGGTGAGGGCGAGCAGCAGTCCCACTGTGGCGGCGCGCCGATCGCCGTGCCCGCGACTCGCAAACAGCAACGCGCCGGCCCACGCGATCCCCGCGTTGGTCCAGAGCTCGCGCTGGAAGAGGTGGAAAGCGATGACCGGCGCGGCGACCTGGTACGCGGCGCCGGCGATGAAACCGGCCGCCGGCCCCGCGACGCGTCGCGCCCAGATCGCGACGCCGATCGACGTCAGGATCACGACCGCGCCGGTCAGGAGCGACGCTGCCGCCAGTCGATCGTCGGCCGCCGCCAGCAGCGGCGCGTAGCACGCCTCGATCAGCGGGAACGCCACGTGGACGAAGTCCTCGAACGGCCGGTGGCCGAGCCCGATCCGGAACGCGTTCGCGAGGTAGAAGCCGTCGTCGACGTAGAACCGTCCGAACGCGACGAGCAGCAATCGCACGACGACGCCGAACGCGACGAGCACGACGACGTGATGGGGGAAAGACGTGAACCGTCGCCCGCTCTTCTGCATACTGCGCGTGATCCTACCAAGCGGCCGATGCCGTCCTCGTCACGAAGCGGTCCGCCGCGTCCTCGTCCGAAGATCGTCGCATGAAGAACTCGATGCTGGCGCGGCGCGAAGCCGCGCGGAAACGGCTTCGCAGCTACGTCGCGGTGAAGGTGGTGCCGGCCCTCGGGGAGAGCGGCGCGTTCGATCTCGTCGTCGCGCCGGAGGGGACGCGCTCGATCGTCCTGTTCCTTCGGGTCGGAGGGAAGCGCTACGTGATCAAGGCGCACGAGAACGTCGCGAGCGCCACGCGAATCCTGATCACGACGCGCCACATGGTGCGGCACGACGTCCCGGTGCCCCGCATCCTGTTCGCGGATCTCTCGCCGGTCACGCGCCTGCGCCACGGCGCGGTCTTCCTCGTCGATGAAGCGATCGAAGGCGGCGACCTCGCCACGCTCGAACGCACCGAGGAGCGCCTCGCGGCCGCCGGCCGCGCGCTCGGCCGCATGCATCGCGTGACGCGCGGTCGGTTCGGCGCGCCCTTGCCGGGGCTTGCGCGCCGAACCGACTACTTCCGGTTCCTCCAGGGTCGCCTCAACCGCCGGCTCGACGATCTGGCGCGCTCATCGGCCGAGTTCTCGGCCGTCGCGGATCCGATCGTGCGCGAGTGGTTCGCGCGCCAGGAGCTCGCGGCGACTCCGCCCGGCGGGTTCAGCCTCTGCCACCTCCGCGTCAGCGACTCGAACGTCCTGTTCGGACCGACCGGCGAGGCGTACTTGATCGATGTCGTCACCGCTCGGTACGCGCATCCGGCCATCGACCTCGAGCGGGCGCTCTACCGCTGGTGCAACGACGACCCGCGGCTCTCCGCGGCGTTCCTCTCGGCCTACTTCGCAACGTTCACCGGCTACTCGCGGACCGACTGGGAGCGCCAACGCGACTACCACCGCGCCTCGTTCCACGTCACGCAGATCTATCGGGCCGCGAAGGAGTACCGCCGGTTCATCGCCGACGACAATCGGCGCAAGACGCGGCGGCGGCGCCGTACGGTGACGCGCCACGCGCACGAGCTCCTCGCCGTGCTTACCGGCGCGCTCGACGCACCGCCGAAGGAGGCGCTCGACGGCCTCGCGCGGAGGATCCGCGCGCAGGTCCAGGGCGCGAGGAGGGTCGACTCCCAGATGGTCGACGTCAAACCCAGACGTAGAGCATCAGATACACCACGATCCCCGTGATCGACACGTAGAGCCAGATCGGAAACGTCCACTTGGCGAGCCGCCGGTGCCGCTCGCGCTGGTCGCGGAGCCCGAAGATCAGCGTCGCGACGATCATCGGCGCGTTCACGGCGGCAAGGACGGTGTGGGTCGCGAGGATCACGAGGTAGATCGAGCGGATCGTCCCCTCGCCGGGGTAGCCTTTCGAGCCGAACATCGCGTGATAGGTGAGATAGGACGTCAAGAAGAGGGCGGAGCAGATCGAGGCGGCGACCATGAAACGCTTGTGGAGCCGCTCGTCCTTCCGCACCTTGATCGCGTGGAACCCGACGACGAGCAGCACGGCCGACGTGCCGTTCAGGAACGCGTTCAACGTCGGCAGGGTCGATTGCTCGATCACGCTCTCACAGCGCCTCGATCGCGAGCACGACCAGGAGGAGCGGGAGGTAGGCGATCGATGCGAAGAAGACGCGCCGGGCCGCCGCGTCGTCCCGCTTGCGCGCGAAATCGACCACGGTCGCCGCGAAGAGCCCGCCGAGCAACGCCGCGGCGACGCCGTACGCCGGTCCGAACACGCCGGTCCACCACGGCAGCAGGCTCACGACGAACAGGAGCGCCATGTAGAAGATGCTCTGGCGCGCGGTGCGCCGACCCTCGGGGTCGACCACCGACAGCATCGGAAAGCCGCCGCGCGCGTAGTCGAAGCGGTAGAGCCACGCGATCGCGTAGAAGTGGGGGAGCTGCCATAGGAACAGGATCAGGAACAGCCACGCGGCCGACGCGTCGAGAGGCCCGGCCGCCGCCACTCCGATCACCGGGGGAATCGCCCCGGGGACCGCGCCGATCAGCGTGCAGAGCGGCGTCCAGCGCTTCATCGGGGTGTAGATCAGGACGTAGGTGAAGACGGTGAAGGCCGCGAGGCCCGCCGTCGTCGCGTTCACCGCGAATCCGAGGAGGAGCGTGCCGAGGATCGCGGTCGTCAGACCGAACACGAGCGCCTCGGCCGGGGAGACGCGAGCCTCCGGCAGCGGCCGGCGCCGGGTCCGGTGCATTTGCTCGTCGAACTCTCGTTCGAGGAGCTGGTTCAAGGAGTTCGCCCCGGCGGCTGCGAGCCCGGTGCCGAGCAGCGTCCAGAGGAGCGTCGCGGTCTCGAGGGCGCCCGCGGTCACCACGAAACCGACCGCCGTCGTCACCAGCACGAGGAGCCCGATCCGGACCTTGGCGAGCTCCGCGTACGTGTCCACCCATTCGCGCACGCTGGTTGCACGACGGTCGGCCGGCGACGACGTGAGAGTGGACGCGGGCACGCTCGGATCGGGGGCGATCACGGTCTGCAGGGGACTCTCGAACGAGGATGCGAAAAGAAGGGCGTTTCCGAAGCCCTCTGGCTCGGTGAGACTAGCAGGTGGCGCCCGGCGTGGTCAACGCGGGCGTTCTGCGGCGACTTGTCGCATTCGAGATCAGGCGGCAGGAAACTCCGGCGCGGCCGAGTTGGTGATGAGGGTGCGGCACGCCGCCACCGCGAGGTCGAGGCCTTCCTGAGCCGCGACGTTCAACGCGTGAAACGCATCGGCATCCCCCCGCGCCGCGGTGCGTTCGAGTCTTGCGAAATGGGCCCCGAGGCCCTGATCTCCCAGGGTCAATGACGCGCCGGCGAAGCGGTGCGCGATCCGTTCGACCATCGCCGCGTCGCGCGCGTCGACCGCGGCGTCGAGCGACGCGGAGAGCTCGGCCGCCGTGCTCAGGAAGTCGCCGAGGACGAGCTCGAGGCCTTCGGCATCGTCTCCGACCCCGAGCTCGACCATCCGAGCCTGGATCGAGGCGACCACCGCGGCGGTCGCCTCGTCGACGGAGTCGCGGTCCGGCGCGTCGAGGACGGCGGTCACGACGGCACCCACGCCCGGCGCGCGCGCGGGAGCGACGGTGACGGAGCTGACCGCGTCCACTTCCTTCAGCGGAAGACCCACCTTCGGCACGGCGACGGCATCGGTGGACCCACCGAAGAGGGCGCCCTGGAGGGCTTCGAACCAATCCCCTTCGAGCAGCGCCGGGAGTCGTTCCCCGACGAGCGCGCCGACCACTTCGTCGGCCCTGATGCCCGTCAGCCGCTGCATCGACGTATCCCACGAGCGGACGCAGAAGTCGGGGCCGACGACGAATCGAGCCGTGGCGGAGGCGTCGTGGCAGGCGTCGGAATCCGTGGACATGAGACCTCGGTCGTTGACGAGTTCGTGCAAGGCTCGGGCCACTTCCGAGATGCGTCTTGCCTACCTATCGGCCGCCGCCGTCCTGAACTTCTGATCGAATCTCGTCGCCCGGCGCCGCGTCGTCGTCGAGCCCTTCGTCCATCTCGCCGAAGGGGGCGGCGTCTTCCTCCGTGAGCCCCGGCGGCTCGATCCTCTCGGAGACGCGCGCGAGCGACGCCAGGGCGGAGCGCGGCGCGTCCGCGCGCGGCGAGCGGCGCAGCAGTTCGACCGCACGGCGGTAGTGGAGCCGCGCGTCCTGGAGGTGCCCCAGCTCCTCCAGGACGCCGCCGATCTCCTCGAGCGCACGGCCTTCCAGGTCCGGGTCGCGTACCTTGGCCGCGCTGCGTGCCGCGACGCGGAGCTCCTGGATCGACGCCACCGGGTCGCCCTCCTCGCGCATCAATCGACCGAGAAGGATGCGTGCGGCGGCGCGGCCGCGCAGGTCGCCGTCCGCGTCGCCGGCGATCTCGAACAGGCGGGACGCCTCGCGCGCCGCCTTGAACGCGCCGAGACGGTCGCCCTGCTGGTGGAGGACCGTCGCCCGACCGAGCCGGACCGCGGCGAGCGCCGAGCGGCTCCCGAGCCGCTCGGCGGCTCGATCCGCCAGGTCGAGGTCGTCGACCGCGCCGCCCGGATCGCCGCGGGCCGCGCGGACCCGCGCGCGGCCGAGCGCCGCCTCGAGAACGCCGTCATCGTACGTGGCCGCGCCGCTCGTCTCCCCCTGGGCCAGACGGAGCGCGGCAGAGTAGTGGTCCTCCGCCGGCTCGGCGTCGCCGGAGAGCTCGACCAGCCGGGCCAGGAGGGAACGAGCCTCCGCCTCGCGACGGCGGTCGTCGCGCTCGGTCGCGCGCGCAAGGGCGAGCTCGACGTGCCGGCGCGCGACGTCGAGGTCGCCCCGGTCGATCGCCTGCCGAGCGTGCCGGTTGTGATCCGCGGCCCGCTGGCTCTCGAACGACGGCTGGGACGGCGCTCGGCAGGCGCCGAGGGCGAGGAGGAGGACGATCGTTCGGAACCAGAGCGGCATGGGCCTCGATCCTACGGAGGCGCGGCGATCGAGTCGGGCTCCATGTTCTCCGTCAGACGAGGAACGGGAGCGGCTCGAAGCGCGCCCCGAGCGCGGGGAGCGAGTCGAGGTCGAGCCACCGCTCGATGACGGTGGCGTACACGCGCCGGAAGTCGACGCGGTGACGGAGGTCGCCGTCGTCGAGATCGTCGAGGTCGGGCGGGCCGCCGATCACGCCGGGCTCGAGCGCGCTGGAGACCGCGAACAGCGGGGCGGCCGCCCCATGGTCGGTCCCCTTGGAGCCGTTCTCGCGGACGCGCCGCCCGAACTCGGAGAACGTCAGGACGAGAACCTGCCGGTCGAGCCCGTCCTTGTCGAGCGCATCCTGGAACGATCGCACGGAGTCGCCGAGGTTCTTGAGCAGCGACGCGTGATTGTCCGCCTGCTGCGAGTGCGTGTCGAACCCGTCGTGCGCGACGTAGAAGACCCGCGTGCCGAGCCCGGAGCGAAGGAGCGCGAGCGTCGTGGCGAGCTGGCGTCCCAGGGCGGACGGAGGGAACGCGTCGAACGGCACGCGGTGCCGGGCGCGCGCGACCTTCTCCGACGTCGCGGCCGCCGAGCGAGCGGTCGCCAGGACGCGAGCGAGGGCGCCGCCGGTGTCCGCGCGCGGCGCCGCGGCCAAGGCGGCCGCGACGTCGTCTTGCAGCACGAACTCGTCCAGCGACGGGACGACGGGCGCGACGAGTCGCTCGCCGAGGAGCGCGAGGGGGAGCTGGTCCTCGACGACCGCGACGGCGGGGATCGAGATCGCGGAGCCGGAGTCGTCGAGCACGCGACCGACCCAGCCGGTTCGCCGGTCCTCGCGGTCGGGGTAGGCGGTGTGCCAGATGTCCATCGAGCGGAAGTGCGATCGATCGGGAGCGGCGTAGCCGACGTCCGTCACGACGGCGAGCCGGCCGCGGTCGTGGAGCGCACGAAGCCCCTCGAGCGACGGGTGGAGGAACAGCTCGCCGGCGAGCGGCAGCGCACGGTCCTTCGCGACGCGCAGCGTCGGGCGAGCGCGGTGGTAGCGATCGTCCTCGGCCGGGATCACGGTGTTCAGCCCGTCGTTGCCGCCGCCGAGCCGGATCAGCACCAGCACTCGGTCGTTCGTTCGCACGGAGCCGGCGAGGGCGCGGACGAACGCGCCCGGGAGGGCGGCGGCGAACGGCGCCGCGGCGCACGAACAGCGCAGGAAGTCACGTCGAGTCGGCATGGATCACGTCCTTTCGCGCATCAACCCAGCGAAGCTTCCGGCAGTGACAGTACGGCCCGGATCGCGGTTCGTGAGCGCTCGTCCTCGTCGACGGCCGCGATTCGCGTCGCCACCGCGGCGACGACATCGGCGCCGATCGGACGGCGGAGGAGGAACTCGACGGCCCGCTCGGCCAGCGCGTCGGGCGTCGACGGGCCGTCGCCGAGGAACGAGCCGGCGTCGAATCCGATCGTGATCTCGTCGGCCCTCGTCAGGGCGGCCGCGCAGTTCGCGCGGGCGATCATCGAACCGGCGTGGATCCACGCCTCCTCTCCGTCCCATCCCTTCACGGTCGGCGGCAGGAAGAGGGACTGCCCCAGCCGCGCGCACTCGCCGGCCGCGCGCTTCGCGTTGGCGCGAGCGCCGAGCGTCCGCACCGCGCCGGCCACGAACTCGACCGGTGACAGGATCCGAGCGCCGATCACGCGGTCCGACAGGAAGTAGCGCGAACGGAAGAGGTCGCCGAGGAGCGCAGCGACGTCGAGGCCGGCCGCCGCGAACCGCCCGGCAAAGGCGTCGACCGCCTCGTCGGGCGGCGACGGCTCCACGAAGAACCGGAGGAGCTTCGCGGTCAGGTGGCGCGCCGTGGCGGGCTGCTCGACGCAGATCTCGAGCACGTCCTCGGGCCTGAGGAGGCCCCGGCGGCCGAGCACTTCCTTCTCGTCATCGTCGTGCCGCGTTTCGATCCAGCGGAACCGTCCCGCCGCGCGGCGCCACCCCGTGAACGCGCGCGCCGCCTCCTTCACGTCGCGCTCGGTGTAGTGACCGATGCCGAGCGTGAACAGCTCGAACAGCTCGCGCGCGAAGTTCTCGTTGGGTCGAGTGCGCTCGTTCTTCTCGGCGTCGAGCCAGGCGAGCATCGCGGGGTCGGCCGCGACCCGCACGAGGAGCGGCGCGAACGGACCGAGTCCGAGGTCGAGGAAGATGCGGAGCTGCTCGTACATCGCGCGCGTGTCGTTCACCTTGGCGTTCGAGGTCGCGAAGTGTCCGTGCCAGAAGAGCGCCATCTTCTCGCGGAGCGGCCGGCCGGTGCGCACCATGCGCGAGACCCACCATGCGGCGAGACCACCCACGTCCCCGGCCGACACCGCGGCGACGATCCCGTCCAACTCCTCGGTCGCGGGGTCGTAATCGCTGGCGAGAAGCCGGTCGACGGTCCGATCCAGTCCGTCGTCGACGACGCGGGCGACTTCGGCCGGCGCCGCGCCGAAGCCGGACCGTCGCAGCAGGTGAGCGGCGCGCACCGCGTCGAAGGGGCCGTCCTGGTCGGGCTGGAAGCGGGAGATGTCGCCGTCGCGTCCCATCACGAGCCTCGCGTCGCGGTCGCGTCGGCGGGGGTCCAGACCGCGCGCAGGTGAAGCCCGCCCTGGTCCCGGTCGAGGTCGACGACGCCGCGATCGATCAGCTCCAGGATCGCGAGCGCGCGCCGCCAGAACCGTTCCGCCTCCGCCCGCGTTTCGCCCTGCTCCAACATCCGGCCGGCGATGAGCGGCTCCTCGTTCCGGGCGAGGATCGCCTGGATCGCGGTGAACTCGAGCTCGAGGCGCGTGTTCGGGATCGGCTGGTCCGGGGTCCTGGCGGTGGCCGCCTGGAGCGCGTTCGTGATCGACGCCACCGCTTCCTTTGACGAGCCGAGCACGAGGTGCCCGGCCGCGACGGCCAGGGCCGGTGTCGCGTTGTGGCGCGTGTCGGGCGCCTCCTCGGCGCCCTCCTCCTCGAGGAACCGGGCCGACGCGACGTCGACGCCGTCCACGCGGTCCGTGCCCTGCATGAACGGCGCGAGACCATTCTGGGCACGGTCGGCGTTGATCAGGCCGATCGTGGTCTGGAACGCGACCAGCAAGTCGGTCTTGCTCAGCGCCGGGTCGTCGATCGGCACGACGAGGGTGAACGCCGGGATCTGGATCGTTGGCGGGCGCGACAGGTCCGCGTACGTCTGGGCCGACACGACGAGTGCCGCGTCGCGGCCGAGGGCGGGCAGGACCTCGTCGCCGAACGAGCGGCCGTTGAAGAAGATCGCGGCGACGTTGTCGAACTCGATCAGCTTGTCCTCGAGCGAAGGCGCCAGGAGCGTGAACCGCTCCCGGTACCAGGCCGCGAAGTCGCGCGTGACGCGAAGTACGGCCAGCGTGCCGGCCGGCGACGCGAACTGCGGCGGGTCGCGGTCGCTCGGGAACCAGGTCGCGGAGTCGGGCCATTCCTCGGCGTCGAGGTCGACCGCGAGGTGGACTCCGCCGTCACCGAGCGTGAGCGCGGCGCGGCCGTGATGCGCGCGGTTGATCGCGCAGGCGACGCCGTGGACCAGGAGCGACGCGAGCGCGTTGTCGAGGACCTCGGGCAGCCCGAACCCGTCGCCGATGCCGCGCAGTCGCTCGAGGTCCGCCGTGAGAGCGATGCCGCCGTCCTCATCCGCGCTCGGGCGGTCGCCCGCGATCGGCGCTCGTTCGCGTCCGGCCAGATCGACGGCGTGCTCGATCATCACGCGGTCGTTCGACACCAGGAAGCAGTCCTTGACCACGGCGTGGAACTCCTCGCCGTTCACCGTCTTGATCGCCGCGTCGTCGTCGAACTCATCGTTCTGCGCGACGAGCGTCAGGAAGTGGTGGACGGCGGAAAAGAGACGCGTCGCCTCGGCGGCCGAGGGCAGTCGAACCGCGATCAATCCGGCCGGATCCGCGCCGTCGCGCGGGGCGAGCGCGACCATCGCCTCGCGTCCGAGGATCTGGCGGACCGCTCCCTCCAGGTCCGCCTGAAGCAGGCCCGCGAACATCGTCGCGGCGCTCCGGGCCTCGCGCAGCTTCTTCGATCGCAGCGCTTCCTGCCACTCGGGTGTCGCCCGGACGCCCGCCCACAGCCGGGAGCCGAGCACCGCGTCGATCAAGCGCGAGCCGTGGGTCACGTCCACCCGAAGCGGCGCGTCACCCGCAAGCACGGCGAGAGGAGGAGCACGTTCGTCCTCGGTGACGGAGGGAACGAACAGAGTGAGGGCGACGAGGAGCTTCAGCATCGGAACCTCCGAAGTTCGGTGGCGGACCGAAGGGATAGACTCGTTCCTTCGCCGATCCGTGAAACGGGATTCACCGATGAGCGGCAGCTCGGAGACGCCGGAGGTGGAACCGATGAAGCCCGTTTTTTGGTTGAGATTCCCGAGACGGCGCCATATAAACCCCCTAGTCCGTTGAAAAAGAAGGTTTTGCGCTTCGAGATCCCGGTCGGGATCGGAACGGACCTCCCACGCGTCGAGATGAAGAGGGTCCCCGAGGACACGAGGATCGTTTCTCGATCCCTTCGGTGCGTTGGGCAAACGAAAGTGAGCTGCGGACCGCAGAGGTCCGGATTCCCGAAACACCGCCACAATCCTGGGGTGGACCCGCGCACCGGGTCCGTGGCTCCGGTATTCGGAGGCTGTATGTCCAGAGGACCGTCGAGAGGACCATCGCGAGGCCGCCGCCGCCGCCGAGGGCGTGGAGGTGGCGGAATCGGAGGCGGAGGCGGAGGCGGAGGCGGTGGAGGCCGTCGCCACGAGGCGCAGCGGCCCCGTGATCCAGAGTCCGCGGTCAAGAAGACCGGGGTTCTCGAGCTTTCGAAAGAAGGGTTCGGATTCCTCCGGTCCGCGAAAGCCGATTACGACGAGACGCCCGACGACGCGTTCGTGCCCGCGAACGTCATCCGGAGGTTCGGGCTGCGTGAAGGCTGCTACATCGAGGGTCTCGCTTGGCCGGGGCGGGGACGGGGGAACCACCTTGCGCTCGAGGAGGTCGAGACGATCGACGGGGCGTCGTTCGAGGAAGCGTCGCGGCGGCCGCACTTCAAGACGCTGACGTCGATCGATCCGAACGAGCGCTACGTGCTCGCCGACGTCGACGGTGATCCCGACCTGCGGATCATCGATCTCCTGACGCCGCTCGGAAAGGGGCAGCGCGCGCTGATCGTCGCGCCGCCGCGCACCGGGAAGACGGTGATCCTGGAGAAGATCGGCAACCGCATCGTCGAGGCATATCCGGACGTGCACCTCATGGTCGTGCTCGTCGACGAGCGGCCCGAGGAGGCGACGCACTTCAAGCGAGCCGTCCCGGAGCGCGCGGAAGTGATCGCGTCGACGAACGACGAACCCGGCTACCGTCACATCCGCGCGGCCGAACTGGTCGTCGAACGCGGCAAGCGGTTGGTCGAGGCGGGCCGCGACGTCGTCGTCCTCATCGATTCGCTGACGCGACTCGGCCGGGCCTACAACCTCGAGACGAAGAACTCGGGGCGAACGTTGTCGGGCGGGCTCGACGCCAAGGTCCTGGAGAAGCCGAAGGCGTTCTTCGGGGCGGCTCGCAACGCGGAGGGCGGCGGCTCGCTCACGATCGTGGCCACCGCGCTCGTCGACACCGGGAGCCGCATGGATCAGGTGATCTTCGAGGAGTTCAAGGGCACGGGGAACATGGAGCTCGTCCTCTCCCGCACCCTGGCCGACCGACGGATCTACCCCGCCATCGACATCAACATGTCCGGCACCCGTCGCGAGGAGCTCCTGGTCAAGGACGACGACCTCCGCAAGATCCATCTGCTGCGCCGCGTCCTGAACCGGATGCGACCGATCGAGGCGATGGAGACTCTGAAGAAGCGGATCAACGAGACCGAGAGCAACCGCGAGTTCCTGTCCCGCTTCGACTCGATCGGGGCGGCGGGGATGATGGAGGACTGAGCGGGCTCAAGGGCTGGCCGCCGGAGCCGCCGGGCACGGCACGAGGTCCGGCTGGGTTCGGAGGACTCGGGGTCTCTGCGAGGGCGCCGCACGGCCCAATCGTTCCCCATCGCGAACCCGTCCCCCTTCTCGTGACCCGTCAGGCTCGTGACCCGTCAGGGAGGCGAAGGCGATTCGAAGGAGCCCAGGGTGCGCCTCTCGACCACCCCGGGCATCGCGGCCGCGCGTTTCGACGCGTTACTCTCTCCTCCGGTCGACCTCGTCGTAGACGCGCCGCGCCGTCTCCTCGGGCACTTGACGGTAGCCGTCCGGCTCCATCGAGTACGTGCCGCGGCCCTGCGTGAGCGACCGGAGGCGCGAGGAGTAGGCGAACATCTCGGCGATCGGGACGTCGCCGAAGATGACGCGGAGGTTGGCGCGCGAGTCGACGTCCGACACGCGGGCGCGTCGCGAGTTCAGGTCGCCGATCACGTCGCCCAGATTGAGCTCGGGAACCTGCACCTCGAACTTCATGATCGGTTCGAGCAGGATCGAGTTCTCGCGAGTGAACGCCAAGCGGAACGCCAGCCGGCCGGCCGCCTCGAACGCCTTGTCCGACGAGTCCACCTCGTGGAACGAGCCGTCGTACAACACCCCTTTGAACCCGACGTACGGGAACTTGTAGTGCCCGCCCACGGTCGAGATCAATCGGATGCCGCGCTCCACCGACGGGATGTACTCCCGCGGGATCGCGCCCTGCTTGATCTCGTGCGCGAAGACGATGTCGCCGGAACCTTCGATCGGCTCGAAGCGCATCTTGATCACGGCATACTGACCGTGGCCGCCGGACTGCTTGATGTGGCGCCCCTCGACCTCGCAGGTCGCGCGAAGCGTCTGGCGGTACGCGACACGAGGTGCTCCGACGGTCGCGGCCACGTTGTAGTCTCGGACGATCCGGTTCTTCAGCACGTCGAGGTGGAGCTCGCCCATGCCGGCGATCACCGTCTCGTTCGTCTCCGGGTCGGTGAAGAACGTGAACGTCGGGTCTTCCTTCGCCAGCCGGTAGAGGACGTCGCCGAGCTTGTCGCGGTCGGCCCGCGACGTCGGCTCGATCGACATCGAGATGACCGGTGCCGGGAACTGGATCGACTCGAGCAGGATCCGCTCCCGATCGTCGCAAAGAGTGTCGCCGGTGACGGTGTACTTCACTCCGACGGCCGCCGCGATGTCGCCCGCGCGGATCTCATCGATCTGCTCGCGCGCGCCGGCGTGCATGCGGTAGAGGCGCCCGATCCGCTCGCTCTTTCCCTTCGTCGAGTTGTAGACGGTGTTGCCCGTCTTCAGCACGCCGGAGTAGACGCGGAGGAACGTCAGGTCCCCCGTCTTCTCCGAGATCGTCTTGAACGCCAGCGCTGCGAACGGCGCGCTCGGATCATCGTTCCGCGTCACCGGCTCGCCCGTATCGGGGTTCGTCCCCTCGACCGGGGGCAGGTCGAGCGGGCACGGCAGGTAGTCGACGATGGCGTCGAGGAGCTGCTGCACACCCTTGTTCTTGAGGGCCGAACCCGCGAGCACCGGGAAGATCTTCGATGCCAAGGTGCCGATGCGGATCGCCGCCTTCACCTCGTCCGCGGTCACCTCCTCGTTCTCGATCACCTTCTCCATGAGCGCATCGTCGAACTCGGCGGCGATCTCCAGCAGCTCGTGGCGCGCGAACGCGATCTCGTCGCTGATCGATTCGGGAACCGCCTCCTCGTGGAACGGAGTCTTCTCGGATTCGGGATCGAACCGCACGAAGACGTTGCGGACCAGGTCGACGACGCCGACGAACTCCTTGCTGTCGCCCACCGGGTGTTGGATCGGCACCGGTCGGGCGCCGAGCCGCTCGCGGATCGAGACGATCGACTCTTTGAAGTCCGCGCCGGCGCGGTCCATCTTGTTGATGAAGCAGAGCCGCGGCACCACGTGCCGGTTCGCCTGGCGCCAGACCGTCTCGCTCTGGGCTTCGACTCCTGAGACGGCGTCGAACACCGCGACCGCGCCGTCGAGCACGCGCAGCGAACGCTCCACCTCGGCGGTGAAGTCGACGTGGCCGGGCGTGTCGATCAGGTTCATCACGAACCCCTTCCACTCGCAGGTGGTGGCGGCGGACGTGATCGTGATCCCGCGCTCGCGCTCCTCCTCGAGGTAGTCCATCGTGGCCTGGCCGTCGTGGACTTCGCCGATCTTGTGGGCTTTGCCCGAGTAGAACAGCACACGTTCGCTGATCGTGGTCTTGCCGGCATCGATGTGGGCCATGATGCCGAAGTTGCGCAATCGCTGGAGGTAACGGCCGGCTTTCGTGACGGACTGCTCGGCGGTCTTGAGAGTCGTGGACATCGGGGTGGTCCCCTCAGGGGAGGAATTTCTGCTCGGGATGGTAAACCCGGCAGTTTAGCGCACGATTGGGACTCCCACAAGGAGCACGTCAAGAGCGGGTTCGGGGGCCGGCGGGGCGCGGCCTCGGGGCCCGGGCCGCGGCGTCAGTCGGCCAACTCGCTGCTCTGCCCGAAGTTCTCGGCCGCGATCCGGGCGAGGAACTTGTTTCGTCCGGTCCCGGTCGCGACCGTATGGATGGCGATCCGGCGCATCCGATTCTGATCCGTCACCTGGTGGAGGATCTCGTCCGGTATGAGGACGACCCCGCGGGACGGCTGCCCGTCGGTGAGGAGCACGATCGTGTCGATCTCCCGGCCGGGCCGGGTCTCCGAGCCGCTCAACGCGAGCGCGAACTCGAGCGCCGCGTACAGGTCCGTCCCTCCCTGCGGTTCGATGCCCTCCAGGAACGCCTTGGCCTCCTCGACCGCGGCCGGCGTCTTCTCGATCGGTGCCGACCGGAACGGCACCAAGGAGTCGTTGAAAAGCAGGATGTTGAACCGGGTTCCATCCTCGAGGGCCTCGACGCAGCGCCGCATCTCCCGGACGGCCAGGAAGAGGCGGCTCGGCCCGCCGTCGTCATGCGGTGGTGGGAGCTTCATCGAGCCGGACACGTCGAGGAGGAAGATCACCTCGTCACCTTCGATGGGTACGCCGAAGAAGCGCGCTCCCTGCTCGGGAGCGACGTCGTGCAGCGAGTTCTCGGCCAGGTCGAACTCGGCGGCCGTCGACTCCCACCATTGCGCCCAGTCCTCCGGCCGGTACGAAGGAAAGTCCTCGCCGGTGAGAGTTCCGAGCGCGTCGCGGAGGGCGGTGCGGACGCGGCGGCGCGATCCCGCCTTTCCCGGCGCTTCATCCACGATCGCGCGGACCAGCGTCGGCACGGACTCCCGCGAAGGGTGGCGGCGGAAGACCTGGGTCGCGGCGTGGCGGATCGCCCAGGACGTGTCTCCGATCGCGCGACGAGCGAGCGCGAGGATGCGTTCGTCCGGGATGAGCGGGTTCGAGTCGACGACCGATTCCGCGGCCATCAAGGCCTCGAGACGGACGCGGGCGTCTTCGTCACGGAAGGCGGCCTCGAGCGGCTCGAGCAAGGAGGGGTCCGGGTAACGGCCGAGTGCGCGGGCGGCCGCGATCCGAACGGCGGGCACTTCGTCCGCGAGCCGGCGCGTGATCGCGGGGATCGCAGCCGTGTCGCCCATGCGCGACACGGCGAGCAGCGCGGCGACGCGCCGATCCGCGCCGTCGATCGGCGAGCGATCCAAGAGGGCGGCTCCGCGCAGGAACTCGCGCCCATCGTCGCTCGACAGTCGGCCGAGCGCGTCTTGCGCCATGTGGCGGACGAGCCACGGTTGGCGTGCGACGAATCGCCGTCGCTCCTCGGCCGAGTCGCCGTGTGCGCGGTAGACCGCGGCGTCCAGCAAGATGCGCGCCGCCTCGGCGTCGTTCGACTCGACGAGCCGTTCCAGCAGGCCGGTCATCTCGTCCACCGCGTCGGTGCGGAAGTAGCGTGTCGTGCGAGCGCCGCTCGCGTCACGAGAATGGAAGCCGGACTCCACCGGCTCGTGGAGCGCGACCCGGCCATGTCGATACCGGTCGAACCAGCGCCGGAACTCCCGGACCGCGTCGTCCTCGGCCATTCCGGAGGGCGACAGCGCCCCGGCCGTGCACAGGAACAGGACGGTCGATGCAGCGAACCTCACTCGGGACTTCCGATCATGGGGCGAACCTCGGGAGCAACGTTTTGTTCGGGCCACGCCACCCATGTTAGGGGCTTCTCGCGCCAGGAAACACGGGGCGTCGATCGGTCCGCCGCTCGAGCCCGCCGATTTCTGTTGCAGGAAGTTCCGCGCTCCGCCTAAGACGGCGGTCGTGACCGAGCGCCTCTACTTTCGAGACCAGTATCTGCTTCGCTTCGACGCCCGCGTGGATGCGGTCGTGGAACGCGACGGCGCCGATTGGGTCATCCTCGATCGGACCGCCTTCTATCCCGAAGGCGGCGGCCAGCCCGCCGACCACGGTCGCCTTGGCGACGCGAGCGTCGTCGACGTGCGGACCGAGGGTGGCCGGGTGGCCCACCGGGTGATCGGCGTGCGGTTCGCACCTGGCGCGCGGGTGGTCGGCGAGGTCGACGGAGGGCGCCGCCTCGATCACATGCAGCAGCACTCCGGTCAACACCTGCTCACGCGGGCGTTCCTCGAGGTCGTCGGCGCGGACACCGTGTCGTTCCACCTGGGTCGGGAATCGAGCACCATCGATGTCGCTCGCGGCGAGCTGTCGGCGGACGAGATCGAGCGCGTCGAAGAGGAGGCGGCCCGGGTCATCCGCGAGAATCGGCCCGTGGTCGCGACGCTCCACGAGGACCGTGCGACCTTCCCTGGCGGGCTCCGCAAGGCCCCCGACGTCGACGGAGTGCTTCGGGTGATCGAGATCGACGGGTACGACCGTTGCCCCTGCGGTGGGACGCACGTCCGGTCGACGGGGGAGATCGAGGCGATCGCGCTCGAGGGCATCGAGCGGCGCGGTGACGGCACGAGCCGGGTCGAGTTCCTCTGCGGCGGCCGGGCGCGGCGGGATCATCGCCGCCGGCGGCGGCTTGCGCGAGACCTCGTGCGCCTGTTCTCGGTCGGCGAGGGCGAGGTCGTGGCCGCGGCGACTCGCGCGCTCGATCGGCTCGGGCAGGCCGAGCGGAGGGCCACCGAGCTCGCGACCGGCGCGCTCCTGGCCCGGGTCCGCGGCCTGCTGGAGACGGCGGACCGGGTCGGGGACGTGCGGATCCTCGTCGCTGCCATCGACTTGGCGGATCGCTCGATGCTGGCCGACGTCGCGCGCGAGGTCGGCGCGACGGGCGACGTCGCGGCCGTCCTTGCCACCACCGGTGGCCGGCCCCAGGTCCTGTGCGCCCTCCCTTCGGGGAGCCCGGTCGGGGCCGATCGACTGTTGTCCGATCTCCTCCGTCCGCTCGGCGGCTCGGGCGGCGGCTCGCCTCGGCTGGCGCGGGGCGGGTTGAAGTCGCCGGAGGACGTCGAACTTCTGCTTCCGATCGCCCGGAGGCACCTTCTCGAGCTGCATTCTCGGTCGGGCGGGTGTCGATGAAGTCCCCGGAGACGTTTCTTCGGGCCGGTGGCGGTCGTGCACCAGCATGTTTGGCCGGGAGGAGTGAGAGATCCGGATCGCGTTCGCACTGATCCTCGCCGCGGTGCTGGTCGCCGGGGTGGCCATCTTCGAGTTCGTCGTGAGGGAACGTGGCTTTCCCGCGCCGAACGTCGTGTGGATCGTGCTGGACACGGTCCGCGCCGATCACGTCTCGTTCGCCGGCCAGGCGTCGCGACCGACGACGCCCTTCCTCGACACGCTGGCGAAGGAAGGCGTGGTCTTCACGCACGCGCGCGCCCCCTCGAACTGGACGCTGCCTTCCCATGCGTCGATGTTCACCGGTCTCTCGCCCGGCGAGCACGGCTGCCACTTCGAGCATCGCTGGCTTTCCGACGAGGTCCTCACCATTGCCGAGGTGCTGCAGGTCGGCTCGATTTCGTACAGCACCGCCGCGTTCTCCTCCAACGTGAACGTGAGCGGCACGTTCAACCTCGATCAAGGGTTCGATCACTTCTACGAGACCTGGAACGACGCGACGGTCGAGCCGGGCTCGGCGTCGAGCGAGGTCGTCTGCCGGCGCGTCCTCGAGTGGATCGATGCCCAGCGCCGGCGGCCCGCGTTCCTGTTCCTGAACCTGATGGACGCGCACCTCCCCTACGAGGCCGCGCCCGGCGCCGCCGACCACTTCGGTCGCGCGAAGATCGATCCGAAGCTCCTGGCCGCGCCGGATCTGTTCGATCGAGTCCTGGCCGGCGAGGTGCGGATCGACGACGAGACCCGGCGTCAGCTCGAGCTCCGCTACGACAACGCCATCGTCGGGCTCGATCGCGCGATCGCTTCGTTGATCCAAGGGCTGCGGGCGCGCGACCACTTCGACGACACCATCTTCATCGTGACGTCGGACCACGGCGAGAACCTCGGCGACCATGGGCTCGTCGACCATCAGGGCTCCTTGCATGAGTCGGTACTGCGGGTGCCGCTCCTGATCGTCGGGCCCGGCGTGCCCGCCGGCGTGCGAATCGATCGACCGGTCTCGACGACCGACCTGTTCGACTGGGTCCAGGACCTGGTGCGCGGCGGCTTCAAGCCGGACGCGCTCGGGCGCAAGGAGATCGTCGTCTCCGAGCGCATGCGTCCGGTCGACGTGCTGGAACGTCTCGCGAGGCGACGGCCGCCCGTCGACCCCGGAGACGTCGCGCTGAGGTCCTTCGCCGCCGTCACCGACGCAGAGCCGTTCAAGCTGCTGCGTCGCGAGACGAAGGAGGACGCCCTCGTCGCGTTGCCGGCGTCGCCGCGCGGCGACGAGCCGGACGTCACCGGGGCTCGGCGGGAGGAGCTCGCCGCGCTTCGCGCGCTCCTCGACGATGAGCTGCGACAGCGCCGCGTCGTGCGAGAGAAACTGGTGGCGGAGCGAGGGCCGGCGAGCGCGACGGACGAGGCGATCGCGCAACTGAAGGCCCAGGGGTACGTCTCCGGCGGAGTCTCGCCCGGGGTCTCGGTCCACGCGCAAGAGCACCTGAGCCGAGGGAACCGCGCGTATCAGGCGGAGGACCTCGTGGCGGCACGGCGCGAATACGACGCCGCGGTCAAGCTCGCGCCGGAGTTCGCCGACGCGCACTTCAACCGCGCCCTCGTGATCGATCGGCTCGCGCCCAACGAAGCGAAGGATGCCTGGCGGTCCTACGTCGACGTCGCGCATCGCGTGGGGGGGCAGAGCGACGCGTCGATTCAGCACGCGCTTTCACGGATCGGTGAGCTGCCGTAGGTTTCGCACGGGCGGCGTTCGGCGTAACGGTCGGCGCGGGGAAGCCCCTACAATGAGCTGCGATGGCCCAACGCAAGCGGATCCTGTTCTTCGCCAAGTGCCCGATGAACTACGTGCTGTTTCGGCCGGTGCACGAGCACTTGCTGGGGGAGAAGCGGCTCGAGTTCGTCTTCACGGGCAAGTTCCAGGGCCACAAGGATCCGGCCCGGGTGTTCGAGTCGTTCGACCTGCGGGGAGCGCGGCTCACGCGCAGCTCGTGGGCCCGCGTCAGCCGGTACGACGTCTACGTGTCACCCGACTTCCGCCTCGCCAGCCCGCGCTCGCGCGTCAAGGTCCACATGTTCCACGGCTTCTCGATCCGCAACTTCGCGATCCAGGAGCGCGCCCTCCGCTTCGATCGTCTGTTCTTGATCGGGCCGTACATGAAGCGCCGCTTCATCGAGTCGGGGCTCGTCTCCGGTGAGGACGCGCGGCTGGTCGAGGTGGGAATGCCGAAGCTCGACGCGCTCGTGCGCGGCGAGTACTCGCGCGACGCGGTCTTGATCGATCTCGGGCTCGACCCGGCGCGAAAGACGGTGTTGTTCGCGCCGACCTGGATCAAGGGAGGTTGCCTCGACGTTCAGGGGCTCGATATCGTGCGAGCGCTCGGTCGGCTCCCGGTCAATACCGTGATCAAGCTCCACGACAACTCGTACGACGCCCGCAAGCAGCGCGTGGACTGGACGCGCGAGCTCCCGCCGATCCTGACCGACCGGCAGGTGCTCGTCCGCGACGTCGATTCGAATCCGTTCCTCGCGGCCGCGGACGCCCTCGTCTCCGACGCCTCGTCGATCGCGAACGAGTACCTCCTGTTGGATCGCCCGCTCGTCTACTTTCGCCTCGACGACCTCGAGAAGGAGTGGCCCGCCACCGATCGATCGACCTGGGGAACGAACACCGGTCGAGTGATCGACCGCGCCGACGAACTCGAGGCGGCGATCCTGGACGAGCTCGAGCATCCGGCGCGACTCGGCGACGTGCGGCGGCGAGCGGCCGAGGACTTCTTCTACGCCCCAGGCACAGCGGCTGAGCGCGCCGCCGACGAGCTTCTCGAATACGTCGGCCTGGAGGCCGCCCGTCGATGAACCCGTTGGTCGTGGCGACGCTGGGGTTTGCGTTCGGAGGCGCGCTGCTGTTCGGTCTGAGCCTCGGCCGCGAACCGGGTGCGCTGCTGTTCCTGTTGCCCTGGGCGCTCTCGCGCTGGTACAGCGCCGGACGGGGAAACGGGTCGCACTGGCTCGTCACCGGCCTGGTCGCGCTGGCGGTCGGCGTCGCGGTATGGCTCGGCGTCGTTCGCGCCGGAACCGACGCCCCCGCGAATCCGACCCTGCTGATCGATGGCACCGCTCAGCAGAAGGAAGAGTTCACGCTTCACCCGGGAAACGTGTGGGTCGTGCCCGGGAACCACCGCAACTTCGAGCTCGACGCGACCGTCTGGCCGGTCGACGAGTCGGCGCTCGAGTTCCGCCTGCGGGCTCCGGACGCGAACGTCGCGGCCGGCATCGCCTGCCTCGTGGGCGAGGATCCCCGCATCAAGACCTCGTTCGTTCGCGAGACGGAGTTCGAGTTCACGCCGATCGGTCGCGACTCGAACGCGGTCCGGACGGCGAAGCCGTCCTGGAACGTGAGGATCCGGGTCAGCGGCGACCGGTACGAAGCGTTCGTCGACGGGGTCGAGTTCGCGTCGGCCAGCGATTCGACGTTCCACGCGGGGCGCATCCTGATCCTCGCCGCCCGGGGCGAGGTTCGCGTCGAGAAGATCGAGCTGACGCCGCTGCCCGAGCCCGACCAGGAGCCCAGCGTCGGCGCGGCCTCGCGAGCGGCCTTCGCGGTGCTCTTGCTCCTCATCCTGATCGCGGCGTCGGCGAGGCTGCTTCGCCTGCCGCTTGCCGCCGCGGTCGACGCGGTCGCGTTCGGCGCGGTCCCCGCGTGCGTCGCGATCCTGATGGTCGCGTCCGATGGGGTTCCTGCCCTGGTCTCGAACGCGTTGACCTGGTCCTCGGCGGTCCTGCTCGGAGTGCTGCCCTGGGTCCGAGGGACCCGAGGGCGTGGGACGAGGCCGCACGCGCTCGGCGCCGTGCTCGTGCCGATGCTCGCAGCGTTCCTGCTGTTCGTGCCGCCGCGGAGCTCGCCACGCGCGAGCGCTTCGACCCGAACGACCGACCTGTGCGAATGGTCGGGCACGCGTCTCGAAGAGGGCCTGCTGTACTTCACGCATCCTCATTTCCGCGCGCGCAACGACTACCTCGTGAAGCACTTGTTCGGTGACACCTCGACGCGACCGGAACCGTACCGCGATCGACTCCGCCTCCTCGCGCTGCACTGCGGCTCGCGGGATTGGCTCATCGACGTCGAGGAGACGTGTCGAGATCGGGGGCTGGGGGTCGAGGTCCTCGACGCCGGGTTCGCGTCCGCGACGGCGGCGAGCCTGAAGCGGTTGTTGCGGGACGTCTACCTCGAGTTCCGGCCCGCCGTGGTGATGCTCAACCTGGAGGGCGGGTTCGTGCGCGACGCGCGCGAGATGGACGTGGAGGCGTACCTGGCGAGGATCACCGAGGAGCACCATCGTCGCACGCTCGTCGATCGTTGTTTCGACGGTGGCGAGCCCCCGCGGCCCGTGGCCGATCAGCTCATCGACGCATTGTCGGACATGCGCGATCTCGCCGCGTCCCGCGACGCCAAGTTCTTCGTCCTCACGGACACGGCGCCGTCTCACTTGGCGCAGTCCGCGCGTGACGCGGGTTCGGAGGCGCGTTTCCCCGTCTTCTTGCGCGTCAAGACGATGGTCGACGCGATCGAGGAGCTGGCCCGGCCGACGGTGAAGAACGACGACCAGTGACGGAATCCGATCCGCCCGGGCCGTCGCGGCGCGCCACGTCGGTCCTCACGACCGCGATGCTCGCCGTAGTCGCGGCGGGCTTCGCCTGTTTCCACCTGCATGACTTCGACCTCGGCCTCGCGCGCGTGACGGGTCGCTGGATCGTCGAGAGCGGCGCCGTCCCGACGACCAACGTCTTCTCCGCCATCCATCACGACCGTCCGTTCGTCGACGACAAGTGGCTTTTCCACGTGGTCTGCCACCTCGTCGTCGACGGCCTGGGAGCGACGTGGGCCGGGATCCTGCGGGTGGTGATCGTGGTCGCGATCGCGCTGCTGGCCCTCCCGAGCGGCACGCGTCCGGGGGCGCGATCGATCGCGGTGCCGTTGTCGATGGTCGCGCTGCTCGCCGCGAGCGAACGGTTCGCGTTCCGACCGGAGCTCTTCAGCCTGCTGTTCGCGGTCGTCTTCGCGCGAATCCTGATCGCCGAGCGAGCTCCCACGTGGCGGGGGAACCTGTTCCTGCTGCTCGCGCAGGTGGTGTGGACGAACACGCACGGGTACTTCGTGCTCGGTCCGATCCTCGCCGGCGCCGCCGCGACCGGGGCAGTGATCGACGCGTGGCGATCGAAGGCTCCGCTGCGGCCGCCGGCGCGGCGGCTCCTCCTGGTGCCTGGCCTCGTGGCCGCCGGCCTGGTCAACCCGTACGGTGTCGCGTTGCTCTGGTCTCCGGTCGAGATCCTCGTCGACCTGGAACGGAACTTCGACCTCTACTCCGACACGATCGTCGAGTTCGTGCCGCCGTTCGCTCCGTTCGACGTGCTGCCGTCCGATCTGGCCGCGTACCGCGTCCTGCTCGTCGTCATGGGGCTCGCGCTTCTTGCCGTCCGTCGCCGCGTCCGTGCCGTCGAGCTCGTTCCCTTGCTCGCGCTCCTTGCGATGTCGTTCAACCTGCGGCGCAACGTGGCCGCCTTCGCGCTGGTCGCCGCGCCCGTGGCGGCGATCTGGATCGATCGCGGTCTGGCCACGATGAGCGGCGGCCGATGGGCGCGCCGCGCGGCTGTGTTCGGCGGGCTGATCGCGGCGCCGCTGGCTACCGCATTCCTGTTCCTCGTCACGACCGATCGCCTCGCCGTGCATGATCGCCTCGACCGGACGTTCGGTCTCGGCTGGTCCGACGTGGCGTTCCCGGACGTCGAGTTCGACTATGTCCTCGACGCGGCGCCGCCGGGCGTCGTGTTCACTTCGTTCTCGTTCGGGTCCACCTTCGTCGGTCGCGGGTTTCCGGACCACACGCCGTTCATCGACGGGAACACCGCTGGCTATGACGCGGGCTTCCTGCGGCGGTACGCCGACGCGGTGAAGGGGAGCATCGATCCCCATGACTTGGCCATCGAGTTCGGAATCGACTGGTTCGTGGTCAAGCCCGGCCACGTGATGACGCAGCGCATGCTCGCGGACGACCGGTTCGTGCCGCTCGCGGTCGGCCGTCACGCCTGCGTCATCGCGCGGCGGGCCGCGGTCGATCCGGAACGAGTGCGCCGGGACGACCTCCGGGCGCGGCTCGAGTCCGGCCGCTTCGAGCCCTCGGTGCGGACGCCTCCGTCGACGTTCCTTCGCGTCCGCGCTCCGACCGCGGAGATCACGCTCGCGCGGCTCCTCGCCGGGTTGGGGCGTTTCGACGACGCGGCGCGGGCGTGTCGCACCGCGCTCGAGGTGAACGACGACCTCTACGAGGTCTGGCACGCGCTTGGCGCGTCGCTGCTCGCGGCCGGACGCGTGCGCGAGGCCGAGGTCGCCCTCGACGCCGCGGTGGCGAGGGCGCCGCGCGCCGCGATCGTCCGCGGCGATCGGGGTCTCGTCTACCTCCAGCAGGGGAACGTCGCCCGGGCCGAACGGGAGCTCGAGGAGGCCATCGCCCTCGACGGCGGCTCCGCGGTCCTGTGGTTCCGATACGCACTCATCGGCGCGCGCGGCGGCAAGCGATCCGAGGCGCGGCAGAGGGTCGAGCGGGCGTTGGAGCTCGACCCCGCGTTCGGTCCAGCGAAGGAGCTGCGCGAGCGGCTGTAGGTGGGCGCCGAGCCGTGCCGATGCGCGACTACTCGAACGGCGCGAGATCGCGCCGCGCGTTCTCCGCCCGCGCATCGAGCGAGAGCGCGTCGAGGAGCGCGACCCGGAAGCGATGGAGGACCGCTCCGCCACCCCGTCGCGCCGCGGTGCGCTCGAGGTCGTCGGCGAGCGCGCTCGCGGCCTCGCCCACGCGCCGGCTCGCCGCGCAGAGGCGTCCCAGCCGGTCCGCGGCGGCCCGCGCCTCGTCCGTGTTCGGGGCGGCGAGGACGAGGCGGAGGGCGCGCGCGAGGGGCGGTCGCGGGTCCTCGCCGATCGCCGGGAGCGTCTCGGCGACGTCGAGCCAGATCGATGCTCGCGCCAGGTCGTTCGTCTGGAAGAAGGCACATTGACGAAGCACCGCGCACCGCTCCTCGTGGCGGCCGAGCTCGGCGAGGACGACGGCCATCTCCGTGAGCACGCTCAGGTAGGTCTCCTCGGCGAAATGGGCGTCGAACGAGAGCGCGAGCGCGGCGCGATAACTGTCCAGGGCTTCGTCGCGGCGACCCATCGCGCGTAGGAGGTTGCCCTTGTCGAGCAGCAGGGTCGGGTTGTCGATCATCTCGATCGCGCGGTCGACGGCCGCGATCCCCGCCTCGTAGTCCCCGGACGCCAACCCGATCCGGCCGTGGAACTGGTGATAGTTGATGCTCTCGTGCCCGTCGATCTCGCGCATCCGCTCGAGCGCCTCGCGGGCCTCGTCGTAGTTGCCGAACAGAATGTGCATGTCGCACTCGCGCAGCGGCACCCGCCGGCGCGCCCGATCGGACGCGTCCGACTCGACGTCGTGGTCGAGGACGGCGATGAGCTCGGCGAGGGTCACCTCGCTGCGGCCGAGCCGCAACACGTTCGGTTTGTCGTTCGCGATGAACGGCTCGAGCGCTCGATAGTCGTTGCGCGCGGCGCGGGCCAACGCCTCGAGCGCCCCGTTGCGGTCGCCGTTCGCGAGGCGCAGCTCGGCCAACAGCGGCGCCAGACGAATGCCGTCGGGTCCGTACGGGTCCAGCTCGAGCACCTGTTCGGCCGCGATCATCGCCGCGCGAGGATTCCCGAGGCCGAGCAGGAGGCGTGCACGCGTCTCGTGCAGGGTCGGGCGGTCGGGCGCGAGCTCCTCGGCTTCGCGCAGGTAGACGCGAGAGAGGCGCGCGTCGCGGGTCTCGAAGCCGAGCGCGATCAGCTGGATCCGGACGCCTTGCGAGAACGGCAGCAGGCGGGCGGCGCGCTCGAGAAGATCGATCGCTCGCGGGTAGTCGCCGCGGCGCATCACCTCGGTCCCGCGGCGCTCGAATCCCCGACCGAGAAGCAGGACCGCGGCGACGGCGACCCCGCCGATCCCGACCGACGCCCGGAAAGCGGCGGGGGTCGGAAGCCCACCACTGCCGCCGGCCGCGCGCGACAGCGCCACCAAGATTCCGAGGTCGACGAGGAGCCGCGAAGGAAGGAGCGTATCGATCGCGTCTCCGAGGTCCATCGTGTTCGTCAGGAGCTGGGTCGCCAGCGCGAACGCGACGGCACGCGTCAGGCCCGACACGTCCCGGTCCGGCGACGTGATCCCGCGCCGGTAGACGAGGAACGCGGCCCCGAGGAGGAACGCGACGGCCACGAGCCCGATGACGCCCGTGCTCTCGAACAGGGCGAGCGGGAGGTTGTGCGGGTGGTCGGCGGTGTTGACCCCTTCGAGGCGCGACGGCGGGACGAACGCCCCCTGCCGGAACCAGCAACGCGGTCCCTGACCGACGATGGGCCGATCGAGACCGGTCGCCCACGCGACCTTCATGCGCTGGATGCGGTGGCTCTCGCCGAGGATGTTTGCGTGCTGCGCCTTGTTCAGGAGTTTGTCGCGCAGCGCCGGGATCGATGCCGCGGCACCAGCGGCGAGGGCGAGCACGAGCGCGCCGTAGAGCAGCGTGCGGCGCGAGCGGACCCGCTCGGCGATCGCGAGCGACGCGAAGACGAGCGTGGCGCCGATCGCGAGCCGCGAGGCCGTCGCGAGGAGGCAGGTCGCGGCCATCGGGAGGGTGATCAGGCAGTAGGGCCTCATGTCCCTCGGACCGTGGCGCAGCAGCGCGATGGCCAGCACGACGGCGGCGCCGAACCAAGGAGCGACGACGTTGGGGTGCCGGCCGAATAGGGAGAGCTCCGTGCCCCAGACGTCGACGCCGAGCGGCCCGACGTGACGCCAGAGCAGGAAGCGGACGTAGAACGCGACTCCCGCGGAGACGGCGACGGTGACGAGCAGGGTGCGGATCGCGCGCGTTGCCGCCGCGCGCGGGTCCGCGTCGCCCGCGATCAGCAGGAAGGCGCCGGCGAGCCCGAGGATGCGAACGAGGACGTCGACGCCGGGGTCTGGGTCCGCGCCGAGGAGGGTGGACAGGGTGAACGACGCCACGACGAGGGCGATCGACCCGAGGGCCGCGACCCGCGGAGCGGGCCGAGGGGTCGGGTTCGCGACGAGGAGGATTCCGACGGCGGCGAGGGCGAACGCGGGCGGGACCGCGAGCGCGCGCCCCTCGAGGGTGACGAGCGGGATGACGAGGAACAGGCCGGCTCTGCCGGCGGGTTCGCACCGATCCACGGCCCGAACGGAGACGATCACGATCGCGGCCAGAACCGCGACGAGCGCCGTCCACAGGCCGGGCGGCCGTCCGAGCGTTCGAAGATGGAGGTCGTCCGGCAGCGCCTCCGCCGCGTAGATGCCGGCCGCGGCGACGAGCGTCACGAGGGTGGCGATCGTGAGCCACGCGGCGCCGTCGCGCGACCGCCCGCGCCGCGGGAACGCGACGGCGAGGCCGACCGAGACCACGATCCCCGCCACGAGGAACGCGTCCCCGTCGGCGCCGACCGACGCGTCATGCGCGGCCAGGGCGAGAACGACGAGAGCGAACAGCGACGCGGTCGTCGCCGCCGCGAAGGCCGGTCGAGTCGTCTGGATCTGAGGCACCGGCGAGCGTCCTAACAGATCGTCGCGACTCGCTCAACGACCGGCCTTCTGCCGCTTGAGTCGAGGCCGGAGGTGACGTAGCTTGACAACCTGGACGGGGCATACGCACCGTCAACCTGATGGGCGGAGGTATTCGATGCGAATCTGGACGGTTCTGCTGGCGGTCGGAATCGTGGGCGCGGCATCCGGTTGCTCGTTCGATCACACGGTGCGCGCTGATCCGAGTCGTACCGTTCGAGCTGCGGCGGGCGGCGAGGTTCGGGGCTACGTCCACGTCGAGACGTGGACGCCGGCCTTCCTCTACGTGTTCCCGCTCTTGCCGTACCAGTCGCCGGCGCGGGCGCAGGAGCGCGCACTCGAACAGGCGAAGTCCATCGGCGCGGACGCGATCACCGATGTCCGCCACCACGTCGAGACGCACATGCCGTTCTTCTGGATCGCGGGCTGGACGGAGAATCACGTCAGCGCCACGGCGGTCTCGACGAGGTGATCGGATGACCGAACCACTTCCCCGGCCGGAGAAGCGCGGGAATGCCCGCGATCCGGTGCGTCGCGAGGTGAAGCTCGAGATTCCGCCTCAGATCTTGGAGGGCGTGACGCGGGACGCGTCCGCCGATGGAGCGTTCTTGTTCTTCGGGGCGGACGTGGAGGTTCGTGTCGCGCTCGCGCACGGCAGCGAACAGATCCACCACCGGGCGCGCATCGTCCGGCTCGAGCCGGTGCCGGGCGGAGGCATCGGCCTCGCCGTCGAGTTCATCAACGAACCGGTTCCGGGTCCGGGTTGACCGATCCGCCGTGCGCGGTGCCGGGCGCGCTCAGCCGCGCAACGTCCCTTCGACGAGATCGACGACCCACTTGGGCAGGATTCCCATCCAGAGGACGAGCCCGACGCTCACCAACGACGCGAGCGCGAGGAACCCGTCGCCGGGAATGCGGCTTGCGCCGTCGGTCTCGTCCGCCGGCGTCATGTACATGAGCTGGAGGAGCCGCAGATAGTAGAAGAGCCCGATCACCGAGGCGAGCACGGCGACGACGGCCAGGCTGTAGAGTCCCGCCTCGACCGCCGCCGAGAAGACGTAGAGCTTGCCGAAGAAGCCGGCGGTCGGGGGGATCCCGGCCATCGCCAGCGCGAAGATCGCCATCGACAGGGCGAGAAGCGGCCGTTCGCGGCCGAGCCCGTTCAGCTCGGCGACGCCCTCGCGACCCTCACCGCGATCGAGCAGGATCGCCACGCCGAACGCCCCCAGGTTCATCGCGGCATACGCGGCCAAGTAGTACAGGATCGCCGATGCTCCGACTCGTGCCCCGGCCGAGCCGTCCAACGCGACGATGGCCGCGACGCCCACGAGCAGGTACCCGGCGTGCGCGATCGACGAATACGCGAGGAGCCGCTTCAGGTTCGTTTGCCGCAGCGCGCCGACGTTGCCGACGATCATCGTCAGGATCGCGATTCCGGAGAGGATCGCCGCGCCTTCCTTCGGACCGAGTCCGGCGGCAATCGTCGGGGCCACGCGAATCAGCGCGGCGAAGGCGGCCGCCTTCGTCGCGGTCGCCATGAACGCGGTGACCGGAGTGGGAGATCCCTCGTAGACGTCGGGCGTCCACATGTGGAACGGGACGGCGGCGACCTTGAACAGGATGCCGACCAGGAACATGCTCGCGCCGAACGCCGCCAGGCCGCCGCCGGTGCCGAGCCGGCCGATCTCGAGCGGCAGCGCGGTCAGCAACGTCGTCCCGGACGCGCCGTAGAGGAGGCCGCACCCGAACAGCAGGAACGCGGAGGCGAACGCACCGAGCAGCAGGTACTTGAACCCGGCTTCGATCGACCGCGAATCCGTCCGCCGGAACGCGGCGAGGACATAGAGCGGGATCGACAGGAGCTCGATGCCGAGGAACACGTTCACGAGATCGTTCGCCGCGGCGAGCATCGCCATGCCCGATGCCGAGACGAGGATGAACGCGTGGTACTCGCTCCGTTCGAGGTTGGGCCGCGCCGCAAGGTAGACGCGCGACAGCAGGATCGAGACGAACGCCGAGAAGTGGACGATCAAGGAGACGATCAACGCGGTCTGGTCGACGTCGAGAGTGCCGTGGAACGCTTTTCCGGTCTGTCCCTCGAGCAGGACGTAGCCGGTGAAGAGGAACGACACGAGCGAGCCGATGCACCCGAGGAAGAACGAACCGTCCGAGCGCCCCGACCCGGGGATCAGGTCGACGAGGACGAGGAGCAGGGCGGCGAGCGCGGGAAGCAGGATCGGGCCGGCGAGCGCGATGTCTTGGTACATGATCAGGTGTTCCCGAAGGCCGTCATGAGCGCGTCGACCGACGGTCCGATGCGGTCGAGGAGGAAGCCGGGCTGGAGCCCGATCCAGAACATCAGCACGACGAGGGGCAGGAACGCCAGCTTGTCGATCGTGTTCATGTCCGTGAGGTTGGCGGCGTCGACGCTGTTCGGCTTGCCGTAGCAGACGCGACGGACCATCTGCAGCATGTAGATCGCGCCGAGAAGCACACCGAGCGCGGCCAATCCCGCGACGTACGGCACCGTCTTGAACGCGCCGAGCAGAATGAGGAGCTCGCCGACGAACCCGTTCAGGCCGGGGAGCCCGATCGACGACATCGACGTGACGACGAGCGCCAACCCGAGCGCGGGCGCTACTTTCACGAGCCCGCCGAAGTCGTCGAGACCGCGCTTGTGACGGCGGTCGTACGCGATGCCCACGAGGAGGAAGAGCGCTCCGGTCGAGATGCCGTGGTTCAGCATCTGCAGCACCGCGCCCCGGATCGCGTCCGCCTCGAGCGCGAAGATCCCGACCATCACGAAGCCCATGTGGCTCACCGACGAGCACGCCACGAGCTTCTTCAGGTCGTCTTGAGCCCACGCGAGGTAGGCGCCGTAGATGATCCCGATCACGGAGAGCACGAGCAGCGGGCCGGCGAACTGCCTCGCCGCGTCGGGGAGGATCGGCAGCCCGAAGCGGAGAAAACCGTACGTGCCGAGCTTCAGCATGATCCCGGCCAGGATGATCGACCCGCCGGTCGGCGCCTCGACGTGGGCGTCGGGGAGCCAGGTATGGAACGGGAACATCGGCACCTTGATCGCGAACGCGAGCGCGAATCCGGCGAACACCCAGGCTTGCGTGGTCCCGTCGAGCGTCAGCGCGCGCAGGTCGTCGAACGCCGCCGAGTACGTCCCCATCGTCTGTTTGTGGTGGAACAACAGGTAGAGGATCGAGATCAGCATCGGCAGGCTGCCGACTGCCGTGAACAAGAAGAACTTGAACGCCGCGTAGACCCGTCGCGCTCCGCCGAACATCCCGATCAGGAAGTAGAGCGGGATGAGAGTCAGCTCGAAGAAGACGTAGAAGAGCACGATGTCCGTGGCGCAGAAGACGCCGACCATGCCCGTCTGCATCACCAGGAGCAGGACGAGGTACTCCTTGACGCGGTCCTTGATGCTCTGCGTCGTCGCGATGACGATCGGCACGAGCAGGCACGAGAGGAGCACGAGCGGCATCGAGATGCCGTCGACCGCCATCGTGTACGAGATGCCGAAGCTCGGGATCCACTCGTGGCGCTCGACGAACGACATCGCGCCCGTCGGGTCGACGTCGAAGATGAAGAGCGACAGGCCGAAGGTCGCGAGGCTGAGCAGCAGCGCCGTTCCCTTGAGAGCGGTGTTCGAACCCCGCGGCAGCAGCGCGACCACCAACGCCGCAACGAGCGGGGCGAAGGTGATCAAGGACAGGATGTGGCTTTCGAAGTCCATGCCCCGATGGGTCCTTCCTTGAGTCCTAGAGCAGAGAGATGGCGAGGAAGACCGCGCCGGCGATGAACACGAGCGCGTACGTCTGCACGACCCCGCTCTGAAGCCGACGAACGGCGTCCCCGAGGAAATCGACCGACCGTGTGATTCGGTTCACGAGGCCGTCGATCACGTAGCGGTCGAAGAAGCCGGAGAGGTGCGAGAGCGCCCGCATCGGCCCGACCACGAAGATCGCGTACAGCTCGTCGACGAACCACTTGTTCTCGAGGAGGAACGGCAGGCCTCGTCGCGGGCGCTCGATCTCGGCGCCCGGTCCGTCCGCGTACCTGTTCCACGCCCAGAACGCGCCGCTGACCACGACCACGAGCGAGAAGAGCATCAGCCCGACCTCGGCGAACGCGCCGTGCTCGACGGCGTGTCCCCGGATCTCATGCGCCGCCGCGAAGGTTGGTCCGAGGTAGTCGCCGAGGAAGTCGAAGTGAATGAAGTGGGGGAGGGAGAGGGCGCCGCCGACCAGCGACAGGACCGCGAGCACCTGCAGCGGGAACGTCATCGTGAACGGGGACTCGTGCAGGTGGCTCTTCGCGTGCGCGTCGATCCGTTCGTCGCCGGTGAACACGATCCGGTAGAGGCGGAAGGTGTAGAACGCGGTCATCAGCGCGGTGATCACGCCGAGCACGCCGAGCCAGAAGAAGAGCCCGCCGCCGAGCAACGCCTCGGCCAGGATCTTGTCCTTCGAGAAGAAGCCGGCGAACGGGAAGATCCCGGCCAACGCGAGCGACCCAACGAGGAACGTGAGGTGCGTCTTCGGCAGATGCGGCTTCAGGCCGCCCATCTTCATCGCGTCCTGCTCGCCGCTCATCGCGTGGATCACCGAGCCCGCGCCGAGGAACAGCAACGCCTTGAAGAAGGCGTGCGTCACCACGTGGAAGACCGCGCCGAGGTAGGCGCCGACGCCGAGCCCGAGGAACATGTAGCCGAGCTGGGAGCAGGTCGAGTACGCGAGGACCTTCTTGATGTCCCGCTGCCGCAGCGCGATCGTGGCCGAGAAGAACGCAGTCGCCACCCCGATCACGGCCACCGTCGTCTGTGCGACCGGCGAGATCGCGAACACCACGGCCAGGCGTGCCACCATGTAGATGCCGGCCGTGACCATCGTGGCGGCGTGGATCAGCGCCGAGACCGGCGTCGGCCCCGCCATCGCGTCGGGGAGCCAGACGTAGAGGGGGATCTGGGCCGACTTGCCGATCGCGCCGACGAAGAGGAGCAGCGCGATCAGCGTCATCTGCCAGTCGCCGATGAGCAGCGTGCCGCCCTCGTGCATCGCGACCACGCGCGACGTCACCTCGGTGATCGTGAGCGAGTGGAATTTCCAGAAGATCAGGAGCATCGCGAGCAGGAAGCCGAGGTCGCCGATGCGGTTGACGACGAACGCCTTCTGTCCCGCCTTCGCGTTCGCCATGTCCTCGTACCAGAACCCGATCAGCAGGTACGAGCAGAGCCCGACGCCTTCCCAGCCGAGGAAGAGGAGCGGCAGGCTGTCCCCGAGCACGAGCACGAGCATCGAGCCGATGAACAGGTTCAGGTAGATGAAGAACCGCGTGAAGCCCGGGTCGCCCTTCATGTACCCGAGCGAGTACATGTGGATCAGGAACCCGATCCCGGTGATCACGAGCGTCCAGGTGAGCGAGAGCGCGTCGAGACGGAACGAGAGCGCGACGTCGACGACGTCGCCCTTCATCCACTGCGCGAGCCGCGTGGTGATCGCGTCCTCGGCACCGACCTTCGGGGCGAGCGCGCACGCGGCCACGAACGGACCGAGGACGGCGACGTTGGCGACGAGTCCGGCGGCCATCCTCGGCAGCATCTTCCGCAGCAGGAAGAGGAACGCGACCGACAGGAACGGCGTCAGGACGATGAGCTGGAGGAGTTGTTCGTCCATGGGATTCTGGTGCTCCGGCGAACCCGCGGCGTCAGCCGCTCAGGTTCGTCATCTCTTCCGCGTCGACGGACGCCTTCAGCCGAAACAGGGCGATGATGATCGCGAGGCCGACGCCGACCTCGGCCGCGGCCACCGCCACCGAGACCAGCGCGAACGCCGAGCCGCGCGCGAGGTCGAAGCTGCTCGACGCGGCGACGAGAACGAGGTTCGCCGCGTTCAGCATCAGCTCGACCGACATGAACATCACGAGGATGTTCCGGCGCGTCAGGAAGCCGGCCGCGCCGATCGCGAACAGGATCGAGGCGACGACGTAGTAGTCGGTGACGGGCATCACGCACCCTCCTTGCGGTAGGTCGCGACGTAGTCCTCGTCAGGCGTGTGCCGTCTCGCGACCACGATCGCACCGATCATCGCGACCAGGAGCAGAAGCGAGGCCATCTCGAACGGGAACAGGTAGTCGGAGAAGAACGTCTTGCCGATCTCGGCGCCGGATCCATCGCGGATCGACCGGCCGGCCGGAGCATCGAAGGCGCCAAGGAACGTCACGGTGGCGAACATCATCCCGATGGCGAGCACGGCGCCCAGGAGCTTGCTCACGCCCGGCACACCGAACGGGTCCTTGTCCAGGTTCAGGAGCATGATCACGAACAGGAACAGAACCATGATCGCGCCGGCGTAGACGAGGATCTGAACCGCGGTCAGGAACGTCGCGCCGAGCGTCAGGTACAGCCCGGCGACCGCGAGGAATGCGCTCACCAGCGCGACCGCGCAGGCCACCGGGTTGCGGTTCACCACCACCACGAGCGACGAGATGATCGCCATCGCGGAGAAGAGATAGAACGCAATTCGGGTCACGAGGGACGGATCGGGTTCCATCGGCGTCAGCTCCAAGAGACCACCGCGCCGGTGGCGAGGATGTTCAAGAGCGCGAGCGGCAGCAGGACCTTCCAGCCGAGCCGCATGAGTTGGTCGTAGCGGAAGCGGGGAAGGGTCCAGCGCACCTGGATGAAGAGGAACAGGAAGAAGCCGACCTTCGTCATGAACGCCGCCAGGCCGATCGCGGCGAAGGCGTTCTGTGGGAGGTCGAGCCTGTCGAGGTAGGGAACGTGCCAGCCGCCGAACCAGAGGATCACGGCGATGCACGAGATGCCGAGCATACCCACGTACTCGCCCATGAAGAAGAGCGAGAACTTCGTCGACGAATACTCGGTGTGGTAGCCGCCGACCAGCTCGGACTCCGCCTCGGGCAGGTCGAACGGAAGGCGGTTCGTCTCGGCATAACCCGCGATCAGGAACAGGATGAACGCGAACGGCTGCGCGAAGATGTTCCAGCCGGCCCAGTTGCCGGTGGCGGGATCGAACCCGATGAACGCCCGCTGCTGCTCGATGACCTCGGTCAGGCTGAGCGTGCCGGACACGCAGACCACCGCGAGCACCGAGATCCCGAGCGCGAGCTCGTACGAGATCATCTGGGCCGACGACCGCAGCCCGCCGAGCAAGGAGTACTTGCTGTTCGACGACCAGCCGCCGATCGCGATGCCGTACACGGTGAGCGACGAGAGCGCGAGCACCAGCAGGATGCCGATCGACGAGTCGACGATCACGGCCGGGATCTGCTGTCCCTTGACCACGAACGCGGGCGCGAACGGGATCATCGACATCACGAGGAACGGCGGGATGGCGGTCAACGCCGGCGCAGCCCAGAACAGGATCTTGTTCGCCTGGGCCGGGACGAAGTCCTCCTTGCCGAGGAACTTCACGAGGTCGGCGAGCGGCTGGAAGAGTCCGAGCGGTCCGACCCGGTTCGGGCCGATTCGGAGCTGGATCCACGCCGAGATCCGTCGCTCGAGAACGACCATGATCGGAACGACGTGAACCGCGAGCAGGAAGATCACCAGCACCTTGACGAGGGTGGCGATCAGGAGGACCTGGGTTTCGCTCACGAGGTCTTCTCCTTCGCGGCGCCGTTCAGGGCGACGCCGTTTCGCGGCAGGCCGGCCAGGGTCAGGTCGGAGCGACCCTCTGCATCGGCGAACGCGATGAACGCCTCGGCCGGCGAGCGCGGCAGGTCGACGACGCCGAGCGCGGCACCGATCGCGCGCAGGCTCGCGAGGTCGCCCGGAACCGACGCGGGAGGACGCAGCGCGGGACGTATCCGCTGCATGCGTCCCTCGAAGTTCGTGAGCGTGCCTTCCTTCTCGCCCACGGTGGAGCCGGGAAGGACCACGTCGGCGTCGTCGGCGAGCGCCGACGTCACCGCCTGGAGGAGCACGAAGTCGGGTCGCGGCTCCAGCGCCTCGACGCGGCCGTCCAGCACCCACACGGCTCCGGCCGCGTCGAGCAGCTTCCTCAGCCCGGCGTCGTCGAGCGCCTCGAAGCCGAGCCGGGCGAGGCCCGCCACGTTGGCCGCGGCCTCACCGGTCTGCAGGATCCCATCGCCCCCGCCCTTCGGCACCGCACGATACGCGAGCTTCGCCCGGATGCCGGCGGCCTCGGCCAGGATGCGCTTCAACAGGAACAGCTCCTCGTTCGTGGCGTCGGGCGACGCGAGGACGAGCAGGGTGCCGCTTGCCTTGATTCGTTCGGCCGCGCGCGCCGCCGCCGCGTGGAGCGTGGCGTCGGCGCCGTCGACCGTCACGCGGTCGATGCGGTTCCGCGGGTGGTATGCCTCGAGCAGGCCGAACCGGCCGACGTCGCAGATGAAGTAGCCGTTGACGTCCGGGTTCGTCCGCGGGCGGACGCGGTTCAGCTCGTTGTCGCGCACGTCGAGCGTGATCGAGCAGCCGCGCGAGCAGCTCGGGCAGACCGAGTCGATTCCATTGAGGTACCAGACCCGGTTCTTGAAGCGGAACTCTTTCAACGTCAGCGCGCCGACCGGACAGATGTCGGCGAGGTTGCCCTGGTACTCGGACGTCACCTTCTGACCGGGGAAGATGTCGATCACCGACCGCTCGCCGCGCGCGACCACGACCAGCTCCGGCTTCTTCGCGTAGTCGTCCATGAAGCGCACGCAGCGCGTGCAGAGGATGCATCGTTCCTGATCCAGCAGGACATGCTCGGCGATGTCGACGCGCTTCTCGAGCTTGCGCCGCGGGAAGTCGTTCCGTCCGACGCCGGCTCCGTACTCGTAGGTGTAGTCCTGCAACCAGCACTCGCCCGCCTTGTCGCAGATCGGACAGTCGAGCGGATGGTTGAGGAGCAGCCCCTCGAGATTGCCGGCGCGCGCCTTGGCCACGGAGGGCGTCTCCGACTGGACGACCATGCCGTCGACGCACGGCGTGTTGCAGGCCGTGGCCAGGCGCTTCGGTCCCGGCCCCTGGATCTCGACCTGGCAGATTCGGCACGACGCGACCACGGAGAGCGCCGGATGCCAGCAGTAGTGAGGGACGGTCGTGCCGTGCTGCGTGGCGACCTCGATGACGGTCTGCCCCGGCTCGAACTCGAGGTCCTTCCCGTTCAGGGTGATCTTGGGCATCGCCTTATCGCACGTCCTTTAGGAGGATGAAGTCGTTGCTTCCGAGGGACGGCGGGCCGCCCGCTCGAAGTCGGCGCGGAAGTGCTCGATCCCGAGACGGATCGGGCCGGCGAGCGCCTCCGGATAGACGCAGATCGTCTTGCCGACCGCGTTGTCGAGCAGGTCGAGCATGACGTCGAGGTCTTCCACCTTCGCGGTTCCGTTCAGGAACCGGTGCATCAGCTTGTGCGACCACGCGCAGCCTTCGCGGCACGGACCGCACTGGCCGCACGTCTCGTGCTCGAAGAACGTGATGAACGCGTCGATGGCCGGGAGCATGCCGAACTTGTCGTCGACGACGGTGATGCCGCCCGTACCGAGCATCGACTTCTTCGCCTTCATCGTGTCGTGGTCGAGCGCGGTGTCGACCATCGATGGCGGGAAGAAGCCGGCCGACGCGCCACCCGGGTTGAACCCCACCAGCGTGTAGCCGTCCTGCATTCCGCCCGCGCATTCCTCGATCAGGTAGCGGGCGGACGTGCCGAGCGGGAGCTCGTAGATGCCCGGCCGCTTCACCCGCCCCGACACCTGGTAGAGGAGGTTCCCCGGGCTCTTCTCGTTGCCCATCGACCGATACCACTCGGCGCCGTTCAGGACGACGTACGGCACGTTGCAGAGGGTCTCGACGTTGTTGACCGTGGTCGGGCACTTCCAGAGACCCGACTGGGCGGGGAACGGGGGCTTCGGCCGCGGGTGGCCGCGTTTCCCCTCGAGCGACTCCATCATCGCGGTCTCCTCGCCGCAGATGTAGGCGCCGGCCCCGCGCGTGATGTAGCACTCGATCTTCGTGCCCGAGCCCAGCACGTTCTCGCCGAGGTAGCCGCCCTCGCGGGCCTCGTCGATCGCGCGCTGGAGCACCTCGGCCGCGTGCTTGTACTCGCCGCGGATGTAGATGTAGATCGCCTCGGCCCGGATCGCGTACGCGGCGATCGCCGCGCCTTCGATCATGGAGTGCGGATCGCGCTCCATCAGGAGACGGTCCTTGCAGGTGCCCGGCTCGCTCTCGTCCGCGTTCACCGCCAGGTAGTGCGGCTTGCCGCTCTCCTTCGGCATGAAGCCCCACTTCACGCCGGTCGGGAAGCCCGCGCCGCCGCGGCCGCGCAGGCCGGACGCCTTGACGATCTCGATGACGTCCTCGCGGCTCATCGCGAGCGCCTTCTTCAGCGCCGCGTAGCCGTTCGTCTTCACGTAGTCGTCGAGCCACACCTCGAGCCGGTCGCCCTTGCCGACCTCGCGCATCCGCTTGGTCAGGTAGATCTCGTGCGTCCCTTCCTTCGGGAGGGCCGGCTCCTCGCCGCGCGGCTCCTGCGGCGCCGGCTTCCCCGCGCGCAGGTCGTCGACGAGCTGCTCGGCCTTGGCGGTGTCGACGTTGCGCAGGTAGTTCCAGTCGGCCGCGACGATCGGCGCCTCGGTGCAGCCGCCCAGGCACTCGAACGTCGTGAGCGAGACCAGGCCGTCCGCCGACGTCTCGCCGACGCGGATGCCCAGCTTCCTCTCGAGGCAGGCCACCACGTCCTCGCCCCCGGTCGCGCGGCACGCGAGGTTGCGGCAGACCGCGACCTCGTGCTTGCCGCGCGGCTCGCGGTGGAACATGTCATAGAAGGTGATCACGGACAGGACGTACGCCGGCGTCGTGTCGAAGTAGCGTGCGACGAACGTGACCGCTTCGTCCGGGAGATGGCCGAGCTTGTCCTGCACCGCGTGCAGCGCCGGAATCAGCGCCGCCTGCTTCTGCGGGTAGCACGAGACGAGATGGTCGAACCGCTCCTCGAGGGCCTTGTCGCCCTCGAGTACGTTCTTGATGTCAGTTCCAGTCAAGGACGCCCTTCCGCCACGCATACGCGAGGCCGACGCCGAGAACGGCGACGAAGACCACTGCTCCCGAGAACCCGATCGGACCAAGCGCCTGCAGGGACACGGCCCACGGGAAGAGGAAGACGGCTTCGATGTCGAACAGGATGAACAGCACCGCGACGAGGTAGAAGTGGATCGAGAATCGCTGCTTCGCGGTTCCCGTCGGAGCGAGGCCGCACTCGTACGGAGAGTCCTTGACCCGGCCGTGCGTCGTCTTCGCGAGGATGAGCGGGATCACCATGAGGGTGGCGATCATCCCGACGACGAGGACGAGGTACGGAACGAGCGGTGCATACTGGATGACCGGCGAACTCTCCTGGACCGCGAGCATGGCTTCCCTTGGCTTCTCCGGAGAATGGAAACCACGACCGCACCACGTGCGAGGCGCCCGGGTCTCGTGATTCTCCGACCTCGTTCTGTAGGAGTTGGAGCCGAGCGTTATATAGACCCCGGCCAGGGGGGTCAATTCAGGATTGGGGGGGTCGCCAAGTTCCGCGACCCGGCCGCGCTCGAGGGCGAGAAACCCCGCGAGACGCCGCGCGGACCGTCATTCGACTCGCCGGTCCGGCTCGCGGCCGTCGGCCTCGAGGCCGTACTCGAAATCGGGCCGGAAGGCGCGGATCCGACGCTTGAAGAAGTCGCTCGACTGGGGCAGGACGGTCGCGATCGAGGCGAGGCCGGCGAACGGCAGCAGCTCCTGGGGCGCGAGGAAGCCGGGGTCGGGATTCGAGCAGACCATCCCGTTCACGATCCCGACCAGGACGTACCGCCCATCGCGCTCCGCGTAGACGCCAGCGCCGGCGAACTGCGAGGCCAGCCTCGTTGGCGTCCAGCCGAGCTCGTCGATCTGCAGCAGGTCGCCGTACCGGCCGTCCTGATACAAGGATGCCGCCACCAGGTGCGGCCGACGTTCGGGATCGTCGAGCTCCAGGACCTGGATGTACACCGTCTCGTGCTCGCGCGGGCCATCGACCGCGAACTCGCGGAGGGGCAACCGGGCGGTCCGGGGAACGAGCAGTCCGAACTCGCCGGTGCGCTGGGTGACGTCCGCGTCGTCGTAGTAGGGCGTCCCGCTCGCATAGAATCGGATTGGCAGCTCGTCGAGACCGAGGTCGTCGTGCGCGAGCGCCACCAACCCGTCCTCGGTCGAGATCGCGAACCGCTCGGCACCGGGGACCACGATCTCGACGAGGTCGTTCGGCGTGGGGGTGCCGCACCCGATCAGGGCGGCGACGATCGACAGCCAGAGCCAAGTGCGCATCATCCGGTTTCCCTCTCGCGTGAGACGCGTCGATCGACGGTAGCCCCGCGGCGCGCACGTCGCAAGGATGGGTCCCACTTCGACGGCGGAGGCCCGCGTCCGTGAGGGGCGAGCCGCAGATTCGTCGAATTCGCACCGAACGTGGGACGGACGGAACGGACTCACGATCGTGACGCGAGCGTCATCCAGAAACGAGATAACGTGACGGAGGAAGCGTGGATCGAGCGGGCCCGGCGCGGCGATCGCGACGCGTTCGCGGCGCTCATCGATGCGCATCTGCCATCGGTCCGGCGCTTCCTCGGTCGGCTCGGAACCTCGGACGACGACCTGGATGATCTGACGCAAGAGGTTTTCCTGACGATGCTTTCATCACTCGGCCAGTTCCGCGCGGAATCCAAGATATCGACGTGGCTGCTCGGCATCGCGGCCCGTGCGGCGCGACGACAAAGATCGCGCGACGCCCGGCACCCATCGCACCCAATCGGCGGATTCGAAGCCGTCGAGTCGCTCGCCGCCGCCGGTGGAGACGACGCGACCGAGGTGCGGGACGAGCTGGCGCGGCTCCGCGTCGGTCTGGAGCGACTCTCCGCGCCGCTGCGCGAGGCGTTCGTCCTGCGCCACGTCGAGGAGCGGTCGGTCGCCGAGGCCGCGAGCATCCTCGACGTCCCCGAGGGCACGGTGCGACGCCGCGCCCACGACGCGCGCGAGCGGCTGCGCCGGTTCCTGGTCGACGCGGTCGACGCGGAGGCGCGGCGATGACCCAGCTCGATCCGCTCGACCGAGCCCTCGCGCGGTGGCGCCGCGAGCCGCCGCCCCCGGTCGACCCCGCGTTGCGCGCGCGCCTGCTTGCCACGTTCGACGCGCGGTTCTCCGCGCGACCCCGGCGACGCGCGCCGGCGTTGCAGTACGCGGCGGCGGCTGCGATCGTGTTCGCGGCGATCGGGCTGTCGCGCATCGGCGGCGTCGATCCCGCGGCGCACGAGCCGGCGCCGGCGCCGGCGCCGGCGGCGGAGATCGCGGCGCTGGACGCGCGCCTCGACCGACTGCTCGCGGAGGTCCGCGGGCGTTTGGCCGTGGCGGAGGAACCCGAACCGACGCGCGGCGCCATCCCCGCGGTCGCCGCGGCCGCGACCGGCGAGGAACGATTCCTCGCCTGGGCCGAGTACGACCCGGCGCTCCGGCGGCTCTGGTCGGCGCGCGCGTTCGAGCCGCTCGATGCGGGCGAGGCGGCGCGCCGCTACGAGGAGCTCCTGCGCTGCTACCCGAACGGCCCGGCCGCGAACGTGGCGCGCGACCGACTCAGGAGTCTCGACCGATGACCTCGTTCCGAACCTGGAGGTGCCCAGTGAATCGTCTCTTCATCAGCCTCGCCGCCGTGCTCGTCATGGTCCCCGCGCTCGGCGCCCCCGCGCTCGGCGCCGACGCGATCCTCGGCCGCGTCACCCTGCGGATCCGTCCGGAGCCCGGTTTCGAGGCGGCCGATCTCGGCCGGATCCTCGCCGACGAGGGGTTCGTCGGCTCGGTGACGCCGGACATGCGACCCGTGCCGGAGCTCGACGAGCACGATCCGCCGGACGGCGACGGACGAACGCACGTGCATGCACGGACGCCAGGGAGCGAGATCCTCACCATCGAGGTGCTCGGCCGCGACGAGAAGACCGTGAAGGCTCACCTGAACGCGCTGCTCGCGAGCCTGCGTGCTCTGCGCACGGCCAGCGATCCCGACGGCCAAGGACGGATCGCGGCGATGGAGGCGCGCGTCGCCGAGGCGGAGCGTGTGCTCGCCGAGGCGTCGGCCGAGCGCACGAAGTTCCTCGACCAGTACGGTGGCCTCGATCCGGCGGCGCGGCTCGAGATCGTGCGCGACGCGTTGAAGCAGCGCACGATCGAGCGGATGGATCTGGACGTCTCCGCGGCGGGAGATCGCGCGGTTCGGGACTATCTGGCGGAGGCTCTGGAGAAGGAGCCGTCGTCGGTCGTTCGCGTACGGGATGATCTCATTGCCGTGGAATCCGAGATCCTGGCCGAGAAGAAGCGTCTCGCAGATCTCCTCGAAGCGAGGAACGAGACGCACCCTCTCGTCGTGGAGCAGCGAGGGAGGATCGAGACGTTGGAGCGCACCTTGCGCGACCCGCCGCGCGTGGAGACGGAGAGTGCGTGGCATGCCGCGTTGTCCGACGAGCTCTTCAAGACCGATCGCAACCTCGTCACCACGGAGAGCCGCCGCAAGTTCCTCGCGGAGTCGATCGCCGCGCTCGACGAGGAGGCGCGCGACCTCGCGTTGATCGTCGTCGAGTGGGACGACCTCCTCCAGCGCGTCCGCGAGCGCGGGCACCGCGCCCAGATCGTGCGCCAGCAGCTCGAGGAGCTGCGCGAGAACGCGATCTTCCAGAAGAGCGCGGAATGGGCGTGGGTCGTGGCGGGTCCGACCTTCGGGAAGCGCTGACGCCGCCGGGACCGGCGTTGACTCGCGGGCCCCAGTCGGCGAGAGTGTCACGGTTCCGTTTGGAGGCGTGGAATCGATGGCGCTCGATCAGGACCTGCTCGACATCCTCGCGTGCCCCGAGTCGCACGGGCTCCTCGTCTACTTCGAGGAGGAGGGATTCCTCTTCTGCCCGAAGTCGCGTCTCAAGTACCCGATCGAGGACGGCTTTCCGATCATGCTCGTCGATGAGGCCGAGCGCCTGGACGTTGCCGCCGCCGCGAAGCTCGTGGAGGAGGCGAAACGGCGCGGGCTCGCGAACGCCGACGCGTGACCCGAGGCGCGCGAGGGAGGGAGCCCCGCGGCTCGCGCGCCCGCACGGTGGATGGGTGGCAGAACAATGGACGACGCGGGATGGCGCGACTTATCCAGGCGGCTCGCGGCCGAGGTGCCCGTCTTCATCGTCGGGATGGCGCGGAGCGGCACCACCGCGTTGCTCCACACCGTCGAGCGATTGCCGCCGTTCCGCCCGCGCGGGTCGCAATCGCCCGAGACGAAGCTGTTCCTGCGGCCGGAGCTGATCGCCGCGCTGCTCGCGCGCAAGGATGAGCGTCTGAGACGTTTCCTCCTCCACGACGCCGAGGAGCAGCTCCGCCTCGCGCACTCCGTCGGAGAGATCCGGCGCGCGATGGCGCTTCGCGCCCGGGCCGCGACCAAACTCGACGGGATCGGCGGCGGCGAGCGCGTCCGCGCCGGCCGCTGGTGGCTGCGCGGCGAGCATCACGTCGCGCGCCTCTTCTTTCACCACGCGCGGCGTGCGCGCGGCACGCGCCGTATCATCGAGAAGACGGGCGCGCACGCCACCCGCATGCGCGAGATGCGCATCGCGTTTCCGCGCCTGCGCGCGATCGGAGCGTTCCGCCATCCCGTCGACGTGTACTGCTCCTATCGCAAGCGACTCGAGTGGAGCGAGAAGCGCCGGCTCCCGGAGCGCGAGATCCGTTGGTTGCGGCTGGCGCCGCGGGAATTCGCCGCCCGATACGCCCGGCGCTACGCGGGGTTCTCCAGCTTTCGCGCGCGCCACCGCGACCAGGCGCTCCTCGTTCGATACGAGGAGTTGACGCGCGACGCTCCTTCGGTGTTGCGCCGCATCTGCTCGTTCATCGGCGAGCCGTTCGACGCGGCGGCACTGATCGAGGATCGCGGCGACCGCCGCGCCGGCCGCGGAACGCCGAAGCCGAGCCAGGCGCTGGTGGCGAACCAGAACGACTGGCGGGAGTGGCTCGGCGAGGAAGAGGTCGACGTGATCGAACGAGAGCTCGCGCGCGAGATGAGAGCGTTGGAGTACGAGCCGATCCGTTCCGCGGACCGCGGTCAGAAGTCGTCGCAGGCGCGATAGGCCGCGATCACGGCGTGCTCGCCGTCGATCCCGCCCTGCGAGTTGCCGTGCTCCATGCCGAGCACACCGTCGAATCCCTTCTGGTGGATGTGCCGGAAGATGTTCTTGTAGTTCATCTCGCCGGTCGTCGGCTCGTTGCGGCCGGGGTTGTCGCCGATCTGGAAGTAGCCGATCTCGTCCCACGCGAGGTCGACGTTCGGGATGATGTTCCCCTCGGTGATCTGCTGGTGGTACATGTCGAACAGGATCTTCACCGACGGACTGTCCACCGCGCGGCAGATCAGGTGCGCCTGAGGGATCTTCTGCAGGAACATGTTCGGATGGTCGCGCCACGGGTTGAGCGGCTCGAGCACCATCACGAGACCGGCCGGCTCACAGATCGCCGCCGCTCGCCGCAGCGTCTCGATCACGTTCGCCATTTGGTAGTCGAACTCGAGGCGATGGACGCGTTCCCCGGGAACGACGGTGCACCACTTCGCGCGCACGCGCTTCGCGATCTCGACGGACTCGCGTACGTCGTTCAGGAACTGCTCGCGCTCGCCGGCGTCGCCGGCCGCGAAACCGTTCGTGCCGAACAGCCGCGAGTGTGCGACGAACACTCCCATCGTCATGCCGAGCTGCTCGAGCCGCTCTCCGATCTTCGTCTGCATCTCGGCCGATCGGCCGCGCATCCCGTTGTCCTCGAACGCGCGGAATCCCTGCTCATGCATGAAGCGGATCTGATCGAGCGGGTCGTCGCCCGCGCTGTTGCGGAACATGCCGAGATGGGGGGCGTACTTGAGCCGGAACGGCGTCACGTCCCCTCCGTCACCGAACGCGGGAACGGCGGTGGGGATGAGCGCGGCACCGGCGGCAGCGGCGGCGGACTTGAGCGCGTCGCGTCGGTTCATCGATGCCACCTCAGACGAGCGGGGTACGGCCGGGGACCGCGACGGCGGCCACGGGGAGGTCGCCGAACTCGTATCGCGCCGGGCGGAGGTCGAGCTCGGAGCTCATCGCGAACTCCCACGTCACCTCCTTGCCGGTGTACGCGGACATGCGGCCCATGATCGCGCAGAGCGTGCTCTCCGCGACGCACTTGGCCTCATTCAACGGCTCCCCGTTCCGGATGCTCGCGATCAGGTCGGTATGCTCCTGGACGTACGGGTTCGGCGCTTCGCCCGTGAACCTCCACTCCTCTTTCCCGCGGATCCGGCCGCTCGGGTCGGACACGCCGTGCGTGCCGACGAGATGCTCCGAGACCTTGCTCGCGCAGCCGTCGATCTGCCGGCAGGTGCTCGTGATCCAGACGCCGCCGGGATACTCGAACTCGATCGAGAAGTGGTCGAAGACCTGGCCGTACTCGTCGCCGGTGCGGACCTGACGGCCGCCCATGCCGATCGCGCGGATCGGCGTCGCCTGCAGCGCCCAGTTGATCACGTCGATGTTGTGAACGTGCTGCTCGACGATGTGGTCGCCGGACGTCCACGTGAAGTACAGCCAGTTGCGGAGCTGCCATTCCATGTCCGACCAACCCGGCTCGCGCTGCCTTACCCAGAGCCCCCCCTGGTTCCAGTGGCAGGAGCCGGAGACGATCTCCCCGATCGCGCCGTCGTGGATCCGCCGCATGGCCTCGCGGTACGGGTCTTGGTGGCGCCGCTGCGTCCCCGCCACGATTCCGAGCCGCTTCTCTGCGGCGATGCGCGCCGACTCGATCACGGACCGAACGCCGACCGGATCGACCGCGGCTGGTTTCTCCATGAAGACGTGCTTTCCTGCCTCGACCGCGGTGCGCAGGTGTTGCGGGCGAAAGTGAGGCGGCGTGGCCAGGATGACGAGGTCGACGTCGCTCGCGATCACTTTCTCGAACGCGTCGAAGCCCGTGAACGCGCGATCTTCGGTGACGTTCAGCTTGTCGCCGAGGAACGCGAGGTTCTGTCGCGATGCCGCGAGCCGGTCTTCGAACAGGTCGCCCATCGCGTAGATCTCGACGCCCGGCGACGACTGCACACAGTCATTGGCGGCGCCGCTCCCGCGGCCGCCGCATCCGACGAGCCCGACGCGGATCCGATCCGAGCCCGCCGCGTGGCCGACTCGGTGCGTCGCGAGCAAGGTGGCGGCGGCGGCGGACGTCTTCAGGAACGTACGGCGGTCCGGCATGACGGGGCCTCCAGAGTGGCACGAGGAGCGCGCGCGAGCGTACCGAGGAAGTTCGTCGCGGAGCAAGCGAGTATCCGGAGCCGTGGCTCGAGGCAGACTCTCCGCGCGGCTGGACTCGAGAAGCGGGTCAGTCCGCGCGGGAATGTCGCGCGGAGACGGCAGGGCCGCTACGGGTTCCCCGATCCGTTCGCCTTCGCGGCCGTGGCGTTCTCTTCCAGCATCCGCCGATAGTTCGGGTTCCCCACCAACACGTAACAGCTCTTGCAGACCTCGGGGTAGTCCTGCTCGAACATGCGCCGCCGGAACTCCTGGTACTTCTCGCCGTTCCAGATTTCCGTGAACGACTCGGTCCGCGCGTCGCCCATCCGCAGCTCCTCGGGGCCGCGACAGCAGGGGAAGACCCCACCGTCGGGCGTGACCTTCAGATAGGTCGTCGCCATCGAGCAGAACCCCGGATGTGCCCGCGTGATCGCGTCGTTGTAACGCATGCGCAGCTCGGCGAGCGGCGCCTTGTAGGAGCCGGCCGGCGGATTGTGGCCGAAGTATCCTTGGAACGGCGGGCGGAGCTCGAGCTTGAGGTCGATCGAGCACTCCTCGGCCGCGCGCTTCGCGTCCTCGAGGACGGCGCGGATCTTCTCGGGCTCGACCTTCCCCTCCCAACGGAGCTGCTCGTACTGGCTCGAGTTGGGCAGCAGCTCCTGGATGTTCGCCGCCTTGGCGCCGATGTCCGCGACCAGACGGACGTAGTCGGCCGCCTCGTGCCAGTTGTTCGACATGAGCACGAAATTGAACGTGACGTCGACGCCGTCCGCGATCGCGCGCGGGACGATCGCCCGCACGTTCTTCATCACGGGCTCCCACTTCGCGGGCACGCGGATCTTCTCGAACGTCTCCTTCGTCGCGGAGTCGAGCGAGATCCAGAGCATGTGCAGACGTTCGCGCACTTTCTCGTACCGCTCGGGCGTGAGCAACGTGCCGTTGCTGATCAGATGCAGCCAGACCACGTGCCGCGTCGCCTGGGTCGTGATCAGGTCGACATCGTTCAGGAGTGGTTCAGAGTTCGCGGACGGGGTCCACTGGAGGGTCCAGGGCAGGACGTCCTGCAGGAACTTGATGCCGACCTCTTTGTCGAGCAGCCAGTTCGGCTCGTCGTCCGACTTGGCGCACATCACGCACTTGAGGTTGCACAGGTTGTTGAACGAGAACTCCAGCCGCGTGGGCCGGCTCGTCCATTCGACCGAATGGGTCAGCAGATCCCCGGCAAGGGCGACTTGGTTGTCGAACTCTCGCTCGACCTTGTTCTTGGGGGGGACGTCCATCTCCGCAGGTATAGCACGCGAGCAAAACTCAGGAATCGGAACTTCCCTTCGACCCCTTCTTCGAGTTCTTCGAGTCCTTCGACTTCTTCTCGCCGTCCGCTTTCGTCGCTCCGTCCGACGGCGACTCGGAGCCGTTCGATCCGGACGTTCCCTCCTTCTTCGCGGCATCCTTGTAAGAAGAGGAGCGGTAGTCGGTTATGTAGAAGCCGCTGCCTTTGAAGATGAACCCGGCCCCGGTCCCGATCAGGCGCTTCAGCTTGAGCCTCTTGCACTTGGGGCATCGCCGGAGGGCGCCCTCGGTGATGCCCTGGAACACCTCGAACCGATGTTGGCAGGCCTGGCACTGGTAGTCATACGTTGGCATCGGTCACTCCGCGGAGGAATCCTCAGGGTCCTTCCTCCTCCTTCTGTTTCGGCGTGGCGGGGTCGGATGCTGCAGTCGGTCCCGCGGCGACCATCACCATCGCCGCACGGAGCAGGCGATCGCCGATCTTGTAGCCGCGCATCAGCTCGCGCGTGATCGTGCCGGGGGCGACGTCGTCGCGAGCTTCCTGCTGGACCGCCTCATGCTGCATCGGATCGAACGGTTGGCCCTCGGCTTGGATCCGCGTGACGCCCTGGTTCTTGAGCGCCTTGGCGAGCTGCTCCTGGACGAGGCGAACTCCGGCGACGAGAGGATCGTCCTTGCGGTCGTCCGCGACCCCGGTCAGCGCGCGCTCGAGATTGTCGACGACGTCGACCAGCTCGCGCGCGAACTCGGCGACGGCGTACTGGCGCGCGTCGGCCATCTCACGGCGGTGGCGCTTGCGGAGGTTCTCGGTCTCCGCCAGCGCGCGTTGGTACTGGTCGAGGAGCTCTTCCTTTTCACGAGCCAGCGCGGCGACCGCGTCCGACTTCGCGCCGGCGGCATCCGATCGATCGCCACCTCGAGGTTCGTTCGGGTCGTCGAAGTTCTCTTCGCCGTCGGTTGGATTGCGGTCTCGGGTCATGAGTCGAACAGCTCTCGTACTTTATCGAGGAACGTTTTGCGCTGCGGACTGACCTGCAGCTCCTCGGTCTTCGCGAACTCGCGCAGCAGATCCTCCTGGCGCGGGGTGAGCTTGCGCGGCGTCTCGATGACGACGCGCACGTGGAGATCGCCGCGGCCGTGCCCGTAGACGTTCGGGAGTCCCATGCCGCGAAGCGGGAACACGTTGCCCGACTGCGTGCCGCGTGGGATCTTGAGCGACGTCTTTCCGCCGAGCGTCGGAACCTCGACGTCGGCGCCGAGGGCGGCTTGGGAGAACGAGATCGGCATCTCGCAGATCAGATGGTCATCCTGGCGCTGGAAGATCGAATGCTCGCGGACCCGGACGAAGCAGTACAGGTCCCCGCGCGGGCCGCCGTTCCGTCCCGGCTCGCCCTCACCCGTGACGCGAAGCTGCGTGCCGTCCTGGACGCCGGCCGGGATGCGCACGGTGATCTCGCGTTTCTTGGCGACGCGTCCGGTGCCGCGGCATTCGCCGCACGGTCTTGTCACGACCGTGCCTTCGCCGCGACAGCGTGGACACGTCTGTCGGATGGCGAAGAACCCCTGCGACATCTGGATCTGACCGCTGCCGTTGCAATCGGTGCAACTCGTCGGGCTCGTCCCCTTCGCCGCGCCGTTTCCGCCGCAGGACTCGCAGAACTCGTTGCGGCGGAGCTCGATCGTCTTCTCGACCCCCGCCATCACCTCGACCAAGGTAAGCTCGATCTGACACTTCAGCGAGGCGCCGCGTTCGACCCGGCGCCCGCTCCGGCCCCGACCGCGGCCGCCGAACAGGTCCTCGAACGGAGAGCCCGGTCCGCCGAAGATGTCGCCGAACGCCGAGAAGATGTCCTCGACTCCGGAGAATCCGCGCGGGCCGGCTCCGGCCCCGGCGAGCCCGGCGTGCCCGAACTGGTCGTAGATGCGACGCTTCTTCTCGTCCGACAGGACCTCGTACGCCTCCGCCGCTTCCTTGAACCTCTCCTCGGCGGACGCGTCATCGTGGTTCCGGTCCGGGTGATATTTGAACGCGAGCTTCCGGTAGGAGCGCTTGATGTCGTCGGGACTCGCGTCCTTGGCGACCTCGAGCACCTCGTAGTAGTCGCGTTTGGCCATGCCGATTGCCATTGTCCAACCAGAGGGGAGTCGCGAGGCTCGGGTCGCGAGCCGCCGATGCGCGCCGGGCCCCCGGCAACACTCCGGGACCCGGCCACGCGGTTCAACGGGCCGAGAGGCGCCTAGCCGCCCGTGGTGAAAGTCATTCCGGCTGCGGCGGGCCCTCGCGACCGATCTCTTCGTGCAGGATCCTCGACGTACATGCAGTACGCCTGCGGTCCTGCGCCTCGATCTCGGTCGCGATCACCTCGCCTCGCTTCGAAAGCACTTTCACCATGGGCTGCTAGACCGTGCTGCCGGTCACGGCCTCCTTTTTGTCCTTCAGGTCGGTGACGAGGGTCTGCGTGGTCAGCAGCAGACCCGCGATCGAGGCCGCGTTCTGGAGCGCGGTTCGAACCACCTTCGTCGGGTCGATGACGCCGGCCTTCGTCAGGTCTTCGTACTTGCGGGTGAGCGCGTTGAAGCCGTGGGCACCCTTCTTCGCCCGCACCTCCGACACGACGACCGCGCCGTCCTCGCCGGCGTTCTCGGCGATCCAGTAGAGGGGCGCCTGGATCGCCTTCTCGATCACCGCCTTGCCGAACTTCTCTTCGCCCTTCAGCTTCAGGCCCTCGAGCGCCGGAAGCGTCCGCAGGAGCGCCACCCCGCCGCCGGGGACGACGCCCTCTTCGACCGCCGCGCGCGTCGCGTGGAGCGCGTCCTCGACGCGGGCTTTCTTCTCCTTCAGTTCGGCCTCGGTCGAGGCGCCGACCTTCACGACGGCGACGCCGCCGGTCAGCTTGGCGAGCCGCTCCTGGAGCTTCTCGCGGTCATAGTCCGAGGTCGTCTGGTCGATCTGACCACGGAGTTGAGCGATCCGGCGCTCGATGTCGGCCTTCTTGCCGGCCCCGCGCACGACCGTCGTCGCGTCCTTCGTGACGCGGATCGACTTCGCGCGGCCGAGCTGGTCGAGGGTCACCGCCTCGAGCTTCTGGCCGAGCTCCTCGGAGATCGCGGTGCCGCCGGTGAGGATCGCGATGTCCTCGAGCATCGCCTTGCGACGATCTCCAAAGCCAGGCGCCTTCACCGCGCACGCGCTGATGACGTTGCGCAGCTTGTTCACCACCAGCGCGGCGAGAGCCTCGCTCTCGACGTCCTCGGCGATGATGAGCAGCGGCTTGCCGGTTCCGGCGATCTTCTCGAGCAACGGCAGGAGCGCCCGGAGGTTCGAGAGCTTCTTCTCGTGGATGAGGATATACGCGTCCTCGAGCTCGGCCGACATCGCCTGGACGTCGGTCACGAAGTACGGCGAGAGGTAGCCCTTGTCGAATTCGAGGCCCTCGACGAACTCGAGCTCGGTCTCCGACGTGCGACCTTCTTCGACCGTGATCACTCCGTCGTTGCCGACCTTCGAAACCGCGTCCGCGAGGAGCTGGCCGATCACCGCGTCCTGGTTGGCCGAGATCGTGCCGACCTGCGCAACCTCGGACTCGTCCTTGATCGGCTTCGACAGGCGCTTCAGCTCATCGACCACGGCCGCGACCGCGGCGTCGATCCCGCGCTTCAACGCGACCGGGTTGACGCCCGACGTGACCGCCTTCAGGCCTTCGCGGTAGATCGCTTCGGCGAGCACCGTCGCGGACGTCGTGCCGTCACCGGCCTGGTCCGAGGTCTTGCTCGCCACCTCGTTCACGAGCTTCACGCCCATGTTCTCGAACGGATCCTCGAGCTCGATCTCCTTGGAGACCGTGACGCCGTCCTTCGTGATCTGGGGGGAGCCGAACGACTTCTTCAGGATCACGTTCCGACCTCCCGGGCCGAGGGTGATCCTCACCGTCTTCGCCAGCTTCTCGATCCCCTTCAGGATCTTGCGCTGAGCGTCGTCTTCGAACAGCAGTTGCTTGGCCATCTGTGACGTCTCCTCAGCTATCGATCCGCAGGAGAATCTCGCTCTCCCGCATGATCTTCATTTCCTTGCCGCCGACCTCGACGTCGCTGCCGGCGTACTTGCCGAACATGACGAGGTCACCCTTCTTCAGGGTCATCTCCTGACGCTTGCCGTCGTCGCCGAGCCGGCCCGCGCCGACCGCGGTCACCTTGCCCTTCTGCGGCTTCTCCTTCGCCGTGTCGGGGAGCAGGATGCCGCCCGCCGTCTTCTCCTCGGCCTCGAGAACCTCGATGACGACGCGGTCGTCCAAGGGTCGAATCTTCACCATCTCAATGTTCTCCTGAATCTTTTGTTCGTGTTCTGTCTCGTCGCGTCGATCGGGCTCAGAAGCCCATTCCGCCCATTCCGCCCATTCCGCCCATGCCGTCCATGTCGCCGCCGCCCGGCGGGTGGTCCGGCTCGGACTTCGGAATGTCCGCGACGAGGGCGTCGGTGGTGAGGAGCAGCGCCGCGACCGAGGCCGCGTTCTGGAGCGCCGAACGGACGACCTTCGTCGCGTCGAGCACGCCGGCCTGGATCAGGTCGCAGAACTCGCCGGTCTGGGCGTCGTAGCCCTCGTTGCCCTTCGTCGAGGCGACGTGCTTGACGATGAGCGGTGCGTCGGCGCCAGCGTTGAGCGCGATCGTGCGGAGCGGCTGCTCCACCGCCTTGCGGAGGATCTGGATGCCGTACTGCTCGTCGCCCGTGGTCTCGACCGAATCGAGCGCGGCACGGGCGCGCATCAGCGCGACGCCTCCGCCCGGGACGACTCCCTCCGCCACGGCGGCGCGGGTCGCGTGAAGGGCGTCCTCGACGCGCGCCTTCTTCTCCTTGACCTCGACTTCGGTCGCGCCGCCGACGCGGATCACCGCGACGCCGCCGGACAGCTTCGCGAGGCGCTCCTGGAGCTTCTCGCGATCGTAGTCGGAAGTCGAGCTGTCGACCTCTCGGCGGATCTGGTCGCATCGGGCCGCGACTTCCTTGGGGTTGCCGGCGCCGCGGACGATCGTCGTGTTGTCGGAGGTGATCGTGACCTTCTTCGCGTTGCCGAGGTCGCTCGGATCAATCTGCTCGAGATCGATTCCGAGGTCCTTGAAGACCGCGCGCGCGCCGGTGAGGATCGCGATGTCCTGGAGCATCGCCTTGCGCCGATCGCCGTACCCCGGGGCCTTGACCGCCGCGACCTTGACGATGCCGCGCAGTTTGTTCACTACGAGCGTGGCCAGCGCCTCGCCGTCGACGTCCTCGGCGACGATCAGCAGCGGACGGCCGGACTGCGACACCTGCTCGAGCAACGGCACGAGCTTCTTCGCGGTCGACAGCTTCTCCTCGTGAACGAGGATGAGCGGGTTCTGGAGCTCGACCACCATTTTCTCGGGATTGGTGACGAAGTGCGGCGAAAGGAACCCGCGGTCGAACTGCATGCCCTCGACCACGTCGACCTCGGTTTCGAGCCCCTGACCGTCGTCGACGGTGATGACGCCGTCCTTGCCGACCTTGTCCATCGCGTCGGCGATCATCTTGCCGATCGAGGCGTCGTTGTTCGCGGAGATCGCGGCGACCTGCTGGATCTCGCGCGAGCTCTCGACCTTCTTCGCCATCTTGTCGAGCTTGGCGCTGATCGCCGCCACGCCCTTCTTGATGCCGCGGGTGAGCGCCGCCGTGCTGACGCCCGAGGCGAGCAGCTTGAGCCCTTCGAGGTAGATCGCTTCCGCGAGGACGGTGGCGGTGGTGGTCCCGTCGCCCGCCTGTTCGGAGGTCTTCGACGCCGCTTCCTTCACGAGCTGGGCGGCCATGTTCTCGTACGGGTCCTTGAGCTCGATCTCCTCGGCGACCGTGACGCCGTCCTTGGTGATCGTCGGCGCGCCCCAGCCCTTGTCGATGACGGCGTTCCGTCCACGGGGCCCAAGGGTGCTCTTCACCGCGCGCGCGATCTTGACGACGCCATCGCGAAGTCGTTCGCGCGCTTCTTGCTCGAAGGCGAGCTGCTTGGCCATCTCATTCACCTCCCGAATCTGATCGGTATCCGAACAGGAGCCGACCGCGACCTGTCGAGGTGCGGGTGCGGATCTCCCGAATTTTCGATTCTCTCCGGCACGGCTTACGGCCGTCGGACGGGTTGAATGCCCCGTCGCCCGAAGATCCTGGCTTCACAGCAAAACGGATGCCGCGACGAGATCGATCGTCACGTTCCCAACGTTTGTTCGTAATTCAGGTTGTGACGGTGGACCCAGATGCGCAGAGTGACAGACTGTCGCTCTCGCCGAGCGAGCGGGGCGCCGCCGGGTCAGAATGACGTGCCCCCTCGCGTCGTCGGCGCGGGAGCGACAGGACGAATAGGAGGGTGTGCGATGCGACGGCTGATGTTCTTGCTGATCCTGCTCGCAATGGGGAGCAGCCGCCCCGCGGTGGCGGACCTGGTGCTTCGCACGATCGATGGCCGGCGAGTGGTGGCCAAGACCCTCAGGATCGATGGCGACGCGTTCGTCATCGACGCCGCGGATTCGACGGCGCGCATCGCCATCGATGACGTGGTGTCGGCCGACACGGTCGGAGCGAAGCTCGAGCCGGTCGACTCGAACGCGGAGGTGTTGCTCGCGGACGGATCGCGCGTCATCGGCCGGTTGCTCCCCGGCGACGAGGATCGCATCCGAATCGAGACGGCGTCCCTCGGCGAGCTGCGCCTCTCGATCGACGTCATTCGCGCGGTCTCGATCGGATCGCCGGAGATCCGGGTCGATCCGGCCTCGTTTCCCCCCGCGGCCGAGTCGGACGTGGTCTACCGCCGGGGACCGGTGGAAGGCGATCGCGTGCGCGGGACGCTCACGCAGATCGGAACGGCGGGCGTCTCGATCGAGAGCCAGCTCGGCGAGATCACGCTCGAGCTGGACAGCGTTCTCGGCTTCTCCGTCGTGCCGTTCGATTCGGAGTGGACCCCGCCGAAGCGTCGCGTCGAGCTCGAGCTCGCCGGCGGCGGGGTGGTGATCGGCGACCTGAACGATCTGTCGTCGGGGCGAATCCGAGTGGACACGCTCTTCCGCCGCGATCTCGTCGTGCCGTTCACGCACCTCGAGCGGGTGCGGTTCAGCGGCGACCGGTTCGTCTATCTCAGCGATCTCGAGCCGAGCGGCGTGGAGCAGACGCCGTTCCTCGGCGGCTCGGACGACTTCCTCTTTCCATGGCGACGTGATCGGACCGTGACCGGGGAGTTGCTTCAGGTCGGTGGCGAGCGGTTCGGCAAGGGCCTGGGGGTGCACTCCCGCACGGTGCTCAGATACGGGCTGAACGGCACGTTCGCTCGGCTGGAGGCTTTCACGGGAATCGCGGACGAAGTGCTGGAGTTGGAGACGACGGGAGCCGCGGTGCTGCGCGTGGTGGTGGACGGAGAGACGCGGTTCGAGAGTCCGGAGCTCGTTGCCGGCGCCGCGCCGCACGTGGTTTCCGTGGATCTGAGCGGTGCGATGGAGCTCTCGATCGAGGTCGACTTCGGCGCCCACGGCGACGTCGGGGACCGCGTGGTGATTGGCGATCCGGTGCTGATCCGCGCGTGAACGACGCCGCGCTCCGTGTTTCGGGCGAGTCGTTTTCGAGTCACCGCACGCCGCCGGCATCGTCTCCCGTGGGGAACGGAGACGACTCTGATGGAAACGGACCGGGGCAGGATCGGGCCGCGCGAGCGGTTGCTCGAGCTGGGCGAACAGGCGCTGAGCCTCGACGAGCTGCTCGCGCTGATCCTCGGCACGGGAACGCGCGACGCGTCCGTGTTCGACGTGGCGCGCACGATCGCCGGACGCGGGGCCGGCCTGCGCGCCTTGGCGCAGCGGCGCACGGCGGAGTGGTTGGCGATCCCCGGCGTCGGCCCGGCGCAGGCGGGCCGGTTGTCGGCCACGTTCGAGCTGGCGCGCCGCCTTGCCGCCGAGCCCCCGTCCCGTGGACGTCCCATCAAGGCGGGGGCGGACGTGAACTCGCTGCTCGGCCCGCGACTTCGTGACCAGTCGAAAGAGCAGTTCGTGGCCCTCCTTCTGGACGCGCGCCATCGGTTGCTGCGCGAGGAGCGCGTATCGATCGGCACTCTGACCGGCTCGCTCGTCCATCCGCGCGAGGTGTTCCGGCCCGCGATTCGCGAGTCGGCGGTCGCGATCATCGTCGCGCACAACCACCCGAGCGGCGATCCGACCCCCAGCCGCGAGGACATCGAGGTGACGGACCGCTTGGCTCAGGTCGGCCGGCTCGTCGGGATCTCGTTGCTCGATCACGTGATCGTCGGTGACGACGACTATGTTTCACTTCGCGAAGCTGGATACATGGCCGCCGATGGTTGATCCTTGCGGTCGTTGACCCGGCCGGCGCCGGAGGTTAAAAGGAAGTCCTTCCATTCTGTCTGGTTGGCACACCGTCGCCAGTACCCGCGGAACGCGTTCGAATCGAGACAGCCGGGATTCCCGCCGGTCCGCGAGGCTCGTTCGCTCTCGCGCGACCCCTTGTTCGAAACCCGTCCGGTGCCGTAACGACTGCGCGGAGACAGCCGAAGGAGCACCGCCGCGGAGGAGCGAAGTGATCGCATTCATTTCCGATCTGCACTCCAACATGGAGGCCATCCATGCGGTCCTCGATGACATCGAGCGCCGCGGTATCGATCGGATCATCTGTCTTGGGGACGTCATCGGGTACGGCCCCGAGCCGGTCGCGGCGCTCCGTCTCGTGCCCGAGTGGGAGGTTTGTCTGCGCGGGAACCACGAGGAAGCGGTGCTCTACGTCGCGGAGGATTTCAACGACAAGGCTCGCACCGCGCTCGACTGGACCCGAGATCAGTTGAACGACCCCAACCTGCCGCGGGAGGACCGCTACGCCATGTGGGGTCTCCTGAGCGACCACATGGTGCCGACCCACCGGCTCGAAACGGCCCTCCTCGTCCACGGCTCGCCGCGGGATCCGATCCGCGAGTACATGCTGCCGCGTGACGTTCAGGACGGCCCGAAGATGCGTGAGATCTTCGCGAAGGTCGATCGCAAGGCGTGCTTCGTCGGACACAGCCACGTGCCCGGCGTCTACCCGGTGTCGGGCGGGTTCCTGCCGCCGAGCGCGTTCGAGAACGGCTACCGGATCAAGGAAGGCGACAAAGCCCTCATCAACGTAGGTTCGGTCGGTCAGCCTCGTGACGGCGACAATCGTGCGTGCTACGCCACGTGGGACGGCGAGACCGTGTTCATCCATCGAGTGGAATACGACTACGAGACCACCATGCGGAAGATCGTTCAGTCCGGGGGTCTCCCGCGGTATCTGGCGGATCGCCTGAAAGTCGGGAGGTAGCAAGAACCCTTGGAGCGCCGACTTCTCGTCACCTTTCTCGCCTGCTTCCTGTTCACGCTGCTCTACTGGAAGATCGTCGCGCCGCCGCCGAAGGCGCCGAGCCCCGGTCCAACGGAGACAGCGACGGCGACGTCCGGCGAATCCGCCGCTTCGACGCCGACCGCGAGCGGGTACGTCTCGTCGGCGCCGGTCGTCCCGGGCGATTTTCCCGTGACCTCCGTCGGTGTGATCGACATCCAGCCGTTCGAGAACGACTTCCTCCGCGTCGAGTTCACCAACCGCGGGGCCAGCGTGACGCAGGTGTACCTGAAGAAGTACCGCGTCACGGCGAGCACGCCCGAGTCGGACTCGGATCCGAGCGGTTGGGTGACGCTCTTCCCCGACCCGAGCCTCTCGTATGGCAACCCGCTCGCCCTGCGGGAGCTGACCGGGATGGACCAAGTCGCGCGCTACGGACTCGAGGACGTCCACTGGGACGTCGAGGACGTGACGTCGAGCGAGGGGCGGGTCTTGACCTTTCGCTATCGGGCGGCGGACGGCCTGGAGCTCGAGAAGAGGATCTCGTGCGGCGCGCACGATTCCTACCTGACGGTCGAGGTCGCCGCGCGGGCCCACGCCGAATCGTTGCGCGGCAGCGCCAAGACGTTCCTCCTCCGCGCCGCCGGCGGGATCCAGGACGTCGAGCGCGGACAGTGGACCGATCCGCCGAAGGCCGTCGCGATGATCGCAGGCCTCGGCGGGGACAACACCGTGACCGTGCAGCCGGCGTCCGAGCTCGCGGGGGATCCCGCGACCGTGGCCGGCCGCGGCCGTGCATCGCTCGCATGGGCGGGGTGCACCAACCTCTACTTCGCGGCGCTGCTCGCCCCGCACGTCGCGGGCGAGGCGACGTCGGCCGATCTGCGCGCCGCGAACGAGGACGTCGAGGAGAAGATCCAGGCCGACCTCGTGGTTCCGCTTCCGCTCGCGCGCGACGGCAGCTTCACGCCGGTGGGGTTCACCTACTACCTCGGACCGAAGGATCCCGACCACCTCGACGCGCAGGGGTTGTCGATCATCCAGCCGCTCGTCGAAGAGAACTACGGCTCGAGCTTCCGCTGGGTCAACGTCGCGTTGCTCGCGATCCTGCGCTTCTTCCACGGCTTCGTCGGAAACTGGGGGGTCGCGATCATCCTGCTCACGCTGATGGTGCGGGTCCTGATCTTCCCGATCACCCGCACGCAGCAGGTGAGCATGCAGCGCTACTCGCAGAAGATGCAGGTGCTGAAGCCGAAGCTCGACCAGCTCCGCGACCGCTACAAGGACAAGCCGCAGAAGTTCGCGCAGGAGCAGATGAAGCTCCTGAAGGAGCACAACGCGCGGCCGCCGCTCCTCGGCTGCCTTTCGATCTTCATCACGTTCCCCGTCTTCATCGGGATGTTCCAGATCCTCCGTACCGCGATCGAGCTGCGACAGGCACCGTTCGTGGGGTGGATCGGCGACCTGTCGCTTCCCGATTCGATGTTCACGGTGCCCGGCGTGGGGATCGGGTTCAACCTGCTGCCGATCCTGGCGACCGGCGCGTTCGTCGCACAGATGATGATGGCCCCGAAGCCGGCCGACCCGCAGGCGCGTCAGCAGCAGAAGATCATGTTCTTCATGCCGATCGTGTTCGGCGTGATGTTCTACAACTACGCCGCCGGTCTTTCCCTCTACATGCTGACGTCCAGCCTTTACGGCATGTTCGAGTCGAAGTTCATCCGCAAGCGCTACTTCTCCGACGCGGTGGCGAAGCCGGCCGCCGCCCGAGCCTGACCGGAAACGAACCGGGAGTTCTTCGATCGACGACAACCCCGCGGTCCCCTGCCCCGACCTCATTTAGGGGCCACGCCGAATTGACATACAACCTGTAGGGTGGTACACCCGGACAGTTCGCTCCCGGAGGCGCTCCGGCGAACCGACCGTTCTTGTTCAAACCGCTGTCCCAAAACGAGTTCGATGCGCTGCCCGTATTGTCAGGCCAACAACGACCGCGTCATCGACTCACGAACCTCGGGGGACGCCTACGTCATTCGGCGCAGGCGCGAGTGCCTCGAGTGCAGCAAGCGGTTCACGACCTACGAGAAGGTCGAGGAGCCGAAGCTTCTCGTCATCAAGAAGGACGGTTCCCGCGCGCCGTTCCAGCGCGAGAAGATCATGGCCGGGCTGATGAAGGCGTGCGAGAAGCGCCCGGTCTCGGTGGAGCTGCTCGAGGAGACCGTCAATCGGATCGAGTCGCAGTTGAACGAGACGTTCGACAAGGAGGTCTCCTGCAAGTTCATCGGGCAGCTCGTGATGACGGCCCTGCATGACATCGACAGCGTCGCGTACGTGCGGTTCGCTTCGGTCTATCGGGAGTTCAAGGACGTGAATCAGTTCCTCGACGAGCTGAAGCCGCTGCTCGAGAAGCGGAAGGGGTCCGGTGATTCGTAGCTCGGGGATGGTCCGAAAGCGGGACGGACGCGAGGTCCCGTTCGATCAAGCGAAGATCGCCGATGCGATCTATCGCGCGGCACGTTCCGTCGGCGGCGCGGACCGTTTCCTCTCCGAGGAGCTCGCGTCGGTGGTCACGATGTTCATCGAGAAGGACTGGAGGGACCGCGTTCCGTCGATCGAGGATGTCTCCGACCTGATCGAACGCGTCCTCGTCGACACCGGGCACGGACAGACCGCGAAGGCATTCATCCTCGAACGCGATCGGCGAGCGCGGATCCGCGACGCGTTGCGAGTGCGCGACGACGACGCCGCGCCGCCCAGTGGTGCTCCGACCGTCGATGCTCCGGCGCGCGCCACGACCACGACGTGGTCGAAAGGGAAGATCGTCGAGGCGCTGATCATCGAGGCCGATCTGCCGGCCGGCGTCGCCGAGGAGATCGCGGCCGAGGTGGAGCGACGCGTCTTCGCGTCGGGACTGACGCGGTTGTCGACGTCGCTCATCCGGGCGCTCGTCGACAACGAGCTGTTCGAGCGCGGGTGCGACCGTCTGATCGGACGGCATTCGACGATCGGCGTGCCGCGCTACGACCTCGATCGCCTGGCGCGGAGCGGAGTGGAAGGCGGGCGGCAGCCGGGCTGCGCCGACGCGGTCGACCGCGAGGTCGCGGCCGCGTGCTGGACGCAGTACTCGCTCACCGCGGTCTACCCGCGCGACGTGGCCGACGCCCACCTCACCGGGCGCATCCATCTGTCGGGGCTCGGCTCGCCCACGAGGTATCACGCGCTGGAGATCGACGCCGATCCGGCCGTGCTCGGCACCGACGTCGACTCGTTGCGCAGGCTCCTCTGCCGCGTCGGCGAACTCGTCGACGGGAGGATCCGGCTGCGGGGCGTGGAGCGGATCCTCCTGGCGATGGTCGACGAAGGGATGGACCCGAACGTCGCCGCGCTGCGCCTCTTGTCCGCGCTCGGAGCGTCCGCGGAGCTTCCGCCCCGGCGGCCCGAGCTGGAGCTGACGTGGGCGATCGCGGCGACGGGCGGCGACGAGTGCGCGGCGATCTTCGGCGCGGCGAGCTCGCTGCGTGACGCGTTCGGCGAGGTCCGTCCTCCGCGCTTGCTCGGTGACGTCGCTGGAGTGTGCGACGCCACGCGGCTCGACCACCTCGTGCTGGCCGAGGCCGACCCGGATCGCGCCGCGGCGTTCTCCTCGTCGCCGTTCGCGCCCGGCGCACTCTCGCGCTACACGCCGATCCTGCTGCGCGTCGACGTCAACGTGGCGCAGGCCGCGTTCCGCTCGGCGCGGTTCGACACGTCTTCCGTGGAGCGCCAGCTCGAGCCGCTCGTGGCTGCCGCGACGGAGGCGTGCGAGGCGCGAGCTCGTTACTTCGAGTCGCTCCCCGGGGCGGCGTCGCCGCGCGAGCGCCTCACGCGGCTGCCGGAGAGCCGTGGTCCGATGTCGGTCGGTGGTCGGTTCGAGATCGGCCTCTGCGGGCTCGACGCGGCGTGCCGCGTCGCGTTCGACCAGCCGCCGTGGCGCGAGGAGCGCGCCCGGCGCTTCGCCGAGGATCTCGTCGACGGTTTCGCGCGCTTGATCGCGCAGCAGGCGAAGGAACGCCGGCTGCCGATCGCGATGGGGTTCACCGAGGACCCGACGGTCCGCCGGCGATTCGGAGGCATCGACTTCGAGCGGTTCCCGCGCGGTCGCGAGGTCCACGGCGTGGCGCACGACGGACGGGCCTACCTCTACGCATCGACCGTGTCGTACGGGGACGAGGAGCCGGATCCGGCCGCGGCCGCGACGCTCGAGGCGCGCCTGCGCCGCAACGCGGCGCCCTCGCCCATCCCCATTTATCACGCGCTCCTCAAGGATCGCGCGCGCTTCTTGGTCGCATACGCCGAACAGGCGCGGAGGCACGTCTCGGAATGCTCCTGAAGAGAATCGAGATCCACGGCTTCAAGTCGTTCGCGGAGAAGACCGAGTTCGAGATGGGGGAGGGCGTGACCTGCCTCGTCGGACCGAACGGGTGCGGCAAGTCGAACGTCGTCGACGCGGTGAAGTGGGCGCTCGGCGAGCAACGGCCGACCGCGCTGCGCGGCGATTCGATGGGGGACGTGATCTTCAAGGGAAACGGACGGCGTCCGCCGATGGGTTTCGCCGAAGTGTCGCTCGTCTTCGACAACGCGGCCGGCGAGTTGCCCGTCGACGTGACCGAGGTCGCCATCACGCGCCGGCTCTATCGCGACGGCGAGAGCGAGTATCTGATCAACCGCCGTCCGTGCCGGCTGAAGGACGTGCGCGAGCTGTTCTTCGACACCGGGCTCGGTCAGAACGCCTACGCCGTCCTCGAGCAAGGACGGATCGACGCGATCCTCCGCGCGAACCCGGTCGATCGGCGCTCCATCTTCGAGGAGGCGGCGGGGATTCAACGCTTCCGCGCGCGCAAGCGCGAGGCGGCTCGCAAGCTCGAGAAGGTCGATCAGAACCTGTTGCGCGTCGCTGACGTGATCGAGGAGCTCGAACGGCGAGTCCGTTCGCTCCGTATCCAGGCGGGCCGAGCGCGTTCGTACGTCGAGCTGTCGGATCGTCTCACCGAGCTGAAGACGGTGCAATTCCTCTGTGCGGGCGCCGAGATGGAGGTTCGCGTCGAGGCGCTGCGGAAGGATCTCGACGCCGCGCGCGAGCTCGATCGCGCGAGCGACCAGGATCTCGAGGCAGCGACGCGACTCGTCGAAGCAGTCGACGCGGAGACCGAGGTGTCGCGCGAGTCGATCGCGCGACTCCGCAACCGCAAGGTCGAGCTGCGTGGCGAGATCGAGACGGCCGAGACCCGCCGGGCCGCACTCGAGGAACGCGATCGCGAGGCGCGGGAGGCCGCGGCGGAGCGCGGCGCCCGGGGCGCGGAGCTCGCGCGCGAGATCGACGAGCGTCGTGGGATCGTCGAATCGCTCGGTCGGCAGATCGAGGAGGAGTCGGTCGGCCTCGCCTCGGCCGAGATCGAGGTGACCGCGCGCCGCCAGGCGCTGGCGGCGGAACAGGCGGATGCCGAGCGCGGGGCGTCGGAGGTCGAGCGCCTCGAGCGCGAGATCTTGCGACAGAACGAGGTCGAACTCGCGTCGTCGAACGCTCTCGCGTCGTTGGCGTCTCACGCTCGCGGGCTGCAGACGTCGCGCGAGCGCCTCGTTCGGCGCGAAGCCGAGCTCGCCGGTCTGGTCGAGCGAGTGCGCGACGAGGCACGGACCGTTCTCGTCGAACGAACGCGACTCGACGAGGAGGCGCGTGAGAAGACCGAGTCGATCGCGGACGCCATCGCGAGGCTCGAGGAGCGCCGCGAACGAGAGCAGGAGATCCGCCGGCGTCTCGGCGAGGTCCGGGCGTCGGTCGCCGCGAAGGCGTCACGCCGCGAGACCCTCGACGACGTGATCGAGAAGATGGAGGGGGTGGACGAGGGCTCGCGCGCCCTGGTCCGCGCCGCGCGTTCGTCCGACGCCGTGATCGGCGGCGTCCGCGGCCTGCTGGCCGAGCTCGTGTCGGTTCCAGCGGATCGCGCGCGCGCGTTGGACGCCGCGCTCGGTCCGCTGGCCGGTGCGGTCGTCGTCGACGACGAGATCGCGCTGCGTCGCGCGCTCGAGTACCTGCGGCGCGAGAAGGCCGGGGCCGCCACGTTCCTGGTGCTCGATCGACCCGGACGTTCGGCCGGCGATGCGGGCGGTCCGGGCGAGCGGCTCCTCGACGACGTCGAAGGTCCGGTCGACCTCGACGCCGTCCTCCGCGGCGTGCTCGGCGAGGCGCGCGTGGTGGACGAGGACGTGCTCCTCGCGGAGATCGGTCGCGGCCGGTTCCTGGTCACCCGCGACGGAGCTCGGCTCGACGCGACCGGTGCGTTCACCGAACGACCGTACGGCAAGACCCTTGGGTTCGTAGAGCGGAAGGTCGAACGCGATCGGCTCGCGCGCGAGGTCGAGGTGCTCGGCGTCGAACGTGTCGCGCTCGAAGAGGAGGAGGCGCGGCTCGGGGTCGAGGTGACGGAATGGACGGCCCTCGTCGCCGAGGCCGAGGGCCGTCGGCGCGAGATCGAAGCCGGCATCGTCGAGCGTCGCTCGCAAGAGCAGCGGCTCGCGGATCGCGCCGCGATCTATCAGCGAGAGCTGTCGGTCTGCGCGCGTGAACGCCTCGAGATCGAGCTCGAGAACGCGGCGCTCGTCACGACGCGCGTCGAGACCGAAGTCGAGCTCGCGGCGGCGCGGCGGGAGCGCGAGGTCGCGGAGGCCGAGCGGCGGGAGATCGTGCGCCGGCGGGAGGCCCACACCGAGCGGCTCGAGGCCCTTCAGCGAGCCGAGGGCGAGGCGGCGCAGGAAGTGATCCGGCGCTCGGAGCGGACTCGGGGGCTGAAGGCCGAGCGGCAGCATCTCGAGCGTGCACTCGGCGAGCAGGAGGCGTCGCGGGCGCGACTCGACCACGAGGTGGCCGAGCTGACGAAACGGGCGTCGGAAGCGGCGGCCGCCGTCCTCGAACTCGTCGTCGCGATCGATCGCCGGCGGGCGGAGGACGTGGAGAATCGGGCCCGACTCGAAGAAGCGGAAGCGCAGGCCGAGCGCGGGCAGGTCGCGGTCCAGGCCGCGCGCGAGGCGGCGATGGCCGCGGCGCGGGCCCGCGAAGAGGCCCGGGAGCGCGTCCATCGGATCGAGCTCCAGGAGCGCGAGCTGGAGATGAGTCGTGCGGCGCTCCGCGATCGCGCCGCCGACGAGATCTCGCTCGACGTCGACGATCGGCTGCGCGAGTTCGACCCTGCTTCGGTCCCGTCGCTCGAGGACATCAACTCCGAGCTGGCGACGGTGCGCGACAAGATCTCCCGGATCGGCAACGTGAACCTCGACGCGATCCAGGAGCTGGAGGAGGTCGAGAGCCGGCTCGAGTTCCTCGCGCGCGAGAAGGCGGACCTCGACCTGTCGCGCAAGTCCCTGCACGCGACGATCGCCGAGCTGGACGGTCTCTCGCGCGAGCGCTTCGTCGAGACGTTCGAAGCGGTGCGCGAACACTTCCGTGCGCTCTTCCGCAAGCTGTTCCACGGTGGCAAGGCGGACGTCAAGCTCGAGGACGGAGTCGACGTCCTCGATGCGGGAATCGAGATCTACGCCGGGCCACCCGGCAAGGACCCGCGATCGATCACGCTGCTCTCGGGCGGCGAGCGGACGATGACCGCGGTCGCGCTGCTCTTCGCTCTCTTCAAGGCGAAGCCGTCCCCCGTTGCGATCCTCGACGAGGTCGACGCGGCGCTCGATGAAGCGAACACCGAGCGCTTCTGCAGCATCCTCAGCGAGTTCATCGGTTCGACCCAGTTCATGATCGTTACCCACTCGAAACGGACCATGACCTACGCCGACGTGATTTTTGGTGTAACCATGCAGGAGAGCGGCGTCTCCAAGCGGATCGGACTCCGACTCGAGACGCAGGAGGAGCAGGTCGCGTGACGGAGAATTGTCGGGTTTGTCGGATTCGCGTTTGCCTGCGAGCTTGGGACCGACTAGTTTACTAGCTCCTTAGCTCGTCACGAGAATGTGGCTTGTGATGTGACGACGTATGACATGAGCGACTGAGCCAGGGGGTTGCCTGCAACGGTGTAAAACTCTTCTCCCCTTCTTCCCCTTTTCCCGGAGTTCCCCTCTGGCTCTTTTTATCGCGGGCGCCGCTCGACGTGATCCAACGTTGAGCGGCGCTTCTCTTTCCGTCGGACCCGACGGTAGGGTTGCGTGAGAGCGCTGGCATGGCCGACAACAAGGGATCGGTGCAGATCCACGTCGAGTACGTTGCGCTCCGCGTCGCGCTCGGCGCTCTCAACCTCCTTCCCGCGCGGCTCGCGTACGCGCTCGCCGACGGGGCCGGCGATCTCCTCTTCCGGTTCGATCGTCGGCATCGCGAGGTCGCGACGCACAACCTCGCCGCGGTCTTCGGCGGATCGCCGGACGACGAACGGCACCGCGGAACCGCGCGTCAGGTGTTTCGCAACTTCGTGCGGGTCGGGGTCGAGTTTGCCCGCTTGTCGAACCTGATCGAGCGCCGTGGTCTCGACGCGGTGGTCGACGTGAGGCATCCGGAGTACGTGACCGAGGCGCTGGCCAAAGGGACGGGAGTGGTCGTCTTCAGCGCGCACTTCGGCAACTGGGAGCTGATCGCGGCAGCCGGTGAACCGTTGGGGATGCGCCTGCACTCCGTCGGGCGCGCGCTCGACAACCCCCTGATCGACCGCCATCTCACTCGAATGCGGGAGCGCTTCTCTCGCTCCGTGATCCCGAAGCGCGGCGGGCTGCCGCGCATCGTTCGTGCGTTGAAGAACGGGGATTGCGTGGCGATGCTCCTTGATCAGCACGCGGGACGCCAGGGTCTCTGGCTCGACTTCCTCGGCCGGCCCGCGTCGACGTTTCGGGCGGCGGCGGAGTTGGCCGTTCGGTACAACCTGCCGATGCTCGGCGGGTACGGGATCCGGGTCGACGCGTCGCCTCGGTTTCGGCTCGAGTTCGAGCCGCCGCTGTGGCCCGACCCGGCCGCCGACCGCGAACGCGAGGTCGTGCGTTTGACCCAGGCGGTCAACGACTCGATCGCGCGCCGCGTGCGGGAGCATCCAGCCCAGTGGAACTGGCTGCACCGCCGCTGGCGCCATCGCAAGCGCCGCGGGAAGGACCGGGTCCGGCGTGAGTCGGAGCGCGTCGCATGATCGATGACTCGATTCCCCCCCTCGACCTTGCGAAGATCCGAACGGTTCCTCTCGACGCACGGCCGAGCCTCGTCGAGGAGGATGCGTTCGCCCGTCCCAGCGAACCCGGCCCGGCGTTTTCCGCTCTGCTCGAGTCGATCCCCCGGATCCACGCCGGGCTCGAGTTTCGCGCGCTGGTCGACGCCATCGTGACGGCTCGCCGGCACGGCGCGCCGGTCGTGCTGGGGATGGGGGCGCACGTCATCAAGGTCGGTCTCTCGCCGCTCGTCGTCGATCTGCTCGAGCGAGGCGTCGTGACGGCGATCGCGCTGAACGGGGCTGGGATCATCCACGACTTCGAGATCGCGACGGTCGGCCGCTCGTCGGAGGACGTCGGCGTCGGGCTCTCGGACGGCTCGTTCGGCATGGCGAGGGAAACGGCCGAGGAGTTGAACGCGGCGGCGCAAGACGCCGCGGCGCGCGGAATCGGGCTCGGGCAGGCGGTCGGGGAGCGCCTCATCGCGAATCGGACGCCGTACCTGCGTCACTCCATTCTCGCCGCCTGCGCGCGCCTCGGCCGTCCCGCGACCGTGCATGTCGCGATCGGCAGCGACATCGTCCATATGCATGCCAACGCGGACGGCGCGGCGATCGGTTCGGCGACGATGACCGACTTTCGCCGCCTCGCCGCCGTCGTGGCCCAAATGTCGGGCGGCGTGTACATGAACGTGGGTTCCGCCGTGGTGCTGCCCGAGGTGTTCCTGAAGGCGTTGAACCTGGCCCGCAACGTCGGGGCGTCGGTGGAGGGGTTCACGACCGCCAACCTCGACCAGATTCGTCACTATCGGCCGCGCGTGAACGTGCTGACGCGTCCCGGCGGCCGGGCCATAGAATTGGTTGGGCATCACGAGTTCCTCCTGCCGTTGCTGCGGTTCGCGATCCTCGATCGGATGGCGCGCGAAGCGGGCGGATCCTGAAGAGAGGCGAACGCGTTCATGACCGGTGGGCTCTTCTCCGTTGCGCATGGCGCACGTTCCGTGCGCGTCGGGGTCGTCGGCGACCTGATCCTCGACCGGTATCTTCAAGGGGAGACCGAACGGATCTCGCCCGAGGCGCCGATCCCCGTCCTGCAGGTGGGACGCGAGGAGGTCCGGCTCGGCGGGGCCGGCAACGTGGTGTCGAATCTGCTCGCGCTGCACGCCGACGTCTGGGTCGGCGGCGTGGTGGGCGAGGACGACAACGGCTTCCAGCTCCAGGCCGAACTCGAACGGGCCGGTGCGAACATCGCGGCCGTCGTGCGGGATCGCGGCCGGCCGACCATCGAGAAGGTGCGTCTGATCGCTCGGAGCCAGCAGGTCCTGCGCTTCGATCGAGAGGACGTGTCGCCGATCGCGGGAGCCGTCGAGGACGCGCTCGTGACGCGGGCGGCCGAGCTCGCGCGGTCGAGCGACATCGTCGTCGTGTCTGACTACAAGAAGGGCGTCGTCACGCCGCGGGTCCTCGCCGCCCTGATCGGCAGCGGCACGCGCGTCCTCGTCGACCCGAAAGGGACCGACTACGCCAAGTATCGCGGCGCGTTCGGCATCACTCCAAATCGCGCAGAGGCGGAGGCGGCGACCCACCTGACGATCCGCGACGACGAGGCGCTCCGCGAGGCGGCGCGGCGGCTCTTCGACGAGGTCGGGGTGCAGGTGCTCCTGATCACGCTCGGGGCAGACGGCATCTACTGCGCCGAGCGCGCCGGAGAGGCGTTCCACATCCGTTCGGAAGCGCGCAAGGTGTACGACGTGACCGGCGCCGGCGACACGGTGATCGCCCTCCTCGCCCGCTACCTCGCCGCCGGGGTCGCGCTCGAGGACGCGGTCCGCATCGCCAACGCGGGCGCGGGGGTCGTCGTCGGGAAGCTGGGCGCGGTCGCCATCCCGCTCTCCGAGCTGTACGCGGCCCTCGTCGACGAGCCGGACGACACCGCGCGCAAGGTTCTGCCGCGAGCCGACGTCGCGCGCCTCGCCCGGGATCTTCGGGGCCAGGGGCTCAGGATCGCCTTCACGAACGGGTGCTTCGATCTCCTCCACGCCGGGCACGTCCGCTATCTGGCCCTCGCGAAGGCCCGGGGCGACGTCCTCATCGTCGGGATCAACGACGACGACTCCGTGCGAAGGCTGAAGGGCGTGGGACGCCCGGTCAACCCGCTCGCCGATCGCATGGACGTCCTCGCCGCGCTCGCCGCGGTCGATTTCGTCGTTCCGTTCAGCGAGGACACGCCGGAAGGACTGATCCACGACGTGACGCCGCACGTCCTCGTAAAGGGCGAGGACTGGCGGGACAAAGGCGTCGTGGGACGGGATTGGGTCGAACGGAACGGGGGTCAGGTCGTGCTCGCACCGCTCCTTCAAGGACGCTCGACGACCCGCATCGTGGCCCAGATCCAGTCGAACGACCGCGCGCCGGAATCCGAAGACACGGCCGCACAGTAGCCCGACCGTCAGAGCTTTTTCGCACGCCTAGGTCTGACATGCGGGCAATAAAGCACGTTACCCGTGCTGAACCGCCCGCTAGTGAGTGCAAATCGACACGCTGCAGCACACGGGAATGCGATGGCCCACCCGATGCGATTCCAGGTCCGGCACGGCGACGACCACCGTACCGTCGAGTTCGACAAACCCCGGATCACGGTCGGGCGCTCGCCCGGGAACGACATCGCGCTCGCCGATCGACAGGCATCGCGCGTGCATTGCGCGATCGAGCGCGTGGAAGGTGGCATCCGCCTGACCGATCTCGGCTCGCAGAACGGCACCCTCGTGAACGGCGACCGCGTGCTCGCCCTCGACCTTGCGCCCGGAGACGTCATCCGCGTCGGCGAGTCCGAGATCGTCTTCGACGAGGACCACGGCGAGACCCAGGTGGTCGACCGCGGCGCGCGACGCGAGCGGCCGCTGCCGGACCTCGTGAAGGAACTGTCGCAGGAACGTGCGTTCCTGTTGCGGCTCACGGCGGCCGCACGAGACGTCGCGGCCGAGCACGAGTTGATGCCGCTCCTGAACCGCATCCTCGACGCGGTCCTCGACCTGACGGGCGCCGAGCGCGCGTTCGTCGTGCTCGTCGACTCCGAGGGGAACCTGGAGACCGAGGCATCGCGCAACTTCCGCGGCGACGCCGTGAAGGACCCGGACGTCGCCGTCTCTCGTTCGATCGCGCAGCAGGTGATCTCGTCCGGCGAAGCGGTCTTCTCGATCAACGCGCGCGAGGATGATCGGTTCCTCGGCGTCCAGTCGATCGTGAACCTCGGGCTTCGCTCGGTGCTCTGCGCGCCGTTCCGCTTTCGCGGCGTGATCCTCGGCGTGGTCTACATCGATAACCGCCTCGAGGCGGCGGTCTTCTCGACGCGGGACCGGGACCTGCTGCAGGCGTTCGGCGACCAGGCCGCCGTCGCCGTCGCGAACGCGCGCCTGATCCGCGACCTGACGGACTCGAACCGCGCGCTCTCCGTCGCGCGCGGTCGGCTCGAGGCGCTGAACCGCGACCTGCGGCGCACCGTGCTCGACCGGGAGGCGGAACTCGCGTCGGTCCGGGCCCGTTTGGTCGGCGAGGAGGCGGTCGAAGGCGACCTGCGGTACGACTCGGTCGGGATCATCGGACGTTCGCCGGCGATGCGCAAGGTGTTCGAGGTGCTCGACCGAGTGATCGAGTCGGACTTCCCCGTGCTGATCGAGGGCGAGAGCGGGACGGGCAAGGAGCTGATGGCGCGGGCCGTCCATCGGCTCGGGAGCCGCCGCTCGGAGCCGTTCGTGTCGGAGAACTGCGCCGCGCTCCCCGAGACCCTGCTCGAGAGCGAGCTGTTCGGATCGGTGAAGGGAGCATTCACGGGCGCCACGAACCGGCGCGGGCTGCTCGAGCGCGCCAACGGCGGCACCTTGTTCCTCGACGAGGTCTCCGAGATGTCGCCGGCGCTGCAGTCGAAGCTCCTGCGCTTCCTCCAGGAGGGAGAGTTCCGGCCGCTCGGTCGCACCGATCCGATCCGCGTCGACGTCCGGATCGTCTCCGCGTCGAACCGTGAGCTGCGCATGCTGGTCGCCGAGGGCGAGTTCCGCGAGGACCTGTTCTATCGGCTGAACGTGCTGCCGGTGCGGCTGCCGCCGCTGCGGAGCCGCAAGGAGGACATCCCGACCCTCGTCGAGCGCTTGACGGCACGGGTCGCGCTCGCGACGGGGCGTACGGCCCCGGCCGTGTCGCCGGACGTGATCGACGTGCTCGCCCGCTACGGTTGGCCCGGCAACGTGCGCGAGCTCGAGAACGAGATCCGGCGGCTCGTCACGCTGTGCGACCAGACGATCACCGTCGATCAGGTCTCGCCCCACATCGTTCAAGCGGGACCAGCGGAGCCGGACGAGAGCGGCGACCTGAACGCACGGATCCAGTCGATGGAGATGCGCGAGATTCGCCGCGCCCTCGCCGAGGCGCGCGGGAACAAGAGCCGCGCCGCGACCGTGCTCGGCATTTCCCGCTTCGCGCTCAACCGTAAGATGGAGAAGTACGAGATCGACTCGGACTCGTCGAGTTGAACGTGGACTCGGGAGGTTCTCCATGATGGGTATGATGCCTCGCTTCCGATCCGGACTCCTGGGGCTCGCGTTCCTTGCCGTGACCGCGGCATCGGCCCACGCCGACACGATCCACCTCAAATCCGGGGGGAAGCTCGTCGGCGAGATCCTCGTCGAAGACGACCAGTCGATCGAGGTCCGGACCAAGTTCGGCATCCAGAAGCTCGCGCGCGCCGACGTCGCGCGGATCGAGCGCGGCGACACGCCGGGCGAGACCCTGAAGAAGCGCCAGGCCGAGCTCGAGCCGGGTGACGCCGAGGGCGTCTTCGATCTCGCGCTCTACGCGCGCCAGCATCGGCTCACGAAGGACTTCCAGCGGCTGCTCGACGAAACGGTCGAGATCGACCCGATGCACGCGGCGGCGAACCAGCTCCTCGGACGCGTCAAGTACAAGGGCAAGTACGTGACTCCCGAGGAACGCGACCGGTTCGAGGCGGACTCCCGGCGCGACGACATGCTCGCGCAGGGGCTGGTGGAGCACGAGGGGCGGTTCGTCACGCCCGAGGAGAAGGTGAAGCTCGAACAGGGGCTCGTGATGCGGGATGACGAGTGGATCACCGCGGACGAGGCGAAGGTGCGCGACGGCTTCGTGAAGGTCGCAGACCAGTGGATCCGCGGCGAGGACCACTGGGTGGACGAGACGCGACGCGAGGTCTCCGACGTGATCGGACACCCGCTTCGGCTCGAGGTCTCCGACCACGTCACGGTCTACACCGATATCGAGGGCGATTTCGCGGAGAAGCTGATCGCGCTGCTCGAGAGGGGATACGCCAACTTCGCGCGCGAGTTCGACACCGGCGACGGGCTCGCGTGGCTCGGCGACAAGCGAATCGACATCTTCGCGTTCCGGATGCGGTTCGCGTACGAGAAGTTCGTCGAGTGGGGCGGCGCGCACCGGGGAATGGGCGTCGAATGGGGAGAACGCGCCAAGCGGGTGGTCAGCGTCTACCGCTTCGCCGAATGGTCGATGGGAGCGACGTACATGGCGAACCGCGGCGGCTCGCTGACGGCGGCGCAGTGCGCGAACATGATGGGGCACATCCTCATCAATCGGTACCGGTACGACGTCAACACGCTGCCGCCGTTCTTCGACGAATCGTTCGCGGCGCTGTTCGAGTTCGACCTGCTGAAGAAGAACGTCGTCTTCACGCTCGGCAGCGGACGTTATGAGCGGTCGTTGCAGACGGACGAGCTCAAGTTCTTCGAGGACGGGCAGTGGACCGAGGCGCTGCGTGAATCGATGCGGAAGCTCGCCGACACGCCGCTCGATCAGGCGGTGCGGCGAGACTTCAGCGATCTCGTCCAGATGGACGTCGCCAAGGGGATGTGTCTCTACATGCGCTGGCGAACGATGGGCGACGGCACGCTGAAGCGTTTCTTCGACGCGATTCGCGATCGGTGGCCCAAGGGAAGCCCGCTGCCGGGGCACGTCGACTCGCTCCAGGCGATCATCCACGCGTTCCAGGTCGTCGAGGAGAAGGACATCCCCGTCGTCGATCAGGAGCTTCGCAAGTTCGCCATGAAGAAGCTGAAGTAGGCGCATGACCGAGTCGAGTCGTCCTGGGTCGGTCCGGATCGCCGGCTACGAGATCGAGGGCTTCCTCGGACGCGGCGGGACGAGCCAGGTCTACGCGGCGCGCCACGAGGCGCTCGATCGGCGCGTCGCGTTGAAGGTCTTCTCGGTCTCGGACCGCTCCTCGCAGAACGCGGTCTCTCGTCTTTCGCGCGAGGCGAAGGTGCTCGCGCGTCTCGACCATGACAACGTCGTGCGTTGTTTCGACTTCGGCGAGCAGGGTCGGACGTTCTACCTCGTTCTCGAGCACGTCGACGGCGAGAGCCTGAAGGACCGCCTGGACCGAGTGGGGCAGCTCGACGAGGCGGTCGCGATCGACGTTGCCATCGGCGTGGCGCGCGGCCTCGGGCACGCCCACGCGCACGGAGTCATCCACCGCGACGTGAAGCCTGGCAACGTCCTGCTCTCCCGCGACGGGCGCGTGAAGCTGACCGACTTCGGCCTCGCGCGCGCGGACGAGGGGCTGAACCTGACGCGTAGCGGCACGATGGTTGGAACGCCGCAGTACCTGTCGCCCGAGCAGGCGAAGAACCCGCGGCAGGCGGACGAGCGCAGCGATCTCTACTCGCTCGGCGCGACGCTCTACCACATGGTCACGGGAGTCACGCCACATGCGGGCGAGACCCTCACCGAAGTGATCAGCCACATCGTCTTCTCCCGCGTCCTGCCGCCCGAGACTCACCGACCCGATCTGAACCGCGCGTTGTCGCGGATCATCGCCCGCCTCATGGCCCGCGACCCACGGATGCGCTATCGCGACGCGGGCGAAGCGATCGGCGATCTCGAACGCGTCCGGAGCGGCGAGTTCGAGTCGCTCCCCGGCATCAGCTGGGAGCGAGCGGCCGGCCCCTCGCCCGAGCGGCGGTTTCCGGCGTGGCTGCCGTACGCGGGGCTCGGCGTCCTGATCCTTGCGGCAGGAATCGCGACGTTGCGTCTCCGCGGATCGATGCCGGCCGAGTCGAACGACGCGGACGTCGCGCCGTCGACGGAGCCGTTCTCGGCGGCGGACCTTCGTTCGGGACGCGTCTCGGCGCGGGACGCATGGTCCCGGCTCGGGGAGGAACCGCTCGCGTCGCCGTTCGCCGCCGCGGTCATCGAGGAGGTCGAACGCCGCGCGGCTTTGATCGCGGTGCGCGCGGCATCCAGCGCACGCCGGGCCGTGGCCACCGGCGACTTCGAATCCGCGGTCGAAGCGTTCGATTCGACGGTCCGCGCGACGTTGCTCCCGGAGTTCGGTGCGGCGCGCGATGACCTGCCGAGCGAGCTGCGGGACGCGGTCGATGGAATCACCTCCGTGGAGCGGCAACGAGTCGAGCAGGAGCTCGTCAGCGGCGTCCGTCGGGCCGCGGACGGTGCAATCGCGCTCGACCTCGACCGGCTGCTCGCCGACCTGCAGGTGCGCCTCGAAGGACGTGACTACCGCGGCATCGAGGCGCAGATCGACGACGTCGCCCGGGACATCGACGCGCGCGTGCTGCGCTGCTTCGTCGAAGGCGTGCAGACGATCGTGCCCGAGGCGCGCGAGCCAGCCCCATCGGACGCGTGGTTCGCGACTGCCCTCCAGTCGTACGGGTCGGCGTTGAAGCGCATTCGCCTGCTGCGCGTCGAGCGACCGATCGAAGGAGCTCGTGCGCTCGCGCTCGGCGCGATCGAGACGGCCGCGGCGGAGGAGGATCTGGACGCGGCGACCAAGGAGCAGATCCGAGGTCGACTCCAGGCCACCGTCGAGGACGCGCTCGGCGTCGGCCTCGACGAGTTCCCCGGCGAGCCGGGCCCGATCACGCGCGCACTCGAGGAGAAGGCCGAGCTGCTCGATCAAGAGCGGATGGAGCTGGAGCGTCTCCGCCGCCTCGAGATCGAGGCTCGCCTCCGTCCCGCGCTCGAAGACGCGTACCGAGCGCGGGACGTCGCTGCCGCGCGTCGGGTGGCGGCGGAGCTCGGCGCGGAGGTCGAGGATCCGTGGCTCGCGCTGCTCGTCAAGGGGGTCGATTCGTTCGAGCGCCTCGAGCGGGCGGTCTGGGATGCGTTCGACCACGACGTCGGCCGGAAGACGGGGGTCCGCGTACGGGGCATCCTTCGGCAGGGCGTACTTCGTGCCGTCGAGCGCGGCGATCGGCGTCTCGTGTTCGGATCGCCGGCGTTCAACGTGGACTTCGCCGAGATCGAGCCGTCCGAGTGGGTACGCCTGGCCGGGCCGCTCGCCCCACCGCTCGCGTCGGCGTTGGTTCTGCATTTCGGCGATGACGGCGCGGGCCTTGCGCTGCTCGCGCAGCGGACCGAAGGTGAACCCGAGGCATCGAGCGCGATCGCGCCCGTCCTCGCCCAGCGGAACCGCGAGCAGTTGAACGAGGCGTCGGGTCGCGAGGATCGAGCGCGCGCGGAGCTGGAGGCGTTCGACCGAGTGCTCGCGTTGGGGCGCGCCGACGAGTACGGTCGAATCGCCGACCGGATCCTGCACGATCCCGACCTGCGTCGCGTCGACGTCGTCGCCCCGCGTCTCGCCGAGCTGCGTCGGGCACGCGACAAGGCGGCGCGGATCGAGAAGGTCGAGGCGCGCCGGGCCGTCGTGCGTCGCGAGTCCGCGGCGACCGTCTCGTTCCTGCCGGGAGACGTCGTCGAGTTCGCGTACTCGTTCGACACCTCGCGCGAGCTGGACGACTTCAGGCTTCCGGGGCCGGAGTGGGCGATCCGATCCGGGCGCCTCACGTCGGTTCCGTCCACGACGAAGGCGGGCCGCGCCGATGACTTCGTGAATCGACCCGGCGTCGAGCGCGTGCTGCCGTTCGACCCGAACGAACCCGCCCGCGTCTCGTTCGAGCTCGACTGTCCCTACGAGCAGCCGGAACCCGCGCTCGTCGGCTTGCGGATCTTCTCGATCTGTTTCGTGATCCGTTCGTTCGGCGAAGAGGGAGGCGGCGGCCAGGTGAACGCGTGGTCGGGCGACCTGGACGACTTCCGGGGGTACGTCTACGAGCCGGCGATCGGCGAGACGAAGCCGGCGAAGCGCGGCGCGGGGCCGGTTCGCGAGTTCACGTTGAAGCGCGGCGAGCGCTATCGCGTCGAGGTCGAGTGGACGCCGGGGACGCCATCGGAGTGTCTGCTCAAGGTCGATGGCGACGTCGTCTACCGGCTCCGCACGGCGGACAAGCCGCGCAAGACGACGCTCGAGATCCGCTCGAAGACTCCGATCTCGCTCGACGACGTGCGGCTGCGTGGAGTCGTGGCGGGGACGGACCTGCCGTGATCGGCGCGTCGATCCTGATCGCCGGCGCCCTCGTGCTCCCGGTCGAGTCGGACGTGCAGCGGTTCTGCGACGAGATCGTCTCCACCGATCGCGCCGTGCGCGACCGCGCCGTGCGTGAGCTGTCCGCGTGGCTCGCCGATCCCGTGCGGCTGACCGCGTTGCTGGCCGACGTCGCCGCCCTTCCGGCCGAGGTAAAGCTCCAACTGCGTGACGCGGTGACGCGGACGCCGTGGGCGGCGCCGTCGTTGTCTTGCGTGGCGGCGGGCGAGCCCGGTCCGGTGGCGTCGGGCGCCACCGCGTTGCTCGAGTCGCTGCTGCTCCACGAGGTGGCGAGGCGCGTCGCACGCGAAGATCTTCGCGACGGGAACTCCGACCCGAGCCCGTTCTCCGCGAGCGTCGTCACCGGCCTCGCGTGGCCGGTGGGGGACGACGTCCCCTTGCTCCACGTCATCGAGTGGCTCTCGCGGGTCGCGGAGCCGGTCAAGCCGATCGTGGCCAGCCCCGACCTCGACCTCGACGCGATCGCAGCGGTCGAGCCGGCCGAACTCGTGCCGGGGACCGCGGCCGGGATCCTGGTCCGCGTTCTCGCCGCGCGGCGCCTCGAGACCCTCGACGTCGGACCGGTGCGCCTCGTCGTCACGGCCGACTTCGCCGAGGCGCATCGGAAAGGGACGCACGCCGTCGAGGATCCACCGACCGACCCGGCGGAGCACGAGGACGCGGCGGCGACGGTGCCGGAGGACGTGGCGGCGGCGAGGCTCCTCACGCGCCTGCTCGTCGAGTCCGACGCCGTGGAGCGTTCGCGTTTGTTCGCCGGGTTGCGGCTTCCGGGCGCGACCGACGCGGCCCTTCCTCTGGAGCGCGCGGGGTACGCCGTGATCGGGCTTCTCGCGCGGGACGCCGACGACGACGCGTACTGGGAGCGGCTCGCGGCCGGCGCTCCCGCCGAGATTCGTTTCCGCACGTTGCTCGAGCTCGCCGATCGGGGCGACGTCGCGCGGCGCCTGACGCCCCGCCTTCTCGCGTCGGACGAGCTGGCGCGTATGCGGTCCGGCTGCTTCCTCGCCGCCCGCTGCCGGCTCGTCGAGATGACGGACCGGCTCGCCGCCGCGGTGCTCGGCCCCGCTCCGCTCGATGCGAGCCTTGCGCTCGCGGAGCTCCATCCCGGCTCGTCCGTGTACGCCGCCCGGATCGTGGAGGCGGTGGCGCGCGGCCTGGACGGGGGGTCGCTGCGCACCGCGATCGAGGTCCTTGTCGACCTCGATCGTGCGGTCGGACTGCCGCTGGCTCCGTTGCTCGACTCAGCCGACGCGGGCGCGCGCGCGATCGGGCTCGCGCTCCTTCGCCTCCGCGACGGCGATCCCGCGGCGATGGTAGGCCCGCGGCCGGCGACGACGCTCGAGTGGGCGACGTCCGCGCTCGCCGCGGCGGCACGACCCGAACGCGACGCGATCGATCTCGCCCACGTCATCGGGCAACTGGCGGGAACCCGCGCGGAGGGCGCACTCGCGCTCGTCCTCGCGAGACACGGCGCGCGAGGCTGGACGGGTGGAGTCTTCGACGACTTCGTCGGGTGGTCGGCGCGCGACCCGTCGGGCCTGGGGCTCGGGGTGATTCGGTGCATCGTGGCGACCGATCTGGCCGCGGACGAGGACTACCGCGCGGGTCGCCTCCGCACGCTCCTCCGAGCCCACCAGAACGGCCATCCGCTGGTCGACATCGAGCTGCGCGAGCTGTGGCGGTCCTTGACGGAAGACGAGCGCGGCGCGGAGGTTCGATGGCTGTCGTCGGCCGTGATTCCGATTCGCCCATGAAGGCGCGCCGGCGGCTTTCCCACAAGTCCACGAGGCTTCTGGTCGATGCAAGAGGGCCTGTCTCGCTCGTCTCCACTCATGGGCCTGTTCAATCCCACCGATCAGAGCATCAACCTGAAGCTGGTCTACTACGGACCGGCGTTCGGGGGAAAGACGACGAACCTGAACGTCGTGCAGCGGTTCCTCGACCCGAGCGGCGACCGGGTCTTGTCCGTCAACACGGGTCGGGACACGACGCTCTTCTTCGATTACCTCCCGCTCCACCTGCGGCTGCTCGACCGCTACACGGTCCGCGTGCAGGGCTACACGGTTCCGGGCCAGGTGCAGTTCAACACGACGCGCCGGCTCGTGTTGAAGGGTTGCGACGGCGTGGCGTTCGTGGCCGATTCGACGCCGTCGCGACGGATCGCGAACGTACGTTCGTATCAGAACCTGGACGAGAACCTCCGCGAGCTCGGCATCGCGGTCGAGCGGTTGCCGCGCGTCGTGCAGCAGAACAAGCGCGACGTGGCCGGCGCGATCGCGGCACGTGAGCTGGAGGCCGACCTCGGACTCGAGCCGGGCCGCGCGATCCCCGCCTTCGCGGTCCAAACGATCGGAGTCATGGAGACGTTCCGGGAACTCCTGCGAGCCGTGCTCGGTCGCGCCCATCAGGAGTTCGAGCTCGATCGCGTCGGCCTCGACCTTGCCGTCTTGCTCGACGCGATGGACGACACGCTCCGGGACCGCGTGGCTCCGGACGCCCCAGTGGACCCGAGCGAACCCCGGATCCGGACGATCGTGCGGGTCGGCGAGCCGCGCGAGCTGCTCGCGGGCGGCGAGGAACGTCTGCTCGAGGGAGCGATCCAGGCCGGGATCGACCTCGCCGAGCTCTGCGGGTCGATCGCGGAGGAGCGCACGCGCGCGCTCGAGAGGGGCCGCACGCTGATCGAGACGGGACAGCGCGTCGTCCACGACTTGCGCAAGCCCCTGGTCGTGTTCCAAAACGCGTTGTTCCTCCTCGAGTCGGGTCGCAACCCCGAGCATCGCGAACGGGCGCTCTCGATGGCCCGTGACGTCGCGACCCAGATGAGTGGGCTGATCGATCGGTTCGCGCGACTCCTGAAGGCCGAGGAGGAGGCCGAGATCGGCGATCAGGACGTTTCGCTCGCCGATCTCACCGAGTCGGTGATGCGGAGGCTCGCCGGACTCGCGTCGGACCAGGCGGTCGAGCTCACGTTCTCCGAAGACCTGCCCGTCGTTCGCGGGAAGCGCGAGGAGCTCGCATCGCTCCTCGCGAACCTCGTCGGCAACGCGATCAAGTATCGCGACCCGTTGCGCGTGCGGCGCACGGTACACGTCCACGGCCGCACGGTAGCGCGCGGCTATCTCCTGGGCGTTTCCGACAATGGGATCGGCATCCCGGCCGAGGACATTGCGACGGTCTTCACGAAGCATCGCCGCGCCGGCAACACGGGGCAAGTCCAGGGAACCGGGCTCGGACTCCACATCGCGCGCGAGATCGCGAAGGCCCATGGGGCGCGGATCGGAGTCCGTTCGAGCGTCGGACGAGGCACGTTGTTCTTCGTCGTCTTCCCGCCGTCGCGTCTCCGCGGCGACGCGGCGAAGGACGCGGCGAACTCTACGGCGCTTCCGGGCAGGTCAGCGTGACCTGCGCGCTGCCGTTCTCCAGCACCTGCACCTTGGTCTCGGTCCGCTGGGCGTAGATCACCTGCATCAAAGGGTTCACGCCCTCGCCGCCCAGCTTCGTCGGGTTCAGCGTGAGCTTGTACTCACCCGGCGACAGGTTCTCGAACGAGAAGCGGCCGTCGTAGTCCGGGCGTGTCGACTTCGACTCGCCGCCGACTCCGACGCAGGTAATGGTCCCGTCCGCGAACGGCCCACCCGCCGCGTTCAAGCACTGTCCGTGGATCTCCCCACCGGACGAGAGCGTCACGCGGCCGATGTCGTTCACCTGGCTCTTCACCACCTCGACGTTGTTGATCGCGTTGCGCGAGAACGTCTGCCGCGTCACTTCCACTTGGTAGGTGCCGGGGACGACGAGGTCGAGATGGAACTCTCCGGTCTTGTTCGTGCGTGTCTCCACGACACGCTGCTTCACGGCGCCCGGGAGATTATTGAAGATCTGGATGATCGGGTTGCTGACGAAGTTGTTGACGTTCAGCCGGACGCTCGCTCCCGCGACCGGCGCGCCGGCGGTGTTCACCACGAGGCCGCGCACCGACCCGCCCTTGTCCATCGCCACCACGATCTCCGGCGTGGTGTCACCGCGGTTCACGAAGAACGGGGCCGACGACGACGGCGCGTATCCCTCGGCCTCGGCCTCCACCACGTATTGGTTCGGGTCGATGTCGTCGAACACGAACCGTCCGTCCGCCGAGGAGAACTCCCGCGTCTTTCCGGTGGGCGTGGCCGGGCCGTCGCCGCGTTGCAGCTTGATCTGGAGCCGGAATTTCCTCACCGCGGCTCCCGACACGGCGTCGCGCACGATCCCCGTCACGGCGCCGCGGCGCTCCAGGATGATCTGCGTCGTGTGGCTTCCCGCCTCGACCGTGCCGTGGTTCCGGTCGCTGTAACCCGGTGCGCTCGCGGTCACGTTGTACGAGCCGTTGGCGAGGCCGACGATCGTGAAGCTCCCGTCCGCCTTCGTGTAGGCGGCGCCCTTCGATGTCCCTTGTTCGTGCGACTGGCCGATCTGGTACGCCTGGACGAGCGCATCCTCGACGACCGCACCGACGGAATCGACCACCAAGCCGCCGAGCTGGACCGCGGCGGTGAGCTGGAAATCCAGCGTCCGATCCTCTTCTTTCGTGAAGATCATCGTGTTCGATCGCGAAGACGTCGCGTAGCCCGGGGCCGAGACCACGACCTCGCACGCGTTGAAATGGACGTTCGCGAACTCGTACCGACCCTCTTGGTCGGTCTCCGAGGTCTTCCAGGGCTCCTTCTCGCCCTCCTTCATGAAGTTCGACTTCAGCTGGTCCCAGAGTTCCACGGTGGCGCCGACGACCGCCACGCCGCCGGTACCGCGGACGGTACCGTTCACTTTCGGGCCCTGGCCGAGGACGAGCTCGGGGACGATCTGCATGTCGTCGCCGCGCACCGTCAGCCCCGTTGCCTCCGCGACCGCGTAGTCCGGGTGCGATGCCACGATGACGTAGTTCGCTCCGGGCGGCAGGTCGCCGAAATGGTAGGCGCCGTCGGCGTTCGTCTTCTGGTCGCGGCCCGTCGACTTCCGCGCGGCCGGAAGGTGGAACGGCACGTTCGAGGGCCCGATCATCAACTCGACCGTGACGCTCTCGACCGGAGTTCCGTCGGATTTCACGACGTACCCGGAGAGGCCGCCGGTGCCGCTGTCGAGCTCGACCTCCGCATCGCCCGTACTCTTGGCGACGTCGCGGCTTGCCTCGGTGACCCGTTTGGTCGGCGTGGCAACCGTCGGCTCGCCGTCGGACGGCGTCTCCGGGGCTGTCTCGCGCGTCGTCGGCGGTTCGACGGTGGAAGTGGGGCGGTCGGGCTCGGTGTCGCTCATGAAGGTCTGGCTAACGACGTACCCGGCTACGGCGAGCACGACGACGACGACCAGGAGTCGAACCATGGCGGTGTTCATGATGGAGTCCCACCCAATCTGGGAGAGGTCAGGAGAGGTCGGCTTCAGGATGCCCGGTTCGACGGCGCTCCGATCGGTCTCTTCCGTCGAACCGGCAAGAAACCTGGCGGGATGGGACCGTCGACAAAACCGGCGAGGATAGAGCCGGCCGAGGACCGGCGCAAGGCGATCCTCAGCCGTGTCAATTTGACGCGGCCGTGACCGAAAGGTGAACAATCCGCCGAGTCCCGAACGGAAGCAGGTGAACGCAGGTGGTTCAAGAAGTGGCCTTCTTGGGGGGCCGGGAGGCCCTCGGAGGGGCGCCGCGCGACTGGCACGCCGCTTGGTAGGAGGGTCGTGATGGAGGTGCCAACATGTTGTGGCTCTTGCTCATGGCCCCGGCGTTGTTGCTCGCGCTTTGGGCGCAGTCGAGGGTCAGCTCGACGTTTCGGAAGTTCCAAGACGCAGGAACGCGATCCGGCCTGAGCGGCGCCGACGTCGCGCGGATCCTGCTCCGGGCGCGCGGTCTCGATCACGTCAAGGTCGAACGTACGCAGGGATTCTTGACCGATCACTACGACCCGCGCGACAAGACGTTGCGCTTGTCGGCGGCGACGCACGACAAGCGGTCGATCGCGGCGATCGGGGTGGCCGCGCACGAGGCGGGCCACGCCCTGCAGGACGCGGACGCGTACGCACCGTTGCAGTTCCGCAGCAACATCGTTCCCGTCGTCTCGATCGGCAGCCGGGTGTTGCCGTTCCTGATCATCGCGGCGCTCGTGAGCGGCGGATTCGCGCAGGGCGGACCGCTGGCCTGGATCGTCGTCATCGTGACCGGCCTCATCGCGCTCTTCTCCGTCATGACGCTCCCGGTCGAGTACAACGCGTCGTCGCGGGCGCTCGCGTTGCTCGAGAACGGTGGAATCCTCGCGGCCGACGAGATGGTCGGCGCGCGCAAAGTGTTGAACGCGGCCGCGCTCACGTACGTGGCGGCGGCCGTCGCGGCCGTGATGGAGATGGCGTACTGGCTGCTCCACCTGGTCGGCGGGAGCTCGGAGCAGTAGCGCGGCTTCGCGCCATCGACGGGTCTCGAACGTACGATCGTGGTCGCTCCTCGCCGGCACCGACCGGCACCGAGAGGAACCGAGACGAACGGAGATGACTCGCTCGAGCCGGGGATTTATCGTCGCGCGGGCGCTTAGACTTCGCGATCCGCGGGGTGTGGTGGGAACGCCGTGCTCTGCGTCCGTTTCGGATGCCGCCCTATGCCCAAACCCGAGCCGATCCTTCTCGACGCGTTCCTCGAGTCGCTCGCGTCTCGGACGCCGACGCCGGGCGGAGGGGCGGCGGCGGCGGTGATGGGAGGCATCGGCGCGGCGCTGGCCGCGATGGCGGCGCGCTACTCGGTGAAGAAGTCGAACCCGACGGACGTGAACGCTTCGGCCGAGTCGTTCGCGGCTCGGTGCGACGGGCTCCGGCGCCAGCTCCTCGAGCTGGCGGAGGAGGACTGCGTCGCGTACGAGGCGGTCCGGGCGGCCTACGGCGCGTCGCGTTCGACGCCGGAGGAACGGCTCGCGCGCGACGCCGCCGTCCGGGACGCGAGCCGCGCCGCTCTGGAGGTGCCCGCGCGCGGAGCCGCGCTCTGCGCCGACGCGCTCGACGCCCTCGCGGCGATCGCGCCGAGTCTGAACAAGAACCTCGTCACCGACGTCGGCGGCGCCGGGCTCGCGCTGGCCGGCGCGGTCGCGAGCCTGATCCTGAACGTCCGCGTCAACGCCGCGGCTCTTCCAGCCGATGAGGTGATCGACGTGGAGCGCCGCGTCGCCGAGCTCGAGCGCCGCGCCGCCGCGGCTGGGCAAACGATCGCGGGCGTCGTCGACCGTGCGCTCGCCTAAGGGCCTGCGCGAGCCGCGCTGAGGAGGAGAGCCGATGACGAAGCACCCCGCCGCCTTGATCATCCTCGACGGATACGGCGACGGTCCGCCCGGTCCGAACAACGCGATCGACCAAGCAAACCCGAAGTTCATCCGCTCGCTCGGCCGGGAGTACCCGCGCGGGCAGCTCATGACGTCGGGCGAGTGCGTCGGGCTGCCGGTCGGCCTGATGGGGAACTCGGAGGTGGGCCACATGAATCTCGGCGCGGGTCGGATCGTGTGGCAGGACATCACGCGCATCGATCGAGCGATCCGCGAGGACGCGCTGCGGACGAACGCCGCGCTCACCGGCGTGGCGACGCACGTCGTCGAGCGGGGCGGGACGCTGCACTTGATCGGGCTCGTCTCCGATGGCGGAGTCCATTCGTCCGATCGTCATCTCCGCGCGTTGGTCGACCTGTACGCCGACCTCGGCGTGGCGGCCGATCGCCTCGTCGTGCACGCGCTCCTCGACGGCCGCGACACGCCGCCGCGCTCCGCCGATCGGTACGTGAGCGAACTCGAGGCGTACCTCGACGGGCGGCGTTTCGGTCGCATCGCGTCGGTGTCCGGGCGTTACTACGCGATGGACCGCGATCACCACTGGGATCGGGTGGAGAAGGCGTATCGTTGCCTCGTCCTGGGTACCGGCGAGCGCGCGGCGACCGCCATCGATGCGGTGATCTCGGGCTACGCGCGCGGCGAGGACGACGAGTTCATCCTCCCGACCGTGGTCGGCGCGCCGGCCGAGGGGCGGATCCGAGACGGCGACGGCGTGCTCCTCTTCAACTTCCGCGCCGACCGGGCGCGGGAGTTGACGCTCGCTCTCGTCGATCCGGACTTCACGGGGTTCGAGCGGCCGCGCCCGCCGCCGGCGCTTCACTTCGCGTCGATGACGCGCTACCGCGCCGACTTCCCCGCGCTCGGCGTGAACGACGCGTTCGAGCCGCAGACGCTCCGGAAAGTGATGGGCGAGGTCGTGGGCGCGCGGGGGCTCCACCAGCTCCGCATCGCCGAGACCGAAAAGTACGCGCACGTCACGTACTTCTTCAGCGGTGGCGTCGAGGCGAAGCAGCCGAACGAGGAGCGGATCCTGATTCCTTCCCCGAGAGTCGCGACCTACGACCTGCAGCCGGAGATGAGCGCGCCGGAGGTCACCGAGCGGCTTCTCGTCGAGCTCGAGGGGAACCGCTTCGACTTCATCGTGCTGAACTTGGCGAACCCGGACATGGTCGGTCACACCGGGAAGCTCGACGCCGCGATTCGCGCCGTTCGGGCGGTGGACGACGCCCTGGCGAGGATCGTCCCGGCGATCCTGCGGCAGGACGGCGTGGTCCTCCTCACCGCGGACCACGGGAACTGCGAGCAGATGTGGGACGACGAGCGCCATTGCCCCCACACCGCGCACACGACGAACCCGGTGCCGCTCCATTTGATCGGCAAGCGGCTGAAGGGCATGAAGCTCCGGGACGGCGGGATCCTCGCCGACGTTTCGCCGACTCTGTTGGAGCTGATGGGGATCGACCCGCCGCCCGAGATGACGGCGCGGTCCTTGATCGATCACGCGCGGGTCTGACGGCGGCGCTCGAGCTCGGCGAGCCGAGCGCGAAGCCGCGCCTCGTCTCCGCGATCGGTCGGGCGGTAGAAACGGCGGGGCGGCATCGATTCGGGGAAGTGGTTCTGGCCGGAGAACGCGTCCGGCTGGTCATGGTCGTACTTGTACCCCTCGCCGTAGCCGAGCTCCTTCATGAGCGGGGTCGGCGCGTTCAGGACGTGCGCCGGCGGCGCGAGCGAGCCCGTCTCGTTCGCCGCGTGTCGCGCCTCGTTCCACGCCACGTAGACGGCGTTCGACTTCGGCGCGGCCGCGAGGTCGATGACCACCTGGGCGAGCGCGAGATCTCCCTCGGGCGAGCCGAGCCGTTCGTACGCCTCCCACCCGGCGATCGCGCGCGCCACGGCCACGGGATCGGCGAGTCCCACGTCCTCGGTCGCGAAGCGAACGAGGCGACGCGCGACGTAACGAGGATCCTCGCCGCCTTCGATCATGCGAGCGAACCAGTAGACGGCCGCGTCCGGATCGGAGCCCCGCAGCGCCTTGTGGAGCGCGCTGATCAGGTTGAAGTGCTCCTCGCGCGACTTGTCGTAGCGCGGCGCGCGACGCTGGACGAAACGACCGAGGTCGTTCGGCGCGAGCTTCTCCCCGGCCGGGATGGTGGCGAGCTCTTCGACCAGGTTCAGCAGGTAGCGCCCGTCGCCGTCGGCGAGGGCCAGGAGCACCTGCCGCGCCGCGTCGTCGAGGGGGAGCGCCCGCCCCAGCTCGCGTTCGGCGCGGGCGGCGAGCGAGCCGAGCGCGTCTTCGTCGAGCCGTTTCACGACCAGGACCTGTGCACGCGAGAGGAGCGCCGCGTTCAGCTCGAACGACGGGTTCTCCGTTGTGGCACCGACCAGCGTCACCGTGCCGTCCTCGACCACCGGCAGGAACGCGTCCTGTTGCGTGCGGTTGAAGCGGTGGATCTCGTCGACGAACAAGAGCGTCCCCTTGCCGACGTCGCGGAGCTCGCGCGCGCGGGCGAACGCCTTCTTCAGATCCTGCACGCCGGAGAAGACGGCGGACAGGGCGACGTACTCGAGCTTCCCCGCGCGGGCGAGAAGACGCGCGATGGTCGTCTTGCCGCAGCCCGGCGGACCCCAGAGGATGATCGATGCCAGCCGCCCGCCGCGGACCATCCGTCCGAGCGGACCGTCGTGGCCCAGCAGGTGCGCCTGTCCCACGACCTCGTCGAGCGATTGCGGTCGCAGGCGGTCGGCCAAGGGGCGGGGCGCGTTCGCTTCGAAGAGGGACGGCATGGCACGGTGGCCTCTGAGAAACGGACCAGACTACCCGACGCGGTTCCGGCGTGCGCGAGCGCGGGAACGTCCCGTCGTCGTCGGTTCGCCGCGCGAACGGAGTTCTCTCGTTCTAGTGGTGTGATTCAGAGTTGTTGACGTTTCTCCGGGGCCCTCGTCATCGCTTGCTGCGTTGCTCCTCCTCGACGTATCTCGAATACGCGGTCGTCGTCGCGCCTTGCCAGCGACGACGATGACCTCCGGATAATCCA
>CAZYQW010000022.1:0-15524 GCA_964649825.1 uncultured Phycisphaeraceae bacterium | reverse complement strand
AACCTCCTTCGCGTTCTTGAGCACACGGTCGTGGTAGCGGTCGCGGAACACGCGGCCGCGGCGGTCCCACAGCCGGTTCAGGCCCTTGGCGATGCGGATCAGCAGACCCTGCAGACCACGAGATACGGCGCGGCGGTCGTCGCCCTCGACGATGAGGTGGAGGTGGTTGTTCTGCACCGTGTAATGGCACAACCGGAAGCCGAAGCGATTGCAGCCGGCCACGAACGCCTCGCGCAGCGTGCGATACGCCCTCTTGTTTCGCAGCTTCGGCAACCCCTCCCTCAGCTTCACCGTGACGTGGACGGTTCGCCCGTCGATCGCCTCCCGCGCATGATGGGACACCCCCGACCCCCGCTTCGGCTTGGGCCCCGGTCGCTTGCGCATGGTCGTCGAAGGTCGGCTCAGCATTAGGGCATAGATTATCTCCGTTCGAACCAAGGTCAAGTCGCCGCGTCGAACGACCTCGACTCTTGTCTTGGCATCGGACGCGCGGCCGGCGACCGTCCGTCCCCGTTCCACGCGGCATCTCTCTGGAGAGCTCTTCGTCCCCGCTCCCGCGCACCACGTCGTTCCTCCTGTCCGCGTCGTCCGGAACGACGCAAAGACCCGTGCCCGCGGCCACGCGGCATGGGCGTCGCCAGGATCACCGTCGAATTCGCGCGCTACGTTCCTCGCCTTGGTGAGCGAATTCGAGGGTGGCGGTGGGCGGAGCGGGTGCCGCGTGGCGGACGTCGCCGTTCGTCAAGGTCCTTCCTCCTTCGGTCGCGGCGGGCGGATCGCACGTGGAGATCCTGCGGACGCGGGGGTGCGCGGGTCGTCGGTCTCCGGATCGATGTCCGAATCGGCCGCGTCCGGCGGCGCTCCGGCTCCGGCGTGGCAACGCGAGAAGGTGCAAGGCCCGCGTCCTCACGGGCCTTCCCCTCGGGTCCGCTGTCCCGTCCGGCGCGGCGCGAGCCCCACCCGCGCGACCGGGAACGCTCCGAGGAGACCGATGAACCGAATTCGAGCGACCTTCATCCCCTTGATCACGCTGCTCGCCGCGCCCGTCGGGTGGGCTCAGTCGACCATCCACGAGATCGACGCCGCGCCCGCCGGCGGCACCTCGATCGCCTCCGTCGGCGACCTCGACGGCGACGGCGTCGGCGACTACGGCTACGACGTCGATCAGCCAGGCGCCGGCGTCGTGATCGCCTCGGGTCGTCACGGAGGCGTGATCGCCGCGTTGCCGAACCTCGGGCCGGGCGCCGCCGCGCGGGTCGCCGCCGCCGGCGACGTCACCGGCGACGGCGTCCCCGATGTCGCGGTCCGTTTCCCGAACGGCCCCGCCGCCGTCCTCGTGTTCTCGGGTTCGGGAGTCCCCGCCGGCCTGCCCGTCCTCCAGATCGCCCCTCCCGCCGGGGCCAGTGCCGCGCCCGACGGGTTCGGGTTCGTGATGGACGGCGCCGGCGACGTGACGGGCGACGGCGTGCCCGACCTCCTCGTCGGCGCGCCGGCCGACGACCGCGCGTACCTCGTCTCCGGCGCCGACGGACAGATCCTCTTCACCTTCGCGCCGGTCGCCTCCGGCCTCGGTTTCGGCCGCGCGGTGAGCGCGATGCAGGACGACGTGAACGACGACGGCGTCGACGACGTCGCGGTCTCCTCGCTCTTCGAGGCCGCGGTCTTCTCGGGTCGGACCGGGAAGCGCCTGTGGCGGGTCGCCGGCCCGTCTCCGACCGCCGAGTTCGGCCGCTCCATCGCGAGCATCGGCGACCTCGACTTCGACGGCGTGCGCGACCTGCTCGTCGGCGCGCCGAGCTTCGTCCAGTCCGATTGGGGCGCCGTGTTCGCCTTCTCCGGGCGGACCGGGGACGAGGTGAAGAGCTGGGGCGGCTCGCCCTGGACCCGCTTCGGACACTCGGTGGGCGACGGCGGCCCGGCGCCCGACGGCCTGCCGCTCGGTCTGATCGGCGCGCCGGCCGGAGTGCAGCCGCATCAGGTCGGCCTGATCTACGTGAACAACCTGGGCACGGGGAACGGCGTTGGTTACGGCTACGGCACCGCGCCGGGCGACGGCTTCGGGGAGAACGTCGCGGTGCTCGGCGACGCGAACGGCGACGGCCGCGTGGACTTCGTCACGTCCGAGCCGCGCCGGATGGACGACGCGACGCCGGCTCCCCGGATCCGCGCGATCGCGCAGGGGACGATGGCGCTGACCGCCGACGGGGTGGAGATCTCGCTCTCCGAGGGCGGCACCCAGGTGCTCACCGTCGACGCACTCGCGATGGTCGGCCCGATCTGGCAGCCGCTCGAGGAGGTGATCGGCGAGGGACGTTTCGTGTTGCTCGGCGGCGCGTCCGGCATCGTGCCGGGCTTCTCGTTCCAGTCGCACCACGTGCCGGTGAACGTCGACGCGTACACGGTCGCCCTCCTCTCCGGCCTTCCGTTCCTCTCGCCGGTGTTCGGCCAGGTCGACGACACGAGCGGACTCGCGACGGCGACGTTCACGCTGCCGCCGATCGCCGAGCCGGCACTCGTCGGGTTCACCGTCGACCACGCGTTCCTGCTGTTCGAGGACGAGGCCCTGTTCGACCTGATCGGAGCGAGCAACTCGGTTCCCGTCCGGCTCGTGCCCTGATCCGGCGCCGGGACATCGTCGAGAACCGGTGGAGGGCGTTGATCGGCGCGACCACGGTTGCCTCCGTGTCGTGCGCGGTCCGCCCTTCCGTTCCGTTCGCTCGGTCGCCGAACCTCGTCGCTGCGTGACGCCGGCCCGGCCCAACGTCGGTCAGAAGACCGTGTAGACGAACGGAGCGACGGCGGGGACGACGTGGAGCAGGACGACGAGCAGGAGGACCGCACCGAGGAAGAAGAGGAGCGGCACCGCCCACCAGTTCGGTCCGCGCCACAGCTCGCGCATCCATGCGGCGCAATTCGAAGGCGCGCCGCGGAGTTTCGTCAGCAATGCTCGCATGGTGATCGTCCGGCGGACCGCGGGCGGCGACCCGCGCGACCCGTACCCGTGGGGCAGCATACCGTGTGCGGACGGGATGCGCTTCCGCGCTCGAACGTCTCGAAAGGAGGGCTCCCTCGCCCGAGATCCGGACGGAGCTCGAGCCCCCTTTCTCCCCGTCAGCCCTCGTCGCGCTGGAAGGTCCGGCCCCAGAGTCCCAGCGTCCGTGCCCCGGAGTCGGTTCTCTCGATGACCGTCAGGTCGTAGCGGTCGGCGTTCACGAACACTGCGAAGCGACCGGTCGCGTCCTTGGAGATCGTCATGCGGCTGACGTCGCCGCTGGTCCAGGCCACTTGGGCGCGAATCGTCGCGTCGACGACCTCGATCGTCAGCGCGCTCCCTTCTGCATCCTCGTAGCGACCGACGAGGAACGCACCCTCCTGGGCGTCGGCCTCGCTCGGCCAGACGACGGTGACCTCCTCGCCGAAGAGCATCTGCTCGACGGCCGTGGCGACGACTCGCACCGGATCCGCGTCGTCGTTCGAGAGCACGAACACGCAGGCGTCGTGTTCCGGATAGCGCCGGCCTTCGCAGACGAACCCCCGGACGGCGCCGCCGTGCGACTGGACGAGGCGGCCGCGCTCCGGCCGGACGACCCAGCCGAGCGCGTAGTCCTCGAGGCCCGGCCGGAAGAGCTCGGCCAGGGACTTCGTGTTCAGGAGCTTTCCGTCGAGCGCGCGATCCCAGCGCCACAGGTCCCAGACGTTGGTGACCACCCCTCCCATGCCCCGGTACTGGAAGCCGTAGGAGTCCCCGTACGGATGATCGAAGGCGGAGCGCGGTGGGCCGCTCCGGGCGCGGCCCACCGCGACCGTCGCCCCTCTCGGCGCCGCGTCGCCGGTGAAACCGGTCGACTTCATCCCGGCCTTTCGGAAGAGCTCGCGGCGGCAGTACTCGACGAACGACGTGCCCGCCGCGCGCGCGATCACTTCGCTCGCCAGCGCGTACCCCTGGTTCCAGTATTCCCAGTGGCTCCCGGGCTCGTGTCGCGGCCCGCCGTCGAGGAAGGTCGGAAGGACCGCGGTGAGGGAGTCTCCGTGGCCTTGGGAGTTCGTCCCCGGGATCCCGGAGGTGTGCTGGAGGAGGTGGCGCAGCGTGATTGACCGGCAGCTCTTGGGGACGCCCGGGAGGTGATCGGCGATCGGGTCGTCGAGCGTCAGCTTCTTCTGCTCCGCGAGCCGGACCGCGGCGGCCGCCGTGATCTGCTTGGAGAAGGACGCGATCTCGAAGAGCGTGGCCGGGTCGATCGGGATCTTTCCCTCCAGGTCGGCGTGGCCGACGCCGAGCGCCGCGACGACCTTGCCGGACCGCGCGGCCAGGACCGCGCCGCTGAAACCTTTCTCGCCCGCGGCTCGCACCCAGTCCGCGATCGCCTTCCCGCTCTTGCCGAGGACCAGGTCCTGCGTCTCGTCGGATCGACCGGGCACGGCGGCGGTCACGACGCCGAACGCGATCACCGCCAGCATGAACGTACGCATCATGATCGGAACCTCCTGTCCGGAAAGCCGTCCGGGCCCGAGGTCGACCCGACGATCCGGCACGACTCCGTCGAGGTGCTCTTCGCGCCCTTGCACACGCGTGTGGTCTTCGTAGTCGCGTACCTCGGTTTCGTGACCGGACGCGTTCGATCTCCGCGGGTCGATCGATCAGGCGCACGAGCATAGCAGGGAGCGACGGATTTCGCGGCCCGGCCGCGCGATCGGACGAGGCCGATGATCGGGATCACGATGGCACGTCGGCGCCCGTCGAGCCGCTCCATGCGCCGTCGCGTCGACCGGCGTGGACGATCCGCTCGACGCCGAGCACGAGCACGTCGAGCACGCAGTAGAAGACGCCGGCGCAAAGCGGCGGGTTCGTGGACCGGAGCTCGAAGAGCGGCACGACGTCGAACCACCACCACGAGCCGACCGACGTCCCCGCGAGTTCGACGACGAACGCGAGCGCGAACATGACGCCGTAGAGGTGGCGGTTCCCGGGGATCGCGAGGCACGCGAGGAAGATCGGGAACCAGAGAAGGCCCGCGGTGTCGGTGCCCGTCACCGCGAGCGTGACGACGAGCACGCTCGCGATTGCGACGACCACCGGCGTGACGAGCCGCGGCAGCTTCGGCGCGAGCCGGCACCCCGAGACGAAGATGATCGAATGGCCGAGGGGAACGAAGACGGGGACGTCGCCGTACTTGTACTCGTACAACCCCCACACGTAGCAAAGGAACAGCTCGCCGAGCGTGGCGAGCGCCACGCACACGATCAGGCTCCGGCGCTCCTCTCGCGTCGCTCGCCGGAAGACCGCGATGAAGCACGCGAAGACGAAGCCGTTCGCTGCCCAATGACCCCAGTACGGCAGCGTGGCGTCGAGCGTGAGGCCGACCGCGATCGCGACGGCGGTGATCAGCGGGATCATCGAAAGCACGGCTCCGTTCGATCGAGCAGGACACCGGCCTTCGAGAAGAGGAACAAGTGGCCTTCGCCGGGAGGAACCAGGTGCAGGTCGCCGTCGTCCTCGCGTTCCGAGAGGCGGCGCGCCTCGATCGGCTCCGCCGTCTCGTTGACGACGGCCGCGAGCGTCGCGTCGCGGAACCGGACGCGGCGGATGAAGAGGAGCGATGCCTCGCGAGGCTCGTCGACTCCGGCCGCGCGCGCCGCGTCCTCGTACGGCAGCAGATCGCGCGGCTCCGTCGACCACTCGAGCGGCAGCGCGGTGTGGAACACGACGGGGCCGCTCGCTCCGGGCGAAGTGCGAAGGTCGCCGCCCTCGCCGCCCTCGCCGCCCGCGCCGTCGGATCGCGCCGCGTACCAAGACTCGACGACCGCGAGCGGGAACCGCACGTCGCGGTCTTGGAACCTCTCCAGGACGCGAAGCGGTCGAGGCTCGAGCCCGAGGCGGTCGCGGGCGCGTCCGGCGGCGTCGGCGCCGAGGAAGCCCGAGCAACGAAGCACCGCTCCACGCTCGGCGACCTCGGCCATGATCCCGTCCCACGCGTCGTCCGCCAGTCCGCGGCACGCGGGCAGCACGATCAGCTTCGGGTGACCGAGATCGCTCGCCACCCGATCCTCGGGCACGACGCGGATCGGCATCGGCAGCACGTCGACCCAGGCGCGCGTCGACGCGGCCTGCATCCCGCGCGGCGGGTAGTGGTCGGACGACGGGAAGACGATGGCGACCTCCGGTTCCTCCGGCGCCTCGAACCAAGCGCGGTTCTGGTGCACGAACGCCGCGAACGCTCGCAGCACGCGATGCTCCGGCTTGTAGCTCCCATCGGCGCGCTTCAGGCCGATCGCGACCTCGTTGTCCGACGCCATGTACGGGTTGACCTCGTAGCACCACTCGACCACCCCGAACGCGCGGCCGGCGAACGCGTAGGCGATCTTGCGCGACAGGAGACGTGCGCTCTCCACCGGCGTGCGCATCGACTCGCCGGAGAGGAGCTCGCGGTTCATGATCCCGGTCTCGGAGACGAGCAGCGGCACGCGCGGAGCCTTCGCCATCACGACGTCCCAGTACTGCGCGTCGTCGTACCACCACGTGTGGATCGACGTGAAGTCGACGGAGTCGTGATGGTGGAGCGGGCCGGGACGTTCGTTCAGCCCGCCCTCGTCCTGTCCGACGGTGATCGGCGCAAGGGAGCCGGCATCGCGGATCGCGGAATTCATCTGCACGATCCAGCCGGCGAACGCGTCCTGCGCGAACTGGACGTACTCCTTCGCGCGGTACGGCCGGCGCCCCTCGAGCACGGCGCGATCGTCGAAGTCGGCGTCGGCCGGCAAGCCAATCGGCTCATCGGGCCGGAGCCGCCAGCGCGAACGGACCTCCTCCTCCCAGCGCTCGCCGTGGCGGTCCTTCAGCCACGTGAGGAACGCCGCGCGCTCGTTCGCGTCGCCGTGCGGCCGGCAGACCCACAGCTTGTCGGGCGATGAGAACGACGGCTCGTTGATCAGGTCCCAGAGGATCTCCTTCGCGTCGCGAAAGCGAGACGCGACGGCGGAGAGGTACGCGCGCTGTCCCTCGATCGCGCGCGGATCGAAGTACGGGTTGTCGCCGCCGAAGCGGTCCGGGACGAACGCGAAGAACGTGAACGTCACCGGGATCCCGTGCCGCCGTGCCGTGAGGTAGTACGCCTCGAGCGCGCGCAGGAACGACTCGTCGACGACGTTCGGGTCGAGCGAGATCTTGCGGTACGCCGACCAGACGCCGGTGCGGACGAGGTTGACGCGGAGCGACGCCAGCTCGGCGAAGGTGTCGTCCCACTCCGCTGCGTTCGGCTCGAACAGGAACTTGCGATGGACGGAGCCGGACATCGTCGTGGTCCCGATGACGGGCTCGGGGACGCCGTCGCGGCGGAGGGTGTACGCGTCGAACGACAGTGCGCCGCCGGAGCGGAACAACTCCTCGTCGTGCACCCAGAACCCGGTCTCGAACGTCGGAGCGCCTTCCGCGCGCGCGACCACGCGATACAGCCCGGGCCGTGTCACGAGCGGCAGAGGCACGCGCGCGCTCGCGTGCCGGCCGCCCGCCAGCGTGACGGTACGCTCGCCGATCGGGCCGTCGTCGCCGCGGACGTCGAGGGTCGCGTCCTGGCGGTCGCCGCCGCGCGGCCGGTGCACGCGCACGAGCACCGACGGCGTCTCGCCGTCTTTGAAGGAGCCGAACGTCGGGTCGACGCGCAGGTCGATCGGCGGCCGCCGCGCCTCGGCGACGAGGTACGCGAGCTCGTCCTCGGTGGGAGCGAAGTCGGCAAGCCAGAAGACCCAGCGGCCGCCGGCGTACGGGCCGCGCAGCCAATCGATCGCGTACGCGGCCGTCGCGAACGGAAAGCGCGGGTCGTCACCCGCCTCCCGCACGACCGCGAACGGCCGGACGATCGCGTCGCGCGCCCCGGGCGCTCCGTCCTCGTCGTCGAAGTCGCGCGTCTCGCAGAGCCGCGGCTCGAGCACCGCGATCCGCGGATGCGAACGCTCGCGAGGGGCCGGCCCGCCGCGCCAGTCGAGGGTGGCGTGCTCGGCGGTCACGACGCGGCATTGGTTCAGCCGCAGCGCCTCGAGCATCGCCAGGGAGCGAGCCTCGACCTCGCGGGCCCCCGGATCGCCCCGGACCGGCCGCGTGAACGGCTGTCCGCCGAGGACGAGGAGCGAGCCGCCCGACTCGAGGAACCGGCGCACCGTCGACCATGCATCGATCGGAAAGGCGGAGCCGTGCCGCCACACGAGGACGTCGTCCGGTTCGAGGAGGCGGTCGAGCGCGTCGATCGAGTCCGCGGTGACCGCCACCGGGATCGCCGGCGGCGGCTCGATCGCGTCGACGCGAGGAAAACCAGGCTCGTCGAAGAGGACGAGGTCGGCCGGCGCGACGACAGCCGGCGAGGCGGCGAGGACGGCGGAGAGAGCGACCGCGGCGAACATCCGCCCAACGTACCAACCTGTACCACCGGATCGAACGGCCTCGGCGGTCGCCTCATCCGCGCGCCCGGCGACCGAGGCACCGCGGTGGTCAACCCTCCTCGAGTCGATCGATCACCGCGGCGTCGAGCGCGCCGACCAGACGCGGGATCTGGTTCTTCGGCGTCGAGCAGAGCGCGACGCGCACCGCGCCGTCCATCGGGACGACGAAGACGCCCGACTCGCGCATGCGGCGTGCGGTCTCCGCGCCGTCGTCGGTGAACACCGACACGAAGAAGCCGCCCTCGTACCGCGGGAAGCGGAACGACGTGGCCGCCGCGGCCTCTCGAAACGCGGCGACGCGGCCCATCAACGTGTCGATTGCGCGGCGGCGCTCGCCGGCCGTGCGCGCCCGCTGGTGATCGTCCGCGAGGATGCCACCGACCGCGAGCAGCCCGCGGTGGTTGCAGTTCGACCAGGTCCCGCGGCAGGCGTACGAAAGCGCGTCCGCGATCGCATCTCGAACGTCTCGGTCCCCGTGCACCGCGACGAGCGCGCCGACGCGCGCCCCGTATTGAAGGAACGACTTCGACGCGCTCCAGGCCACGAGCAGGAGGGTCGACTCGATCAGCCTCGGCGCGTGCCGGAGCCACGCGTCGCCGTCGTTCCCTGCGAACCGCGCGTACGCGTGATCGACGAGCAGCGCCACTGGCGCGCGCCGGCCGGCACGCGCGGTGATTTCCGCCACCGCTTCCCATTCGGCTTCGTCGAGCGAATAGCCGGTCGGGTTGTTGCACGGGAAGTTCAGGAGGACGAGGGCGCGACCCTGCGCGGCGATCGTCGCGTCGAGAGCCTGTTCGTATCCGGCGAGGTCGAAGCGACCGCGGGCGTCGAACATCGGGAACGTCTGGAGCCGGCGGCGCGCATGGACCGCCATCGTGTGGTATGGCCCCCAGTAGAAGCTGGGCGAAAGCACCGCCTGACCGGGCGCGAGGAACTGCACGATCGCGAGGTGCAGCGCCCCGCTCCCGCCCGGGGTCGCGACCGCGACGCTGAGCTCGTCCAGGGGCGTTCCACCGAACAGGTCGTGGACGACCGCCCCCATGAACGAGGGGTCGCCGGCGATCGGCGCGTACGCGGCCGCCGCCTGCGCGGGGACCGCGGCGAGGGCGTCGGCCACCGACGGAAGGACGAAGAGCGAGCCGTCGTCCTCGAGCAGAGCGCCGACCGTGGCGTTCACGATCGCCTCGCCGGCCGCCGCCCGGCGCCGCGCCTCGGCATTCAGCGCGAAGATCGGATCGTCGCCGCCGCCGGCCGCGCCGGCGAGGAAGTCGCGAGGGGTCGTGCGTCGGACGTTCATGACCGCGGATCCTATCGACCACCGCCCCCGGATCCCCCACAGGACCCGCGCCAGGAGAGGGCGGATGCCGCCCCTGGGTTCCCAGCGGTCCGGTTCTTCGCGGCACACAGCGAGGAACCGGACCGAACCGGGTCCACCCGACACGTGACCCCGCCCTCGGTCGGACGCGATGCGTCCTCCCTTAGCTTACGGTCCCACCGCGAATACGCGCGTACGCGCCTCCCCGGGTCCAAGGAACGGACAGCGAGAGAATCTTCCCACCACCCCGATTGGTGCTATCGCTTCGTCGACCGCCCATCGGTTCGGCCGCGCGGACGGCACAGCGAATTCCGGGGAGCCAGCCGTGAGCGCTCGAGGAGCTCGCGAGTCGACCTGCCCTGCGAAGGAAGGGACCTTCTGCACGATGACCCAGGACCCGATTCGAGTGTTGTTGGTCGAGGATGAACCGATCGACGCGGAGTTGATCCGTCGAGCCCTCGCGGAGGCCGGTCCGCGTCGTTACAGCGTGGTCCACGTCGAGACGCTCGCCAGCGCGTGCGAGCAGATGGCGGCGGGCGCGGTCGACGCGGTGCTGCTCGACTTGAACCTTCCCGATGCCCACGGCAGCGAGGCGGTGCGGACCGCGCTGAGCGCGGCGCCGACCGTGCCGATCGTGGTCCTGACCGGCTCCAGCGACGCCGCCCTCGCGGCGATGATCCTCCGCGAGGGCGCGCAGGACTACCTGGTCAAGGGGCAGCCGAACAACGTCATCCAGCGCGCGATCTTGTACGCGATCGAACGTAAGCGCTTCGACCTCGAGCGACGCCGGATCGAGGATCGGCTGCGTGACGTTCAGAAGCTCGAGAGCCTCGGGCTGCTCGCCGGTGGCCTGGCGCACGACTTCAACAACCTGCTCACCGGAATCCTGGGCAACGCGAGCCTTTGTCTGTTGAAGGTTCCAAAGGGATCCCGGCTCGAGGAGAGTCTCCAGCAGATCGAACGCTCGGCGATTCGCGCGAGCGAGCTCTGCAAGCAGCTTCTGGCCTACTCCGGAAAAGGGCGGTTCGTCGTCGGCCACTTGCACCTCTCCGCGCTGGTCGCCGAGATGGTGGACATGCTGCGGCTCTCGATCTCGAAGAACGCCATGCTCCGGTGCGATCTCGCCGAGAGCCTGCCCGCCATCGAGGCCGCGTCGCCGCAGGTGCGGCAGGTGGTGATGAACCTGATCACGAACGCGTCGGACGCCCTGGAGGGTGGCCCCGGCACGATCTCGATCCAGACCGGGACGCGATACTGCGACGAGTACTTCTTCGACTCGACGTACATGAAGGAGCCGCTGCCCGTCGGGCAGTACGTCTACGTCAAGGTGTCCGACACGGGCTGCGGAATGGACCAGGAGACTCTGAAGCAACTCTTCGATCCATTCTTCACCACGAAGTCGCGAGGACACGGCCTCGGCCTCGCCGCGGTCCTCGGGATCGCGCGAGCCCACGGCGCCGCGATCAAGATCTACTCGGAACCTGGACGCGGCTCCTCGCTGTCGGTGCTGTTCCCGGTGAAGGACCGTACCCAGGCGCCGCCTTCCTATCGCGTGGAAGCGGGCCGCAAGTCGGAGGGTACGGCGCTCGTGATCGATGACGAGCCCACCGTGCTCAGCGTCGCGAAAGCGGTGCTCTCCGAGGTGGGTTTCCGCGTGGTCCTGGCCGAGGATGGACTGGCCGGTCTGACCGAGATGCGGCGATTCAAGGACGAGATCGTGGTCGTCCTGCTGGACATGGCGATGCCGCGCATGTCCGGTGAAGAGGCGTTCCACGAGATCCGGCGCATCCGCCCCGACGTCCCCATCATCCTGTCGAGCGGCTACGACGAGCAGGACAACATCGCGACCTTCGCCGGAAGCGCGAGCTTCCTGGAGAAGCCGTACACGGCACTGGAGCTGATGAACGCGGTGCAGGACAGCATCGATCAGGCGAAGGCGAGAGCGGAGATTGTGTCGGGCGAACGCGATTCGTTCGATCGGAGCGGCGCGAACGACGCGTGAGCGCATCGGCGGGCGCTCGGCCGGCCGGCGCCGCGTCGCCATCGTCGGATCGGAGTTGGGCCAGGGCGAGCGTCGATCCGGAGCGTTTTTCGCGAACCTGCGTTCGCCTCGCCCCGCCCCCTCGTTTCCTCCGCCACGAGGGACCACCATGAAGACCAACTCGACCATCTCCCCCTCCCCGCCGGCCGGCGGGAGGCACCCGCGGCTTGCGGCACGCTCGGACCTGGTTCAGAATCGGAGCGATCGCATGTCGGATCCGGTCACCGTGATGAACGAACCAGAGGACATCCTTGCCACGTCGGATCTGCTCGCGCGAGTTCGGCGCGGCGACGACGCGGCGCGGGACGACCTGTTCCTGCGGTTCCGCGTGCCGCTCGAGCGGTTCCTCCACGGCCGGCTGCCGTCGGCTGCCCGCGGCGTGATGGACACGCAGGACGTGACCCAGGAGGTGTGCGTCAAGGTGTTCCGCTCGCTCGATCGGTTCGAGCACCGCGGCATCGGGTCGTTCTGGGCCTACCTGAGGCAGGCGGCGATGAACACGATCCGCGACCTCCCGAAGACGCCGGGCAAGCTCTCGCAGGCCGCCGCGCTCCCCGAGGCGTCGCGCTACCACCCGGCGCAGCGTGGGCCGAGCCCCGACCGGGCGCTCCTCCAGCAGGAGGATCTGCTGGCGTTCGAGCGCGCGCTCGAGACGCTTCCGGAGCGCCAGCGGCACGCCGTCCTGATGCGGCTCGAGCTGGACCTCGATTACAAGTGGATCGCGTCGGAGTGCGGGTTCCCGTCGCCGGACGCGGCGCGCATGGCGGTGAGCCGCGGGTTGGAGCTGGTCGCGAAGGAGATGAGCGATGGACGGGAAGAAGAGTGAGAACCTGCGCGAGCTCGCCCAGTCGATCGCGGACGGCCACGACGTCGACTTTGCCGGACTCGCCGGCGAGGGCAAGCTCTCCAAGGAGGAGCTGCAGTCGCTGCGGATGATGCAGGCGATGCGACGCATCTCGGCCGGGGCCGGTGCCGCGGTCGAGGCGACCCACGCGGCCGGCGCTCCGCTCGAGACCGGGCTGCACGTCATGGAGGAGATCGGCCGCGGCTCGCACGGCAAGGTGTTTCGCGCCCTCGACCGCGCGCTCGACCGCGAGGTGGCGCTGAAGGTCTTGAACGAGTCCCACTTCCGCGACGCACCGTCGCGCGAGCGGTTCATCCGCGAGGCGCGCCTGCTCGCCGCGCTCGACCACGAGAACATCGTGCGGATCTACTCGATCGATGAGCCGGACGGGCAGCTCCAGATCGAGCTCGAGTACGTCGGTGGCAAGACGCTGCAGCGAATCGTGAAGGAAGACGGGCCGATGACGCCCGGGGAAGCGGCGCGGGTCGGAATCGCGATCTGCCGCGCGCTCGAGGAGATCCACGCGGCCGGGCTCGTCCACGGCGACGTGAAGCCGTCGAACGTGATGCGAACGCCGAACGACCGCATCGTGCTGCTCGACTTCGGCATCGCGCGCACCTACTCCGCCGAGGACGAGACCGCGATCGCCCCGTTCGTGGCGGGGACGCCGGTCGTCATGCCGCCGGAGCAGTTCGTCGGCAAGAAGGTCGGCCCGCAGGCGGACATCTTCGCGGTGGGGGCCGTCCTCTACTGGCTCGTGTCGGGCCGGTTTCCGTTCGAGGGGAAGACGCCGGACGAGATCCGCGAGCGCCTCGAGGTCGATCGCGCGACGCCTCTCACGCAGGCGGGCGTCGGGGTGTCGCCGGCGTTCGCGGCGGTCGTCGAACGGGCGATCGAGCGCGACAAGGGCGACCGTTTCGCCAGCGCGACCGAGTTCATCCGCGCGCTTCAGCCGCTGCTTCCGGAGTCGATCGAGGCGACGAAGCGACAGAAGGCGATCCGCGCGTTCGGGGGGCTCGCGCTCCTGGTGATCGCTGCCCTCACGTGGAGGATCGTGACCGCGCCGGAGCCGCTCGCGATCCGGGCCGACTTGTTCGTCGAGCGGGCGCAGGGTCGGGTGGAGTTGGGCGAGGGCGGCGTCATCCAGCTCGGCGACCAGCTCCAGCTCGACGTGAACGCCGGCGAGGACCTCCACGTCTACGTCTTCAACGAGGACTTCGCAGGCGAGTCGTTCCAGCTCTTCCCGATCGAAGGCGGCGACCTCGAGAACCCGCTGCGCGCGAAGGCGACGCACGTCTTGCCGGGGACGTTCGAGGGCGACGTGCTGAGGTGGGAGATCTCGAGCGCGGGCGGATCGGAGCTGATCGCGGTGGTCGCGGGCGCCGGGCCGGTGCCGGAGGCGGAGGTGCTTTGCGCGCGGCTTCCCGACGCCTTCGTCGCCGACGATCACCGGGGAATGGGAGTCGCGACGACGTCGCCGGCGAACCGCCTCGACGTCGCCGGCGCGCCGCGGTTCTCGAGCCTCGGCGACTTCGTTCGCGAGATGGAACGTCAGGCCGAGCGCGACGGAAAGGTCGTGGTGAAGACGTTCCGTCTGCGACACGCGGACGTGTCCGAGCAGAGGCCGTAGCCTCGACCAACGCGACCCTCGCGAGCCGGGCCCCGGCGCGCTATCTGCACCGCCATGACCAAGGTCCGACTCGAGACCAACGCGCCCGGCGATTTCTTCGTCGACTCCTCGTGCATCGACTGCGACACCTGCCGGTGGATGGCGCCGGCGACCTTCGATCGGGCGCGCGGACAGTCACGCGTCCACGTCCAGCCCCGCGACGCCGCGGAAGTCCATCGGGCCCTGCAGGCGCTGGTGGCGTGTCCAACGTCCTCGATCCATGCCACCGAGCGCCACGACGTGCGCGCCGTGCTGCGCTCGTTCCCCGATCCGGTCGACGGGAACGTGTACGCCTGCGGCTTCCACTCCGAGAAGAGCTTCGGGGCGACGAGCTACCTGATCGTTCGCGACGGCGGGCGGGGCAACGTGCTCGTCGACTCGCCGCGCTTCGCCGCGCCGCTGGTCGAGCGGATCGAGGAGCTGGGGGGAGTCGCGTGGATGTTCCTCACGCATCGCGACGACGTGGCCGACCACGCGCGGTATCGCGAGCGGTTCGGATGCCGGCGCGTCCTGCATGAGGCGGACCTCGAGCCGGACACCGAGGCGGTCGAGGTCGTCCTGCGCGGCGACCGAGCGAGTCGGCTCGACGACGACCTCGAGGCGATCCCGACGCCGGGTCACACCGCGGGCTCGACCTGCCTCCGCTACGGCGAGCGCTACCTGTTCACCGGCGACCACCTGGCGAGGAACCCGCGCACCGGCGGCATCTATGCGTTTCGCAGCGCGTGCTGGTTCGACTGGTCCACGCAGATCGAGTCGGTGGAGCGGTTGATCGACGTTCCGTTCGAGTGGCTCCTCCCCGGCCATGGGCACCGCGGGCGGTTCGAGCCGAGCGCGGCGCGGGAGGCCCTCGTCGAATGCGTGCGGGAGATGCGTCGTCCGCGCGCAGGAACGTGAAGAGGAGCCGGTCCGCGAACCGGGATCGGGACGCGACGGCGGAGGGAAAAGAAGAGGGGGCGGCCCCAAACGGGCCGCCCCCTGTCGATTCGAACGTCGGTTCGACCGCCTCGGACTACGGGAAGAAGAGGACGTCGTAGCCGTTCGTGTTCGAATGCCCGCTGTGGGCGGTGAAGTCGAGGAACGCGTTGTACGGCGCGATCGAGGTCGGCCAGTTCCAGAAGTAGAGCTGGACGCCGATCAGCACCGCGAGCGGTGGGATCGGGATCACGAAGCCGCCGTTCAACCCCGTCGCATTCGATCCCGAGTTGCCGGCCGGGGCCGGGAA
>CAZYQW010000021.1:0-99719 GCA_964649825.1 uncultured Phycisphaeraceae bacterium | reverse complement strand
GTGGATTATCCGGAGGTCATCGTCGTCGCTGGCAAGGCGCGACGACGACCGCGTATTCGAGATACGTCGAGGAGGAGCAACGCAGCAAGCGATGACGAGGGCCCCGGAGAAACGTCAACAACTCTGAATCACACCACTAGTACTTGGTCGCGATGTCGATGAAGTCGCCGTCGTTGGCGCGGATGACGTCGTCGTGGCTCTTCGGCGGCATCAAGGACATCGCCGTGTCGCCGTCGGCACCCTTGCTGTAGAGGTCGTACTCGGTGTTGATCGGGACGAGGTTCTTGTCCTTGCGTTTCTTGCCGTTCCCCTTGACCGTCGAGAAGTTCAGATACTCGTATGGGTTGCCCCACGGGTCCTTCTCCTGCGCGAGGCCGCAGTCCGCCAGGGTGAGCGGCAGCGATCCGGTCTGCATCCGATACATCTCGATGTCCGTCTGCATCGCCTTGATCTCGGTGATCGCCTTGATGTTGCGGGCGATTGCCAATGACGAGAGGTAGTTCGGGACCACGATGCCCGCGATCGTGGCCAGGATCGCGGTCACGATGAGGAGCTCGAGCAGGGTGAAACCCCGGACGGACGTCGAACGGACTGCCACTTCAGCTCACCGTTTCCTCGGCCGCGGTGGACGCCTCGCGCGGACCAACCTGCGAGGCGACCTGCTCGATCAGGTCGTCGAGCTGGTTCTTCTCGGAGACGAGTCGATCGATCTGGAGCTGCAGCTCGTCGTCGTTCCGGGACTCGATCGCGCTCCGGCACCGCCCGACCGAGTCGCCGAGGCGCCGCATCGCGTCTTGGAGCTGGACCCGGAGCGATTCCGCGTACTCGAACAGCCGGTTGAGGCTCTCGACCTCCTCGTGGAGGTAGTCGCCGCGCCGGAGCCGGATCGGTCGAGGCATCCGGCCGGCCGAGGCCTCATCGATCGTCTTTCGCATCCGGTACAGCGGTCCCGCGATGCGATGGGAGATCCGGATCGCGTCGAACGCGATCACGAGGAGGGCGAGGCACGCGACCCACCAGTAGCGGGAGTGGAGGTACAGGAGATGCGAGGCCTTCTCGACCGCCTCGCGCGACGCGGTTCGCGGATCCGTCCCCAGTCCGCTCAAGAGGGGCAGGAACAGGAACGCCGCCGTCAGGGCCAGCACGAAGATCGTGTGCCGGATCGACATGAACACGATTGGTGACTGGATCCGTTCGTTGACGACGTATCGGCGCCGGCGAACGAATGACCGGAAGCGTTCGCAGCTTGGCTTCATGCCCTGGTCCCCGCGGCAGCAACGTTGAACGCTGGGTTTCATCGACGACTCGCGGGGATCGACTTGAGGCGCCGTCCGCGGCGGACGCCTACCGATCCACGTTCTCGGGCCGGATCGGCGTCAGCTCGAAGCGGCGGCTCAGCACCCAACGTCCGATCGGAGACGTCGGGTCGCCCGACTCGAACCGCTTGAGCAGGTTGGAGTAGAGCCAGATCTGGTCACCCACCGTCTCGGCCGTCGTGACCTGGAACTCGTCCCACACGTACTCGTAGTAGGACAGCGTCGCGTACGCGGCGCCGGGACGGATCCAGGCTTCGCGGCGCATCTTGCGGGTCTTGTCCTGGTTGATGACAAGCCGGCGCCTCTCGCCGACTCCGTAGTCCGGCTTCGCGAGGGTCTCGGCCGCGATCGCGAGGAGCTCCGGATCGGTCGACGCCGCCTGGGGCATTCGGACCGCGTCGAGCGCCTTCACCGCGAGCTTGTTCAAGTGGGCGATCGCCCGCTCGATCTTCGTGGCTTGCGCGTCCCGGTCCGGCTGGGCGGGAGGCGGCGCGTTCGAGTCGGTGATCGTCGGGCCCATCACGGCTGGCGAGCCCATCGCATCGTCATACACGCGAGCGATCGCGACGGCGTGTTGGCCGTCGCGCAGCAGCCTCATGTTCTCGTCGAACGCGCCCTTCCCGAGGATCCGCCCAAGCACATGGTTCTCGTCGCCCGCGTCGGTCTCGAGCACGAATCGCGCGTGGCCGACCGCGACTTCGACGTCGCTCGCCACGCGCTCGCGCACGAGCTTCTCGACGTCGTCGAGCCTCCATCGCCAGCTCCCCGTCAACCAGCTCCGCAGACTGTTCACCTTCTGCTGATCGACGACCGGGTTCTCACGTACGTCGTCGAGCCACGCGACGTCTTGCGGCAGCTCGACCTCGCGCCAACGCCGCATCTCCGCCGCCCACGCCCGAACCTGCTGCTCGTCGAACGGATGGCTCAGGTTCTCCGGCTTGTTCCTCGATTCGTACTTCGCTCCCAACGCGGCGAGCCCGCTCTCGGCGCCGGCCTTCCGAGACTCGCCCTGAGCGAGCTGCGACATGCCGGCTTCGAACAGCTTCTCGAGGCTCGCGAGGTTCGCCGTCACGATCTCCATGTTCTCGTCGCTCGGCGGGAACTTCTCGAGCCGCGCCTCGAACTCGGCGATCTGGTCTCGGAACCCGCGGGACCGACTCTCGTCCGCGAGGTGCTTCGCGGACAGCATCCTCAGGTTCGCGTGGGCATTGGCGATCTCCTTGTCGAGCTGCGTGAGGGCTCCGTGGTCATAGCCGGCGGACGTGGGCGCGGCGGTCGCGGTCCCCTTCGCGTCGATCTTCGCCCACAGCGCCTTGTACCGGGCCTCCGCGTCCTTCCAGGTCGGTTCATTCTTGTTCGCGACCGCGTTCAGGCGCTTCCCCGCCCACGCGAGCGCGTTCAGATAGAGGCTCGCGGCCTGCGTGTCGCCCTCCTTCAGGCTTGGTTCGAGCTTCTCGTACTGCTCGATGCGGCCAAGGGCCTGCTTCGTCAGGGGGTCTTGGGCTCTCGCCGCTCCCGCCAGCGCGAGCAGGCCGACAAGGAGAGCGCGGAGGACGATGTTCCGCATGACCGACTGCTTCCCTACGACAAGAGACAGTGATTCCAGTTCAAAGACGCGTCGTGGCTCATCGGCACGACGCGGACCGCAACTTCGCGTTTTCTCCGTCTCGTTTGTCGGCTGTCGACTTGGCGCGGGGCGTCTCGTGCATGAAAGCCAACCGCAAAACAGGAGGCGGAAAGCATGTTCAGAATCATTCGAGTCGCGTCCCCCCTCGTCTTCTTCACCGGAGCCGCATTCGCCGGAGGCTGCCCGGACAACGGCCAATGTCAGTTCCCCAAGGTGACGCCGAGCGGGGCGCAGGCCGGAGACCTCTTTGGTCGCGCCGTCGACACCGATGGCGAGTTCCTGTTGATCGGGGCCCCGTCGCGCGAGTCGGTCACCGTCTATCGCAAGTCGCCGGGACAGTGGACGTTCGACGGCGAGCTCTCCCTCGGTGGAGCGGCGAACGACGACGAATTCGGCTGGGCCGTCGCCGTCGACGGTCCTTGGGCGTTCGTCGGAGCGCGCGCCGACGGCACGCTGGGCACCAACGCCGGCGCCGTGCTCGTGTTCCAGCGCACGTCGTCTGGATGGTCGTTCCAACAGAAGCTGACCTCGAGCAACGGCCAGGCGTCCGATCGATTCGGCGGCGCCGTCGCGGTCCGCGACGGTTACGCCGTCGTCGGCCACGCCTCGCCGGGCAAGGCAAGCGCCTACGTCTTCCGCTACTCCGGAAGCGGCAGCGGGTGGGTGGAGACGCAGGAATTGGCGGCACCCTCGTTCGCCGGAGGATTCAGCTTCGCCGTCGACATCGACGCGGAGCGGATCATCGTCGGCGCTTGGGGGGACGACACGCACGTCTCGGACGGCGGCGCCGCGTTCGTCTACGAGCGCAACGTCCTGAACACCTACGTACTCGAACGGAAGCTGACCGCGGCCGACTTCAGCGGCCTCGAACCGAATGCTCTCGACTACTTCGGCGCCGCGGTGTCGATCGAAGGTTCGTACGTCGCGATCGGCGCCTATGGTCGCGACGACGCCGGATCCAACGCGGGAGCGGTCTACATGTACTACCACCAGCTTCAGCAGTTCCCGGACCCGCCGGTCTGGACGGTCAAGTCGAAGGTCGTCGCGTGCGACGCGGAGGCAGCCGACAACTTCGGGCGCAGCGTGAGCCTCGATCCCACCGGGCCGCGCGCGATCGTCGGCGCCCCCTACGAGGACGAGCAGGGATCGTCGGCTGGCGCCGCGTACGTCCTGAGGCTGACCAGCGTGTTCTCGAACACGTGGGAGGTCGAGGAGAAGCTGACTGCATGCGACGGAGAAGCGAGCGACTTCTTCGGCTGGGCCGTCGCGACGGCCGGCGATTATCCTATCGTCGGCGCGTACGGCGACGACGCCAACGGAAGCCTCTCGGGCTCGGCGTACGTCTTCTCCCTCGCCGGCAGCACGTCGAGCGATTGCTTCTGCCGCTGCCCGGGCCCGGCGTTCGACCTCAGCTACGGCGCCGGCAAACCGGGCACGAACGGCATCCCCGTCCTCACCGGAAGCAAGCCGCCGCTCGTCGGTGACACGACCGGTCTCCGCATGACGAACGCGTTGCCGGGCGCCCTGGTCTGGCTCGCGATCGGGTTCACCGCCACCTCCGTCCCATTCGACGGCGGCACGCTCCTCGTCGGCAATCCGTATCTCCTCACCCTGCCGACGCTCGTCCCCGCCAGCGGCGTCTTCACGATCGAGGGGATGATCCCCAACGATCCGCTGCTCTGCGCCGCGACGGTGTACCACCAGCTCTGGTTCCAGGATCCCGGCGCCGCCGGCTTCTACCACACGGCCCAAACGAACGGGCTCGCGCGCACGTTCGGCTCCTGACCCGCGAGCGAGCCTCGATCGATCGGCCTCGGAGGACGTTCGTCCTTCGGGGCCGGTCGCTCACCTTGATCCGCGCGCGGGCGACGCGCAGAATGGGTCGGTCCGCAACGAACCGCCGCAAGCGGCATGAACCGGAACCAGACCCATGACCTCGACGATCACGGCTCCCGTGGCTCTCCTCCTCGTCCTCTGCGCGTCGACGGCTTGTCGGAGCGTTCGCGACGCGGTGTCCGGCGGCGCAGACGGCGTCAGCGTCGGCTCCGCCGGAGCGACCTACTACACGAAGTTCGCGCTGCACCAGGAGAAGGACCGCTACCGGACGACGAACTACCGGCGTGGCTTCCTCGTCCCGGTCAACACCGAGGTGACCCTGCGCGCGGCCACCGAGAAGGAGATCACGGTCGACGTGAAGGAGACCGGTCGATCGCTCGTGATCGAGAACGTGCCGCAGCACACCCAGGAGACGATCCAGGAGGCGTTCGCCGCGACGTTCTCCGAGCAGCCCGTCGAACTCTCCCGGTTCACCGCCGAGGAGCAAGAAGCGATTCGCGACGGACGCGCCGAGGTCGGGATGTCGAAGGACGCGGTGCTGGTCGCGCTCGGGCCGCCTCCCGCGATCGGGACGCCGTCGCACGAGTCGAGCGTGTGGAAGTACTGGAGCTCCCGCTTCACGACGTTCCTGGTCCACTTCGACGGCGAACACGCGACGAGCATCGGACAGCGTTGACGTGACTCGAACGGTGGCGGCGCGAGCCCTCGTGACCGGCGCGAGCCGGGGAATCGGCGCCGCGATCGCCAAGCGCCTCGCCGCCTCGGGACATCCCGTCATCGTCAACTATCGGGCCGATGAAAACGCGGCGGCCGCGGTCGTCGCCGAGATCGAGCGCACCGGCGGCGAGGCGATCGCGTGCCGGTTCGACGTCGCCGATCGAGAGGCGACCGGCCGCGCCCTCGCCGCCCTCCTCCAGGACCCGCGCCCGATCGGCGTCCTCGTGAACAACGCCGGCATCGTCCGCGACGCGCCGTTCCCCGCGATGACGTTCGAGCAGTGGGAGTCGGTCACGCGCACGTCGCTCGATGGGTTCTTCAACGTCACCCGCCCGCTCGTCATGCCGATGGTGCAGCAGAAGTGGGGGCGGATCATCATGCTTTCGTCGATCACCGCGCTCCACGGCAACCGCGGCCAGGTCAACTACGCAACGGCCAAGGCCGGGCTCCTCGGCGCGACCCGCTCGCTCGCGATCGAACTCGCGAAGCGCAGGATCACCGTCAACGCGGTCGCCCCGGGCCTGATCGAGACCGACATGACGGCCGGCGTTCCGGAGTTCGTGAAGGAACAGATCCCGATGCGCCGCTACGGCCGCCCGGACGAAGTGGCGGCGCTCGTCCAGTTCCTTGCGTCCGACGACGCGGCGTACATCACGGGCCAGGTGATCTCGATCGACGGGGGGTTCTGAATGGCAGCCCCGCGACGATGGGACGTCATCGTTGCCGGCGCGGGCCCGGCCGGAACGACCGCGGCCGCGCTGCTCGCGTCCCGCGGCCACCGCGTGCTCGTCCTCGAGAAGGAGGAGTTCCCGCGCTTTCACATCGGAGAGTCGCTGCTCCCGGCCGGGCTCGCGGTCCAGGAACGGATCGGGCTGACGCCGCGGCCCGACGCCTACGCATACAAAGGTGGCGCCGAGTTCGTCTGCGAGACGACCGGGCGCGCGCGGACGTTCCGGTTCGACGAGGCGCTCCCCGGCTGCGCCGACCATGCGTGGCACGTGGAGCGCGCGCGATTCGACACGGACCTCCGCGACTGCGCGGTGCGACTCGGCGCGGTGGTGCGCCACGGCGTCAGGGTCGCCGACGTCGACGCCGACGACGACCGCGTCCGCGTCCACGCGGCCGGCGAGACGATCGCGGGCCGCTTCCTCGTCGACGCGACCGGGCAGGATCGTTGGCTCGCCCGCCGGGCCGGCGCGGAGGTACCGTTCCGCTCGTTCGGAGCGGCCGCCGCCTTCACGCATTACGAGGGAATCGGCGATGATGCGATCGCAGAGATCGGTCCGCTGAACGAGATCCGCATCGTCCTGCGCCCGGAGGGATGGGGCTGGATCATCCCGCTCGTCGGACGACGTTTGAGCATCGGCGTCGTGGGCAAAGGCCGGATCACGCCGGGCGACCTCGACGCCGGATTGCTCGCCGGCCCGCTCGCGACCCGGTGGACGGCCGGCGCAAGGCGGTGTCCGACGCGCGTGATCCGCAACTTCTCGTATCGGAACACGGCGCCGTTCGGGCCCCGCTTCGCGGCGATCGGCGACGCGGCCTGCTTCCTCGATCCAGTCTTTTCGTCCGGCGTGACGCTCGCGATGCGCGGCGCCGAGTCCTTGGCCGACGACCTCGCCCCGGCCCTCGACGACGGTCGCGAAGCCGCGCCCGACCTGCTCGCCCGTCACCACCTCCGAATGGACCGCGCGTATCGCACCTTCGCCGCGTTGATCCACCGCTTCTACAACTCGCGCTTCGCCCAGACGATGTTCCTCCGGGCCCCGATGGACGCGAAGCTGCGCGCGGGAGTCATGAGCGTCCTCGCCGGCGACGTCTGGCGGCACGACAACCCGTTCCAGGAGCTGCTGCTCCGCGCGCGCCGGCCCATCGGGTGGGAGAAGTCGTGATCAGCGCGCCGCCCGCGGTGACCCGACGTCCCGGCCGTGCTCGTGCCCGTGCCGGCACCGGTAGAATCCGTTGATGCCCTGCGTCCGACCGTTGCCGATCACCGGCTACAGCAACCTGAACGCCCTCGGCTCGACGCGCGCCGAGATCCTCGACGCGCTCGCGACCGGACGGACCGGGCTTGGGCCGCCCGCGATCGACCTGCCGTTCGAGACCGCGGCAGGATCGGTGACGGCGCGGCTTCCGGAGCTCGAGGGCGACCTCGCCCGCTGGTCGACGCGAATCGCGCGGATGGCGGCGCACCTCGTGCGCGACCTCGACGAGCCGCTGCGGGAAACGCGCGCCCGCTGGCGGCCCGAGCGGATCGCGGTCCTCCTCGGCACGAGCACGGCCGGCGCCGAGACGACCGAGCACGCCTACCGCGAGTACGTCGAGCGAGGCGCGCTTCCCGACGAGTACGACTTCCGCCGGCAGCACACGTACGGCGCGGTCCTCCACGTCGTCGCCGAGCTCGCCGGCGCGCGCGGCCCCGCGTGGATGGTGTCGACCGCGTGCACGTCGAGCGCGAAGCCGTTCGCGACGGCGCAGCGGCTGATCGCGGCCGACGTCATCGACGCGGCGATCGTCGGCGGATTCGACACGCTCTGCACGCTCACGCTCACCGGCTTCCACGCGCTGGGCGCGCTCGACCGCGAGCCGTGCCGCCCGTTCCGGATCGATCGGCGCGGGATCAGCATCGGCGAGGGCGGCGCACTCGCCGTGGTCGACCGCGGAGGCGAGCCGCGCGTGCTCGTCGAGGGAGTCGGCGAGACGTCGGACGCGTACCACATCAGCGCCCCGCACCCGGAGGGTCGCGGCGCGCGCGCCGCGATGGAGGAAGCGCTCGCCCAGGCCGGCTGCCGTCCCGAGGACGTCGACCACGTGAACGCGCACGGCACCGGCACCCGTCTGAACGACGCCGCCGAGGCGATCGCGATCGCCTCGGCCCTCGGCGAGCAAGTCCCGGTGGTGTCGACGAAAGGGTACACGGGCCACACCCTCGGCGCGGCGGGGGCGATCGAGGTCGCGTTCGCCGCCTACGTGATCGAGGAGGGGTGGATCCCGCCGTCGCTCCACTCCGATCCGGTCGATCCCGAGCTGACGATCCACGTCCCGACGACGGTGACTCACGGACGGTTCCGCCGCGTGCTCAGCAACTCGTTCGCGTTCGGCGGCAACAACGTCAGCCTCCTGCTGAGGGCGCCATGACCGCCACGTCCGTTCTCGTGACCGGCGTCGGCCTCTGGATCCCCGGCCGTCCGAACGTCGCGGCGTGGATGAGCGGGACCCTGGACGCAACCGCGACCGTGCCGACCGGCGCCTCTCTCGACCGGATGAACCGGCGCCGGCTGAGCCGGCTCGGCCGTGCGCTCGCCGACGCGATGTCCGAGGCCGTGACCGAAGCCAAGGTCGATCCCGCCACCGTGCCGACCGTGATCGGCTCGTCGATCGGCGAGGCGGCCACCATGCTCGGGCTGCTCGACCAGATGTTCCGCCAGGAAGTGCCGCTGTCGCCGGCCGGGTTCACGATGAGCGTGCACAACGCCGCGTCGGGCGTGATCTCCATCTCGAACGACAACCGCGGCTTCGCGACGTCGCTCGCGGCCGACGAACAGACTCCGGCCGCCGCGCTGCTCGAGGGGATCGGCCTCGTCGCCACCACCGGCGGTCCGGTCGCGATCGCGTGCGGCGACGAGGCGGCGCCGGAGGATTTCGTTCCGGACGAGCGGGCGTGGGGCCTGCTCGCGGCGTCCGTCGTCCTCGCTCCGGCTGAACGAGACGTCCCGGCGCGAAGCCGCCTGTCGATCTCGTTCGGCGACGCGCCATCGCTCGCGGGCGCCGACGTGGGCCTCGAGCTCGCGCGCAACCCGCAGATCGGCATGCTCGACCTCGTCGCTGCCGTGCTGAGGGGATCTGTTGGTCGCGTCCGCCTCGACCGCGGCGGCGGCGGCGGATGGTGCGCGTCGCTCGAGGCGGTCGAACCGCGATGAGCCGCCGCCTTCCTCGCGCCGCGGACGTCGTCCCGCACGCGCCGCCGATCCTCGCCCTGGACGAGCTGATCGCGTGGGAGCCGGGGCGGATCGAGGCACGCGCCGTGGTGCAGGAGACCGATCCGTTCGTTCGCGACGGCGCAGCCGATGCGGTCGCGGCGCTCGAGTACATGGCGCAGGCGGTCGCCGCGTGCCTCGGTTGCGAGGCGTATTACGCCGGCGAGGGCGTACGGGTCGGCATGGTCGTCGCGTGCCGCGAGATGACGCTCGAGCGCGCGTCTTTCCCGGTCGGCTCCGAGCTGCTCCTCGAGGCTCGCCGCGTGCGCGGCGACGCCGACCTGAGCCACTTCGAGACGACCGCCCGAGACGAATCCGGGGAGGTGGTCGCGCGGGCCACGATGACGCTCATCCACGCGAGAGCGCCGGTGGAAGAGTAGGACGATGGGACGAGTCGGTTCGTCCCGGGCCACGTCCACGATCCGCCGCCGCGATCCCTTCACCTTTCCAACGGTCTCCTCCCCTCGATGAGGTAGCTCGCCTCGGTGAGCGGCGTCGCCCCCTCGAAGACGAGGCCGGCGTCGCGGAACAGACGCCGGAGCTCCGGCTTGCGGCGTTCGCGGCCGCCGGTGAGGACCAGCATCTCGAGGTCGAGGAGGCGCGTCATGTCGGGACGATTGCCGGGCAGGAGGATCCCTTCGATCACGAGCACCCGGCCGTTCGGGGCCATCGCGGCGGCGCACCGGGCGAGCAGGGCGCGGGCGCGGTCGTCGTCCCAATTGTGCAGAACGTGCTTCAGCACGTACACGTCGCCGCCGGGAGGGATGGAGTCGAGGAAGCTCCCGCCGATGACCTCGATCCGGTCGCGCGCGAGATGCGCTCGGGCGCGGCCGGCGACGTGCGGGAGGTCGAGGAGGACTCCGTTCAGGTGCGGCCATCGTTCGAGGAGCTCGAGAAGCAGCGTGCCGCGGCCGCCGCCGACGTCGACCACCACGCGGTCGCTCGCGAAGTCGTGATGCCGGCAGAGCGCGCGCGCCTCTTGGCGCGTGAACGCGTCGACCGCCTCGTCGTAGCGACGCGCCGCCTCTTCGTCGTTCGCCAGGTGCCGATAGAGACCTTCGCCGTGGGCGAGGTCGTACGCGACCGCGCCCTCGATCCGAAGCGCGTCGCGCAGCCGCGACCACGGATCCCACTGCTCGCGCGCGCCGACGAACTCGGCGAGCGGACCGAGCGCGTCGCGCCGCAGCGCCGCGCCGTTCTCGGTCAGCGCGAACGACCCGTCGGAAGCCTCGTCGAGGAATCCGAGCCCGGTCAACATCCGGAGGATCCGCTCGAGCGCGTCCGCGTCGACGCCAAGGTCGGCGGCAAGGCCAGCCGCGCCCCGCGGGCCGGCCGCGAGCCGGTCCGCGATTCCGAGCGCGGCCGCCGTCGAGACGACCTGCGCGCGGCACTTGCCGGACAGGACGTCCAGGAGGTGGCGAACCGCCTCCTCGGACGGGCCGGTCGCGCTCACGCGGCGGAACCCTGGGCCAACCGCTCGCGGGCCCGACCCGCCTCGGGGTGGCGGTAGACCCGGCCGAGGCTGCGCTCGACGTCGCGAGCGATGTCGGAGAGACGCTGCCGTCGCGTCAGGCTGTCGCACGCCTCGAGGTCGAGCCGCTCGGGCGAGATCGAGATGTTCCAGCCGTCGAACCCCACGCTCTCGAGCAGCTTCTGACCGAGCTCCGGCCCGAGCTCCTGGATCACGCGCAGCACGATCTCCCCGACGATCTCCTCGCCCTGCCGCGCGCGCATCCGCATGTACTCGAGCGTCTCGTCCACCGTCATCCGAGTGGCGACCGCGAGGTGCGCGTCAACGAGGACGGAGGGGAAGACCGGCAGCGGGCGGAAGGTCGCCTCCTCAGGAGAGGGCGCGACCTCGGCCCACCCCTTGAAAAACGTCTGCATGCGGCTCGTCAGCTCGATGAACCGCCGACCGACCTCGGTGAACGGCTCGTGCTCCTCGGCGCCGAGCTGGTAGATCCCCTGCTGGTAGTAGTGGCAGGTGAACGACCAGTACGCGAAGTTGTCCCAGTAGACCTTCGCCGACATCGCGCGCGCGTGGCCGTAGACCGGCGCCGCCTGCCGGAAGATGTCGATCGCGCCGGTCACGAGCGCGCGGTACTGCGTGTTGAGCTGGCTCGCCTTCGCCTGGAGGTCGCCGCGCGCGCGCTCCGTGCGGAGCATCTCCGTGGTGAAGCAGTTCGCGAACGCGATGAAGTCGGTGCCGGGGCTGTAGAGCGGGTCGACGAACGCGCCAGCCTCGCCGACGATTGCCCAGCGGTCGGCGGACCAGGCGCGCGAGACCGCGTGGCTGTACCCCTTCAAGCAGAGGAAGTCGAGAACCTCGGCCTGCTCCAGCGCGCGCACCATCACCGGCTCGTGCCGCGCGATGAACTCCCGCGCCCGCTCGAGCGAGCTGATCGAGTGGAACTCGTGCATCTCGTCGTGGACGACCACGCCGATGCTCGTGTTGCCGCTGGAGAGCGGGATGATCCAGACCCAGTACCCCGCGCCCATGAGGTGGTTCGTCGAACGCCACCGCTCCTCGCCGCAGGGCCGCGCCCGCCAGCTCTGCTCGCTCGCGGGCACGAGATCGTTGATGTCCAACCGTCCGGAGATGCGGAACCACGCCGCGTTCGCCGCGTGCCGCGAGCCGCGCGTCAGCTTCATCTTGCGCCGCAGGATCGCGACGCGTCCGGTGGCGTCCACCACCCAGCGCGCGCGCAGCCGGCGAGGCTCTCCGTCGAGGTCGAACGAAATCACGTGCGGCGCGTCCCCCTCGCCGAACTCGACGTCGCGCACCCGAGCGCCCTCGACGATCCGCGCCCCGTCCTCCTCGGCGAACCCGCGCAGGTCCTCCTCGAACCGACCACGATCGAGCTGGTACGACCGCACGAGCGGCTCGGCGCACGGCCCGATCTCCGTCCGCTCGATCAGCGGGAGATCGCCCCCACCCGGGAAGAACCGCAGCCCGAGCTTCACGATGTGGCGCTCGAGGAGATAGTCGCGCAGGCCCAGCCGCTCGAGGTACTGCGAGCCCAGCTCGACCGACGACTCCCCCACCTTGTGGCACGCCTCGGGAAGCGGTCGCGTCGTCCGCTCGAGGACGGCGACCGAGAGCTCGGGTAGCTCGCGGCGAAGCTGCCGCGCGAGCAGGAGGCCGGCCAGCCCCCCGCCGCAGATCACCACGTCGAACGAGGTCCCGCTTTCCGGGTCGCGCCGTGCATTGTCCAAGTGCCGCTCCTATTGCCAATCGCGGTCGTACCGTGGGAAACGCTACTATAGCCGCGTGGCGTTACGCTCCACGCGGAGGAAGGGGTGGGCGACGTGAGATACGGCGGATGATCGAAACGACGACGGCATGGTCGGGGCCGAAGACCGAGCGCTCGCGGCGACGGGGCGCCGCGTGGCTCCGCCGCGCGCGCAAGCTGCGGGTCATCCTGACCGTGACGGTCTACACCGTGCTTTCTCCGTTCGGATACCTCTTCTTCTGGCTTCTGCTCGCGTTCCAACCATCCGATCCAATCGTCCGCGCGCGCCGTCTGCAACGCGTCACATCGGGCGCATACCGAGTCATGCATGATTGGCTGCGCGTCTTCCGGATCGCGCGGTTCGACCACCGCGGAGCGCTGGGCGTCCCGCCCGCCGGGCCGGTCGTCGTCGTGGCGAACCACCCCACGCTGATGGACGTGACCGCGATCACCGCCGCGCTCGGCGGCGGCTCGACCGTCGCGAAGCCCATCCTGTTCCGCCGCGGTTCGCTGCACGCGCTGATGGTGGGCGCCGGCCACATCGAGGGAGCGGGGGACGACCCGATCGCGACGGGGCGCGTCATCGACCAGGCGGTCGATCGCCTCCGCCACGGCCTATCGGTCATCATCTTCCCGGAGGGGACGCGCTCGCCGCCCCGCCGGCTCCACCCGTTCGGCCGCGCCGCATTCGAGATCGCGTGCCGCGCCCGGGTTCCGGTGGTGTCGATCGGGATCACCTGCGAGCCGACCTGGCTCTCGAAGGAGGTGCCGTTGTTCGATCCGCCCCATCCGATGCCGGACCTGCGGCTCGAGACACTGGCAACCGACGACCCGGCGAGCCTAGACTACGACAGCCGAGCGCTGCGGCGCGCGGTGGAAGCTCGCTTCCGCGAGTGGTCGGCCGGACGCCTCGCCAGCGCTCCCGCCGACCCGAACCCGCCGACTTCGCTCTGACTTCATTCTGGCCCAGTCCTGCTTGGTTCTGACTTGGTTCTCATCTCAAGGATGCCTGATGACCGAGACGCTCGAAGATCGGTTGAAGAAGCTCATCGTCGACACGCTCGTTCTCGAGGACGTCGACCCCGAGAGCATCGAGACGAATGCCCCGCTGTTCGGCGAGGGGCTGGGGCTCGACTCGATCGATGCGCTCGAGCTGGCGCTCGCGATCCACTCCGAGTTCGGCGTGCGGACGCGTGAGGATGACGAGAAGAACCGCGAGCACTACGCCTCGGTGGCGTCGCTCGCCGAGTTCATCCGGAGCGAGCAGGCGAAGACCCCGACCGCCGGAGCCTGACGTGCGGCGGCCGCGTTCGGGAACGGATACGCCGCCCGTCCCCTCGCCCCGCGTCCCCACGTCCGCGTCGTCCGTGGTCGAGTCGAACCGGCCGAGCGCCTGGAAACGGTGGCGAAGCGGCATCCTCGGGGCGGGCTTCGCGATCTATCCGATCCTCGTCTGGGTCGGGCTCTCCGCTTGGCCGCCGCGAACGGTCGCGCTCGTGCTGATCGCCGCCCTCGTCCCGCTCGTCATCGCCGGCCATCGGAGCGACGCGTCCCGCGGGATCGTCGGCCTGGCCGCGGTCCCCCTCGTCACCGCCGCCGCGCTCGCCCTCGCCGCGTGCCTCGACGACGAAGGCCTCGTGCTCGTAGTGCCGGTGGTGATCAACGTGTTGCTGCTGGTCACGTTCGGGGCGACGCTCCGATCCGGCGCGCGGCCGATGATCGAGCGGTTCGCGCGCCTCGTCGAGCCCGACCTCGGTACCGACAAGCAGGCGTGGTGCCGCGCCTGGACGATGATCTGGTGCGGGTTCTTCGTGGCGAACGGCGCGGTCGCCCTCGGCCTGTCCCTGGCCGCGCCGCTGTCGTGGTGGGCGATCTACAACGGCCTGGTCGCGTACGCGTTGATCGGGACGCTGCTCGCCGCCGAGTGGATCCTGCGGCGGCGGCGGTTCGGCCGCGGCCCGACGGCGGCCGTCACCGCTCGTGACGGGAACCGCCGAGAGCGGTCCGAGCCGTGAACGACTGGCTCGCACGCCATCGGACAGGACACCCGATCTGCGCGGGTGGAACGGGCGGCGCGGGCCGTACTCGGGACGATCTCATTCGCGACGCGCGATCGATCGCGCGGGAGCTGCCCCCTCCGGAGCCTGGCTCCCACGTCGCGCTCGTCTTCGGGAGCGATCGCTACGCCTGCGCGGCGGCGCTGTTCGGAGCCTGGGTGGCCGGGCACGCGGTCGCGCTGCCGCCGGACGTCAGCCGCGCCGCCGTCGCGCCGGTCCTCGCGCGGGACGACGTCGTGGCCGTGCTGCACGACACCGGCGTGGGACTCGGGCTCGACGTGCCGCGGTTCCTGAACGAACGGCGCTTCGCCGCGCCCTGCGACGCGATCCCGGTTCGCTGCGAGCACGCCGCGACGCTGTTCGGGGGCGGCGAACGAACGGGGCGGCCGATCGAGACGTGGACGATCGGCTCGCTCGTGCAGGAGAGCGAGGCGCTCGGCGCGCGCTTCGCGCTCGAGCCGGGCCGCGTCGTCGCTTGCACGCTGACGCCGACGCATCCCGCCGGGCTCCTCCTCGGTCTCCTGGCGCCGCTCCGCGCCGGAGCCCGCTTCGTCGCCGAACCGATCCCGCCGTCCGCCGCCGGCGCACGAGCCCTCCGTGCCGCCGCCGCCGACGTCTTGGTGAGCGGGCCGTTCCACCTCGCCAGGCTCGCCGCGCTCGAGGCGGGCGAGCTGGCGACCCTGGCTCGCGTCGTCTCGGCGACCGGACGGGTCGACCGGACGACCAGCGAGCGGCTCATCGCGAGCCACCGGCTCCCGGCGGTCGAGCTCGACCCGCTCTCGGGCGAGGACGCCGACCCGATCTCCATCGCGCTCCTCGCCACCGGCGCGACCGATGACGCCGCCGCGCTGCCCATGCCCGCCGGCGCCGCGTCGAGCGCAAGAACGATCAGGGCGATCGTTCCGACCCGGGGCGCGGGCGGGATCCCGCCGGCCAGCCCGGACTCGGCGGTGTGCATCCTCCCGTTCCTCCCGCGCGACGCGAACGGCGAGCTGCTCGGCGCCGACTTGCTCGCGATGCTCGGCCGCGACGCGAACGGCCGGCCGCTCCGCCGCGACGTGGAGTGGGAGGACGGGGGTGGAACGAGCGACGGGATCGCGCGCGTGCACGGCTTCCGGACGCGCGTTCCCGACGACTACCTCTACTTCTCCGGACACTTCCCGACCTATCCCGTGCTCGCCGGAGCGGTCCAGCTCCAGCAGATCGTCCTTCCGTGCGTTCGTCGCGTCCGCCCCGACCTCGGCGCGCTCGCGCGCGTGTCGGCCCTCAAGTTCACGGGTCGAATCGGACCCGGCGACGCGCTCGAGGTCGTGGTCCGCTCCGAGGACGGCTCTCCGCGCGTCGCGTTCGAGATCCGGCACGACGGCGCTCGGGCAACGACCGGCACCCTCGAGTTCGCCGCGCCGGCGCCCCTGCCCCTGCCAAGGAAAAGCCGATGAGCGCGACATTCTCGCCCTGCGCCGTCGTCCCGACGTTCGACAACCCGCTCACCGTCCGCTCCGTCGTGGCGGCGGTGCGCTCGCACGTCGACATCGTCATCCTCGTCGACGACGGAAGCGGGCCCGCCGGTGCCGCCGCCTGCGACTCGGTAGAACGCGACGGACTCGCCATGCTGCGCCGCCACCCGCGGAACCGCGGCAAGGGCGCCGCCGTGAAGACCGGATTCGCGGCGGCGCGGGAGCTCGGCTTCACGCACGTGCTCCAGGTCGACGCCGACGGGCAGCACGACCTCGGACGGATCCCCGCGTTCCTCGACGCCGCGCGCGAGGACGCCGACGCCGTCGTGATCGGCTTCCCCGTGCATGACGAGACGATCCCGCGCGCCCGCCGGATCGCCCGCGGCGTCACGACGTTCTGGGTCGGGCTCGAGCTCGGCGGCCGCGACCGCGTCGTCGACGCGATGGTCGGCTTTCGCGTCTACCCGCTCGCTGCCGCCCTCGCGGCGCGGGCGCGCGGAGACCGCATGGACTTCGACGTGGAGATCGCGGTGAAGCTCGCTCGCGCGGGCGTCCGCGTGATCAACCTCCCCGTCGCCGTCCGTTACCCGAGCCCGGAGGAGGGCGGCGTCTCGCACTTCCGGACGTGGCGCGACAACCTGGGGTTCTGCGCGCTGCACTCCCGGTTGTGCATGACCGGCGTCGTCGACCGCGTGCTGCGGCGCGGCCCGCGGCGTGAACTCGCTCGATGAACGAGGACGCGACGACCTGGCTCAATCAACGCGAGCGCGGCACGCTGCTCGGCATTCGCGTCGCCTTCGCGGCGGCGACGCTCGTCGGGCGGACGGCGATGAAGCCGTTCGTCGCGGTGGTCGCGCTCTACTACCGCCTGTTCGATCGTCGCGCCGTTCGCGCGTCCCGCGGATGGCTCGCCCGAATCCACGGCCGGCGTCCCGGCTTCCTCGACGTCTACCGCCACCTCCGCGTCTTCGCTCAGGTGACGCTCGACCGAGTCTTCCTGCTGAAGGGGGAAACGCACGCGTTCGTCTTCACGCGGACCGGCGACGAGAACCTCCACCGCCAGGTCGCCACCGGGCGCGGCGCGGTCCTGCTCGGCGCGCACCTCGGCAGCTACGAGGCGATGCGCGCGGGCGGCGCCGAGACGGACGTCCCGATCCACGTCCTCGGCTACTTCGCGAACGCGCGGATGATCAACGCGTTGTTCGCGCGCTTGAACCCGGCGATGGAGGCGCGCGTGATCCACCTCGGCGACGATCCCGTCGGCGTGATGGCGCGGGCGCGGGCCCGCGTCGACGCCGGCGAGTTCATCGCGCTGCTCGGCGACCGCGTCGGGTTGAACGACCGCGTGGTGCGAGCGACGTTCCTGGGCGAGGAGGCACCGTTCGCGGCGGGACCGTTCCTGCTCGCGTCCGTGCTCCGCTGCCCGGTCTATCTCGTCTTCGGCCTCTACCGCCCGCCGAACCGCTACGACCTGCACTGCGAGCCGTTCGCCGAGCGGATCGATCTGCCGCGCGCGAGCCGCGACCAGGCCGTCGAGCGGTACGTCGCCCGCTACGCGGCACGGCTCGAGGAGTACGCGCGCCGCGCGCCCGACAACTGGTTCAACTTCTTCGACTTCTGGAGCAGATCGTGACCGGACCGAAGCGACCCGAGCACGCCGTCTCGATCGACGTCGATGTGTCGTTCCACCACTGCGACCCCCTCGGCGTGGTCTGGCACGGACGCTACTACGAGTTCTTCGAGGTCGCCCGCCAGGCGCTCCTCGCGAGCGTCGGGCTCGACGTCCCGACGATCCGCGCCCTCGGGTTCCGCATGTACGTCACCGAGAGCCGCTGCCGCCACATGGCACCGCTCACGTTCGGCGACACGGCGCGGGTCACCGCCTGGGTCTCGCGCGCGACGCCGTTGATCCGCATCGCGTACGACGTGAAGAACCTGGAGGATGACCGCTGGGCCGCGCGCGCCGCGACCGTGCTCGCCACGACCGACGCGGAGGGGACGCTCCTTCCGTGCACGCCCGACGAGATCGCGCGGCGCCTCCCGGCGGTTCACGACGAGACGTGACGCGGTCCCTCGCGGGAAGCGTCGTCCTTCCCGGCCGACGGCCGTGCGTTCAGCACCTCCGCGACGCGACGTCTCAGCGCGGACGGCGTGAACGGCTTGCGTAGGAGCTCGACGTCGCCGGTCACCAGCGGCTCGTGGAGCTCACCGTTGGAGTAGCCCGACATCAAGAGGATCGCAGTCTCCCCGCGGCTCGCAGCGAGGCGGACCGCGACCTCCGGCCCTTTGATGCCGGGGAGCACGACGTCCGTCAGCAAGAGGTCGATCGGTCCCTCGTACGCGCCGGCGAGCTCCAAGGCGCTCTCGCCGTCACGGGCCTCGAGGACCCGATATCCCGCGTGCAGGAGCGCGCGACGCGTCACGGCGCGGACGTCGTCATCATCCTCGACCACGAGCACCGTTCCCTTCCCGGGCGAGACGTCGAGCACCGCCGCGGCGCCGTCGATCTCGCGCGCCTTGTCGGCGACGGCCGGGAGCTCGACCACGAACGTCGCGCCCTCCCCTGGACCGCTTTCGACCCGGACGTCGCCCCCGGCCTCGCACACGACCTGCTTCACGGTCGCGAGGCCGAGCCCCGTCCCCACCGTCGGCGTCTTGGTGGTGAAGAACGGCTCGAAGATGCGCGACACGTTCTCGGGCGCGATCCCCTCGCCTTCGTCCTGAACGGTCAGAATGACCCTCCGCGCGCTCGGATCCGCGTTCGGTTCCGGCGCGGAGGGCACGGCAGGCGCAGGCTCCAGCATCGAGGTGCCGATCGTCAGGCGCCCCCCGTTCGGCATCGCGTCGCGGCCGTTGATGGCCAGGTTCAGGATCACGAGCTCCAACTGCGACGCGTCGATCACGACCGCGTCGAGCGACGGCGCGAGCCTCGTCACGACTTCCACGTGCTCGCCGAGCGTGCGACGCAGCATCGGCAGGAGCCGCTCCACGATCTCGTTCAGGTCGAGCGGGACCCGTTTCACGACGTCGCCGCGGCTGAACGCGAGGAGCTGGCGCGTCAGGTCGGCGGCGCGCGAGCACGCCTCGGAGATCTCGGTCGCGAGCTTCGAACCACTTGCGTCGCCGGCGAGCTGCGCGGCGAGGAGCTCGGACGCGCCCATGATCCCCGTGAGCACGTTGTTGAAGTCGTGGGCCACGCCGCCGGCGAGTCGACCCATCGCCTCCATCGCCTGACCTCGCTGGAGACGTCCCTCGAGACGTCGCCGGGCGGTGATGTCGGTGATGCTCCCGCGCACGAGCTCGCGGCCCTCCGACGGCAGGCGAACGAGACGCGTCTCGGTCACGATCGGCTCGCCGTCCGCGCCGACGTGGGTCCACTCGCAACCAGGCGCCTCGCCCGCCAGCGTTCGATCGACGAGTTCGCGCGACGCCTCGCCCGAGTCGCGGCCGTCGGGCTGTCTCGCCGGACTGAGCTCGCGAAACCCGATCCGCGCCATCTCCTCGCGCGTCCGCCCGAAGAGCCGCCGCGCGTTCTCGTTCTCATCGATGAAGCAGCCGGTCTCCGCGTCGAAGACGACGATCGCGTCCGGCGCGTGCTCGATCACCACGCGGAACCGCTCCGCGAGCACGTTCACGCGGTGGTGCTTGGCCCGCGCGATCTCCGCCATCCACGTCAACGCCGCGGCGAGCGCGATGCCGACGAGGAGGAGCGCTTCATCGGCCCAGGTCTCCTCCGCGGCCGCAAGCCGCGGCGTCGGCACGACGGTCAGCCGCCACTCCCGATCCGCGATGCGCAGCCGGTGGCTCGCCTTGGGCGCGTCCTGGCGCTCATCGAAGCGCACGCCGTGGACGCCGACCAGTCGTTCCTCGTCGTGGAGGAAGTAGCCGAGCTGCTCATCCTCGGGCCGTTGGATACAGCGGGCGAGGAGCGTGTCGACGCGGAAGACGCCGTTCAGGAACCCGAGCGTCCGGCCGTCCCGTCGCACACGGGAATACGTCGCGAAGCCCCATCCTCCTTGCAGGAGCTCGAGCGGCGGCGTCACTGTCGCGCGATCGGAGCCTTCGGCCTCGCGGAACGCGCTCGCGGCGACCGGGTGGCGTCGCAGGTCGTACCCGAGCGCGCCTCGGTTCGCCTCCTCGGGGACGACGATGCGGATCACTCCGCCGGCGTCGACCCAGTTGAGCGCCTGAAAACAGGACGCACGATCCTGCTGCGCGGCGGAGAGGCGCCGGAACTCGTCCGCGTCTACGCCGCCGAGCCCCTCGATCCGATCGCCGAGCTGCGTGACGTGCTCGAGCTGGGCCGCGAGGTAATCCTCGAGACGGACCGCGACGAGGCGCGCCGTCACCGCGAGCCGCGTGCGCAGCGTGTTCTGTTCTACGCGCTGGATGAAGAGCCAGCCGCCGACGAGAAGGCCGACGAGCGATGCAAAGAGCACGATCGGCGCCCACGTCATCGTCGTTCGTCCACCGCGAAGACTCATCGATTCCCCGAGCTCGCGCCCGCAATCGCGTATCGGCGCGGTCGTTCCTTGTCGCCGAGAACGGCTTCTACTTCACCCTCGCGACCCGCCTTCGGCAAGTGGAAGACCGGCGGTCGCCGGCGGGGAGCGGTCAGGTGGGTGGGCTTGGAGGGCGCCGGATGGGACTCGGATTCGTCTGGCTCGTAGAATCACGGGTCGATCGTCGGCGCGCGCGTCCGCGGCGGTCGGACATCGCGGTGGGCGCGCCGGCTCGAAGGCAACCGATGCGACGGACCCTCCTCCTTCTCATGATCGCGGCGACGGCGTTCACGGCCCCGGCCGAGCCGACCCGGCCGGGCGATCCGCCGGCCGAAGCGCTCCCCGTTGGCCCCCAGACCGCGTCCGATCTGTTCCGCGCCTTCGCGCGGATGGAAGGCCTCGAGGCGCGGTTCGAGGAGGAGAAGCACCTCGCGCTGCTCGCCCTGCCGCTGAAGAGCCGCGGACGGATCTACTTCCTCCGGCCCGGCTACCTCGCGCGCATCGTCGAGGCGCCGGAGCCGGCGACTCTCACGATCACGCCGAACGAGCTCAAGGTCGACGGCAAGGACGGCGTCGAACGGATCGACCTGCGGCAGAACGACGACGTCCGCCGCTTCGTCACCTCGCTCGTCCGCGTCTTCGCCGGGGATGAAGAAGCGCTGTCGAAGTCGTACCAAGTGGCGTTCGAGCCCCGCGTCGATGGAGCGGCCACCGCGGGCTGGACGCTGACGCTCACGCCGAAGGCGAAGCCGCTCACCGATCTCGTGAAGGAGCTGCGGCTGACGGGAAGCGGGTTCGCGGTGGGCACGATCGAGGTCCGCGAGCCGAGCGGGGACCGGACGGTGACCTGCATCGTCGAGGCCGACGAGCGACGGTTCTCGGACGAGGAGAAGGAGCGCCTGTTCGGGATTCCACGACCTTGATGCAAGGCGAGACCCGACCGCTGCTCGCCGGCGCGCTCGTCCTGCTCGTGCTCGGCGGGTTCGTCGCCGCGCGGCTCGAGGTGACGACGGACATCGCGCACTTCCTGCCGGAGAGCGAGTCCGACGACGCCGTGCGGCTGGCGAAGCGGCTCGCCACGAGCGAGCTGTCGCGCACCATGGTCCTGCTCGTGTCGGCGGCCGGCCCCGCCGAGGCGACGGTGGTGAGCCGCGAGTTCGAGGCGGCGCTCCGTGCCGAGCCGCGCGTTACGGACGAGCTCACGTTCCTCGATGCGGGCCCGCCGTCCGGCATGGAGGAGGCGATCTGGCGCCTGTATCACCCACGCCGCTTCGCGTTCCTCGGCGACGGCGCGACCGAGGTCGCCGCGCGCACGACCGACGCCGCGCTGACGACGGCGGCCCGCACGTTGAAGCGGAAGCTCGCTCTGCCGCTCTCGACCCTCGTGAGCCGCGTGGCGCCCGGCGACCCGCTGCTGATCCTGCCCGCACTCTTCGAGCGGATGGCCGGCTCGCGCGAGGACGGGCTCCGGCTCGACGGCGGGCGTTTCATCACCGAGGACGGCCACGGCGCGGTGCTCTTCCTCGGCACACGCGCGCCGTCGTTCGACTCGGGCGCGCAGCGGCCGTTCCTCGCCGGCGTGCAGGCCGCGTTCGAGCTCGTGAACGCGCGCCACGGCGGATCGCTCACGCTCGCCGAGAGCGGCGCGAACCGGTTCTCCGTGCGGGCGGAGGACGCGATCAAGAGCGACGTCCGCCGCGTTTCGATCTGGTCGATCGTCGGGCTCCTCACGCTCTTCCTCGGGCTCTTCCGCTCGCTGCGGATCGTCCTGTTCACGCTCCTCGTGGTCGGCGCGGGCTTCCTCGCGGGGACCGCGGCGTGCCTCCTCCTCTTCGGCGAGGTCCACGGCGTGACGCTCGCGTTCGGCGCGGCCCTGATCGGCGTGAGCATCGACTACACGATCCACTTCTACTGCCATCAGACGCTCGCCCCCCACCACGGCGGCCCGCGCCGGACGTTCGCGTCGATCTGGCCCGGCCTCGTGCTCGGCGCGGCGACGACGGTGGTCGGCTTCGTGGCGCTCGTGGTCTCGTCGTTCCCCGGGCTGCGCCAGCTCGCGATCTTCGCCGCATCCGGCATCACGGCCGCGCTGGTGGCGACGCGCGTCTTCTTGCCGGCGCTGACGCCGCCGAGGCTCACGCCGACGCGCGCGTGCCTCGGCGTCTCGGCCGCGATCGAGCGCGCGCTCGCCTCGATCGCGCGCCGGCGCGTCGTCTCGCTCGGGCTCGCCGCCGGCGTCCTCCTCGTCGCCGCGGCCGGCATCCCGCGGGTGGAATGGAACGACGACGTCGCCGACCTGAACCGGCTCGACGTGGACCTCGTGGCCGAGGACGCGTTCGTGCGCGATCGCGTCGTGCGGTACGAGCAGCGCCGGTTCGTCGTGGCCGAGGGCGACGACGAAGAGACCGCGCTTTCGGTCAACGATCGCGTGGCCGCCGCGCTCGATGCGGCACGGGCGGCGGGCGAGCTCGGCGGCTTCCGCGGCGTCGCCTCGCTCCTCCCGTCCGCGGCGCAGCAGCGCGCGGTCGACGCGGCGGTGCGCTCGGACGGAACGCTCGCCCCACGGATGGAGGCGGCGCTCGCGGCCGAGGGCTTCGTCGTCGGCGCGTTCGCGCCGTTTCGAAAAGCGCTCGAGGAGCCGCCGCCGCCGCCTCTCGACTTCGACGACCTCGTCGCCTCGCCGCTCGCCCCGCTCGTGCGACCGTTCCGCGTCGGGCTCGGCGCCCGGACGGGGGTGCTGACGTTCCTCCACGACCTCCGCGATTCGGCCGCCCTCGAACGACGCCTCGGCGCGATCGACGGCGCGCGGCTCGTCGACGTCGGAGCGACGTTCACCCGCGCTTACCGCGAGTACCGCGCGAGGATGACGGCGCTGCTCCTGCTCGGGCTCGTCGCGATCGTCGCGCTGGTCGCGCTGCGTCATCGGCGCGCGGCGCCGACCATCGCCGCCTGCGCGCCCGCGTTTCTCGCCGCGGCGGGGACGGTCGGGCTGCTCGCGCTCCTCGGGGTCGAGCTGAACCTGTTGTCGCTCGTCGCGCTCCTGATGATCGTCAGCATGGGCGTCGACTACGGTGTCTTCCTCGCCGAGACCGGCCACTCCGAGCGTGCGCTGGCGGCCACGCACCTCGCCATCGTCGTCGCCGCGCTGTCGACGATCCTCGGTTTCGGCCTGCTCGCGTCCTCGGATCATCCCGCGTTGCTCGCCATCGGCTCGACGGCCGGCGCCGGAGTCACGCTCTGTCTCGTCCTCGCTCCGACCGTGCGCCGGCTCCTCGTGCCGAGCACGCCATCAAGACCCGGGATCGAAGCGCGAAGGGAGGAATCGTGAAGCTCTCGACGCTCCACTCCGCGCGGCCGCTCGCGGCGAACGCGTTCGCGGTCGTGCTCGCCGCGTTCGCCACGTCGTGTCGATCGTCGCCGATCGAGGAGCCGCGACCGCTCACCGCCGCGGAGGCCGGCGAGCTCCGCGCGCCGTCGTCGCTTCCGATCGACGTCCTCTGGCGCCAGCGCGTGTCCGCCACGTGGGAGGATCCGCGCCGCGGCGGCGAACGCGGCGAGCGGAGCTTCGACGCCGCGGTGCAGAAGCGCGGTGACGCGCTGACCCTGATCGGGTTGTCGCCGCTCGGCACGACCGGCTTCGTCATCACGCTGAACGACGGCGCGAGCGACGTCGAGTTCACGAACCGCTCCGGCGAGGAGCTCCCGTTCCCGCCGCGCTTCGTGTTGCTCGACGTCCAACGCGTCTTCTTCCCGTGGCTCGCGGGCGACGCGCCGCTCGCGGACGGCGTGCACGAGGGCGACGTGGCCGGCGCGCACGTCGTCGAGGAGTGGCGCGGCGGCCGATTGATCGAGCGGCGGTTCACCAGCGCTGGCCGCGAAGGTGAGGTCATCGTGCGCCATGGAGTCGAGCGCGACGGGTGGCTCGCGCCGGCCCAGGCGACGCTGGAGAACGGTTGGTTCGGGTATCGGCTTGCGATCGAGACGCTGGAGGAGACCCAGTTGGAGGGTCGAGGCGAGCAGCGTGGGTCAGCGTTGCTGAGCGATCGAGACCGCTCGTGAAGAGGGGGCGCGCGCGGCCTCGGCTCGAGGCTCCCGCTCGCCCCCTCTTACGACTCCGCCCGCGCATCGTTTCACTCGCACGCGACGGCGTCGTGCTCCGTCAGGTCGCCTACTCGCAGCTCCGGCAGAACTCCTCGACCTCGGTGCGGGCCTTCTCCTTCGTGTAGCCGTACTGCTCCTGCAGCTTGCCCTCGAGCTCCTTGCGCTTTCCGTCGATGACGTCGAGCTCATCGTCGGTCAGCTTGCCCCAGCGCTGCTGCACCTTGCCCTTGAGCTGCTTCCAGTTGCCTTTGATTCGATCTTCGTTCATGGCTTCTCTCCTTCGTTGCGGTCATGCCGCGTTGGGTTCCCCAGTGGTCCACCCGACACGTGACCGCGTTGGGATGACGGGGACGTCGGAGCATCCCCGCGGTTGCGATAGACGGGCTTGTGCACGACGCGTGCCACACGGAGCGGTGCCGGAACGGGCGAGAATCGGCGCCGATTCTCGTCGGAATCCGACGTCAGAGCGCGGGGAACCGACCACGACATGTCGATCCGAATTGTCGTTTGTTCAACCGCGCCGACCGGGAGTTCGACGGCGCGAGTCCGTGTTTTCGAACAGCGACGTCACCGAATCGCCGGCGCGGCCGCTCGGGCCGACCTACACGATGCGCGAGGCGGTCACCCGCGCTCGACCGGCAGCCAGGCGTAGAGCTCGAAGTGGTCGAGGCCATGCGCGAAGGGCCGGCCGATCCACGCCTCGAAGCAGGGCTGCTCGGTGGGGAAGCAGCCGCTGCTCGGGAGCCACGTGCCGAACAGCCAATCGAGCGCGCGCATCTCCACGTCGATGGCGCCGCGGACCTCGACCTGCGCCACCTGCATCCGTGGAAACTCGAAGCGGCCGATCTCGCCCTCCGGGACCACGTCGTCGACCTCGACGGCGACGTCGTAGCGGCAGTCCGCGAGGGAGACGACGGTCGGGTCGTCCCACATGTAGCCGAGCCACTGGCCGTCGGCGAAGCCCCGCTCCTCCGCCCATTCGACGAGGCGGCGCGCAGCGCCGGGCACCGCTCCCTCGCGGAAGGAATCCGCGACGCGGAGGTACGCGACGGTGCGCGGCGGGAGCGTGCGCAGCTCGACCTCGAATCCGTCGGGGTTCTCTCCCGGCGGCAGTCGATCGAGCCGGTGGCGATGCTCCCCGTCGCAGATCGCGTCCTGCAGCTCCTCGCGGTGGCTCGCGCGGTACGTCTCCAGGTCGAAGACGCTCGGTGGAACACCGAACCTCTGCTTGAAACAACGGGAGAAGTCCGAGGACGAGGAGAACCCGCACGCGAGCGCGATCTCGGTGAGCGTCTTGCGCCGGTCGTGCGCGAGGAACCTCAGGGCCCGTTCCAGCCGCAACCGCTTCACGAACTGATTCAGCGTCTCCCCCGTCAGGGCCTGGAAGATCCGATGGAAGTGGAAGCGGGAGAAACACGCCTCCCGGGCGACGTCCTCGAGCCGGAGCGTTCCCGACAAGTTGCACACGATGAAGTCGATCGCGCGATTGACGCGCGCGACGTACTCGGATTCCTGCGGGTTTCTGGCGTGGTTTCGCAAGATCTGGCAAGCACTCTATCGCGTCCTTCGGCACCCTGGGCCACCGCTTCGACGGCGACGCGAGAGTCTCCCGCGGAGAGCCGCACTCGCGGGGATCGATCGCTTCGCTCGACACCCAAGACCCCTGAACCCCAAACCCATGAAGGACCAAACCTATGCAGCTCGGCGCTTTCTCGATCAGCCTCGCGGTCAAGGACCTGGAGGCCTCGCGCGCGTTCTACGAGAAGCTCGGATTCGAGCCGATCGGAGGCGACGCCTCGCAGAACTGGCTGATCATGCAGAACCCGGACGCGACCACGATCGGGCTCTTTCAAGGGATGTTCGATCGCAATCTCCTCACGTTCAACCCGGGATGGAGCAGCAAGGCGAAGAACCTCGACGAGTTCATCGACGTGCGCGAGATCCAGCGGATCATCGAGGAGCGCGGCCTCGAGCTGACGTCGCGAGCGGACCAGGCGACGACGGGTCCGGCCAGCCTGACCCTCGTGGACCCCGACGGGAACCCGATCCTCTTCGATCAGCATCGCTGAGGCGGTCGGCGCGAACGTCGATCCACCGACTCACTCGTAGAGCCCGCGCAAGAACGGCTCGTGCTCGGCCGCCGCCGTCGGCTCGATCTCGTTCCACGCCGCGACCGCGGCGGTCCAGAACCTCGCGAACGCCCCCGCGTCGCGCTCGAACAGGGGGCGCCCGTCCCGCGCGGCGGCGAACCGCTCCAGATCGGTCGCACCGTCGAGATCGATCAGGTCGGCGCGCTCGGGGTCGATCGCGGCGCGGAGCGCGGCGAGCACCGCCGCCGGGTCGAACTCGGGGTCGGCGACATAGCCGAAGTCCCAGTCCGACCCCGGGACCCAGTCGCCGCGCGCGCGCGATCCGTGGAGGATGAGGAGTTCGAGACCACGACAGCGTCGCGCGACGTCGACGACCGCGTCGAACCGATCGCCCTCGGCGCCGCTCCTCCGACTCGAACTGCCTCCCATGGCGTCCAAACGTACCCGACGCGCGGCGCCGGGGAATCGTCGTGATGGACTCCTAATCTTTTCGGGGACCCCTTGCCGAGCGCTGCACAACTCCTAAATTCCTAGGAGTCATGAGCCGGAAGAAGACGAAGAACGTCCTGACCAACCTCGAGCTCGCGGTCATGCGCGAGGTCTGGGCCGCGCGCGAGCCGTTGACCGTGCGCGAGGTGGTCGAGCGCCTGAACGCGGATCGCAAGAAGCCGCTGGCGTACAACACGGTCCAGACGATGCTCACGATCCTGAAGGAGAAGGGCTTCGTCGACGCCCGGGCCGGCGAAGGACGCGCGCACCGCTTCCTGGCGAGGGTGACGCAGGAGCACGTCAGCACTTCGATGGTGCAAGACCTCGTCGATCGACTGTTCGATGGGAAGGTCCAGCCGTTGCTCGTCCAGCTCGTCGGCCACGAGACGCTGAGCCGCTCCGAGCTCGAGAAGCTGAAGGGCCTGATCGAGGATCAGCTCGTCGACGAGGATGCCCCATGAGCTCCGCGCTCCTCCCGCACCTCGCGCTCTACACGATCGGTCTCGCGCTCGTCGGGGTGGTCATGCGGATCGCGGCGCGGCTCTGGCGGTCGGACCCGATCCTCGCCTACTCGATCCTGCGCGGCGGACTCGTCGCCGCCCTGCTCCTGCCGGCCGCGCAGTGGACGATGCATGGCCGCTCCGCCGATCACGCGGTCGCCCGCGCGTTCCGGACGCGGCTCGACGCCGTGCTGCCGGAGCGGCCGGCGCCCGAACCGGAGCCGGTCGGTCCCGAGGCCGCGGTGACGACGTCGATCGCCGTGTCGGAGGCGATTCCGATCGAGCGTGCGTCGGCCCCGTCGCCGGCGGCGTTCACCCTGGACTTCATCGCCGCGCGACCGATCGCGAGCCCCTCCGCCGGCACCGGCCCCACGGGCGACGCCTCGCCGCCGCGGGGGCCGGCGCGCCGCTCCGTGCCACCGCCGGGCGAGCTCGTCTGGTGGATCTACCTTGCGGGGCTCGCCGCGGTCCTCGTCCACCACCTCTCGCGACACGCGCGAACGTGGTGGATCCTGCGGCGCTGCCCACCCGTGACGTCCGAGCCGCTCGCACCGGCGTTCGCGCGGGCGTTGGACGCCTTTCCGCGCCTCGCCCGCGTTCGGCTCCTCGTGTCGGACCGCATCACCACGCCGGCCTGCTGGGGCGTCCGGAACCCGGTGATCGTCGTGCCCGAACGGGACGTCCGCACTCCAACCGCCGCCGTTCCGTGGGCGCTCGTGCACGAGCTGATCCACCTCGAGCGACGCGATCCGCTCGTCGCGATCCTCCAGGCCGCGCTGACGTCGATCGCGTGGTTCCATCCCGCCGCGTGGAGGCTGTCCCGCGACCTCGACCGCCTGCGCGAGCTGTCGTGCGACCTCCTCGTCGTGAAGCGCACCGGGCATCGGCGCAGCTACGCGCTGGCCCTGCTCGACTACGCCGAGCGCCCGGCTCGGATCGCCGGCGCTTCGACCGGTTCACCGCTGGCTCGCCTTCTCCACATGTCGCCTTCTCCACCTCAACTCCGAAGGAGGATCGAGATGCTGTCGTTCTCCAAGAGGCCTCTCTCGAATCGCAAGCGCGCCGCCATCGTCGCCGGCGCGGTCGCCGGGCTCTCCGCCGTCTGGGCGGGCCAGCTCGCCATCGCGTCGACGTTCTCGGATGCGAAGGACCTCGTGTTCGCTCGGTGCGACGGAAAGTCGAAGAAGAAGCCGAAGAACCAGTGGCAGCAGCCGCCGGCCGAGCGCGGGCCGTGCGAGCCGGAGAAGGCCGCGCCGGCGGAGGTGGACATCGCCCGCTTGCTGGAGGACGCGACCGGTCCGACTCGAATCGTCGCCGACCAGCCGGGGGCCTGGAACGCGGGCGGCGTCCACCTCGACCCGGAGATCCGCGAGGCGCTGATCCGGACGCTCGTCCGCGACGAGAACCCCTCGGTGCGGATGGCCTCGGCGCACGCGCTCGCCCCGTACCTCGATGACTCGACGGTGAAGGCGGCGTTCCTGCGCGCGCTGCGAGAATCGTGCGACGACTCCCGCGCGATGCTGATGGACGTCCTGCTTCAGCGCGAAGCGATCAGCCCCGACGTGCGCGACCTGCTCGTGGGCGTGGTCTCGAACGGCAAGGCGAACCCGATCCAAGGGAGCATCGCCGAGGCGCTGGCGCCGTTCGCCGATCGACAGGACGCACGCCAAGTGCTGATCCGCGCGCTGCAGGACCATCGGAATGCGGTGGTTCAACTCTCGGCCGCGAAGGCGCTCGCGCCGCATTCGAAGGACGAGGAGATCCGGAGCGCGATGGTCGCCGCGGTCATGAACGGCCGGAACGAGGTGGCGCGGATGGTGATCCTGCAGTCGCTCTCCGATCAACTCGTCGAGAGCGATCAAGTGCGCGAGCTGTTCCAGGTCGTGGTCCAACGCGACGACAACGAGGTCGCCCGCATGACGGCGGCGCAGGCGTTGGCCGCGCGCGCGGACGACGCCGGCGTACGACAGTCGATGATCACCGTGCTCCTGGGCGAGCGGAACGACGTGGTCAAGATGGCGTTCGCCGACGCGCTGGCGCCGTATGCGCACGATCCGGCGGTGAAGCGCGCGTTCATCCAATCCATCCCGAAGCTCGGCAGCGACGTGATCCGCATGCGGATGGTCACCGCGCTCGCCGACGTGGTCGATCCGTCCGCGCGCTCGTTCGACGCCGCGGGTCAGCACCCGCGGTCCCTCCCGCGGCCCGACGCGAACGGCGTCATCCCGGTCGGGGGCCGATAGGCGGCGCCCTCCTCGTGAAGCCGTGAAGGCGGAGGCGGCGGGCCTGCTCCTTCCCCGGGGCAGGCCCGCCGCCGTCTGGCGCATCCGGGTTTTCGAATCCCCGGTCCCGGTCCGGCCGTATACCGTCTCCGCTGGCTTCCGAATCCGCGGACGCCCGGAGGATGCGAAGTGATCGACGAAGCGCGAATCGAGAAGGCGGTGCGGGAACTCCTGGCCGCGATCGGCGAGGACCTGAACCGCGACGGCCTCCGCGACACCCCCGTTCGCGTCGCCCGCATGTACAAAGAGGTGTTCTCCGGGATGACCGAGGACCCGAGCCGCCACCTCGACAAGGTGTTCGACGAGGACCATCACGAGCTCGTCCTGGTGAAGGACATCCCGTTCGACTCGTTCTGCGAGCACCACCTGATGCCGTTCACGGGCCGCGCCCACGTCGCCTACATCCCGAACGGACACGTCGTCGGCCTGTCGAAGGTGGCCCGCGTCGTCGAGGGCTTCGCGCGCCGCCCCCAGGTGCAGGAGCGGCTGACGAGCCAGATCGCCGACCTCTTCATGGATCGCCTGAAGCCGAGCGGCGTGGCCGTCGTCCTCGAGGCGATGCACACCTGCATGACGGTGCGCGGCGTCCGCAAGCAGGGCTCCCTCATGGTCACGTCCGCGCTGCGCGGGGTCTTCCACGAAAGCGGGCCGAGCCGGAACGAGGTGATGTCGTTGATCCTGGAGCGCAACCCGAACCGGTAGGACTCGAACCGTCCGGAGTCGAGGCGACGCAGCGCGCGGTCTGCCGCCCGAGACCGGTTCGTGGACGCGGTCCGCGACGGAGGCGAGTGCTGGCTCGCGTCGACCGAGGTCATCGGCTAGTATGCTCGTTTTCCATCCATCTCGACTCGCGATGCTCGTCTCCAAGGTCTTCACGTTCGACGCCGCGCACCAGCTCACCGACTATCACGGCGAGTGCGAGAACCTCCACGGCCACACCTTCCAGCTCGTGGTGACGATCGAGCATCCGGTCCAGAAGGACGGGATGGCGTTCGACTTCGTGCAGTTGAAGAACATCGTGCGCGAACGGGTCGTGAGCCGGCTGGACCACACGTACCTGAACGACTTGCTCGAGAACCCGTCGGCCGAGAACCTCTCGATCTGGATCTGGAACGAGCTGTCCGGCCTGCTGCCGGTCCCGCTCCACGAGATCCGCCTCCACGAGACGCCGACGTCGTTCGTCACCTACCGCGGCGAATGACGTGAACCCGATCTACCGGAGCGACTTGAACCGCGACGTCGCGGTCGCGGCGCCGGATGAGTTCCCCGGGCTCGCGATCGGGACGCTCGCCGTCGATCCGCCGGTCGTGCTCGCACCGATGGCGGGGGTCACGAACGGTCCGTTCCGCCGGATCTGCCGCCGGTTCGGCGCGGGTCTCTACGTGAGCGAGATGATCACCGCGCGCGGCTTCGCGGAGGGGAACCGCAAGACCGAGCACCTGGCGTCGTTCCTGCCGGACGAGCTCCCGCGGTCGATCCAGCTCTACGGGACCGACCCGACGTACCTGGGCCTCGCCACCGAGCGGCTCGTCGGCGAGGGCCAAGTCGACCACATCGACATGAACTTCGGATGTCCCGTGCGGAAGGTGACCGGCCACGGCGGCGGCGCCGCGATCCCGTTGAAGCCGCGGCTGATGGCGCGGCTCGTGCGCGCGGTCGTCGAGCGGGCAGGAACGATCCCGGTCACCGTCAAGTTCCGCAAGGGGATCGACGACGACCTGCTCACGTTTCTCGACGCGGGCCGCGTGGCGGAGCAGGAGGGCTGCGCGGCGGCAGGCCTGCACGCGCGCACCGCGGCGCAGCTCTATGACGGCGAGGCCGACTGGGGTGCGATCGGCGAGCTGAAGGCGGCGATCTCCATCCCGGTGCTCGGCAACGGGGACATCTTCGAGCCGTTCGACGCGCTCCGCATGATACGCGCCACCGGCTGCGACGGCGTCATCATCGGGCGCGGCTGCCTGGGCCGCCCGTGGCTGTTCCGCGACCTTGCCTGCGTCTTCCGCGGCGAGGAGCCGCCCGACCCGCCGAGTCTCGGAGAGATCGCGGAGATCGCGGTCGAGCACGCACGCGAGCTGGTCGCGTTCTTCGGTGAGTACCTCGGCGTGCGACACATGCGCCGCCACGGCGCCTGGTACACGAAGGGCTTCCGCGGGACGTCCGAGCTGCGCAAGAACCTGAACCTGGTCGAGTCCCTCGCCGGCATGGAAGCGCTGTTCCGGTCGGTCGACCCGACCCAGCCGTATCCACCCGACTCGATCCGCGCACGACGCGCGAAGGGCGCGGGAACGCAGAAGGTCGCCCTCCCCGATCGCTACCTCGATCGCGACGATGACTCGGTGCCGTGCGAGGCGGCGGCCGACGAACTCGCCGGGATGCCGGACGGTGGCTGATGTATCTCCTTTCCTCCTTCCTCGTCATCGCGTTCATCGGGTACGCGTACGTCGGGCTCCGGCTCTGGGTCCTCGAGCCGTACCCGATCGGGTACTACGCGCTGTTCGCGGCGGCGCTCGTGCTCGCGGGGATCCAGGTGACGCGCGGGAAGAACTGCCTGCTGAAGGCGTTCTCGCTGGTGCCATTCGTCCTCGCCGCCGTCTTTCTCTACGGCATCCACTTCATGACCCTCTACGGCGAGGATCGACCGCGCGGACCGGCAGTCGGCGAGGGCTTCCCCCGCACCACGATGCTCGACGTGACCGGAACCAAGGCGTTGCCGGTCGGGGTGGCGGGCGCCACGTCGAAGCTGCAGCTCATCGTGCTGTTTCGCGGGTTCTGGTGACCATCGTGCGTGAAGGAGCTCGTGCGGCTCCGTGACTCAGCCAAGCGGTTCGAGGATGCCGGGATCTCGGTGATCGTGGCGAGCACCGACACCGCCGCCAACGCGAGAGAGGCGGCGGCGCGCTTCGAGCTGCCGTTCCCGATCTTGACCGATGCAGACGGTCTGCTGATCGAGCGGACCGGGCTCCGGGACAAGGGTCAGGGACCGGGCGGGTCGGACGTCTTCTACGCGACGCTCTTCCTCGTCGACCGGAAGGGAATCGTCCGCTGGCGGTTCACGCCGGATCGACTGAACCGGCGCGCGACGCCCGAAGAGATCCTCGCCGCCGCGGCCGAGATCGGATCCGACGGATGACCGACGTGCCGCGCGCTCTCGCGGCCGTCCACTACGAGCTGTACGAATCGGACCCGCTCTTCCTCGACCCCGACGAGGATCCGCACGAGCTCGACCGCGAGATCCGGCTCGAGTTCGCCGATGGGTCGCGCCGTTTCGTCACGTTCAGCGACGGCGAGGGTGGATCGACGGTGGTCGTCTCCGACGCGTCCGCGTTCGCCGACGACCCGCCGCTGACCCACGACGTCTCCGCCGCGCCCCTCTGGGCGCCGCTCGTCGGCCGCACCGTCACGCTCGAACGAATCCGAGACGGCCTCGTCCTCCGCGTGGCAGCCGGCGCAGACGACGTGTTCGTCTGCGCGCGCGAAGGGGAGGACTGGGGCGCGCGGGGACTTCACGTGACGGGGACGTCGCCAGCGCGTTGACGGGGCGGACGCGCGGTCTCGCCCGGCCTCCCTCGTCTGTCGACCGGTTCCCATGCGTTGCCGCGGTTGGTCCATCAACTCTCATAGACGACCTTCGATCCGCCTGGACGTTCCGCTACTTCGTGGTGATGAAGAGCCCGGCGCGTCGACGGGGCGAACGCGCGGTGGACCTCGACGTCACGTGCCGGCGATCGCGCGAGCGCGGGTCAACCATTCGACGGCCGCCGGGTGGCACGGGTCGATCTCCAGCACCATTCGGTAGATGAACGCGGAGAGCTCCTCGCGGCCCATGGACGCGAGGAGCTGCGCGCTCTTGCTCAGAGCGTCCGGATTCGGCGAGCCAAAGCGCTTTCCGAGTCGGAGGTCGAGGTCGGCGGCGTCACCGCACCGGGCGCGGATCGCCAGGGCCGCCCGCGCCCCCGCGGCTTGGTGATCGTTCCGTGCGATCTCCAACTGCTGCGACCACGCCAACGCTTCCGCGTAGTTTCCCCGCGCGACGAACAGCGCGACCATCCCTCGCGCCATCGGATCGAGTTGTTCCTCTTGCCACGCCAGAGCGTACTGCTCCTGCGCTTCATCGAGACCACGGACCTTCAAGAGAACGAAGGCCAACTGCGTTCGCACGGCGTAGGTCTCTGGATCGGCCCCTCCCCCGACGAGCGCTCGCCGGAAGCACCGAATCGCGTCGTGATAACGGCCGGAAAGCTCATAGCCGGTACCCAGATTGAACCACGCCCTACGGCTGTTCGGCGAGATCGCCACCGCGGCCTCGCCCGCGCAGACCGCGTCGGCGACGCTTCGCAATCTCGAGCAGATGGCGGATAGGTTGAGCCATGCACTCCCGAACCTCGGATTCAGGAGCGTCGCGATCTCGTAGTCTCGCCCGGCCTCCCTTCTTCTGTCGACCTGTTCCCAGGCGTTGCCGCGGTTGTAGTAATACGCGGCAGTGGTCGCGCTTTGCTCGATCGCGCGGCTATACGCATCGATCGCTTCGTGGTGCCGCTTCATCCCCGACAAGATCAGACCTCGTCGGGAGAGGTACGAAGGGCGGAGGGGATCGATCTCGAGCGCGCGATCGATGTGGATGATGGCGTCCGCGAGTCGATCCTCCGCCAGCGCCAGCCGCGCCTGCCAGTACGCGATGCGGTCCGATTCGGTCGACCGCCCGACGAACGTCTCGACGGCGTCGCTGAAGTCGTTCAGCGACTCGCGGTCGCGTCGCACGGAGTGCCGCACCGCCGCCGTGCGCGCGAGGTGATCGAACAGGTACGGCCACGGAGGATCCGCTCGCAGCGCCGCGGATCGAACCTTGCGAAAGGCGAGATCGATGTCGGCTCGATCGACGTCGTCGACCTCTCGAACCAACCACAGTGCTTCGAGCAAGAGCGCCATCGCCGACCTCGGCTCCGATCGACCCACCGGGATCTCCCACCCGAGGATACGGCCGGCCACGGTCTCGATGTCGCGCAGCGTCTCCGCCGGCTCCGCGATCGAGCCGTAACGGTCGATCACCGTCCGTGCCTCGTCGTCGCGCTGCTCGCTCAGCAGCGTGAACACGAGCCCGCCCACCACGTCCGCGCGGCGCGGATCCTCGTCCAGGATGCGCTCGAAGCGGCGGATCACGTCTGCGGGAGACGCGTCCTCGAAGGAGAGGTCTTTCATCGTGTCTATGGTCGATCGGTCGAGGCGGCTCTGGCGGTCGGCCGCCGCGTTCGCTTCGCGAAGTGCAACGAACTCGCGCCAAGTCCGCAGGCCGCGCGCGGTCCCGAGGAGAGCAAGCACGGCGACGAACGCAGCGGCGGCCTTCACCGGATGCCGGCGCACCCACCGCAGGCACGCGCCGGCGGCGCCGGAAGGCCTCGCCCGCGGCGGCCGGCCGTCGAGCCACGCTCGCAGTTCGTCCGCGAAATCGACGGCCGCTGGATAGCGCTGATCAGGGTCCTTCTCGATGGCCCTCGCGACGATTGCGTCGAGGTCACGGTCGATCGTGCGGTCGGCGGCGCGCATCGAGGGGAGCGGTCCCGGCGCCAACACGCGATCGAGATAGGACCCAGGCTCGTCGTCGCAGAGACGGCGCCCCAGCACCAGCTCGAACGCGATGACGCCGAGTGCGAATACGTCGGCGCGGATGTCCGCATGTCGGCCGCGACACTGCTCCGGGCTCATGTAGCCGATCGTTCCGATCATCGCACCGGTGACGGTCCGCGCCTCCGACACGTCCGCCCCGACCACATCCGGCTCGACGAGCCGCGCCACGCCGAAGTCGAGCACCTTCGGTTGACCGAACCGATCGACCAGGATGTTCGCCGGCTTGAGGTCGCGGTGGATGATCCCGTTCCGATGCGCGAACTGCACCGCGTCGACGATCCTCACGAGCAACCCGACGCGCGCCCGCCGATCGAGTCGACGTTCCATCGCGAACTCCGTGCAGGATCGTCCCTCGACACGCTCCATCGCGAAGTACCGCAGCGCCGTCCGATCGCCCACGTCGGCCGTGCCGGCCGCGTAGATCCTTGCAATCCCCGGGTGCTCGAGGCGGCCCAGGATCTCGACCTCGTGTTCGAACCGTCGTCGCGCCGTCTCCGTAAGGAGCTCGGGCCGCAGCACCTTCAGCGCCACGTCGCGCGGCGGGGACTCCTCGCGCGCGAGATAAACGACGCCCATCCCGCCACGCCCGAGCAGGCCGAGGATCCGATACGGACCGATCCACTCCGGCACCAAAGTCCCGTCTGGCTCATCCGACGTCGGAGCGGGGGCGAGCGGGTCGAGCTCGAGGAAGCTCGGATCGAGCTCGAGGGCGTCCAGCAGACTCCGAACCTCGTCGCGGACGGCAGACGGCGCAGCGCGGAGGATGCGTGGGCGACCCCCAACGGGCGTCTCCCGCGCACGTTCGAACCACCGATAGACGAGAACGTCATCGCCCTGCATCGTCCGCCCAGTCGCCGGTCGCATCGTCGTGCGGCATCGTTCGCGCGAGGAAGGCGCGCGCGAACTGCCAGTCGTGATCGACCGTTCGTCGGGAGACGCCGAGGACCTCGGCGATCTCGCCCATCTCGAGCCCGCCGTAGTACCGCAGCAGGACGACCTCATGACAGCGCTCCCCGATCTCGGAGCGCTCGTGCAGCCGCTCCATGGCCTCCTTGAGCGCGACCTGATCGACGACGTCGAACGCCGCCGAGAGCTCGAGCCCCTCGATCTCGATCTTCTCCCACGATCCGCCGCGTTTCGCGCTCTGCCGGCGGCGGTAGTGATCGACCAGCAGGTTCTGGATCGCCCGCGCCAGCGCGCGCATCAACGCCGGTCGATTCGTGATCGCGTCGGGGACGGCGGCAAGGACCTTCGCGTACGCCTCGTGCGCGAGGTCGCCGGTGCTCAGAGTGACGGACCGCGTCTGCCGACGGCGACGGTCGCTCGCGATGCGCAGGAGCTGCGGGTAGATGTACGCCGCCAATCGATCGAGCGCCCCTCCATCACCCTGCCGATACGCTGCGAGCAATGCGGTCACGTCGCCCGCGCGAGACCCGTCGAAATCCGCGGGAGAATCCGACTTCTTGCTGCGCACGTTCCGACCCCTTCACGGAAATACGTCGGGGCGAGCGCCCCGACCAGGACCCAAGAGCACGATCGACCGACGAGACTGTGCCCCCCCGGGACTTGGTCTGTCAAGAACCAGAAACGTGTCGCCCCGGCGACGCGATGCATCGAAAGGAACATGCGATGTTCACGGCCACCTCGCTCCTCGTCTGTGCGTGCCTCGCCCAGACGCTCCAGCCCGCGGACTATCCGCGCACGATCGCTCCCAACTTGCTCGGCAACGGCGGCATGGAGGAATGGTCGCTCGGCGTGCCGGCCTCGACCGGAGGCCCGATCCCGCCGGAGCTCTGGTATCCGCAGGGCAATACGACGAACCTCTTTGGCCAAACCGGCATCGAGTACACGCGCGTGCCGATCACTGCGAACTTCGGAAGCGGAGAGTACGTCATGGCCTGCCGCGCGATGGCGCCTGGCAGTTTCGTGGCGCAGTCGTTGGAGGCCTTCTCTGAGTTCCACGACGAGGACATGACCTTTTCCGTCGACCTCTCGACGCCGTTCAGCCAGGCCGTCGCGACGATCGCGATCGACGACGGCCTCGCGTCGACGGTGAAGTCGGAAGTGGTGGTCAACGGTGTCTCGACACGACTCACCGTGCGGCACCACGTCCATCCCAACGCTACGCACCTGCAGTTTCGGGTCTTCCCCGAACAGACGCTCTGGATCGACAACGCGCAGGCGATCCAGGGCAAGTTCCCCGAGGTCCGTTATCGACCGCGGCCGAACCACGAGCCGGGGGTGATGCAGGTGCCGCTCGGCGGAGTCCAGGACTGGTATCGATTCCACCCCGACGTGCCGGTGCCTGACGGATACGAGATCGCCGACGGCAGCCCCGTCGCCGATCCGGTGTCGCCGTTCGTCGGATTGCCCACGCCGGACCTGCGCGATCGGTTCGTGCGCGGCGCGGCGAGCGTCGCGGCGATCGGAACGACCGGCGGGCAAGACACCGCCGACCTCAAGCACACGCACTCGGGGACGACGGGCGCCGGGAGCAGCTCATGGCTGATCCTCCAGAATCCCATCGGTCCCGTCCTGAATGCCGCGAGGAACACGCACACCCACTCCTTCACCACCAACTCCGCGCTGAACACGCCGGTCTCGATCGTTCCGCGCTACGTCGGGCTGCTGAAGATCGTGCGCGTGAAGTAGCGAGTCGATCGACCACGCTGGCGGCGCCAGGCCCCCCGGGAGCCTGGCGCCGCGCGGCGCCCCAGAAGAACCCCCACGTGGAGTCGAGGTCGGCCTCGGACGGCCAGCCGCCGAACTGCGTCCGCGAAGCCCGACACGGCGAGGACCTTCGCAGGCCGCGGGCGGCGAGACGCGACCTTGCTCGTCGTCGCGGGCAAGCTACGCGATCGGCATCCGCCGCCCCACGCCGAACGCGTGGCGCGTGATCCGAATCCCCGGCGCGGCCTGGCGACGCTTGTACTCCGAGAGCCGCACGAGCCGCTCGAGGCGCGTCACCAGCTCGCGGTCGTACCCCATGGCGACGCACTCGTCGATGGTCGCGTCTTCCTCGACGAGCCGGTCGACGAGCGGACTGACGACCTCGTAGTCGAACGGGTCGACCTGCGCGTCACGGAGTTCGGCGGACGGCGGCTTCTCGAGGCTGCCGCGGGGGATCACTTCGCGCCCGGCGACCGCGTTCACGTGGCGCGCGATCGAGTACACCCTCGACTTCGAGACGTCCGCGATAACCATCAAGCCGCCGTTCATGTCGCCGTACAGCGTGCAGTAGCCGAGCGCGACCTCGGTCTTGTTGCCGGTCGACAGCAGGAGCGCGCCCGTCTTGTTCGACAGCGCCATCAGGATGCCGCCGCGCACGCGCGCCTGCAGGTTCTCTTCGGTGACGTCCGGTGCGAGCCCCTCGAACGACGGCGCGAGGGTGTCGAGGTACGCCTGGAAGACCGCCTCGATCGGGACCTGCCGGTACACGATGCCGAGGTTGTCGGCGAGCAGCTCGGCGTCGCTCTTCGAGTGGTCGCTCGAGTAGCGTGACGGCATCGACACGCCGAGCACGTTCTCGGGGCCGAGCGCCTCGCCCGCGACCGCCGCCACGAGGGCGGAATCGATGCCGCCCGACAGGCCGAGGAGCGCCTTCTCGAACCCAGCGCGGCGCGCGTACGACCGGACGCCGCAGACGAGCGCTCCCCACCCCTCCTCGTCCTCGTTGAACTCGCGGTCGTCGATCTCGACTCCTTCGCCGCGCGCGTCGACGTCGCAGACGACGAGATCCTCCGCAAAGGAACGGCCGAGCCCGATCAGTCGCCCCTTGGCGTCGACGGCGAAGCTGTCGCCGTCGAAGATGAGTTCGCCCTCGTAGCCGTCCTCGCTGCCGACTTGGTTGCAGAAGAAGACCGGCCGACCGACGGTGGCGACGTGCCGTCGCACGAGCTCCCGCCGCGTCTTCCCCTTCCCGACATGGAACGGCGACGCGGACAGGTTCAGGATCAGATCCGCGCCGCGTTCGACCTGCGTCCTCGTCACCTTCCTCTCGTAGTGCTCGTCCCACAGATCCTCGCAGATCTGCACGCCGAGGCGGACCCCGTCTACGTCGACCACCGTTGGCTCGAAGCCCGGCGTGAAGTAGCGCTGCTCGAAGAAGATGTCGTAGTCGGGGAGGAGGATCTTGCGATGGACCCCGGCGATCTCGCGGTTACGGAGGACGGCCGCGGCGTTATAGACCACGGCGTGGCCGTTCGCGCCGGTTCGACCCGGGTCTTGATCGACGAACCCGACCACGACCGTGATTCCCTCTGCCGCCTGCGCGACCTCGTCCAGCGCGCGCCGCTGGGAGATGAGGAAGTTCTTCCGGTGGATCAGGTCGAGCAGGGGGTAGCCGGTCAACGTGAGCTCGGGAAAGAGCACGACCGAAGCGGACGCCTCCCGCGCCCGTGCGATCCCGGCCAGCACCGCGTCACGGTTGGCGTCGACCCGACCGACCACGGTGTCGATCTGGGCCATCGCAATGCGCATTCGTCGACCTCTCGGGCTCTCTTCGGGGACCATGGGTTTTCGACCTGACAGATTAACGAAGTATGCTGCACCCACCATGAGCTGGATCACGCGAACCTGGATCGCCGTGCTCTTCGGTTTTTCCTCGTCTTCGTGGGCGGGCGAGGAGGATCACGCCGAGCCGCCGATCCTCGAGCCGGAGACCATCGACGACGTCGCGCCGCGCGCGTTGGTCGTCGACGGCGATCCCAAGTCCCTGCGAATCGACGTGACCCGTTCACCGCTCGAGGCGTGGCCAGGGGTCGAGCTCCAGGTTCGCGTGACGAACGACGGCGACGCCCCGGTCACGATCGAAGGAGTGCGCCTCCTCGACGACGTTCGGGGACGAGCGACCGCGTCCTCGTATGACCTGCGCGTGCTCGCGATCCGACCGGAACGGACGCCGGGCGTCGACACGCGCGCCCTCGCCGGACGGATCGAGAGCCGCCGCATGCTGCTCGCCGCGACGCCATCGCGTCGCTCTGCGGTCGGCGCCGCCTTCCTCGACCCGACGCCCGAGACCGAGACGCGGATCGCGCTCGAGCCCGACGATCAGCACTTCCACCTCTCGGCGGAAGCGCTCGTTCCCGACCGGGCGCTGAACCCGGGGGACTCGTTCGTCGCGCCGACCCTGATCGTGTTCTTCTCTCCGGACGGACGCTTCGCGCTCGAATGGCTCCTCGACGCGCTCGATGCGCCAGCGGCGGATCCGGACGTCGTGGCGGCTCGACGCGAGGGCGCCCTCGGCCCGGATGAATCGACCCCTCGCCCGCTCGGGTTTCGGCGCGAGGATCGTCGCATCGATCCCACGCGCGCGACCAAGATCCTGCCGATCGATCTCTTCTCCGAGGTCGCCCCCCGGATCTGGCCCACGGCGGCCGACGGCGCGACGGTCGACCTCCTGCTGGTCAACCCCGAGCCGGAAGCGGCAATCATCAGCGCGGCGTTCTCCGACCTCGGCCTCGCGCGGACCGGCGCGTACGACGTGACCGGCCAGGGGCGCTGCCGCACCGCGTTCACTTGCTCGCTCCCGCCTCGTTCGATCCGGCGCGTTCGCGTCGAGTCCGCCGCGGCGGCCGAGCTCGAGTCTGGCTTCCGCTTGGTCGCGATCGCTCCTCCGTCGTTCGAGCTGCCATCCGAGCGCATCGAGCTCGAGACGAACGACCCGGAGCTCCCCCGCCGCCTGGTCGAGACCCTCGCGAACGGCGGCGCGGTGATCGCGAACCACCGTTCGACGACCGTGCTCGAGCCGCTCCCCCGTCCGCTCGATGAGATCCTCCCCGCCGTCGTGAGGCCGTACCGAGCGACGAAGACCATCGCACCGGGGTCCGTCGGCCGCGACGGGTTCCTCGAACGGTCGTCGAACCTGCTCTGGGCGCTCGACGTTCCGCCTCCCCCCTCCGTCTCGAAAGACGCCGGCGTCTGGCTCGTCTGTCCACAGGCCGGGTTCGACGCCACGCCACTCCACGGGACGATCGCGGACGGTCTCTATGCGGCGCGCGGGTTCGCGGTGCCGGCCCGGGCGGGACTCGCGCTGATCACGATCGGACTGACGGACGCGGAGGTCGAGCGGATCGCGGACGACCTGCTCGATCTTGGCCGCCGATCCGAGGCGCTCCGAGCGGCCGGCGGCGCGATGCACGCGGTTCGCCAATCGCGGCCGGACGCCGGGTTGTTCGAGGAGCTCCATCTCGACCGGCTCACGAACCAGGACCTGGTGCCGGGCGACCCGTTCGTGATCTCGCAGTGGTCGGCGCTCGTCCCCGACTCCCGCAAGTCGGTCCTGGAACTCAAGACCCGCGGCGGCGGTCCGATCCGCGACGACGTGGTCCACGTCGCCCGTCCCCTGATCTTCGCGCTCGACGTCCCGCCGCGCTTCGAGCACGAGATCGTGCTCGTCGTCCGCCGCGCGCCCAGCGAGGCGATCGACGACTACGTGGTGATGATCGATACGACGCCGGTATCGGCGCCGGTCTCGACCCGCACCGACGGACGCGATTCCTGGCAGGAGGACCTGCTGGTCTTCGGTCCGGACGTGATCGGCCGCCGCACACGATTCGCCATGTCCGTGCGGCCTCGCGGCGGCTCTCTGCCCCTCGCGCGCATCGGCTTCTTCGTGAAGAAGAAGCGGCCCGGGATCTCGCTGGACGGCGTCGCCGCGCGAGTCGTCGAGGCGGGCGAGGTTGGGTTGTCGCTGGATCGATCGGCCGGCGGCCGCGTCCTTCGGATGGCCGGCGAAGCGTTCGCCGGCGGGATCGGTACGACGGCCGGCACCGTGCTCGAGTTCGACCTCGATGGCCGTTTCTCGAGCCTCCTGGCCCGAGTCGGGATCGACGCCGAGGTCGGTCCGGCCGGCACCGCGCGGATCCGGATCCTCGTCGATGACGAGGAACGGCTCGCGACGGATCCGCTCGTCGGCGGCGCGCCTCCCGTCCCCATCACCATCGACGTTCGCGGGGGCAAGCGGCTGCGACTGATCGTGGAGGATGGCGGCGACGGTGCCGCGGACGATCACGTCGACATCGTGGATGCCCGGCTCATCGATGCATGATGTCGGAGCTGGAACGGTGGGACGCCCGTGCGATTTACCGTATCTTTATGCGTCGTTGGTGCCGTGGCAGTGCGCCGCGCTACCGTTGGTCGATCATGAAGAAGCCGTATATCCTCGTTGTCGATGACGAGCCCGATCTGTGCGAGCTCGTCCGTCATCATCTCAGCCGCGAGCACTACGAGGTCGGGGTCGCGCACGACGGCGAGGCCGCGCTGTCCGAGGCACGCCGCCGCGTCCCGGACTTGATGGTGCTCGACCTCATGCTGCCCGGCATCGATGGTCTCGAGGTCTGCCGTCGCATGAAGACCGAAGAGCGGACCGAGCACGTTCCGATCATCATGCTGACGGCCAAGGCCGAGGAGACCGACGTCGTCATCGGGCTCTCCCAGGGCGCGGATGACTACGTTCGCAAGCCGTTCGGCGTGCGCGAGCTGGTCGCGCGCATCTCGGCGCGCCTCCGGGCGGCCGAGCAGAAGCAGCGTGACCAGCAGCAGCGCGTCCTTCGGTTCGGCGACCTCGTGATCGACTCGATCAAGCACGAGGTCGCGCTGTTCGACGAGCCCATCAAGCTCACGATGACCGAGTTCAAGCTGCTGCGCCACCTCGTGGCCAGCGCGGGACGCGCGCACTCGAGAAGCCAGCTTCTCGACGCCGCGATCGCGCCCGACGCGGTCGTCATCGATCGTAACGTCGACGTCCACATCGCCACGCTCCGCAAGAAGCTCGGCTCGTACGGTTCGAACATCGAGACGATTCGGGGGCTCGGTTACAAGTTCCGGGAAGTCCCCGTCTCCTCCGAATGACCAAGCTCGTTCCGAACACGCTCTCGGGTCGGATCTTCCTCACCTTCTCCTTCGTTCTCTTCACGTTCCTCGTGGCGGCCTCCTTCTACGGGCGGGCGCGCATCCGTACGTTCCACAAGGAGGGCGTCGAACGACGTCTCTCCGCCGTCGCGAGCGTCCTCGACGAGCCGGCGGGCGCCGTCATTCGAGATCACGCCCTCGCGGCGGATTTCACGAAGGAGCTGCAGCGCTCGTGCAAGGAACACCGGCTTCGCGTCACGATCATCACGCCGGGCGGTGAGGTCGTCGCCGATACCGAGGCGCCGCTCCCGCAGGCGAACCATGGTCAGCGCGAAGAGATCGTCGAGGCCGCCGCGAACGGGTCCGGCGTCGCGTTGAGGCGGAGCGCGACGACCGGTGACGAGACCTTCTACCTGGCCAGGCGGATCGAGCGCGACGGACGGCTGGCCGGGTTCATCCGCGTGGGGACGAGCCTGAGCCGGGTGGAGGCGACGCTCGGCTCCCTCTCCACGGGCCTGATGCTCGGAGGCGCCGCCGCTCTGCTCTTCGGACTGGTCGGCTCCGCGTTCGTCGCCCGCTGGCTGGCGCGGCCCCTCGAGGAGATCGAGCGGGCGGCGACCGAACATCGTCCCGGCGAGTTCGGCCGGATGATGCGCATCCACGGCCCCATCGAAGCGCGCCGGCTCGCGATCGCGTTGAACCGTATGGACCGTGACATGGGCCAGCAGCTCGTGCTGATGGAGCGCCAACGCCGCGAGACGGTGGCCATCCACGCATCGATGAACGAAGGCGTCATCGCGGTCGATCCGGACGAGCGGGTCCTCTTGATGAACCACGCCGCGGCGCGCCACCTCGGGCTGACCGACCCGATCGAGGCGGGGGCGGAGCTCTGGAAGCACGTGCGGTTCCCCGAGCTCGAGCTGGCCCTCCGCACCGTGCTGTCGGGCGAGGAAGACTGGCACGGCGACGCGGCCGACCCGACCCACCGCGAGCGGACCCTCGCCGTGTCGGCGACACGCATCAAGCCGAACCTCGGCGCGGTCGCGCTCTTGTCCGACGTCACCGACGTCCGCCGGCTCGACAAGGTGCGCATCGACTTCGTGGCCAACGTCTCGCACGAGATGCGAACGCCGCTCGCGGCCGTGATCGGCGCGCTCGAGACGCTGGAGACCGTGAAGCCCGAGGACCCGCAGTCCGTCGATACGTTCGACCGCTTCCTCGACATCGGAAAACGGAACGCGAGGCGCATGCAGGCGATCGTCGCCGATCTGCTCGAGCTGACCCGGATCGAGTCGCAAGGCGACAAGATGTCGACGTCGGTCTTCCCGATCTCGCTGCCGGTGAAGAGCGCCATCAGCGCGCTCGCGGGAACCGCAGAGAAGAAGGGCGTCGAGCTCTCGCTCCTGGACTCGGAGCCGGCGACTCGGCGCGTCCAGGGCAACGAGAAGCGGCTCGAGCAGGTCTTCACGAACCTGATCGACAACGCGATCAAGTACACCCCGGCGGGCGGCACGGTGAACGTGCGGTTCTACAACGGCGACCGCTCGGTGACCGTCGAAGTCGAGGACTCGGGCATCGGCATGCCGGCGGCGGCGTTGCCGCGCGTCTTCGAGCGTTTCTATCGGGTCGATCGCTCCCGGTCGCGCGAGATGGGCGGGACCGGCCTCGGCCTCGCGATCGTGAAGCACTGCGTCCGGGCGCACAACGGCAGCATCTCGGTGAAGAGCGAGGAAGGCGTCGGCTCGTCGTTCCGGGTCTCATTGCCAGTCGCAAGCCTCGGCCCGTCCGAGGCGGCGAGCGTGACCTCGCACGACGACACCTGAACGGAGCCCCGGCGTCGTACGGCGATCACCGGTCTCCGAGGTAGCCCAGCTCCCGCAGCTCGGCCTCCATCTCCTCCGTGATCGAGCTCTGTTCGGTTCCCGCCCCCGCGTCTTCCTGCTGGCGGATGCGTTCCTCGAGCGCGGCCGTCATCCGTTCGACTCGGTCGCCCATCGTCCCCGCGACGTCACGTCCCTCGCCGTCGGACGCGAGATCGAACAGCGACACCCGCCGCTCCCCGTTCGGTGGATCGACGATCTTGAGCTTCCATCGCTGATCGCGCAGCACGTGGAGGGTGTCCTCCCACTCGTTGCCCATTGCCGCCATGGCCGGCTCCGGCATGATCATGCTGCCGGTGAACAGCGGCGAAAGGTCCCGCCCATCGGAGTCGACCGCGGGAAGACCGCAGAGCGCGCGCAGCGTCGGCGCGACGTCGGCGAGCGACACCACGTCGTCGAACCGCGACGCCACGATGCCGGGACCCCGACACACGAATGGAACGCGGATGAGTTCCTCGTGAAGCTCGTGCCCATGGCCGTAGCCACCATGCTCGGCGAGCTCCTCGCCGTGGTCCGAAACGACGAAGAGGTAGGTGTCGTCGGACCGCTCCGATGCTTCGATCGAGTCGAACACGTCGCCGGCCAGGGCGTCGGCTCGACGCAGGGTGGCGTCGTACCGCACGCTGAGGTCGTACAACTCTTCCTGGAAGTCGCGCGGGTCTCCGTCCTGCATTCGACCGCGCAGGCTCTTCCGCTCGGTGGGGCCGATCCGTTCGTCGAGGTCCGCCTCGGCCACTCCGATCGCGGCGAGATCCTCGCGAAGGGCGTTGTACTCGTGGGCCACGTAGGTGTGGACGAACAAGAAGAGCGGTCGGTCGCGCGGGGCGCGAAGGATCTCCATCACCCGTTGGCGACCTCGGCGGCCGAGCTCGTACGCGCCGCTGGGTCCATCCGATCGGCTCGGAACCGGATCGTAGACGCGATACTCGTCGAAGCCGGCCCCGAACCCGAAGCTCGGATGCACGAAGCCGCCGCCGGTCACCGCGACCGTGCGATAGCCGTTCGCGCGAAACTCCTCGGCGAGAAGAGACACCGAGCGGCCGATCCGCTTGCTCGCGTGGGCGACCCGGTGCCGGTCCGGAAGGAGTCCGGAGAAGAGGGTCGCGTGCGAGGGCAGCGTCCACGAGGACGACGCGATCGCCGCGTCGAAGACCGCCGAACGTCCACCGATCTCGGCGAGCCGAGGCGTGGTCGGCTTCGGATAGCCGTAGAGGGACAGTCGATCCGCGCGGACGGTGTCGAGCGACACGATCACCACGTCCGAACGCGAGCCGAAATCGCCCGGGAAGACCAGGGTCGGGACGCCCACCGCGATACCGACGTTCCCGTCGGGATCGTCGCGGACCTCGCCGGAGAAGACGAGATCGACCTCCTCGCCGGCCGCCGCTTCCAAGTCGAGCGAGAGGTCGCGCCAGGCGGGGAGCGTCCCGGGTTCGACCTCCTCCACGGTGAGCTCGACCGAACAGAGCTCGGCGTCGCCTCGACGAGCTGCCACGCGGGTGACGAAGCCGGGACCGTTCGCCACGACCGACGCAATCGAGAACTCGAGTCGGCCGCCGCGCTCGGGAATCCGCACGGGCATCGTGATCGCGCCGGGGGTGACGAACACGAACGACTCGCGCAGATCCGATGCGACCTCGACGCGCCGCACCCACGGCGAGTCGAAGTCCAGATTGGGCTTCGTCAGCGCCTGGATCAGCGGGCTCGTCAAGCGGCATTCGAACTCGAGGAGGCGGACTTCGCCGCGTACGGCGAAGAGCCCGAAGACGTAGCGGAATCGCTGCGAGAGCTGGAAGGAGCACGCGAACCAGCTCCCCTCTCCCTCGTCGCTCCGGACTCGGCGCAGCTCGTGGGTCCGACCGGCTTGGGCTTCCAACAGATCACGGACGTAGAACTCCGCCTTGTCCCGACCTCCGGGCCGCCGCGGCACCGCCAGCACGAGGATCCGGAACTCGGCATCGGGATCGGCATCGAGGCGCGCTCGCACGAGGACGCGTCGCGTGCCGAGATCGGGGAGCATACGCCCCACCGCGGCCGCGCCGTTCAGCGTGAGCACGTCGCCGTTGACGGTTGCTTCGTAGTCGATGCTTCCGGCGTCCTCGACGGCGATCCCCGGCACCCGCAGGGCGAGCGTCGGTCCGAAGCATCGGAAGAAATCGGTGAACGACTCCACGGGGGGGGCCAACGGAACCGTGCCCCGTTCCACGAGGGCGTCGCGGTCGGACAGATCGATGGCGGACTCGATCGTGGCGAGCTCGACGTGCTCGGTCAGGTGAACCGCGGCCGCGGTGTGGGCCTCGTCCGACCGATTGCAGGCGGCCGAGAGCAGGAAGACGAGGCCGATCGAAGGGCCTCGGGAACGTCGCATGCGTACGGCCATCGTTTCATCCATCATTCGTCCACGCAGTCGAGTTCCGCTCGGCTACCGCACCGAGCGGACACCGACGCCATCTCTTTCACCGTCGAGATCGTCGAAGAGCTCGATGCGAGCCGGTCCGCTCTTACTCGGCGCCGGTCGGGTCGTAACGAACCGACGAGTGGCGCGGCTCCTCGGCGAACCGCGCGAGATCGTTCGCCGATCCCTTCGAGGGCAAGGCGGAGGCGCCAGCATAAACGTCCTATTGACAAATACTTGAACGTTCCTTGATCGACCGTCGCTCGACTTGCCCGGCTCGGAAGGGGAATCATTTGATGCCCCCCGCATCTTCTCTTGACGGATTCTTCATGAAGTCCGTCCACGCTGCTCCATGTCTCCGCAGAACCGAGTCCGAGGCTGGCGCATCGATGGAGGAATCGGTGGTGCCCACGGTCGATTCGTGAGGGAACGAAGGAGCTGAGGTGACCCGACTTCCGCCGCCCGCGACGCGAGCCCGCGTTGCCAGTATCGACGGCGCGGCCGCGCCGCGATCGGCGAAGGTCCGCATCGACGACCTGAGCCTGTGGTACGGCTCGAAGCAAGCGCTCTTCGACATCAAGCTGACGGTGCGCGACCGGTCGGTGACCTCGCTCATCGGCCCTTCCGGCTGCGGGAAGTCGACGCTGCTGCGCACCATCAACCGGATGAACGACCTCATCGACGGCGTTCGAGTCACGGGGAAGGTGCTCTTGGACGACGAGGACGTCAACGATCGGGACGTCGAGGTCGAGATCCTGCGGCGCCGCGTCGGCATGGTCTTCCAGAAGTCGAACCCGTTCCCGAAGTCGATCTTCGAGAACGTCGCGTACGGCCCGCGCATCCAGGGGCTGAAGGACCGCGCGGCGCTCGAGGAGGTCGTCGAGATGAGCCTGAAGCGCGCGGCGCTCTGGGGCGAGGTGAGCGACCGGCTGAAGGACAGCGCGCTCGGCCTGTCGGGCGGTCAGCAGCAGCGGCTCTGCATCGCACGAGCGCTGGCAACCCATCCGGAGGTCCTGCTGATGGACGAGCCGGCGTCCGCGCTCGATCCCCTCTCGACCGGCAAGATCGAAGACCTGATCCATGATCTCAAGGAGCGCTACACGATCGTGATCGTGACCCACAACATGCAGCAGGCGGCGCGCGTGTCCGACCGCACCGCCTTCTTCCTGAACGGAGTCCTGGTCGAGCACGGACCCACGGAGAAGATCTTCACCAATCCCGAAAAGAAGGAGACCGAGGACTACGTCACCGGTCGGTTCGGCTAGGAGAACGTCCATGCAGATCATCCACGGGATCACCGTTGCGGCCCTCACCCTGGCCAGCGTGGCCGCGCGCGCAGCGGACGACGTCGATGCGATCCCGAAGTACCAGCGCGTCGAAGGGCTGAGGCTCGAGGGAACCCTCGACAGCGTCGGTTCCGACACGATGAACAACCTGATGACCTACTGGGCCGAAGGCTTCGCGAAGCACTATCCCGGCGTGAAGGTCCAGGTCGAAGGGAAGGGCTCCAGCACGGCGCCGCCCGCGCTGATCGATGGCCGCGCGCAATTCGGTCCGATGTCCCGCGACATGAAGAACGAGGAGATCGACCAGTTCGAAGAGGAGCACGGCTACAAGCCCACGCGCCTGAAGACGTGCCTCGATGCGCTCGCGGTGTTCGTCAACAAGGACAACCCGATCGAGAGCATGACCCTGGAGCAGGTCGACGCCGTCTTCTCGAAGACCCGCAACCGGGGTCACACGGACGTCACGACGTGGGGTCAGCTCGGGCTCGAGAGCGAGTGGCAGAGCGCGCGCTTGAGCATGTTCGGGCGCAACTCGGCGTCCGGAACGTACGGGTACTTCAAGGAGCACGCGCTGAAGAAGGGCGACTTCAAGGACTCGGTCAAGGAACAGCCGGGTTCGTCGGCCGTCGTGCAGGGTGTGTCGGAGAGCCGCTTCGCGATCGGCTACTCGGGGATCGGGTACACGACGTCCGACGTCCGCGCGGTGCCGCTTGCGACGAAGCCGGGGGCGAAGGCGTACGGCGCGACTCTCGAGAACGTCGTGAACGAGGACTACCCGCTCGGGCGCTACCTGAACGTCTACATCGACAAGGCGCCGGGACGGCCGCTCGATCCCATGGTCCGCGAGTTCCTGAAGTACGTCTTCTCGCGAGAGGGGCAGCAGGTCGTCGAGAAGGCGGGCTACCTTCCGCTTCCCGCCAAGGAGTGCCAGAAGCAGCTAAAGCTCATCGAGTCCTGATCGAACCGCCATCGGACGCCGGACCGGACGCGGCATGGCTTCGCGCTCGGCGTCGCCGCTTGAGAAGAGCATCACACCCATCGATGGTCAGCGTGGCCGAACCCCCTACCGCTCCTCCGCCGCCCCCGCTGCTCCCCGAGAAGTACGAGGGCATCTTCGGTGATACGCCACGAGCTCGGGCGCGCATCAGGCGCCTTCGGATCCTCGACCGCGTCGTCGCGTCGTTGATCACGTTCGGCGGGATCGTCATCGTCCTCGCCGTCTTCGGCATCTTCTTCTTCGTCGTGCGCGAGGCGCTTCCGCTCGTCTTCTCGCCCGGCGTGACTGGCGCCGGCACGATAGAGAACGCGACGGCGAGCGGACGCCCGTTGGCCGTCGGCGAAGACGAGTACCGCGAGACCGGCTGGGTGCTCGCGTCGGGCGGGCTGATCCGGCTGATCGATTTCCAACGTCAGAGCGTGCGTGCGGACGTCCCGCTCGAGAACCTCGGCGAAGCGACGCTCGTCTGCGGAGCGCGGGCGGCGAGCCGCGACGTCGTGGCGGCCGGCACGTCCGACGGCCGCGTGCTCGTGGCCGGCATCGGGTACTCGTCGATCTACGACCAGGGAAAGCGGGTCGCGCAGAAGATCGAGGTCGAGTGGCAGATGGAGCTCGAGGTCGACGATGACGGCCGTCCGATCGAGCTCGTCGCGATCGCGTGCGACGACGAGCGGGTCACCGTCGCCGCGGCAGCGGAGGGGTTCCTGGCGGTGGCAGAGCGGAGGATCGACGGCGAGCGGGTCCGCCTCGCCGAGGCGATGGATGTCCTGTCCGGTCGACGTCCGACCGCGCTCACCATCGATGAACGACATGAGAACTTGGTCGTCGGCTTCGACGACGGGACGGTCGCCCGCGCCGAGCTCGACCGCGTCGACGCCACCGTGAAGGAGCGCGTGGTCGCCGGCCAGGCTCCCGTGACCGCGGTCGGCTACGTGTTCGGATCGACGACCCTCCTCGTCGGCGACGAGCACGGACACGTCTCGGGCTGGCATGGCGTCCGCACGAGTGGAACGGGCCCCCGCACGCTCAGTCGAGTTCGCGCGTTCGACCCGATGCCCGCACCGATCACGGCGTTCGCGCCGTCGCGCCGGAACAAGTCGTTCCTCGTGGTCGATCGCAAGGGGAACATCCGCCTCGAGCATACGACGACCGAGCAGACGCTCGTCGACGTCGGCACCGTCGAAGGGGGCGGCCCGGTCTCGCTCGCGCCGCGGTTCGACGGCATCGACGTGGTCGATGATCGAGGTCGCCTCCGCCGGTTCGACGTCGAGGCGCCTCATCCGGAGACGTCGTTGCGGGCGTTGTTCCTCCCGATGCTCTACGAGAACTACGATCGTCCCGAGTTCGTCTGGCAGACGTCGGGCGGCTCGGACGACAACGAGCCGAAGTTCTCGCTCATCCCACTGATCTTCGGTTCGCTGAAGGGCGTCCTCTACGCGATGCTCTTCTCCGCCCCGCTCGCGATCTTCGCCGCGATGTTCACCAGCCAGTTCGCGAAGCGTCGCATCCGCGGATTCATCAAGCCGGCGGTCGAGCTGATGGGAGCGCTCCCGTCGGTGGTCGTCGGGTTCCTCGCCGGGCTGTGGCTCTCCCCGATCATCGACCGGAACCTCCAGGGCTTCTTCAACGTGGTCGTGTTCGTACCGCTCGGTCTCGGTCTCGCGGTGCTCGCCTTCCGGCTGATGAGCAACCACCAACGCCAGCGGTTCGCGATGGGCCACGAGCTCATGTTCACGATGCCGTTCCTGCTCGCGGCCTGCCTCGGCGCGACGCTGACGGCCGACCCGATCGAGGCCATCCTGTTCGACGGCAGCCTGCGCGACTGGCTGATCAGCGAATGGGGAGTCGCGTACGATCGCCAGAACTGCATTGTCGTCGGGATCGCGCTGGGGTTCGCGGTGATGCCGATCATCTTCACCGTCTCCGAGGACGCGATGTCGAACGTCCCGAAGAGTCTGCGCGCCGCGAGCGACGCGCTCGGCGCGAGCCGCTGGCAGACCGCGTGGCGGCTCGTCCTCCCGGCCGCGAGCCCGGGCATCTTCGCAGCGGTCATGCTCGGCTTCGGACGCGCGATCGGCGAGACGATGATCGTCGTCATGGCGACCGGCAACACGCCGATCCTCGACGTCTCTCCGTTCAACGGCATGCGCACGATATCGGCGGCGATCGCGACGGAGATCCCGGAGGCGGCGATCGGCAGCACCCTCTATCGCGTGCTGTTCCTCGCCGGCGGCCTTCTTTTCATCTTCGCGTTCCTCGCCAACACGGCGGCCGAGGTGATCGCTGAGCGGCTCCGCCGGAGGTACGCCCGATGGTGAACGAGGCGCTCGGGTCGCCCGCGACGAATCCGTCCCCCCAATCCCTCGAGGGCAAGGGGACGCGCAAGGGCGAGCAGTGGGTGTTTGCGACGGGCGGTACGCTCATCCTCATGATCGTGCTCGTGTTCGGCGTGATCCTCGTGCTGTTGGTCAAGGGGCTCGGCTTCTTCTGGCCGCACGACGTCGCTCGGATCGAGACCTCCGACGGGCGCGTGGCGATCGGACAGGAGTGGCGCACCGAGCCGATCCCCGACTCTGCTCCGGAAGGCGGCGAGGCCCTGATGCGGACGCAGTTCCGCGTCGGAAACCCGCGGGCGCTCGACGCGGATTTCGTGTGGATCGACGACGAGGTCGTCCAGTCACGGACCTACCCGGACGACGTCGTGCTCGTCGAGACGCTCGAGGACTCCCCCAAGATCGGGATGCTCGAGGTAGTCCGACGGGACGGGCAGGTCCTGGCTTCGGGGCCGTCGCGGGAGACGTTCGAGACCTTCTCGACGCTCGCCGAGGAGGCGCGGGGCGAGCGGCTCGGACCGCGCGCCCCAGACCTCGAGCACGCGTCCCTCGTCGCGGTGCTGCGCCTGTCGAACGACGAGCTCGTCGAGTTTCCCCTGGCCGCGGTGGTGCGCGCGACGCGCCCCAACGAACTCGGGATCCTCGACAAGGTCGGCGTCTACGTCTCGAGCCTATGGGAGTTCCTGTCGCAACCGCCGCGCGAGTCGAACACGGCCGGCGGCGTCTTCCCGGCGATCCTCGGCACGATCCTGATGGTCCTGATCATGACCCTCGCCGTGGTGCCGCTCGGCGTGGTCGGCGCGCTCTACTTGAACGAGTACGCCAAGCAGGGCCCGCTCGTGCGCCTCGTCCGCCTCGCCGTGACCAACCTGGCCGGCGTCCCGAGCATCGTGTTCGGAATGTTCGGGCTCGCTTTCTTCATCGTCATCGTCGGCAACTCGGTGGACGAGCTGATGTTCGCGGACGAGCCGAGCGCGACGTTCGGGACGGGTGGGCTCCTCTGGGCGTCGCTGACGCTCGCGCTCTTGACCGTACCGGTCGTGATCGTGTCGACAGAGGAGGCGCTTCGAGCGACCCCTCGAGCCCAACGCGAAGGCGCGCTGGCGTTGGGCGCGACGAAGTGGCAGTCGATTCGCACCGTGATCCTTCCCGCGTCCCTGCCGGGCATTCTGACCGGCATGATCCTCGCGATCGCCCGCGGCGCCGGAGAGGTCGCGCCCTTGATGCTCACCGGGGTCATGAAGCTGGCGCCGAGCCCGCTGATCGACGGAACGCCGCCGTTTTTTCACGTCGAACGAAAGTTCATGCACCTCGGCTTCCACATCTATGATCTTGCGTACCAGTCGCCTTATATCGAGCAGACCAAGCCGACGGTCTACGCCACGGCATTGTTGCTCCTCGTCCTGATCGTCGTACTCAATTCCTCGGCGATCCTGTACCGCAATCACGTTCGCCGTCGTCTGCAGGGCGGAGTCTTTTGATGAGCAAACAGATCGAAGAGGACCTGACCGAGATCCTGAAGATGATCATGCACATCGGCGGCCTGGTCGAGGACGCCGTCGATCGCTCGCTCAAGGCGCTTCTCGACCGGGACGTCGACGCGGGTACGTCCGTGATCGAAGGAGACGACGTGATCGACGACCTCGAGCTCGAGGTGGAGGAGAAGTGCCTCGACTTCCTCGCGCTCCGCCAGCCCGTGGCCGGGGACCTCCGGCTCGTGACCGCCATCATGAAGATCAACTCCGACCTCGAGCGGATCGGGGACCTTGCCGTCAACATCGCCGAACGCTCCGAGGTCCTGGCCGCCGTCGAGTCGCTCCCGTTCCGCCCGGACGTCTCCCGCATGGCCGCAGTGACGAAGCTGATGGTGAAGAAGGGCCTCGACGCTCTCGTGAAGCGCGACCCCCGGCTCGCGCTCCGCGTGTGGGAGATGGACGTCGAGCCCGACCGCCTCTATCGCGAGATCATCGGCGAGGCGTCGCACTTCATGCAGCTCCATCCGAACCGCACCGGCGACACGCTCCACTTGCTCGGCGCGCTGCGCAACCTCGAGCGCATCGCCGATCACGCGACCAACATCGCCGAGGACGTCATCTTCATGGTCGAAGGACGCATCGTCCGCCACCACGTCGACGAACACCGCAAGCGCCAGGCCGGCGGCGCCACCGATGACGACGCCGAGTCCCACGAACCATTCTCCGAGTAGCCCAGGATGTCGGGGGTCGCGCCACTTCGACGGTGACCCTGGCGACGCCCGCGCCGCGTGGCCGCGACCACGCGGCGCGGGCTCGACCCACCACCACCGTCGAATTAGCGCATCAAGTTCCTCCCCCTTCCTCAGAGCAAGTCCCGTTACCCCATCACCCATCCTCGGCCCAACGCGAGGCCCCCCCCCCGGCCCTCCCCACGCCCCCCGGGTCCCTGCTGTCCTCCCCGCCCCGTGCGGCTCACCCAAGGACCACCGACCCAAACGCTCGCGCTCGGCTCCTTACGGCTGGATCGTCACCCTCGCTCCGGCCGATGAGCTCAGGTTGAACGCACCAAGACCCACGCACGGCTGCGGCCAGATCGAGAAGTGCTGGAAGTAGGCGATGAAGCTCGCGAACGCGGGGACGTTCGGGATCGGCACGGGGGCGCGGTACGAACCGTTCGCGTCGTGGGTCGACGGGAGGACGACGAAGAAGCTCGCGGCCGGGGGAAGCGCGAGGTGGAAGATCGCTCCGACGCCAAGCGGATCGGAGCCGGGACCATCGGCCGCGTCGGTCACGACGAGGTAGCCGGGCTGATTCGCCGGGCCCGGATAGCCGACCAGCTCGAAGTTCGCGTTGCCGACGCTCGGGACGCCGACGCCGGTCAACGACTGCGCACCGTCGCACCCCGGCGTGCCGACGCCGAACGACGTCACCCCGGCGGGGACGAGGGACCAGGCGCGCGCGCTGCCGGCCCCGGTGCCGCCGTTGTCGTCGCCGGTCGCGCCGGCGATCACGTCGGGGAAGCCGTCGCCGTTCAGGTCGCCGCCCGCGCCGACCGAGACGCCGAGCGCGTCGCCGGCCGAATCGCCGTCGAACGTGTAGAGCGCGACGCCGTCGCGACCCGAGAAAATCCGGACGCTGCCGGCCCCGCTCGCCGTGTTGTCGTCGGCCCGCGCCCCCACCACCACGTCGGCGTAGCCGTCGAGGTTGACGTCGTCCGCGATCCGCACTCCCCCGCCGAACTGGTCGCCCGCCGAGTCGCCGCCGAAGGTGAAGAGAATCGCTCCCGTCCGTCCCGACACGACGCGAGCCGTCCCCGCGTTGCTCCCGCCCGCCGGGTCGTCCATCGGCGCGCCGGCGACCAGGTCGGCGAACCCGTCCAGGTCGACGTCGCCCGCCCCGTCGACCGAGTCGCCAAGGCGGTCGCCGGCCGAATCGCCATCGATCTGCCGCAGGATCGAGCCGTCCTTGCCGGAGAAGACCGTGGCGCGGCCGGACGCGCTTCCGTTCGGATCCGCGTTCGGCGCGCCCGCGATCAAGTCGAGGAATCCGTCGCCGTTCGTGTCCCCCGCCGCGCCGACCGAGTCGCCCAGGTTGTCGCTCGCCGCGCCGCCGAAGAACGTGAAGAGGACGCCGCCCTGCCCGGAGATCACGGTCGCCGAGCCGCAGTTCGTGAGCCCCGTCGTGTCGTCGTTCAGAGCCCCGATGATCACGTCGCCGAACCCGTCACCATTCACGTCGCCCGCCGCGGCGGACGACCAGCCGAACAGGTCGGCCGCGTTGGTTCCCGTCACCGTGAAGAGCACGTTCCCGGTCTGACCGGAGACGATCTTGGCGCTCCCGATGTTGCTCATCCCGCCCACGTTCGCCTCGTCGGCCGCGGCGCAGACGTCGGCGAACCCGTCGCCGTTCACGTCGCCCGCCCCGCTCGACCCGAAACCCATGTGGTCGCCCGCGACGTCGCCGTTGATCACGAAAAGGGTGGCGCCCGTCTTCCCCGACACCACGCGCACGCTCCCGGCGTCCGCGCCCGTGTTGTCATCGCGCCAGGCCCCGACCATCACGTCGTCGAACCCATCGCCGTTCACGTCGCCGACGACGTCGACCGACTGCCCGGCCGTGTCGGATGCGTTGTCGCCGTGGACGGTGAAGAGGACGCTCTGAGCGCCAGCGCCCCCGGCGAACAGCAGGACGGCGGCGAGCCCGAGCGGACGGCGTGTCATACGCATGTGGTGGATCTCCGTGACGGTTCGCGCGATGGTGATCACGCGCGCGGCAGCCGCGACATGATACATGCGGCCCCATGTCCACGGGTCACGGTTCGTCCTGTCGCCCCTTGATCGCGACGACGCGACCGCGAGACTGGCGTACCGACCCCGAATCCGAGAGGTTGCCGTGACCAAGAGCGACACCGTCCGCCGAACGCCGGGAAGGCCGGGGGTCGCCTTCGTCCTGGTCGAGCCGCGCTACGAAGGGAACGTCGGAGCGAGCGCGCGTGCGCTGAAAAACAACGGGTTCTCCGACCTGCGTCTCGTCCGTCCGCCCGATCTTTCCGGCGACGCGCGGGCGATGGCGTGGAAGTCGCTGGACGTCCTGAACCGCGCCCGCCGGTACGAACGTATGGACGACGCGATCGCCGACGCGACGCTCGTCTGCGCGTTCACCGCCCGCGGCCGGCGCGACACGCGCGACGTCCTCACCCTCGAGGAGGCGGCGCCTCGCATCCTCGCCGAGGCCGACCGCGGCCGCGTCGCGCTCCTGTTCGGACGCGAGGACCGCGGCCTCACGCGTGAGGAGATGGCGCCCAGCGCGTTCCTCGTCAGCATCTCCGCCGCGCGGGAACGTCAGGTCTACAACCTCTCGCAGGCGGTCCTGCTCGCCGCCTATATCCTGCGCGCGGCGGGATCGGGAACGAGACGTCCGACGTTCGAGAGCGGCTACGACGGCACGCCGACGACGGCCGGCGATCGGCGCCACCTGAGCGACCGGATCCGTGCCCTGCTCGTCACGCTCGGCTACCGCGAACACAAGGACCAGGGCCTCCTCGAACGGATCGTGACGCGCGGAGAGCGCCTGATCGACCGCGCCGCGATCGATCAGGCGGACCACGCGATGATCCTCGGCGTGCTGAAGCGGATCGACCGGCTCGCCGATCGCGCCGCGGCCCGCGACGAAGAGGGCCGCTGACGCGTCGTCGCGCCGCGACCCTCTCGTTCTCGGGTTCGATCGAGCTCGAATCGTCCGGGGAGACGACCGTCTTCTCGTTCAGCGCCACTCGACCGTGTAGAGGTTCTGGTTGACCGCGCTGTTGCTGTTCAACGGCAGGGTCGTGGACAGAAGGTGCGCGCCGGCCGTCGTGTCGAAGAACCGCACCGTCGGGCTTCCCGAGCAGCTCGACGCGGCCCAAGACGTGATCGCGACCGTGCTGTCGTCGTTCGAGAGCGCCCCGCGCGCGTGCGGGACGTTCGGGACCGACCACGGCGTGAAGTTCCACGCGCTCGGGTCGGTGACGTCGAAGTCGAGCCGCCCCAGCCAACCGCAGCCCTCCCACCCGCCGACGATCGCGAACGACGCGTCGCTCGACACCTCCAGTACGCTCGGCGACTTCAGGAAGTTCACCGCGGGAGAGGCGAGGTTGCCGAGGTGCTGGATGCCCGGCATCGACGGATTGTGGTCGTACCACGTCAAGGTCGGGATGTGGAAGCGCGCGATCTGGCCGCCGTTCGCGTCGATGTCCGTGATCAGCATCAGCACCCACTCGTCGTCGGGGGTGATCCGGACCTCGTTGGCGAGCGCGAACGCTCCGCTCGACGGAGCCGGGCCGGTGAAGATCACCTGCCGGAACGTCTGGCTCTGCGGATTCGTGTCGACGAGGAAGAGCTGGATCGGGATGAAGCTCGTCACTGCCGCGTGGCGGCCACCCGGCGACATGCCCCACGGCTCGATGAACGTGATTCCTCCGGCGAGCCCGTTCGTGGTGTGCGCGAGCGAACCGAACGACCCGGTCATCGGATTCCCGTTGATCGCAACCAGCTCGATCTGCCCCGTCGTTCCCGGGTCGGTCAACGTCCAGACCAGGTCGAAGAGGCGGTTGTAACCCAGCCCGTAGCAGCCGCTGGTCGCGTTGTAGATCGTGTTGAAGGAGACCGGGTGGACCCCCGGGTTGGCCGCGTGACCGATCGTGTCCTGGATCGACGACGCGACGAAGAGGTTCGCGCCGCCGTGCGTGTAGAGGGCGCCCTGACAGTTGTCGGTCTCGACCGACTGTCCCGTCTCGAGGATCGCTCCGTTGGCGGGATTGATGAAGTGGTAGGGGTCGTTGTTCAGGATCGACGTGCCGACGAACAGCTCCGGGACGTCGATGAAGTCGTGGATCAACGCGTTCGAGAGGACCAGCTTCGGTCCACCGCCGAACGTCTCGTCGATGACCATCTGCGTGAAGACGGTGAACCCGATGAGCGTCGGGATCTGCGGGAGCGGCAGCGCCAGGGCGCCGGAGCCCGCACCTGGCACGCCCGCCGGACCACTGAGAGGAATCGGGAGGAAGAGGATCGGATTCGGCGGCGCGAGGTCGGTGTAGAGGATGCCGCCCGCGAACGCCAGTTGAGCTCCCTGCGACGACAGCAGGAGAAACGCGACGGAACCACCGTACGCCCGGTCGACCTTCAGACGGAAGTTGACGTTGCCGAGCCACGGCCCGTTGGCCGAGTGGAACGGAACGAAGCCTCCGGTCCCGTCGGTCCCCTTGCCGAGCGGGTACGACTGACCCTGGGCCACGGTCGCAGACAACGCCGCCATCGCCATCGCGAGAGCGAGCTTGCGCATGGAATCCTCCAATTCTCTTCGCTCGACGAGCGGCGCCGAAGCCTAGCCGTGGACAGCGCGCTCACCCGCCTGCTGGACAAACCCGATCGACGGACGCGTCGACGCAAGACAATGCGACGGCCGCGGCTCGCGCGGGGGCGGATTCCCCAAAAAAAACTCGTCCTGTTCTCTGCCCGGCCGGACCCGCCGCGTCGAGTTCAGGTCCGTGGCGAGCGACCCGAAAGGAACGACGCGCTCAGCGGCTCGGCGCGCCGATCATGAGGAAGCTCTCGAACTCGAACGTGCCGGCCTCGACGTCGACCTCGATCGAGAACGGCGCGGCCGCGTCGAAGGTCGACGGAGGAAAGATCTCGGCCGCGCGGGTCTCGAGGCGAATCGAAGCGCCGCGGTCGTTCTCCTGCACGAGCCGGCGGAGCGGTTCGCTCGCGACGCTCCCTCCGGTTCGGGTCACGTTGAACGAGATCACGGTCGGAACGCCGCGAGTGGCGAGAGGTCCGGCGATCCGCGTCCAGACGAGCGGAGCCCGCCGCACGACGCCTGACTCCCACCGCGTCACCGCTCCCGCGCCGTCGCCGTTGAATTCCAAGGTCACCGTCGTCGGCGCGTCGAAGCTCCGCGTGACGACGTGGCGGTGCTCGTTCACGTCGAACGTTCCCGACGTGTCGCGCCACGACTGCGGCAGATAGAGCCGCTGCTTCTCGGCCCATAGGATCGCCGAGAGGTCGAGGTCGGGACCGTCGGTGTACGCGTTCAGGAAGTCGACGAGGGCGGCGAGGTACGTCAGGGTGGGCGTGAAGTCGTCGCCATCGAAACGCCCCAGGGGATCCTGGACGTGGACCTGGAATCCAGCGGCACGGACGCGCGCCTTCTCCTCATCGTCGAGGTACTCGTCGGCGCTCTCGGCCGGCCGCCGCGAACCGCGCGACATCGGGTCCGCCGTCGAGCCCGGGGCCGGGCCACGCAGCTCGAAGCCCAGCCCGAAGCGATCGTCGTAGCCGTCGACCGTCGCCCTCGCTCCTTCGATGTCGATCGCGTGGTTCTCGCTTGGCTCGAGCCCGTACGCACGGAACACGTCCATCGCCAGACGCCGCGCCCGCTCGACGTCGAACACGCCCGTGTACGAGTTGCCGAAGGAGATCGGCACGTGGGGAACGACCGTCGGATCCCGCGTCTCGTCCGGGCGAGCGACCGATCGCCTCGCGAACGTCGTATCGCGGAACCACGCGGCCCAATGCTCCTCGGAACGAAGCTCGCGGATCAGCGTCAGGACCCGCGCCTCCAGATCGTCGGGCGCCGCGGGCCGCTCGGGCCCGACGACGGCCGGCGCGATCATGACGACGTCTCGCGCGCACGCGGCGGTCAAGAGAACGGCCATCGCGGGCGCCGCCGAGCGCTCGAGACGGAAGCGCAGCCGCGGCTCGATCAGCTCGCGAAACTCCGAATCCGTGATCGACCGCGGATACGCGGGGCGGTAGCTCGCCGCGACGGGACGGATGACGAGCCGGGTGTGGTGGCGACGAAGCTTCATCCGTTCGATCCCTCCGCGAGCATCGACTCCACGGCGAAGAGCGCGTGGTGGTACGGGTTGTACTGACGGTCCAGGAACGGGCGCGACTTCTTCCTCCAGAGATGAGCCCCGATCCGGTCGGCGGCGAGGGTCACGATCTTCTCGTGCGCGCACAGCAACGCGTCGACCTCCCGCATGCGTCCGGTGACGCGGTAGTTCAGACACGCGCACGACGAGGCGCAGCGCGACTTGATCCCGCAGCCCGAGCACTCGTCGGGACGTTTCCCGCCGGCCCGCGCACGTACTTCGCGCGCCGCCTCGCGGTCGAGACCTCGATCGATGTGGCCGATGCGGAACTCCGCGGACTCGAGGAACTCGACGCACGGATAGACGTAGCCCTCGGGGTCGACCGCGATCTGCCGGACACCGGCCGCGCACGCTCCGCTCCGCGCCGCCTCGCCGTGCGTGTGCGCGCTGATCTTCGCGTCGAACGGCGAGAGATGGAAGTCGACGCCCGCCTTCGTCCAGCGCACGTAGCGACGAGCCAGCGCCCGGTACTCGCGCGCGAGTACGTCGAGCGCATGGTCGGTCCAGTCCGCCCCGAAGTCGAGCGACGTGATCAGGATCCGGCTTCCGTGCTCGTACAGCCAGTCGATCGAGCGCGAGAGCCCCGCCGCGTTGGCCGGCGTCACGACCGAGTAGGTGCAAAACGGCGTCCTGGTGCGGCGAAGCGCGTCGAGAGCATCCTCGACTCGCCGCGACGTCGACCCGCCGTCGCGCGCGGGTCGGCCCTCGTCCTGGACGCGCGGCGATCCGTCCGCGGACAACGAAATGAACAGGAGGTGGCGCCGCGCGAACGCGCAGAGCTCCTCATCCAGAAGCGCTCCGTTCGTCGAGACCTTCGCCGAGACCAGTGCCCCGCGACGGCGGCCGAGCTCGATGATCCGCGGCAGTGTCGTCTCGATCACCGCGCGCTCGAGGAGCGGCTCGCCGCCGAAGTACGTGACGGCCACGCGCGAGTGCCCCTGCTCGAGGAGGAACTCCACGGCGCGCGTCGCGACCTCCGGGGGCATTCCTCGTCCGGGACGGTGCGACTGGTAGCAGTAGCGGCAGGCGAAGTTGCAGTCGCGCGTGAGCTGGAGGACGAGCTGCATGTGTCTCCGAGAGACAATTGGAGGCGACGGTGTCCGCTGCGGACGCACGTCACGAGTACCGGGGTTGGACCCGAGCGGGTTGGATTTCGTTCCCGACTTTTCGACCGAATTCGAGCCGGTCCCTCAATCCTCCTCGGTCCGGCGACCCCTCGCGTCGACCAGGACGCCGACCGACAGATAGCGCTCGACGCCGAGTCCGTTCGGATCGATCGTGACCACGTCCATGTCGAGTCCGCGCTGTTCCGCGCGGTCGAGCACGCGCACGAGATCGCCGGGCGAGAGCGTCGTGGCGCCCGCGTCGTAGTAGACGTCGTGGAACGACGGCTCGGCGACGGACACGACGTCCGAGAACGCCTCGACGCGGAGGAGCGCGAACGTGCTTCCCTCGCCGTCCGCTCCGAACAACGTCGGCGCGCAGGGATGCATTCTCACCGCGAGCTCGGCGGCGCTCCAGCCGCCGCCGCTGCTCCTCATCCGCACGCAACGCCGGTTCTCGACGCCGATGAAGAACCACTCCTTCAGGAGCGGGTCGAAGTAGACCAGGGTCGCATCGTCGAGCTCGATCTCGGCGCGAACCGCCGCCTCGTCCACCGTGACACCGCCGGTGCGCGACCTTCGCTTCGATTCCGGTGCGAGCGCCACCCGCGCGCGGAAGGTGATCTTGCCGCGACCGAGCGGAAGGTACCCCTCTTTCATCGTCGACCGCGCGAGCGCCGGCCCGCCGCCCTCGGCGCGGCGCCGCTCGAGACCCACCGTCGTCGGGCTGCCGAACACGGCGTCGCTCGATCCCTCCTCCCGCGGGATCAGGATCTCGCGCTGCCACATCCGCTGCTCGTCGCCGACGACGACGTACTCGACCTCGAGCTCCGGCTCGACGTGACCCTGCACGTGCAGCGGCAGCGGGACGCGGACCTCCTCGCCCGGCAGCAGCAGCCCGAGCTCGAACGACAGGTCCGTCAGCCGCTGCGCGAGACGGTCATGGGCGTACGTCCCTCCCGGGACCTCCCGGGTCGCGCCGTACAGGTTGCGATGCCAGTCGAGCCGAGGCAGAAAGTGCTTCCAACCGACCGAACGCAGCGCGATCGCGAGCTCGGGGTGCGGGTTCTCGATCAGCACGACCACGGATAACGCTTTGCGACCCGGCACGAACAGCTCTTCTTCGGCGTGCACGAGGCGCACGACGAGCGGCACTTCGCGTCCCGAACGAGAGATCGCTTCGAGCGCGGGCTCGCCGTCCCGTCCCGCGGCGACCGCCGCGGCCGCGAAGAGCGGCACCAAGCACGTGAGCGAAAGTCGATTCATCCGTTCGGCCGTCGCAACGAGCTCACTGGACACGAGCGAGCTCGATGATGAAGTCGTCCGACCCGCCCGGCGGGACCTTCACCGTCGTCGCGAACCTCGCCCAGTCGTCGGCGTTGGCGGCGGTCAGGGTCACGTGGTACTCGCCGGGTTGCAGCTCGTCCGTCGCGAACGTTCCGTCGCGCTCGACGCGAACGGTCGCACGGAAACCGTCCCGCGTGAATTGCATGAACGACCTCCTCGTCAGGTCGAAGCCGTCGAGCACGACCCTTCCGCTGACCCGGGTCGCCGGGCGAACTCGGATCTCCACCGGCGGCGGAGCGCCCTGAGGCGGCACCTCGACGGGGAAGACGACCGCCGGCGCGTAGCCGTCCTCGCGGACCCGCACCCGGTACGCCCCCGCCGGGATCGAATCGACCCGGAACGACCCGTCCTTGGCGGTCGGGACGTTGATCGAGACGTCGTCGCCCTCGATTCGGTCGACGTCCACCTCCACGAACGGCAGCGGCGCGCCGGTCTCGTGCTCGACGACTCGACCGCGAAGCTGCCCCGTCAGGAGATCGATCCTCACGTCCGACGTCTCGCCCTCGGAGAGGACGAATTCGCGCCGGCAGAACCGACCGCTCCAGAGGCCGCTCGCCTCGGCCGGCGTCACTTCGATCGTGATCTTCCCGTCGTCCCCGATCGCGACCTGTCCCAGGTCGAAGGTGCCCCGGTTCCCGCCGGCCAGCCCGGAAATGTCGACCGTCCCGTCGTCGCGATGGCGGATCGAGTACGGCCCCGTCGCCGCGCCGAGCTCCTTGAACGGCATCATGCCCGGAACCGTCATCGCCGCCTCGCCCACGTCGGCGAGATGAACGCTCGGCTGCGGAACGATCGCGCCCCCGGGATCGACGACGGTCAGCGTGACGTCGTAGGCGGGCGCGAAGCGGAGCACGACGTCTCCCCCGCCGGGGAACCGATGGGTCTCCATCGCCCATTCGTTGCCGCCGGGTCGGCGCGCGCAGACCACGTGGTCCTTGTCGGCGAGGCCGCCCAGCGTGAACGCGCCGTTCGCGGCGGTCCGCGCGCCGGGCCAGACGATTGCAACCTCGTCGATCGGAAGGTGCGGCCCCACGAACACCTCCGCCCCGGCGACCGCCTCCCCGTCGTGGGTCTCGACGCGGCCGGCGATCTCGTCGCCTTCGTCGAGGCGGAGCGTGCCCACCGAGCGCGTGCCGCCGGCCAGCCCGGTCGGCACCGGACCGTGGACGAGCGTCACGAAGTCGAACTTGTCGGCGATGATCGTGACGACGCCCGGCGGGACGCCGGCGATGGTGAACTCCCCGTTCGCGCCGGTGCGGGTGGTCGGAATCGGCAACCGTTCGATGATCCGACGCACGGCCGGCGGAAACTCGAACGCGAGGTGGCGCCCCAAGTCCTCTACGACGTCGACTCCGGCGAGCGCTCCGTCGACCCGAACGTTCTCCACGCCGAACTCGAACGCAATGCTCGGGACGTCGGTGGCTCGGACCCGCGCGTCCGCGACCGGCGCGCCGTCGACGTCGACCACGCGGCCGGTGAGCGTGACGTACGGCTCGAGCACCACGTCGCCGATGTCCGCCACCTCGCCGGAGTTCGGTGGCGCGTCGACGACGCGAATCGTCGCCCGCGGGCCGCCGAGGTCGACGCCGAGACCGAGGAACGCTCGCGGAACGACGCCGTCGAAACGAAACCGTCCCTCGTCGTCGCTCCGCGTCGCTCCCTTCGAGATCGGCAAGAACGCGTCCTGCTTCCCGAGGATCGATCCGAGGTCGACGAAGACGTCGTCGAAGTCCACCCCGACGAGCTCCACCTCCGTATCGGGGACCGGCGCGCCATCCACCTCCACGAGCCGCCCCGCGATACCCCCGAGCGCCGCGCGGTACGACAGTGGCGGCCCCGCCGCGTCCATGCTCGATTCCGCCGCCTCGGCGGGCGCCCGCTCGACGGCTCGCGCGAGTCCTCCCTCGATGCTCGGGCCCTCCTCCTCAGGCGGCACGCGGATCGTTCCGTCGGCTTCGCTCGGCGCGGTCAGCTCGCTCGGGACGCCGCCCGGCATGAAGACGACCAACAGCCCGGTGGCCACCACCACGAGCGCGAGCGGGACGAGAATGGGTCTCCAGCGGGTCGGACTCATGCGGCAAGGATCTCCTGAGACGCGCGGCCACCAGCGTACCGCCATTCTCTTCACATCGGCGGAGCCGCGCCGTCAAATGGCGGGCCGAGACGCTCGGCCCCCAATCGACCCCCTTCATCACCGGAGGCACGATGCTCCTACCGCTCCTCCTCCTCCCCGTGCTCCTCCAATCGGAGGACCCCGTGACGGCGTACCGCGGCAAGTACGCGCGCGAGCCGGCGTTCAAGAAGGCGTTCCGCGACCTCGACAAACACCGGCGGCGGGCGCTCGATTCCATCGACGAGAAGCTCGGTCTCCGCGCCAAGAACCCGCGCCGCATCGACTTCACCATCGAGGACGCGTGGCCGGAGGATGCCGTGCGGATCGAGCGGTACGACGCGCCGGCGTTGCAGACGTCGGACGTGAAGTGGAGCACGGGCACTCGCATCGAGATCCTCATCCGCCCCGAGTTCGTGATGAGCGGTCGCGTGCGCCTCGAGCCGGAGGTGACGCATGAGATGGTCCACGCGGTGATGCGGGACCTCATGGAGGCGGAGACCTACTACGCCGTCCCGCGGTGGGTTCGCGAAGGAGTGGCGCTCTGGGCGGCGGGACAGGGTCCGGACCGCGTGCAGCAGATCCTGATCTCCAACCGCTCGTTCAGCCGCCTTGGCCTGGCGTTTCCCGGACTCGACCAGGGCAAGGCCGGACTCCATCGCTACGGCGAGTACTACCTCGCCGTCGACTACATCGCGAGCCGCGGCTCCGGCACGCTGAAGAGCTTCGTGAGCGAGATCGTGCGCGGGACGGAGGTGGCCGAGCTCGTGAAGAAGCTCCTCGATCTCCGCTGGAACCAGTTCGTCGGCGAGTGCCAGGCGCACGCACGCGAGTACGCCGAGTCGATCCTGCCCGCGGATTGGGACGAGTTCATCGCCATCGAGGCGGCGGACGAGGCGAGGGACTATCCGGAGAGCCGCCGGCTCGCCGAGGCGTTCCTGGAAGCGCACGTCGACTCGCCGATGATCTCCGAGGTGCTCTACTTCCACGGCAAGGCGTGCCGGCTGTCGAAGGCGCCGGCGGCCGGTCGCCGGAGCCTCGAGCGCGTCGTCGCCGAGTTCCCGTCGACGTCCGACTTCGTCGACGAGTCGCTCTACCAGCTCGCGGCCGGCTACCAGGAGGAGGGAGACCACGCGCGGGGCGTGCCGTATCTCCAGCGCATCTTGAGAGACATCCCCGACGCGGCCCACCTCGACACAGTCGTCTGGCGGCTCGCGGCCTGCCTCGTCGAGACGGGCAAAAAGAAGGAGGCGCGAACCTACCTCGATCTGTTCACGCGCTCCTTCGCCGACAGCCGGCGGAGGCCCGACGTCGACGCGCTCTATGAGCGCTTGACCGAGCGATGACCTCGGGCCCGCGTCCGTCCCGGAACGGGCGCGCGGGCCGCCAGAGGTCGACGAGGAGGTCAACACACCTTCAGGTAGAACCAGACCTTCGAGTACGTCACGCCCGGCTTGGGTTGATTGGGGAAACTGAGCCACATCTCGCCAGTCACGACGTTGAACGAGATGCTGCACTGGATGTTGTATGCGAGCGGACCGCCCAGGTACTTGTCCATGTAGTCGATCATCTTGTCATTGTAGATGTCGCAGATCTCCAAGGCGCACAGCAGGCCACTCGCTCCGCCCACCGACGTGCTCTGCAGCGTCGCCTTGTAGTCGACGTGAATCGACTTGTTGTCGCTGAAGTCCGCGTGGAAGTCGAGAACGTAGGTCGTGCCCATCGCGCACGTGTCCGTTATCTTGAACGGCAGCTTGATCTCGTATCGGTTCAACGGCCCATTGAGCGTGCCATACACCGTGGAGCAACCCGGCGGAGGAGGAGGCGGGTTGAAAGTGAAATCCTGCGGCGACGCCACGGGGGTTCCCTCTCCGAAGAACGCCCACGGGGCTTCCACCAAGGCGAAACCGGCCGAGGGTGGCTGGGGCGTCGTTTCGTCCCCGACTCCCCGAACCATGACCACCTTGCCCTTGCTCGAACCCGGAGCGACGTCGTTGATCGCCATGCCGAACTGTTGGTCGGACGCGCTCGTCGCACGCGCGAACCCGACGACCTCTCCTTGCTCGACGATCAACGAACAGATGTCTTTGGGCTCGCTCCCGAAGAAGTCGCCGGTCACTTGCACGGTCGTGCCGACGGTGCCGGTCGTCGGACCGAGCCCGACGATCACCGGCGCGAGCGACGGCGTCAGCGCCCGGACGGCGTTCGAGATCGCCACGCCCTGCGACGCTGCCGCGTCCGCGATGATGTACTGGAAGTAGAACGGGATCGACGGCGGGAGCAGCGGCGGTGCAATCGCCGTGATCGGAATCGATCCCGCTCCGTTCGTGGAGAGCGCGATCAGCGGAATCACGGTTGGCCATGCCTGCAGGATCCCGCCGGCGAACGCCGCGGGAACGGACGACGTCGAGACCAAGAGCAGCGTCTGAGCCGACGGCGCCGCCTGGGTCAGGTTCAGGTCGATGGTTTGACCTGGTTCGAACACGCCGGTTCCAGCCAGCTCCGGATCACCGTTGACGCCCGGGTGGGCGCCCCCCAGATCCGTCCATTCGTTCGCACCGATTGCGGGTCCGAGGCCGAGACCGAGAAGAACAAGAGTCGACACCATCCGTCTCATGACGAGCACCTCAATGTCAGGCACGCGCGCACGATCGAACGTCGACCGCGCGCGGTGAGTGTTTCGAGTTGCCCTTGCAAGCGGGGGCGGGGGACCGGTTCGTCGCAATCAGGGAGTTTTTCGACCTCGGCCGCCGTCAGCGCGTCAACTGGTCGCGCTCGACGATCTCCATCGTCACGAGCGACGCGTCGTCCTTCTTGGTTTCGAACGCGAGCGGCGGCCCCGGAAAGTCGTGCGCGAAGAAGAGCTCGGTGACCGTGCCCTCGACGGGTGCCAACACCACGTAGGTCCAGCCGTCGAAGGTGCCGAGACGCGTCGTCCTCGACGCGGGCTCGCGGCGCCCGAAGTCCGGCGAGAACTTCGCGTGGTCGCGCAGCTCGGTCCAGGCGTGCCGCTCCTTGCGCGGATACCCGGTCACGAACCCCTCCTCGTCGACCGGCGCGAACTCGATCTCGACGCCCTCGTCGTCGTTGGACAGGACCGTCCAGCGCTCCCACTGCTCACCGCCTTCGGTCCTCATGTGGAGCGTCAACCGCAACCCTTCCACCATCGCGTCGCGGATCTGATCGGCGGTGAACGGCGGGGGAAGCACGTCCGGGTCCGCACCTCCGGTCGGGAGCGTGCCGCAGCCGAGGACGGTGAACAGGACGAACGAGAGTGCGCGCGTGTTCATCGATGATCCGAGACTTCCACTCGAGTGTGCAGCGCGACAGGTTAGCACGAACCCCGCGCCAACCACGGAAGTCTCCACGGTGCGTCCGGATCGACGGCGATCGCCGCGCCTGTTCGCCGGCGATTGCAATCCTCTCGCTGACGGGGATTCCCGGCGGAAGCGCGGCCCTTAGAATCCGCCCGTGGCTGCCAAGGTCGCATTCATCGGCACGCACGGGGTCGGCAAGACCGTGCTCACCTTCTCGCTCGCGAGCCGCCTGCGGGCGATGTCGCTCGACGCCGACGTCGCGTACGAGAACTCCCGCCGTTCCCCGTTCCCGATCAACGAGGCGACCACCCTCGATGGACAGATGTGGATCCTCGCCGCGCAGTGGCAGGCCGAGCTCGAGGCGACCCGGCGCACGCGGCTGGTCATCTGCGATCGGGCGGTGGTCGACAACTACGCCTACATGGTCCGCGCCTGCGGCGAGCAGAAGTACCTCCACCCGCTCCTCGAACGCTGGTGCCGGTCCTACGACGCGCTCTTCTGGGTGCCGATCGTGGACGAGGAGGTCGTCGCGGACAAGGTGCGGTCGACGTCGGCGTCGTTCCAGCGCGAGATCCACGAGATCATCGCCTCCCTCGTCGAGCGGTTCCGGCTCGGGAACCGCGTCGTCGCGTTGACGCGAAGGCGCGAGGAGCACGTGCCGCAGGTGCTCGAGACCCTCAGGGCCAGGAAGCTCGTGCCGCCGCCGCAGCGGCTGCTCTTCCCCGAGCTCGGGGAGGCGTGATGCCGGAGCTTCCCGAGGTCGAGCGCGCGCGCCGTCTGATCGAACGGGTCGCGGTGGGCCGCCGGATCACGCGCGTCGCGTGCGCGGATGATCGGATCGTGTTCGACGGCGTCCTCCCGCACGCGGTCGAGGACGCGCTGCCGGGTCGCCGCGTCGTCGCCGCCCACCGCCGAGGCAAGCACCTCGTCGTCGAGCTCGACGAAGGTCCGGCCGCGCTCTTCCACCTCGGCATGACCGGTCACTTCCGCACCCGCGACGAGCGGCCGATCGAGCTCGCGTCGAGCGCGAAGCGGCCCGACCCCTCGTGGCCGCCCCGGTTCACGAAGATCCACCTCCACCTGGACGACGGCGGCGAGCTCGTGATGACGAACGCACGGCGGCTCGGTCGCATCCGCCTCCGCGACGATCCGTGGAACCATCCGCCGTTGTCCAAGCTCGGGTTCGACCCGTTGCTCGACATGCCTCCGGCGGACGAGTTCGCGCGTCGACTCCGCCGCCGGACCGGCGTCCTGAAGTCGTTGCTGCTCGATCAGTCGTTCGTGGCGGGCGTCGGCAACTGGGTCGCGGACGAGGTGCTCTACCAGGCGAGGATCGATCCCCGCCGGCGCGCCGGCGAGCTCTCGGAGTCCGAGGCACGGCGCGTCCATCGCAGCCTGAAGCGGATCATCGACACCGCCTGCGCGGCGAACGCCGAGAAGGAGAGGCTCCCGCGGACGTGGCTCTTCCACCGGCGGTGGGGCAAGCAAAAGGACGCGCGGACGGAGCGCGGGGAGCGGATCGAACACGTCGAGATCGGCGGCCGGACGACGGCGTGGGTGCCGTCGGTGCAGCGTTGAACCACGGGCCGGCCTCCCGTCGCGCCGCTCAGACCCGCAGCCGCGCCAGCCTCTCGTCCGTCTCCTGCGCGAACCGCTGGATCCCCTTCAGCACCCATGGCCACGTGAGCCGCGACTCCTCGAGGATCTCGTCGACGCTGCCGCCGGTGCGCCAGCGGTCGTCGAAGTCGGGAGAGACGGTGTACTCCTCGCACACCTTGTTCGCGATCCAGTCGTGCATCGCGCGGCGCGCGTTGTTGGTCACGACCATCGAGCTCTGCCACTCCTTCCACGGCAGGATCCGCTCGCGGTATTCGGCCGGCTGGCGCTCGAACAGGTAACGGCTCGGCGCGGCGACGAAGCGCACGTTCGGCAGCTCGTCCAGATGGTCGCCGAGCAGTTCGAACGCCGCCTTCACCGGGCTCGTTCCGCGGAAGATCACCGTTCCGTGCCGAGGCCCGCGCGCGTCGTCCCAATCCTTCAGGAGGTATGCGCCCTTCGCGGCCTCGAGGTAGGAGCCGGCGCCCAGCGCCTCACGGTCGGGCACGGTCACCGCGGGGCGCGTCAGGTGCAGACAGACGACGTGCGCCGGGGAGCGCATCGCCTCGCCGAGCAGGACGATCGTCTCGTTGCGGTCGAACGGATGCAGGTCGATCGCGTGGCCGCGCGGGAAGAGGTCGGTCACGCTCGGCGAGAAGATGCCGAAGTGCGTGCGCGAATCCTCGGCCGTCTCGGGTCCCGAGTGCCCCGCCACCCACAACACCTTCCCGACCTTGAGCTGCGAGTCCTGCGCGAGCTGCGAGAAGAGGCGCATCGGCCCGTACTTCAGGTACGAGAACGACCCGTACGTCGCGCACGCGCCGAAGTAGCCGATGTAGCGCTCGTCGGGGTTCTTCGCGAAGTTCACCGTCGAGAGGTGCGACGTGATGGCCGAGTTCGTGAATTCGGTGATCTGCTGGGGCAGCAGCGCCCCGTGCGGGTTCGTGGCCCGGTCGTACCAGCCGAAGCCCTCGAACCCGTCGTACCCCTTCGCGAACCCCGCGATGTTGGTCGACTCGGCGAGGTCGGCCGCGCAGACGAGGAAAAGCGGACGGCCGGCGACCTCGTGCGCGATCGCGTTCACGTACGCGCCCCAGGCCGAGAGTCCAGTACGGTTGGGGTGCTTCTCGCCGGGCTTGACGAACAGCTTCTCCGGGTACTTGCTCACGTCCGTGACGCGCGGGTCGCCCGCGGGATCGGCGTCGCGGGTCCACCACAGACCCTCGTGCTCCTCGGGCACCGCCTCGGCGGACGTGAGCAGCCGGCCGGAGACCCACTCGACCAACGCGTCGTCCCGCCGCATCACGTCGAGGACGATCTCGATGTTCGCCTTCGTCTGCTCGCGGAACGCGGCGCCCTCGGGCGGGCCGAGGTCGAACCCCTCGAAGCGGACGCCGTACTTCTCCTGGAACTCCGCCTTCGTCGCCCAGAACGCGTCCGAGTTCGGCTTGTGGGCGGCGCCGTGAGACTTGTAGCCCTCGACCTCCTTGCCGTAGCCGCGCCCCTTGATGTTCCTCGCGTAGACGAGGCCGGGGCGCCCCTGACGGTCGGCGGCGGCGACGATCTGACGGTAGGCTTCGATCAACGTGACGAAGTCGGTCGCGTCGTTCGTGCCGGCGATGCGCCAGCCGTACGACTCGAACCACCCGCGCGGGTCGCCGTGGACCACCTGCGAGTGCGCGTTCTCGTCGATGCCGTAGTCGTTCCAGTCGAGCAGGATCACGTAGTTGTCGAGGCCGAGCCCCCACGCCGAGTTCTTCGTCTCGTGCGCGGCGCCCGCCGAGAGCCCCCCTTCGCCCTCCATCGCGAACACGTGCACGTCGCCCGCACCCGCGTGCTTGAGCGCGAGCGCCTCGCCCGCGGCGGCCGGCAATCCGTGCCCCGACGGGCCCGTGTTCGCCTTGATGAAGAGCGTCTTTCCCTCCATCTCGGCGTGCCCAGGCAGCCCGCCGTTGCGCCGGAACTCGAGCAGGTCGTCGCTCGTGAGGATCCGTTCGGGGTCGCCGCCCAGGGAGAACCTCGCGTCGCCCGTGCGTCGCTCCGCCTCGCGCATGAACTCGTTCATCAACGCGAGCATGGCGTAGAGCAGCGGAGTGCAGTGACCCGCCCCGAGCACGAAGCGATCGCCGAACGCGCGACCCGGATCGCGGAAGTCGTATCGCATCGCGCCCGACAGGAGCAGCCCGGTGAAGAGGTGCACCTTCGACCGCGAGCCGCCGGGGTGGCCGCTCTGGCGCAGGTTCAGGGTCAAGTCGATGAGCTGGTCGACGAGATCGACCGTCTTTTCCAGCTTCGACAGGTGTTCGCGGACTTGGGGCTCGGTGAGGATCGATCGCATCGCGCGAATGTAGATGAGAGCTCGCGTTTCGGCAATGGTCCCGAGGCCGCGCGAGGATCGCGCGGGCAAGGAGCGGAAGGCCTTCAGACCTCGGTCACGGGCCAGATGCGACGAATCGCCGCGACGAACTCCGGCACCGCGTAGAGGGGGATCCGCACCGCGGAACCGGGCAGCCCGAGGTGCGGGCGCGCGACGTGGAGGAAGCTCTCGACCGATCCCGATCGATAACGGTCGCCGACCGAGTCGAGCGTCGACTGGGCGAGCCCCTCGGCCAGCACTCGCGCGATGCTCGGCAGCTCGGCCGGCCCGAGGTAACGGAAGAGCAGCGACTCGAACTCGCGCCGCGTCGGACGGACTCCCGCCGCCTTCAGGACCCACTCGCGCGGCAACACGCGCTCGCCTTCCGTTCGCGACCGTTCACAGAGCGCTCGCAGTCCGTCGAAGCCGATCCGGTCCACGGCCGCCCAGACGAGCAGGAACCCGATCCCGTAGAGCCCGACCCCGTCGTCCGTCGTCGCGTGCTCGAACACCTCGCCGTTCTCGAGATCGAGCGCTTCCACCGGGGTGACCGCCGCGACCTTGTCGAACGAAAGCCGGATGCGGCTCGAGAGGTAGTTCCGGGACGGCGGCGGGAGGCCGATGTCGACCACGAGGTCGAGCCCTCCGAAGTACGCCGACGCCTCGATCAGCCGCTTCGTCTTGTGCTCGACCCCGCCCTCCTCGACCACGAGTGCGGCCGCGACGTCGCACAGCCCCTCCTCGAGGACCCCGGGCAGGGCATGCCACGTGTCGTCGAGCAGGAGGTGGACGAGCTCGTGCGCCAGGTGGAGCTCGAGCTGATCGTCGCGCTGGCGCAGATAGACGCGCGCGCGGTCGTAGTCGGCCATCCCCGCGATGTGGTTCGGGTAGGGATCGCCGCGACGCACCTCGATCTCGTCCTGGATCCACACCTCGAGCTCTCGCTGGCGGAGCCCGGGCAGGAGTTCGAGGAGGCGCGGGACGATCTGCTCGGAAAGAAGCGACACCTTCGCCGCGGTCGCGCTCGTGGTGGCGCGCACCACCCCGTAGCGCGACGACGCGGTCGCTTCCGGCGCGGGAGCTCGGCATCCCGAGGCGGCCACTCCGAGCGCGAGGGCACCGGCAACGGCGAGGATTCGATTCGTTGGAAGCACGCGGCGTCCTGGGAACGTGAGTCCGAGGGCCTAGAGTAGCCCGCTGGTTCCGTCCTGCCCGCCCAATAGACGAACGATCGAACGATGTCGACTTCCACCGGCTCGCGGCGAGTCCTCGTCGCCGCCAAGGCTCACGAGCGCACCTTCCTGGTGTTGGTCGCGATCCTCATCGGCTGCCTCGGCGGCTTCGGCGCGGTCGGGTTCCGCCTCCTGATCCGGAGCATCGAACGCGTCGCCTGGGGCGAGTTCGGCACCAGCGTCGCCGTGTTCGAGTCCCATTCCGCGCTCTGGATCGTGCTGGTCCCCGCGATCGGGGGCCTCATCGTCGGGCCGCTCGTCTATTTCTTCGCCCGCGAGGCGAAGGGCCACGGCGTGCCGGAGGTGATGGAGGCAGTCGCGCTGCGCTCTGGTTTCATCCGGACCCGGATCGTGATCGTGAAGAGCCTCGCCTCCGCGCTCTCGATCGGGTGCGGCGGGTCGGTCGGCCGGGAGGGCCCGATCGTCCAGATCGGCTCGGCGATCGGTTCGGCCGTCGGCCAGTGGTTCAAGGTCTCGGGGAATCGGCTCCGGACGTTCGTGGGCTGCGGCGCGGCGGCCGGCATCGCGGCGACCTTCAACGCGCCGGTCGCTGGAGCCTTGTTCGCCGTCGAGGTGATCCTCTCGGACTTCGGGGTCTCTCGGTTCTCCCCGATCGTCATCTCGTCGGTCGTCGCGACGGTCGTCGCTCGCCACTTCCTCGGCGACGTTCCCGCGTTCGTCGTCCCGCCGTACGGCATGGAGCACGCGTGGGAGCTCCTCGTCTACATCGGCCTTGGCATCCTTGCCGCGCTCGTCGGCGTCGCCTTCATCAAGGTGCTCTACCGCAGCGAGGATCTGGTCGACCGCGTTCCGCTCCCGCCGTGGCTGCTCACGCCGCTGGGAGGGCTCGCGGTCGGCGCGATCGGGCTGCAGTTCCCCCAGGTCTTCGGCGTCGGCTACGACGTCATCGAGGAGGCGCTGCGTGGGGACACGACGCTCGAGATCCTGCTGCTGCTCGTCGCGGTGAAGCTGCTCGCGACGAGCCTCACCATCGCGGTCGGGTTCTCCGGCGGCGTCTTCGCGCCGTCCCTGTTCATCGGGGCGATGCTCGGCGGCGCGGTCGGGGTCGCCGCCGCGAACGCGTTCCCGGACGCTGGAATCCAGCCGGGCGCGTACGCGCTCGTCGGCATGGGGGCCGTCGTCGCCGCGACGACGCGGGCGCCGATCACCGCGATCCTGATCCTGTTCGAGCTGACGTCGGACTACGAGCTGATCCTGCCGTTGATGGCCGCATGCATCATCGCCACCCTCCTCGCCGAGCGCGTCTGCCCCGACTCGATCTACACGCTGAAGCTGATCCGCCGCGGCGTCGATCTCCAGAAGGGTCGCGAGGTGAACGTGCTGCGCTCGCTGCGCGTGAAGGACGAGATGACGCGCGAGTTCGCCCGCCTGCCGGCGAACGAGACCTTCGGCGACCTCCTCGCCCGCATCTCCCAGTCTCCGCGGGCGTACTACTACGTCGAGGGAGACGACGGTCGCCTCGTCGGCGTCATCTCGCTCGCCGAAGTCAGCTCTCACATTCCCGACGCCAACGTACTGGCGAATCTCGTGCTGGTCGGCGACATCGCGCGCGACGACGTTCCGGCCGTGACCCCGGGCGAGACGCTCGACACGGTGATGAGGATCTTCGACGGCCGCGACCGCGAGGAGCTGCCGGTGGTCGACGCGGCCGGTCGAATGCTCGGGGTGATCGGGCGCCAACACCTGCTCGACGGCTACAACCGCGAGCTCTTGAAGCGTGACATGGCATCGGGCATCGGCACCAGCGTCGCCGCCGCGTCCGGCGCCGGCGACGTCCGCCTCGGAGACGGTCACCGCATGGCCGAGATCGATGCGCCGGGCGAGTTCATCGGAAGGACGCTGCGGGAGCTCGACGCGCGGCGCCGCTTCGGGGTGCAGGTCGTGCTCGTTCGCCGCCCGGCCACGCCCGCCAGCCACGAGTCGCTCGAGATCGTGCCGAGCGCGGAGACGCAGGTGCAGCGCGGGGACCGGCTCGTGGTGCTGGGGAGCGAGGATGCGCTGCAGAGGGTTCGCACGCTCTGAGGCGCGTGCCGTTGGTCGACGAAGCGAGCGACGAACACGCTGCGCGTCAACGGCGCGATCCCATGCCGACATGCGTCGACACGACGGATGCGCGGCTGGCGCCGCCGGCGACGACTCGCGCTTTCGCCGACTTCCGTCTTGGCCGACATCCAAGAAGGGCTCGAGCACCGGATATCCACCATGAACCTCTCGACCGCCGCGGAGCCTCGTACACTCTTCGTCGCGGGCAGCCGGACGGAGTGGGTGAGATGCAGACTCGGTGGGATGGACTCCTCGAACGGAACACGCGCGTCTGGATGGGCGGTGGGGTTCGGGCGTGGCTCGGCCTCGTGCGGCGGCACGGCGTACGCTTCGCACCGGGCCGGGTCCACCTCGCGGGTCTCGTCACGTTGTTCGCACCCTTCAACTCGATCGCGGGATGGCTCGGCGACCGCATCTTCGTGCGACGCGAGCGATCGCCCGAGCCGACGCCCGTCTTCATCCTCGGGCACTGGCGCAGCGGTACGACGCTCTTGCACGAGATGCTCTCGCTCGACGCGCGGTTCGCGTTTCCGACCTCCTGGGAGTGCTTTGCGCCGCACCTCTCGCTCTGGCTGAGCGAGGAGGCGGCGGGACGGCTGCCGCTGCGCATCCCGTCGTCACGACCCTTCGACAAGGTGCAGATCGACTGGCAGAGCCCGCAGGAGGACGAGTTCGCGCTCTGCGGCATGGGGACGCCGTCCCCCTACGAGTGGTTCGCGTTTCCGCGGAGCCTCGCGCCGGACCGCGCGCCGGACCGCTTCGCGGCGATCGGTCGCGAGACCCGCGTCGCCCCCGCGCTGAAGCGCTTCCTCCGTCGCCTTCGGTCCCGCCGCGCGCGGGGGCTGTGCTCGTCGCAACGCGGGGAGCGTCCGTTCGTCGTGCTGAAGTCCCCGACTCACACCTTTCGGCTCGACGAGCTGAGGCGGGAGTTCCCGACCGCCCGTTTCATCCGCATTCGACGCGATCCGTACGTCGTCTTCTCGTCGACGCGGCGGCTCTGGAAGAAGCTCTCCGACCACCAGGGCCTCCAGTCGGTCGACTTCGACGTGGAGCCGTTCCGCACGGCGCTCGACGAGCACGTCCTGCGGACGTACGCCGCGATGCAGCGGACGCTCGAACACGACCACGCGGCGTGGGCGGCGAGCGACCCCGAGATCGAACGGCGCTACGTCGATCTCTCGTACGACGAGATCGATCCGACCCGCCCGGAGAACACGCCCGAGACCATCGTCGAGCGCGTCGCCCGCGTCTACCGTCGGCTCGGGCTCGACGCGGAGTCGGGCTCGATGCCGGCGCAGGCGGCCGACGCCCTCGAACGATTCGCGCGCACGAAGTCCTCCTACGAGAAGAACGAGTTCGCGCCGCTCAGCGACCGCGAGCGGGCCATGATCGAGGAACGGTGGTCGGAGCTCTCCACGCACGCGGCGATCGAGGTGGACCGCTGACCGCCGCGCCCGCGGATCGGCGTCAACAGGGCACGGTGACCCAGATCCCCGCGCTCGTCCCGATCTCGACGATCGGTCCGCCGGACACGAACACCCACTCGAAGAACCAGCTCGTGCCGATGAGGCTGGGAATCCCGGTCGGGAAGACGAGCGACGCGCCGCTCGATGCACTGACGGAGCCGTTCGGTGCCACGACGATCGGGTAGGTGACGATCAATCCGAGGCCGGGCACGAACGAGTTCCTGAGGAGGTCGCAGAACTTCGTTCCGCCGATCCCGTTGCTCACGGGCACCGTCGACGCGAACGCCGCGCTGCCCATGTGGAGCGAGGCGATCGACCCCGGGGTCGAGAGCGCGGTCGTGACGGGAGGACCGCCGGGTGCGCCGACGCCGAGGTTCACCGTGTACACCTGGCCCGGCTTCACGGAATTCGTGAGCGTGGCGCCCACCGTTCCCGTGATGACCGGCTGGGGCTCGGGGGTCGGGGCGTCAACGACGCGGGCGCGATCGGGCAGGATCCCGGGGGTCCGACGAAGACGCCACCCGCGTTCGGGAACACGGCTCCCGCCATCGCGACCAGCATGGAGTTGCGCGCGAACGGTGGCGCGAGGCCGAGCAAGGTATCGAGGGCGTTCTCGTAGTCGACGATCAGCGGCAGGGCCGGGCCGGTCGGTCCAGGCCAGAACAACTGGTACGGACCCGCTCCGATGCACGATGCGTTGCGTTGGTTCGCCAGCGGCACCGAGAGTTGAGGCGAACCGCCGAAATGGGTCGTTCCGTTCGGCACTGTCAAGTCGACCTCGGCGGCGAGGATCCACGCCGAGCAGCAACGCCACCGCCACGACTCGTGCGAAGCTCGTCGTCGCCGGCCGATCCTATCCGTCTCGCTGGTTCGCGACGACGACCGTCGCGCTCCGGCGGCCGTGATTGCCGGCGAGGTCGAACGCATGGATCGTGACCCGATACCGTCCGTCCGGGAATCGACGGTTCCCGTCTTCGTCCGTCGCCGCGGTGTCCCAGGCGTGGTCACGGTCGGACGACTCGATGACGCCGTCGCCATCGGTGTTCGTGGCAAAGAGCCAGTGCACGCGCGGGAACGCAGGTTCCGGGCCGATCAACTCCTTCCGCTCGCGCGTCGAGAGATAGAGCGAGACCGGCGCCGTGCCGGCGGGGATCGGGCCGCGTTGATCCAGCACGAGCTTGCGATACGGTGCGCCGGTCTCACCCTCGATCTCGAGCGCGACGACCGGGACCATCCAGTTGCCGGCCGCTCCGGAGCGCGGCGCGTCCGAGACGCCGGTCACGATGTCGACGCGGTCCGACACCGTCACGATCCCGTCGTCGCCGCTCGCGAACGGAACGATCGTTCCGTCCGCCACGAAGCGGATCGCGGCGACGTCGGGTGCGGCGTCGTCCTCGAATTCGAACCAGAGCAGCGGGTCGCCGAGGCTCTCGAGCTCGACGCCGCCGCCGGCCTTCGCACGGAAGCGAGCGTACTGGAGGTGGAGATGATCGGCCCCCTTGGCCTCGCCGACGTAGAACTCGACGACCTTCCCGATCACCTGTCCGGGTTCGACGCGATCGCCGACGCCGGCGGTGTAGCTCGTGGGGTCGACGTGCGTGTAGCACCAACCGACGTCCGCGCCGTCCCCGTCGGCGATGCACAGCACGTGATGCGTCGTCCAGTCCGGATAGTTGGTCGCGATCAGGCGGACGACGCCGCCCGCCACCGCACGGACGTCGGTGCCCGGCGGTTGGATGAGGTCGAGCGCGGAGTGGACGTGCACGTCGTTCGGCGTCTGGTAGTTGTTCCACACGTTCTGGCCCATGAAACCGCCGGCGAACGGCCAATCGAGCTTCGTCCGTGGTGCCGCGATCGACGCGGGTGGCGGTCGCGTCGGGTCCTCCATGAGCGTCTCCTCCGTCGAGGGAGACGCCGGGGACGGCCGGATGCCGTCGAGACGCGCGAGCGCGGCGGTCGCGTCCTCGCGGACGAGCGCGAGCCGCTTCCCGGTGGCCGGGTCGACCCACGCGTACGGATCGCTCGCGGCCAGGGCGGCGAGCCGCTCCCTCGCCCGCGCGTCTCCGATCCGACCGAGCGCCGTCGCCGCGACGCGGCGCACGTTGAAGAACGGGTCGCTCGTCGCGTCGAGCAACGCGGGGACCGCGTCCTTCGACCCGATCTCGCCGAGGATCCCGCAGATCGTCACGCGCAGGTTCGCCGGCGTCGTCGAATCGGCGAGGAGCGCGACCAGCCCCGGCACGACCGGCGCCCCGACCTCGATCGCCCGTCGGTTGGCCCACGGTTCGTCCGCGCGCAACGCCGCAAGGGCTCGTGCCGCGGCGTCGGGCGGCTCGACCGCGCCGTACCCGATCGAGCTCAACGCCGGCGTCGCCGCGCCGGCGGCTCGATCCGCGACGCGTGGACTCGCCGGCGCGCCACGTCGATGCGCGAGCTCCGCCTCCAGGTGTTCGATCGAGCGACGCGCCACCGTGAGAGACTTGTGATGCCACGTCGCCAGCGTGACGAGGGAGACGAGCAGGATCGGCACGAGGCCCACGCACGCGCGCTGCAGCAGGACTCGCCCCGCAAGCCGCACCGACCGGCACTCGCGATAGACGCGTTCGACGTCTCCGAAGCGCCGCCGGGCCTCGCGCCGGGCTTCATCCGGGGCGCGCCCAGCGCGGCGCTCGTCGTCCTCGGCAAGCTCGAGGTGCGAGCGCAGCTCGGCGCGGACGTCGTCCTCGATCTCCGCCGCCGGTCGAAACCACGCACGAAACGATCGTCGGTCGAGACGCGCCATCGCTCAACCTCCCGGCGCTTCCAGGACGCTCTCGATCGCGTCCGTCAGCCGCCGCCACGCTTCCTGCTGAGCCTTGAGCCGCGCGTGCCCCTTGCGCGTGAGGCGATAGAACTTCGCGCGCCGGTTCGACTCGGACGTCCCCCATTCGCTCTCGATCCAACCGCGCCGCTCCATGCGGTGGAGCGCTGGATAGAGGGACCCCTCCTCGACGCTGAGCACGCCGCGGCTCGACTGCTGGATGCGCCGCGCGACGTCGTAGCCGTGGCGCGCCCCCGGCCGGAGCGTCTTCAAGACGAGCAGCTCGAGGGTACCCGGGAGGAGCTCGGTTCGTTCGTCGGCCATGCTGTACCCCTTGCTGATCTAGGTATGCGTGCGAGGATACGCCTGCTCCCCTAGCACGTCAAGGGGGAGGGCCGGCGCGCGGCTCGGAGCCGACCTCGCCTCAGGACGGAACAGACGAGGCGGAGCGCGGAACCGTTTCCTAGACTGTCGGCATGAATGCCAACATGCGCTTCGCTCACGTCGCCGCGCTCCTGTTGCTCGCCTTGCCGGCGTGCGTCGGCGCGGGCCGGTCGTCTTCGGAGCCGGTCGGACTTCGCGCCGACGTCGAATCGGCGCACGACGGCCTCGTCGCGAGCTTCCGGGCCGGCGACCTCGCCGGGGTGGCCCGAGGCTACACCGATGACGCGGTCATGCTGGGACCGGACGGGTATCGCATCCAGGGCAAGGAGGCGATGGAGAAGTACTGGACCGGGTTGAGGGGCGGCCGCGACTGGACGCTCGAGGCGCTCGACGTCGACGGCGACCGGGACCTGGTGTTCGAGCTCGGCCGCTCGACGCTCGTCCACGAGAACCACGACGGCCAGATCGTGACCTCCGTGGTGAAGTTCGTCGGCGTCTGGCGCCGCCAGCCGGACGGTTCCCTGAAGCTGGCCGTCGACGCCTGGTGGCACGACGGATGACCCTCTCCGGAGCAACGTCGTGAGAGAGGTCGGAGACGTTCGGGTGAAGATCGCGGCCCTCGCCGGTCGACTCGGCGTGGAGCCGGACGTTCCGCTGTTCCGGTTCCTCGTCCGTCGAATCGGGATCCAGGACATCCGCATCGATCGCGACGAGATCGTCTACTCGTCGTTCCTGCCCGTCGAACAGCTCTTGAAGGAGACTCTGCAGGGCCTCGAGGTCGACGGCGTGCGCCCGCTTCCGTGCCTGAAGTGCACTGGAGTCTTCGACGCGGAGCACGAAGACGGCATCTTCGCCGACCCGCACGAGCTGAACGGCTTCATCTGTCGCGCCTGCGCCGAGAAGCTGAACGCGTGGTCGTTCTACAACGATCACCTCGTGCAGTAGGGACCCGCACCAAGCCTCGCTTCCCGTCTCGGGAATCGCTTCGCCCGGGGGGCCGCGGTTCAGCCGGACCCTGGCCACCGCCGATAAGCAAGCGTCGTCCCGACCGCGTGAAAGGGCGGAGACGACGAACGCTACCCCGAACGGCCGGCATGACCCAATCCGACTTCCGAATCAACGGGCAGCTCCGACAGGTCCTCGCGCGACACTTCGTGGAGCTCGCGGTCGTCCGGTTCGGGTCGTTTCGCGGAACGGTCCGGTTCAACGGGAGACTGGCCCACATGAACGGTCGTCCCTTCGCGGCCTCGGACCTCTCGTTGATCGAGGCGATCGAGCAGGAGGCGAGACGCATCCCCGGCGTCCGTGCCGTCTTCTTCGACCTCATGAACTGGAAGAAGGACGGAGACGGCCGGTGGAAACAGCTCGTCGACGCGACGTCCCTCGATGACGGAGAGTCGAACGTGTTCGAGGTCGTCGACGCCGCCGTCGACGCGGCGACCGGATCCGAGAAACCGCCCGTGCCGAGGGCGACCTGACGGGGGTGAGTCATGATCATCGACGTGAAGAGCTGCCTCACGCACATCCGCTGGAAGATCGACCGTCATCCGCGTCGAGCGGACCTGTGGAACACGCTCGCGCTCGTGCTGGCTCGCGACGGCGAGACCGCCGAGGCGATCTCGGCCCTCGACACCGCGTTGCGCATCAACCCGGAGTTCACGAACGCATCGCGGTTGCGGTGCTTCCTCCTGGCCGATTCGGGTCGCGTCGACGAGGCGTTCCGCGACTTCAAACGCCTGCAGGTCCGCGATCCCGACGGCTTCGAGACGCTCTTCTCCCTCGGCGTCTTCTGCATGAAGACGGGTTGGATCGACGTCGGCCTGACGCTGCTGAAGCGCGCGGAGAAGGTGCGACCGCGTGTGCCGTACGTGCTGATGCACGTGGCCGCGGCGTTTCGCGAGGCGGCGGACGAGGACGCGGCCGAGAGTCGCCTCGCGCGCGCGCGCGATGCGGTGAGCGACCTCCCGCTGGAGGAACCGGTCGCCGGGATCGATCCCTCGATGCTCGAGTCCCTGACTTCGTGGGAGTGCCCGAACCTCGTCCAGTTCGAGATCGTGTTCGCCGACTTCCTTGCTCAGAGCGGGGAGGCCGATCGGGCGCGCGAGGAGCTCTTGCGCGCCAACGCGCGCTGTCCTGGACACGCCCGGTTGATGATCGAGCTGGGAAAAGCGTTCCTGTTCCACGGCGAGGCGAACCGCGCCGCCGAGTGGATGACCGCGGTCACGCGCTTGCATCACGCACCCCACGAGGCCCACATCGAGCTTGGGTTCATCCACGCCGAGGCCGCCGCGCTGCGGGAGGCCGAGTGGGCGTTCCAGAGCGCGATCGAGCTCCGGCCCCTGTTTCCGGACTACCGCTTCCACTTCGCCACGTTCCTCGTCGAGCTCGGACGAACGGAAGAGGCGATCGGGCAGCTCGAGCGAGTTCTCGTCCTGAACCCCGACTACGACCACGCCGCGCTGCACCTCGCGAACGCGTACCTCGAGACCGGACGCTTCGATGAGGCGCTCGAGACGGTCGCGTCGAGCGGCTGCGCGACGTGGACCGAGGCCCGCGTGCTCGCGGCCGAGGCGCACTGGCTGCGCGGCGACAGTGACCGGGCGCGGGAGCTGCTGGACGGCATCCTGGCCGCCGAGCCAAGAAACGCCGACGCGATAGAACTCCTGGCGCGCGTGACCGCGGCGACGCCGGCGTGAAGCGCGGCGCCGAGCGCCGAGCATCGCTACGACGTCCTCCGCTTTCCGTGGAAGACGACGGGCGGGCCGCGACGAGAGATGGTGGCGGCCGGCACGACCATCCGGAGCGCCGCCGGCCGGACCGTGACGTCGAGCCGATCGACGGGTTCCATCGGGTCGCCGTCCGCCTGCCACCGAAACGGGCGCGGAGCGGTCACCTCGACGCGCGCGCCGCCGCCGTAGCGCGCCAGGGTCGGGACGACGCGGCCGCGCTTCATCGCCATCACCCAGCGGACCAGCGCGCCGCGCTCGGCTGAACGGTACGCGGCGAAGTCGAGGCGACCATCGGCGACGTCGGCGTGCGGCACCGCGGACCAACCCTTGCCGTAGGTGCGCGTGTTCGCGATGACGATCCCGGCCGGAGACTCGGCGAGGGGCTCGTCGTCGACGAGGACCCGGAGCGGGTCCGGCTCGCGGGCGCGGAGCAGGATGCCGACGCCGAACAGGGCGTAGAGCAGGTCCGACCACAGCCGGTAGACGAGCCCCCCGACCACGCCGCGCCGAATGCCACCGATCCGCGCGCAGAGGTCGGCGTCGAAGCCGATTCCGACCATCGCGAGGAACAGATCGCCGTTCACGCAGGCGACGTCGATCGCACGCGTCGTCGAGCCGGCCGCGACCGCCGCCGCGTCACGGGCGCCAAGCGGGATCCCGAGCTCGCGCGCCACGACGTTCCCGGCACCCAGCGGGACGAGCCCCACGTCGGCCGGAGAATCCACCGCGAGCAGCCCTTCGACGACCTCGCGCAGCGTGCCGTCGCCGCCGATGACGACGACGCGCTCCCGATCCTCGCCGAGCCCGGCCGCGAGCTCGGTCGCGTGACGATGCGATCGCGTCGCCTCCACGTCGACGACGAACCCCGCCCGGCCCAGGTGATCCCGGGCTCGTTCGGCGGCGGCCCCGGCGCGTCCCCGGCCGGCCTTCAGGTTGCAGATCACGAGCGCGCGCTTCATCGCGCCGGGATTCTATGCCCGGATTCCATGGAAGGCGCCGGCCGACTCCACCGTCCGTTGCTTCGTGCTCGTCGACTTCCTCGCCCGCGTCGGATCGACGACGGGTGCGGGGCCGGACCTCTTTGGCCGCGCCCGGACCGGGTGATGCCGTGAATCGCTACCCTGTGCCCATGGTGAGCGCCTCGAACCCCGACTCCGACGCCCCGTGCGACCTCGACTCGACGGCGGCGTCACGACCACGCGCAGCGATCCTCCTCGCCTTCGTCCTGGGAGGCGTGCTCGGCGGCGCGGGCGTCTACGCGCTCGGTCCGCGCCGACCGGCCGCCCCGGCAAGCGACGAGCTGGTGGAGCGCGTCCGCGCGTCCGTCGACGAGCTCGGCGCAAGGCTCGAGTCGAGGCTCGACGAGCGCCTGGCCGCCGCGTTCCCGCATCCGTCGCCGGCGCGGGAGATCGCGGGTGCGCCGCGGCCGCCCGAGGGGACAGCCGCCGGCGCCGAGCCGCCGCCCGAACCGGTCGCGTCGCCGCCGCGCGACACCTCGCCGGCCGCCCTCGCCGCCGAGCTCGGCGGCGCCGTCGTCTCGCTGATCGGCTTCGACGAGGAAGGCGACGCGCGACCGCGGGCCCCCGCCGCCGCGATCGCCGCGAACCGGATCCTCGCCCCGTTCTCCGCCATCGAGGGGACGGTCCGCGCCGTCGCGCGCGACGGCGACCGCCGCTCGCACGAGGTGACGGGCGTGCTCGCCTACGACGCGACGTTCGACCTCGTGCTCCTCGAGGTCGCGCCGCCGCTGTCGCCGCCCCATCTCTCGATCACCGGCGACGCGCCGAGCGGGAGCGCGGAGCTCATCCTCCTCGGCCCGGCCGACGACGAGGCGTGGCGCGAAACGGTGATCCACGCCGAGCCGGGAGGTCTCGATCGGTTCTCCGGTGGCCCGCGCTTCCGGCTCGAAACGACGCCGAAGTTCGCCGGCGTCGCAATCGATGCCGAGGGTCGCGTCGTCGCGGTCCTGCCGGAGCCGTCCGACCTCGCGTTGATCGCTCACGTCGCGAGACCGTGGCCAGCGGCCGATGCCGCCGCCGTCTCGCTCGATGCGTTTCGCCGCACGCTCGGACCGGGATCGCCATCGACGCGGATGAAGGACGCGCGCAAGCTGATCGCGCAACGTCGCTATGACGAGGCGGCGCGGCTCCTCCTCGTCGTCACCGTCGAGGAGCCGCGGCTCCTCGACGACGCGCGCGACGACCTCGTCCTCTCGACCGTGGAGGCGGCTCGCGGCCGGATCACGACGGGCCAGGGACACGCGGCGGCGCTTCTGGTCGGAGAGACGCTCCAGCGCCTGCCCGACGTCGCCGAGCTCTGGGCGATTCGCGGCCGCGGCCTCGCGCTCGCGGGCGACGTGAGGCTCGCGATCGCCTCGTTCGTCCGGGCGATCGAGCTCGAACCGGCCCGCGAGGGCGAATGGCGCCCCGAAGCGCGCGGCGTGCTGATGGACGAGGTCAACCGCCTCCACGCGGCGGGGCTCACGAGTGCCGCGCTCTCGCTCCTGCTCGAGGAACGAAGCGGTTTCCCGATCGACGGCCGCCTGCGCTTCACGGCCGGCGAGCTCCTGATGACGACCCGCCAGTTCGAGCCGGCCGCGCGCCTCTTCGACGAGGCCGCGGTGATCGACGCATCCATCGCCGCCGAGGCGCGGCAGGCGGCGAAGCGAGCCCGCGACCTCGCCGGCGGCCGGGGCGCGATCGTGATCGACTTCGCGCCGGGCTCGTCGCCCATCGTGGTCGACGCGCGCTTCAACGGCCAGAGCGCAGCCCGCCTGCGCATCGACCCGTCCGAGGAGCGCACGGTGCTGCCGGCGTTCGCGGCGGTCGGCGCGGGCTACGCGCTCGCCGCCGCTCCGCGCGTCCGGTTCTTCGTCGACCCGCGCCGAGACGAGGTCCCGTCGATCGAGGTGCGCACGATCACGGTGGCCGGCGTCACCGTCGACCGCGTGGCCGCCGTCGTGGTGGACGACTACGCGCGGCCGGACGCGGACGGCGTGCTCGGGGCGTCGTTCCTCTCGCGCTTCCGATTGGTCGAGGATCGCGAACTGGGGCGCCTGGTCCTCCACCCTCGCCGGTGACCCCTTCGCCGGGCCGCGGCACGCCGTCGCGGCCGCTCGTTTCGCGCCTCCGGGGGGCTGCATTCGACGGTCGGATTCGGGTAAGACGGTCCACCATGGAACGATGACGACCGCCCGTATTCTTCGTTCTCACCAGATCGAACCTGAGTTCAAGGGACCGAATGTCAGAAGCATTGGTTTTGGAAGGCGTCACGAAACGCTTCGGAAAACACGTCGCCGTCGACTCCATGTCGCTCCGCATCCCCCGCGGCAAGATCTACGGCTTCCTCGGCCCGAACGGCGCGGGGAAGACGACGACGATCCGCATGATCATGAGCATCATCTACCCCGACTCGGGGCGGATCCGCATCCTCGGCCAGCCGAACGCCGAGGCGGTCAAGGACCGGCTCGGGTACTTGCCGGAGGAGAAAGGCCTCTACAAGAAGATGAAGGCGGCCGAGATCCTGACCTACTTCGGGCGGCTCAAGGGGATGAGCGGTTCCCTCGCCAAGCAGAGGGCACATGACCTGCTCGTCCAGTACGGGCTCGGCGAGTGGCCGGACAAGCGCTGCGAAGCCCTGTCGAAGGGGATGGGCCAGAAGGTCCAGATCCTCGGCACGATCATCCACGACCCGGAGCTCGTGATCCTCGACGAGCCGTTCTCGGGGCTCGACCCGGTCAACATCGAGCTGATGCGCGACATGATCCTGCAGATGAAGAAGGATGGACGCACCGTCATCTTCTCGACGCACATCATGGCGCAGGCGGAGCAGATCTGCGATTCGATCGTGCTCGTGAACAAGGGCAAGAAGGTGATCGATGGGTCGCTGGAGGACGTGAAGGCGACGGCGGGCGGGGGCATCATGCTCGACTACGACGGCGACGGCGGCGCGCTCCACGGCCTGCCCGGCGTGGCGCGCGTGAACGACTTCGGCAAGCAGGCCGAGCTGATCCTGAACGACGACGCCGACGCGCAGGAGATCCTCGCCGCGCTGGTCGGCCGGGTCGTCATCCGCAAGTTCGACGTCCGCGAGGCGTCGCTCCACGAGATCTTCGTCCGCGCGGTGGGAGGCAAGGCCGATGAGTAACAAGTCCCTGCTGGTCGCCCAGCGCGAGTACGTCGAGAACCTCCGCACCAAGGCGTTCTGGATCGGCATCATCTTCTTCCCGGTGATCATCGTCCTGTCGATCGTCGTGCCGCACTGGCTCGAGAAGACGAAGGACGTGCGCAAGTACACGGTGATCGACAACTCAGGGTTCCTCTACGAGGCGGTGAAGAAACGTGCCGCGATGCCGGACCTCGAGAAGGTGCTCACGAAGGCGGTCCAGCTCTACCGCGAGAAGGACCAGGCGCTCGACGAGTTCCCGGAAGCGATCCGCGAGCTCGCGGCCGCGATCGGCGAAGGGGGTCTCGAGGTCCTGAAGCAACAGTTCGGCGCGGCCCTCGACGAAGACGAGCTGGACCTTCCCGCGAAGGAGTTCGAGAAGCGGATCATCGCGAAGTTCGCCGAGGGCTACGCGGAGCTCGATCCGGTCAAGTTCACCGCGATGCTGGAGAGGCTCCCGGAAGAGCAGCGGGCGCAGCTCGCGAAGTACGGCGAACCGATCCGCGAGTGGTATCGAAATCTCCCCTCGGACGAGGCCCGCGCGTACGGGTCGCGACTCTCGAAGAGCCAGTACGAGCACGTCGCGATCGCCGCAGAGGGCGACGATCTCCTCGGGAAGCTGAACCAGATGGTGGCGAACGAGGAACTGTTCGCGTACTTCGTCGTGAACCCCGACCCAGTCAAGTCGAGCGATGGCAGCAAGTACGTCTCGAACAACCTCACCGACGACGACCTCGTCAAGTGGTTCGAGCGCTTCGCAACGGACGAGGTGCGCGAGCGGCGCCTCGACGAGGAGGCGATCGACAAGGAGACGGCGGCCTGGATCCAGTCGCCGGTGAAGTTCGAGGAGAAGAAGGTCGGCGCCGGCGGCAAGGAGGAGGAGGTCAAGGACGAGGACACCCTGCGTCAGTGGGCGCCGGTCGCGTTCGTCTACTTCCTCTGGATGGCGGTCTTCAGCATCTCGCAGATGCTCCTCACCAACACGATCGAGGAGAAGTCGAACCGCATCCTCGAGGTCCTGCTCTCGTCGGTCTCGCCGCTCCAGCTCATGACCGGCAAGATCATCGGCATCGCGTGGACCGGGCTCACGATGGTCCTCACCTGGGTCCTGTCGCTCGTCGTGCTGGTGAAGTACTTGCCGGGGCTGCTCGGCATGAGGGGCGACATCGATCTCGCGGTGATCGCGCAGGACCCGGCGCTGCTCACCTCGTTCGTCGTCTACTTCCTGCTCGGATACCTCTTCTTCGCGGCGTTGCTCGTCGGCATCGGCTCGGTCTGCAACACGGTGAAGGAGGCGAACAACCTGATGATGCCGGTCACGGTCATGCTCATGCTTCCGCTCCTCGCGATGGTCCCGGTCGGCAAGGATCCGAACGGCACGCTCGCCGTGTTCCTGTCGTACGTCCCGCCGTTCACGCCGTTCGTGATGATGAACCGCGCGGCGGGTCCGCCGACGCCGATGGAGTACGTGGTCACGACGGCGTTGCTGGTGGCGTCGATCGCGTTCGTCTTCTGGGCCGCGGCCAAGGTGTTCCGCATCGGCATCCTGATGACCGGCAAACCGCCGACGCCGTGGGAGATCCTCCACTGGATCCGGGCGCCGATCGGCCAGGTGCCGGTACGCGAAGAGGACTAACGGGACGGAGATGGGGGAATCGGGCGACCTCGCGCTCGTGCTGAGCGGCGGCGGCGCGCGCGCGGCCTACCAGGTCGGCGTGCTCCGCGCCCTCGCCCGCCGCCTTCCCCATCTTCGGATCCCGGTCGTCACCGGCGTCTCCGCCGGCGCGATCAACGCGGTCCACCTGGCCTCGCGCCACGACTCGTTCTATGACGCCGTCGACCGGCTCGCCGACCTGTGGACGAGCCTGACCCCGCAGCAGGTGTTCCAGAGCGACGCCGCGTACCTGCTCGGGAACGCGCTCCGCTGGGCGACGCGGCTCGTTTCCGGAGGATCCGCGCTGGCCCCGCGCACGCGCGGGCTCGTCGACACCGCGCCGCTGCGGCGGTTTCTTCGCAACGCACTCGACACCACCGACGGTGCGTTGCCGCGCATCGCCACGAACATCGAGGACGGCCGCCTTCGAGCCGTCGGGGTCTCGACCACGAACTACGCCACCGGCCAGTCGATCACGTGGTGCCAGGGACGAGGCTTCATCGACTGGATCCGCCCGCACCGGCGCAGCGTCACCACCACCATCACTCTCGAGCACGTGATGGCCTCGACCTCGATCCCGCTGTTCTTCCCGGCGATCGAGCTCCCCGACGGCTGGCACGGCGACGGCGACATCCGCTTGACCGCCCCGCTCTCGCCCGCGCTGCACCTCGGTGCAGGCCGCATCTTCGCGATCTCGGCGAGGTACCGGCGCAGCCAGCGCGAGGCGGACGAGCCGGGCGTCGTCGGCTATCCCCCACCGGCGCAGGTGATCGGCGTGCTGATGAACTCGATCTTCCTCGACAACTTCGACTTCGACGCGCTGCAGATGGTGCGGATCAACTCGCTCCTGGAGAACGCCGGCGATCGTCTCACGAGCGACCTGCGGCCGGTCCGCCTGTACGTCCTGCGCCCGTCGCGCGACCTCGGCCGGATCGCGACCGAGTACGAGTCGAGCCTGCCGCGCGCGTTCCGGTTCATGACGCGAGGTCTTGGAACACGCGAGACGCGCGACGCCGACGCGCTCAGCCTCCTCTTGTTCGAGCGGGAATACGTCGAGCGGTTGATCGCGCTGGGAGAGAAGGACGGGGAGGATCAGTTCGAGGGGTTCGCGGCCCTGCTCGAGGACTGAAGATCCGGCCCGCACCGGCCGGCGTGCCGCGGTTCACCGCCTCAGCAGCGCCCGCAGCGCCTCGACGGCCCTCAGGTACTGCTTGCGCACCGTCACCTCTTTGCGGTCGAGGCGCCGCGCGATCTCGTCGAAGGCCAACCCATCGGCGCGCAGGAGGATCACTTCGCCGTACTTCGCGTCGAGGCGGTCGGCCAGCGCGCGGATCCGGTCGAATTCGTCCGCTCGAGCGAGCCGGCCAGTCTCGTCGCGGCGGCCGTCGGGGATCGTGCCGCCGTCGTGAGCGGAAGCGCCGTGGAACTCCCCGGCCTTGCGGGCGCGCCGGCTGATGATCCACTGCGCGTTCTTGAACAGGCGGCCCTTGAACGTCGACAGGTCCGCGTCCTCCGGCAGGCTGTCGAATCCGCGAAACACCTCGATCAAGACGTCCTGACAGAGATCCGCGATGGAGCAGAACCGCCGCACGCGGGGGCCGGCCCTGCGTTCGACGTAGGCATGGAGCTCCACCGCGAACATCTCGGAGAGACGTTCACGGGCGCTCGTGTCACCCCGACGGGCGGCGTCGAGAAGAGAATGCATGAACTCGCTCCCGCAGACACCCTAACGAACCGCCCGAGAATAACTCCCGCCGACCTCCAGAGCCGCAACAGTCCCGCCCGCCCCACCCGCCCCACCCCACGGAACGGGCGTTGTCGGCATTGCGGGACCGGGATACCATTCGGTCGCCATCAGGACGCCCCGAAACGACCCAAATGCCGAACCCCGAGCCTCCCGACGACGTTGAACGGGACGTGCGCGCGTTCATCGACGACGTCGGTGAATGGGCAGCTCGAGGCGCCCTCGACGGGCTCGAGCGCGGGCTCGATGACGACGACTCGGGTCGCGGCTTCGTCGAAGGCGAGACCCAGCGATACGAACGCGATGGAATCGGTCCGTTTCGACTGCTCGAGACGATCGGCGAGGGCGGCATGGGGATCGTCTATCTGGCCGAGCAGACCGCTCCCGTCCGCCGGCGCGTCGCCCTGAAGCTGATCAAGCCCGGGATGGACAGCCGCACGCTGGTCGCGCGTTTCGAGTCCGAGCGGCAGGCGCTCGCGCTGATGGAACATCGCGGCATCGCGAAGGTGTACGAGGCCGGAACGACCGATCGCGGCCATCCGTACTTCGTCATGGAGTACATCCCGGGCGTCGAGCTGCTCGAGTACTGCGACACGAAGCGGCTCACGGTCGACGACCGCCTCCGCGTCTTCTCCGACGTTTGCCGCGCGGTGCAGCACGCGCACCAGAAGGGCATCATCCACCGCGACCTCAAGCCGTCGAACGTCCTCGTCGTCGAGGAGGCCGGGCCCGAGCCGAAGATCATCGACTTCGGGCTCGCCAAGGCGCTCGGGCAGCGGCTCACGGACAAGACGCTCCACACGCGCGCGGGGAACGCGATCGGCACCCTCGACTACATGAGCCCCGAGCAGGCCGGGTTGACCGTGGTCGACGTCGACACACGCAGCGACATCTACTCGCTCGGCGTGATCCTCTATCGACTCCTGACGTTCTCCCACCCGCTCGACGAGCAGACGTTCCGCGACTCGCCGGTCGATGAGATCCGCCGCATGATACGCGAAGTCGACGCGCCGCGACCCAGCTCGCGCGTCCGCTCCGACCCGGAGCTGGCGCAGAGGGCAGCGGAACGGCGCCGCACGACGCCGCGCGGGCTGGCGCGACGACTGAAGGGCGACCTCGACTGGATCGTGCTCAAGGCGCTCGAGAAGGATCGCGCCCGGCGGTATCAATCGGCGTCCGAGCTGATCGCCGACATCGATCGGTTCCTGCGCGACGAACCGGTGCTCGCCGGTGCGCCGAGCACGCTCCATCAACTTCGGAAGTTCGTCCAACGCAACAAAGGTCTCGTCGCGTCGGTCTGCGTCGTCCTGCTTTTGCTGATCGTCGGGTTGACCATCATCACGAAGCTGTGGATCGACGCCGAGAACGCGCGGCGCGACGCGGTCGAGAACGCGCGCGAGTCCGCCGCGCTCCACGATTATCTCGTCGACGTGCTGCTGTACGGAGTCCGCGACCAGTTCGAACGGTCGCACCTCACCTTCACCGAACTCGTGCGCGAGGCGGCCGGACGCCTCGGCGACCGCTTCGAGGGCGAACCCGCGCTCGCCGCGTCGATTCACGACCTGCTCGGCCAGGTGTTCCAATCCGCCGACGAGCGCGGCGAGGCGCTCGCCCATTACCGCGAGGCGCTGCGGCTCATCGACCGGACCGGCGTCGCGGCCAGTCCGCACGCTCCGCCGCGGCTCGACCTGCTGATGCGGCTCGGCACCCTGCTCGACGACGACGGCGACCAGGACCAGGCTCTCGCGCTCTACGCGGAAGCCGAGGAGTTGACGCGGGCGCGCGGACGCAAGGGTCATCCCGACCTTTGGCTGGTCCGCGCGCAGAAGGGCCGGGCGCTCCGTCGATGCGGCCGGCTCCCGCAGGCGGAAGTGGAGCTCGAATCGATCCTCGCGGCCCAGGCCGTCCCGCCGTCGCCATGGAAGCCCAGCGCGTACACGGCCGCCACCGAGCTCGCCCTGACCAAAGCCGCGCTCGGACGGGACGAGGAGGCGGAAAATCTGTTCCGCTCCGTACTGGATGCCTTGGTCTCTTCGGCTTCATTGAAGCGGCGGGAGGCGATCGTTCGGAAGGACTACGGAGAGTTCCTCGCGGCCCGCGGCCGCCTCGACGAGGCCGAGGACCAGCTCCGCCGCGCGTATGCCATCTTCGAGCGCGCGCTTCGGGCGCACCACATCCTCACGCGGCAGTGCGCCGCGACGCTGGCGAGCTTCTTCGACGCCCGGCGGCGACCGGACGAGGCCGCGGCCTGGCGCGCGCGATCGGTGGTCACGCCGGCGGCGCCTTCGCCATCCGCTGGATCTCCTTCCAGTGCGCCGGGCTCACCGGAACGACCGACAGGCGACTGAGCCGCAACAGGTCGAACCCTTCGAGCTTCGGATTCGCCTTCATCTCGGCCAAGGTGACCGGACGCGGCATTCGCCCCACCGCCGCGATATCGATCACGACGCGCCGCTCGTCGTCCTCGTTGGGGTCCGGATAGGCCGCTCGCTTCACGTCCGCGAGCCCCACCGCCTGACGCTCCTTGCCGGTGTGATAGACGATCACGGTGTCGCCGGCGACCATCGCGCGGAGGTTCTTCAGCGCCAACGCGTTCGTGACGCCGTCCCACGTGGTCTTGCCGTCCTTGGTCAGGTCGTCGAACGAGTAGGTGTCGGGCTCGGTCTTCAGCAACCAATAGCTCATGACGATTCCTTGCTGACGTCGTAGGAGTGGAACAAGCGGCCCAGCACCCAGATGAGCACGAGGTCGACCGCGAGCTGCATGACGAGCGCCGGAACGACGGCCGTCACCGACTGAGTGATCGCGAAGCTCACTCCACCCACGACCGCGGCCGGGACGAGCGAGACCATGACGATCAACATGTTCAGGAGCGCGCCGGCCGACGCGCCGCCGGGGTTCGGTCGCCCGCCGGCCGTGACGGCACGCACCGGGAACATCATGAAGCCGACGTTGCTCGCCGCGGTGACGGCGAGGGTCACCACCGGGTAGACGAGCAGGACGGCCCACCAGGTGAACGCGGGAAACGAGAACCAGAGGGACGAGACGCCGACGAAGAGCCACTGGTAGGCGAGCGCGACCAGGGTCGGAGCCGCGACCTCGGCCGCCGCGATCGCCATCGGGGCCGCCGGAAGCTGCTTCAGCATCACCATCGAGTCGAGGTCGCGCCGGAAATCGAACGCGAGGTGGGGCTGAAGCAGGATCGGCAGGAACGCGCCGATCGCCAGCGCCTGGAACGCCCGCGCCTGCGGGTCGGAGGACCCGGACGAGAACCCCATCGTCGCGGTCAGGAAAATGGCGGTGAACACGATCGAGAAGAACACGACGCGCAGCGACCGCGCCACGGTCAGGAGGTTCTTCCAGAGGATCGCGCCCGCGCCGCGAAAGACGGGAAGACCGGGCAGTCGCACGCGCCGCACCTTCTCGCCGCTCGAGGAGACCGAGACCGTCACCCCGCGCCGCGCGCGCTTCAGGGCGTCGGACACGCGCTGGCTGGTCCCGATCGACGCCTCGAAGAAGTTCGTCTGCAGCGTCGTGACGAGCACGAAGGTCACCACGACGAGCGCGAGCAGGCCGATGAGCGGCTCGACGGCCGCCCCGAACGACGCGGCGTTGGCGAGCCGTGCCGCGGCCGAAGCGGGGTAGAGCGCCACGCGGAAGGCCGTCGTGTCGAACGCCCCGCGGACCGACGCGCCGAACCCATCTTGCTGCGTCAGCGCGATGATGCTCGCGAGGATGCCGGCGCCGATCAGCACCATGAACACGACCTGCAGATGGGCGCGCAGCCGGCCGAACGTCCGGTCGCTGATCGCGGACGCCACGATCGCTGCCGCCGTCTGGAGCTGCACCGCGACCTGCTGGCAGAGGAACACGGCGACGAAGCCGAGCACGGCGTGTTCCACGCGAGGTCCGACGAAGATCATCAGGAACAGCGTCGAGACGATGACCATCGGCACGAGCGCGACGAGCCGGTACACGACGATCTCGCGCCGCGAGTACGGACCGGTGAAGACGAAGTCGATGTCGGACGGCTGGAACGCGATGCCGCGCTGCATGAACCCGCCGATCAGCGACGCGAGCAGCACGAAGCCGAGGAACATCGTCAAGCCGGTCGTCGTGTCGCTGGAGTACATCCTCACGTCGCCGCCCATCGATTGGCCCCAGACGATGAGCGCGACGAAGCCGATCCAGAACAGGAGTCCGAACCACTTGCGCGGTCGCTTCAATCCGATCAGGTAGTGATGGATCGCGTTTCGTCGCTGGCGGACGACGAGGAACCAGAGCGAGCGATCCATCTACGAGCGCGTTCCGCTCATGACGCTTCGCGCCTCGCCTCGGCCGCCTCGGTGATCGCGAAGAACACCTCCTCCAACGTCGCTCCGTCCGGCGTTGGCGATGCGGAGCGGATCTCGTCGAGGGTACCGTGGGCGACGGCGCGGCCGCGGTGGAGGATGAGCACGCGCTGGCAGAGCCGCTCGACCAGCTCGAGCTGATGCGACGAGACCACGATGGCGGCACCGGCCTGCGCGCGCCGCAGGATCGAGTCGCGCATGTCGCGGATCCCCTTCGGATCGAGACCGGTCAGCGGCTCGTCGAGGAGGATCACGCTGGGATCGCGGAGGAACGCGCACGCGATCGCGAGCTTCTGCTGCATCCCCCTCGACAGCGTGGACGCGAGCGCGCCGCGCTTCTCCTCGAGCTCGAGCTCGCGGAGGAGCCGGCCGAATCGATCCCCGGCGTCGCTCACCCGGTAGGCGAGGGCGACGAAGCGCAGGTGCTCCTCGACGGTCAACAGGTCGAAGGGATGCGGCGTGTCCGGCACGTACGCGAGCCGGCGTTTCGCCTCGACGGGACGACTCACCACGTCGTGGCCCGCCACCTCGACGGTCCCGCCCGACGGATGGAGGATTCCGGCGATCGAGCGCAGCGTCGTCGTCTTCCCGGCTCCGTTCGGTCCGACCAGACCCAGGATCTCGCCGGCCGCGACCTCGAACGAGAGGTTCGACACCGCCACGAAGTCTTCGTACGTCTTGGTGAAGCCGGCGAGTCGAATCATGGTGGGCGAACATCATAGCGGGGCCGCGCCGCGCCTCGAGCACCGGTGCTTGCACCTTCTCCTTCCCCGTGCCGCGCCGAGACGGTTTTTGGCGGTACCGTGCCGCCGCGCCGCCTATCATCGCTCGCCGATGTCGCACCGTTTCCTCGTAATCGGACCCTCGTGGCTCGGCGACGCCGTCATGGCGATCCCCACGTATCGCGCGCTCCGGCGCGCGTTCCCGGACGCGCACGTCGCCGTGCTCGCCCGCGGTCCGGTCGAAGCGCTCTACGAGTCGATCCCGGACGTGGACGAGGTGGTTCGCTACCATCGCCCCCCCGGCGCCGCTCGGTTCCTGGCGTATACCGGCCTCGTTCGACGGCTCGGTGAAGTCGCGGCGGACACCGCGCTCGTCCTTCCGCGATCGTTCGGCGCGGCGTGGACCGCGGTCCTCTCGGACGCTCCTCGCCGCATCGGCTACGCCGCCGCGGGACGCGATTTCCTCCTGACCGACCCGGTCGAGCGCGAGGAGTCGGCGCTGAGGACGCACCGTGTCCACTACTTCCAGCGCCTGCTGCGCACGCTCGGCGTCGAACCGGCGCCGGAGGCTCCGACCCTGATCGTCCGGCCCGAGCGTGCCCTGGCCGCGGCGCGGATGCTCGAGCCGCTCACCGGCCGGGACGTCGGCCCGATCATCGCTCTCAACCCGGGCGCGAACTACGGCTCCGCCAAGCAGTGGCCCGAGGAACGCTACGTCGAGCTGGCGCGGCGCCTCCTCGGCGAGCTCGACCTCGGAATCGTCCTCGTCGGCGCCCCCGGCGACCACGCGGTCTGCGACGCGATCTTCCATTCCCTGAAGGACGATCGCGTGCTCGACCTCTCGGGAAGGACGACCGTTCCCGAGCTCGCGGCGGTCCTGGAGCGGTGTCGCTTCGCCGTCTCGAACGACACCGGCGCGATGCACGTCGCGGCCGCCGTCGGAACTCCGATCGTCGCGATCTTCGGGCCGACCGATCCCGTCACGACGCGGCCGTACGGCGACGGCCACACGATCGTCCGCGAGCCTGTCGAGTGCTCGCCGTGCCTGCTGCGCAGTTGTCCGATCGATCACCGCTGCATGACGCGCGTCGAGGTCGACGCGGTGCTCGCGGCGTGCGTCGCGAGGTTGGAGTCCAACGTCGAGGCCTGAACGGGGCTCCGCGAGCAGAAACGTTCGCCGCTCACCGCCAGACTTGCACCGTCTCCGACCGACGACAACACCGCGGACGGCGAACTCTCGATCTATCGCACGAAGAGCGGCTACTTCGGATTCGACGTCGGCCGCGACCGTCAGCCGGGCTCGAACGGCCTCACTGTCGATGCGGCGGGTCGCCTCACGATCTGCCCGTACGGCAATCGCGGCGTCAGCGGTCCAGTTGCTCAGCGGAGGCCCGTGTCCTCCGGACTCGCTCGCAGAGGAAGAGGTCGAAGCCGAGAGGGCCCGGTCTGCTCCCGATGGCGCTCGGTGCGCCCGGGAAGCGCTCACCAGCGGCGAGGATGATCTCGAGAGCGCGCGGATCCAATGCGTCGATGCTCGCCTCGCAGCGGTTCCTGAACCGATCGAGGATGTCCAGCGAGGCGTCGGCTCCAAGGGATCGATCCCCGGCGATGGCGAGCAGTTGCTCGTCGATCGCCTTGGCCCGCGCATCGCCACGGTCCGCAGCGGCGAAGACGTGCCCGTACGCAGTCTCGACGATCCATGCCAGCTCCCGGAGCGACATTCGAGCTGCCGTCAGCTCGCGCTCGAGCAGCAGCGGCACCTCGACCAGAGCCTTCCGGCCTGTTCCGTACGCCCCGCGAAGTTGCTTCAAGCCTTCATGGAGCTCGAGGTGTCCATGCACGAAGTCGAGCAAGGCGCCGGCCTCGGAGTCGAGCGCCTTATTCATCGCCTCCCGCACCCGCAACGCCTGCCCGAACCGCTCGGCCGTCAGACTCGTTTCCGGCGTCGGCGTGAACGGGAACATCTCGTCCGTCGAGGATTCGACCTTCGAGATTCCGGCGTCGTAGTCCTGCGCCGATTCGACCAACGGCTGACCGACGACGCACGTGCCAGCGCCGAGCAGTGCAATCAGCACGACGCCAATCGCCAAGACCACGAGGCACCCTTTCATCGGGCGTCGCGCTCCGTTTGCGCCTGAGAGCCCGAGGGGCACGACTCCGCATGGCGTCGCGCCAGGGCTCGGATCGACGTGCCGGTTGGCGCGCCGCGCCGGAGGGGCGAGGCGCAGGACGCCGGTGCGCTCGGGACGACCTGAGACGTGAGGGTGTGGAGCTCTTGTCGGCCTGTCCGCTTCGGCGAGAACGGCTTGGAAAGGTGGACCACGGTTCCTCCGTAGACGATCGCCACGTTGAGTCGCAGTGTACTTTGTAGCAGCAAGTCCGCAAGCCTGGCGAGCACCGTCCGGAGCCGGTGCAGGCGGAGATCGTGGCCACGCGGCGCCGCTTCCCCGGCTCGGACGTGCGATCGGGCCGGACCACACCCGGTGATTTCGAACGACGAAGGGCCGGCGTTCGCGAGGTCGTCGGCGTGTCCGTGGCGCTGGGCAAGTGGCTGCGCGCGTGCCGGGAGCACGGTCCCGACGAGCTGGAGCCCAAGCGTCGCCGGCCAAGGAAGGGCAGCGGAAGCCTCCCCGCCTGCCGGCACAGGGTTGGGCTCGCTACCCCGATCGCTGGCTCTGCGCGACAAGGCGCCACCCTTCCGCGAGGAGCGGCACGGAGGCGCATATCGGCCCGCCATCGCGGCCCGTTCCCGCGATCCTGGCCTCGAGGACGGCGCCGGGCGTCGCGAGCGCGTCGGTGACCAGCCCCGCGGTGATCCCGCCGAGCGGCACCTTCGCGCGGCGATCCCAGCACGACGCCGCGTCGCCCGCACGCTTTCCGGAGTTCACGTAGACGAAGCGGGCCTTCGGAGGTCCTTGGATGGCGGGACCGAGGAGCCGCGGCGAACCGGACGCACCGGACTCGTCGGCGACTCGGACCTGGAAGTCGAACGCGAGCGACGCGTCGACGGTGCGAGTCGGCTCGAGGAGATCGGACCTGCCGAGTTGGACGGCCCAACGAACACGGGGTGGTGGGTCGACGACGACGATGCGGAGTGCGATGTCGGCACGTACGTTCGGCCGCGCACCACCGTTGCTTCGACGAGGGGTCATGGTGGGCCAGCATAGGGTCCCCCGGTGAAACTTGGCGCGGGTTGCTGCGGGCCTTCCAGCGAACAACGGACGGCTGCTCCGAGGTGGCCAGCTAGTGGTGTGATTCAGAGTTGTTGACGTTTCTCCGGGACCCTCGTCATCGCTTGCTGCGTTGCTCCTCCTCGACGTATCTCGAATACGCGGTCGTCGTCGCGCCTTGCCAGCGACGACGATGACCTCCGGATAATCCACCAACAATCTGAATCACACCACTAGCAGCCCGTGGTGAAAGTCATTCCGGCTGCGCCGGGCCCTCGCGACCGATCTCTTCGTTGCAGGATCCTCGACGTACAGGCAGTACGGCTGCTGTCCTGCGCCTCGATCTCGGTCGCGATGACCTCGCCTCGCTTCGAAAGCACTTTCACCACGAGCTGCTAGCCCAGCTTCCGAAAGGTCCCTCAGCCCACCCGCCAGGACGCATCCGAGTCGATTGGACCCATTGGGCCTCT
>CAZYQW010000020.1:0-16833 GCA_964649825.1 uncultured Phycisphaeraceae bacterium | reverse complement strand
ATCCGGTCTCAAAAATCGCCCCCCATGGGGGGCCTGCCCTGCGGGCAGGAAGAAGGGAGCCGTGCCCTACCAAGGCTGCGCCTTGGCAGGGGCCCCACGGCTCCCCCGGAGTCAGGCGACAACTACGCTGACACAGGGGGCCGCTCCCCTGATCGAACCCGGGGTTGAAGCCCCAATACGAGTCGTGGGCATTGAGGCTGGACGGTCCGGGGCCGGCCGATCGGATTGCCGTCGTCATCGTCGCGTCGACGGTGCCAAGCCCGATCGACCACTCGAACGACGGCTGGAACGGAGACATGCCGCCGCCCGAAATCAGGAACGAGTAGCCCGAGCAGAGGTTCCGCTCGTCGATCGACGCGGTCCAGTACTGCCGGCCGTTCGCGCCGAGCTGGTTCGGGTCGTCCTGGATCCAGAGGACCAGGCTCTCGTCCTCGGGGACGCCGATCCAATGGCCGAACGTGTCCGTCAAGTCGATCGCGATCTGGACCACGGTGCTCGGCGACGCGGCCGGATTCGGCAGCGAAGTGCCCGCGATTCCGGCGAGCAGGTTGACCGTCGCGGGCCCGCTCGCGTCATAGAGCGGACCGCCGACGAACGTGCCGAAGCCGGAGAGGGCGAACAGGCCGAAGTTGGGCTGGCCACCCGACGCGAGGAAGTCGCAGTCTCCCGAGGAGGACGTGAGGGCGATCGTCGGGAAGTCGATCGTCGTGCCCGGCGTCGCCGTGACCGTCGCGTGGATCGCGTCGAGCTTCGTCGCGTAGGTCCCGAACGTCGGGGACGCGGGACAGATGTCCTTGGTCGCCGAGTGGAGGATCTTGTCCGGGAAGCAGCGCCAGATCCCGGAGAACGAGCCGCTGGACGGCGACTTGCCGAAGAAGTAATCGACGCCGTTGATGAGGTGGAGGTAGTTCTCGCCGCCGGTGTGGTCGAACTCCTCGCAGGGGTCCTCGCATGTCACGTCGAACGGTTCGTCGTACATGCCGCTGCTGCTCTGATCGACCTTGATGGTGAACTCGTCGATCGTGTGCCCCGTACCTCCGAGACACGGGCGGCGGCGGCGGTCAGGAACTCGAGGTCGCAGCCGGCGACGTCCGTGCCGGCTGCGTGCGTAGAGGCCGCTACGGTGCGAGGCCCCGGATGGCATTCGACGGGGCGACGCCCTGTACGGCGGCGCCGTCTTGAATCGATCGAGACAAGGCACGCGCGACGCACCATGGTCTTCCTCAGTCCGATGGGGAGGGCCAGACTGGTCGCTCGTGACGAGGACTCTGGATCACTCGCATGTCATTTCGCACCCCGTTGGTGTGCGTTGCTGCAACAGGCCGCGCGCCAGGAACCCGGCGCGGCCGATGCGCTGACGCGGGCGGTTCAGCCCAAGCTGCATGACTCCGCGAAGAGGCTGCTCCGCGGCGAACGGGTCGATCACACCTTGCAGGCCACCGCGCTGGTCAACGAGGTGTGGATCGAAGTGCAGCACCTCGTCGGCAGCGATCCCCCGTTGAGCTGCCGCCGTGCCTTCTTCGGGCGGCGGCGACCGCCATGCGACACGTGCTGGTCGACCACGCCAAACGGCGCAATCGGCGCAAACGCGGCGGTGACAGAGACGCCGTCCCGCTCGACGTCACCATCCACGGACTCCGCGACGAAGCACTCGATGATGCCCCGCGGCTCGCGATCCACGAGGCGCTCGAGCACCTGGAGCTCGTCAACCCGCGCGCGCACGACGTGGTCGAGCTGAGCATCTTCGGCGGCCGGAGCATGCCCGAGGTCGCGGAGACGCTCGGCATGTCGCTCGGCACGGTCGAGCTGGACTGGCGAACCGCCCGGACATGGCTGCGCGATCGGTTGTACGGCGAAACGGCGACCTGAGTCCACCCCCGACCCCTCGGTACGCCGCAGCCCGCGCCGGAGAGACGCGCGTGCTCGGACGCGCCTGTGCCACGTCGCCGCGTGGAGACTTCGCCGTCCCAGGGATTGCGGTCGGATCTTGGAGTACGATCTCCGGCTCGGCGCGATCGGACGCCACGAACGAACGACTGCCTCTTGGAGGAGGGCGATGATGAGGGTCTCGCGATGGCTCGGGTTGCTCTCGGTCGTGATCATGGTCATGCCGCGGAGCGCCGCGGACCCGCCCGCAACGCCGCCGAACCTGCTGTTCATCTACGTCGACGATCTGAACATGGACATCGAGCGTCCCGGCTTGGTGCTCCCCGGCTTCGACGCGCTCGCCGCGCGGGGCGTCCGATTCACGCGCGCCTACGCCTCTCATCCGCTGTGCGGTCCGTCGCGCGCGTCCCTGCTGGCCGGACAGCGGACGGTCCACACCGAGACGGCATCGAACTACTCGAAGCCGCCCGAGGAGGGGATCAATGGAGTCCCCTACCTGCCGCGTCTGCTGCGCAACAACGGATACTACTCCGTCGCGATGGGAAAGATCTTCGCTCATGTCGGCTTGGGCAAGACGTGCTGGGACGAATCGTACGACTTTCAGGACGACCCCTGGATCCAGAAGCCCACGCCCGCCGCGCCGTACCCATCGATCCACGGAGGCCCGTACCTGAACGGGCCGGACGACTCGGCCGGGAAGATGAGGGATACCAAGTCGACGAACCGAGCGATCCACGCGCTGATTCAAGCGAAAGACCGCATCGCTCATACGGGTCAGCCGTTCTCGCTCTGGGTCGGCTTCAGGACGACCCATGAGCCGTACGTCTATCCCGAGCGATTCCACGGGCTCTATACGGACGGCGACGTTCCCGCCCTGCCGGCCGAGGAGGCGACCGGAGCCTGGAAGCAGGACGTCGACCCGGTGGCGTACACCACACCGAACTACTACGACGCGATCATGGGGGTCACCGAAGAGCAGCGAAGACTCGAGACGCGGAAGGCCTACCTGCGGTGCATCTCCTTCGTCGACGAGCAGATCCTCCGGCTGTTGAACGCCCTCGATGGCCTCGGACTCGCCGGCACGACCACGATCGTCCTCGTGAGCGACCACGGCTTGTCGTTTGGCGAGCATGGGCACGTCGGCAAGTCCACCGGCTACGAGCAGGACATTCGATCTCCCCTGTTCATCGCCTCTCCGGCCCTCGAGGGAAGTCACGGAAAGCAGTGCGATCGGCCGGTCGAGCACGTCGACCTCTACGCGACCCTGGCCGAGCTCTTCGCCCTGCCGACGTTCCCGCAGCTCGACGGGAAGAGCCTCGTCGCCCTGCTGCAGGAACCGACCTTGGAATCCGGCCCGGCGTTCATCACGGCGGACCTGTACTCCGGATTCAACCTCGCGCGGTACGTCGTGTCGGTCGACCCGGAAACGGGTCACGTGTGGAAGCTCGGCGCGTGGGAAAAGGCGAAGGCGTTCTCCCAGGTCAACCAACTCTACGACCTGACCGCCGACCCAGGGGAGTATCACAACCTCTATACGAACCCGCAATGGAGCGGGAAGGTGACGGCGCTCGAGGACCTCCTCTTCGGCGCCGACATGCTCGGCGCCGACGCCCGTCACTATGGCGGCGGCCTGGCCGGCACCCTCGGCGTTCCCCAAGTCGATCTGAGCCCGGACCCGAAGCTCGGCGTCGCGGCGACCTTGACCGTCTCGAACTCCGCCGGCGCGGCGACCGCCGTGGTGATCACGATGGGCTTCGAAGGACGACACGAGTTCGTGTTCGGAGGCGTCCAACTGAACGACGCTGCGGTCGCGATCTCGGCGATCGCACCGGCATCAGGGCTGTCCGCCTCGGTGACGATCCCGTCCCACCCGTCGCTCGACGAGGTGCCGATCAGCGTCCAGGCGTTCGAGATGGACGCGGGTGCGCCGCAGGGCGTGTCGATCAGCCGGGGACTCGCGCTTCTCCTCGGTCAATGAGCCCACACGTGCGCAATGCGTGCCGTCCCCTCATCCAAACGTCCTGGACGGCAGTGCGGTTGTCGATCGCTGACCAGACGGAAACGGTGGGCGAGTTCTCTGGAGCCCCGCCCCGGTTGCCGATCATCGACCACGGCGGTTAGGATCGGACCCATGGCCATGGTGGAGCTGACACCGCACCTGTACTCCTTCTTCCCCGCCCTCCGGGGCCGGCCGCTTTCGGTCCCGGGGGCAACCGTCGCCCAGGTCGTGCACGGGCTGGAGGCGATCGCGCCCGGCTTCGAGTTCTACGTGTGCGACGAGCTCGGCCGCCTGCGGCAACACGTCAACATCTTCGTCGGCGACCAGCGGGTCTCCGATCGCGCGACACTCAGCGATCCGGTGGAACCCGGGTCGCGGATCCTGATTCTGCAGGCGTTGAGCGGCGGGTAGGCTGCTCGGACGCGGAAGGTTGCACCTCATGAGCGATCGCATTCTCGTCGGCACCCGAAAGGGCACGTTCCTGGTCACGAAGTCCGCGGGTCGATGGCGCCCCGACCTCGCCGGTCATCCGGGCGTCGGCGTCAACTTCGTCGCGTCCGACCCGTACAGCGGCACCTTGTGGGCCGCGCTCGGCCATGGCCACTGGGGCGCCAAGCTCTCGCGGTCCACCGATGGCGGCGCCACCTGGGCGGACGCGCCGCAGATCAAGTACCCGGACGGCGCGCGTCACTATCTTCCGCCCCCGCCGGCCGAGACCGGGCCCGGCGAGGGCAAGCCGACCCTCCAACCCGCCACGCTGCTCAAGCTCTGGACGATCGCCTTCGGCCAGCCGGGGCGGATCTACGTGGGCACGATTCCCGGCGGGCTGTTCGTGAGCGAGGACGGGGGCGAGAGCTTCCATCTGAACCGGGGTCTGTGGGACCACGAGTCCCGCGGCGGCGACCTGTTCACTGGGGACGGCAACGGCACCACGAAGTGGTACGGGACTCCGGCCGCCGAGGGCGAGTTCGCGCCCGGCATCCACTCCGTGGTGGTCGACCCGCGCGACCCACGGCGCATCCTGGTCGCGGTCTCGACCGCCGGCGTGTTCGAGACCAACGACGGCGGGGAGACCTGGCGCACCCGCAACGCCGGCATGTCGATGGACTATGCGCCCGACCCCGCCGACGAGTGGGCCGGTCACGACCCGCACGCGTTGGCGACGTGCGCCGAGCAGCCGGATCACGTCTGGCAGCAGAACCACTGCGGCGTGTTCTACAGCGACGACGGCGCGGCGACCTGGCGCAAAGTCAGCGCCCCGGACGCCGGCGTGCACTTCGGGTTCCCGGTCGCCGTGGACGGCAAGGACGGGCGGGTCGCGTGGCTGGTGCCAGGCAAGGCCGACATGGAGCGGATGGCGATCGACGGCGGGCTGTTCGTAGCGCGCACCGACGATGGCGGCGCCACCTGGACTCGGTACCGCGAGGGGCTGCCCCAGGAGAACGCCTACGACGTGATCTACCGCCACGCGCTGGACAACCGCGACGATCGCGTGGCGTTCGGCAGCACCACCGGCAACCTGTACGTGAGCGAGGATCGCGGCGAGAGCTGGCAGACAGTGGCCAACAACCTGCCGCCCGTATATAGCGTTCGCTTCGGGTAGGGCCGACGCACCGGCCGCGCCCCAGCCGGCGCCGCGGTTCCCACGCGCTGCCCGCAGCAGCCGCGTGCTCGGCAGACCCGCGAGAATCGGCTCGAGGACGTCGTCGACGCCATCGCGGTCTTCGAGGGGAAGCGCCGTCGAGAAACCCGGCCCGATGGCGTCGATGCGCGCTACCTGCCCGGCATCGTGAGGAACGTCCATGACGTTCATGACTCCGATGCCATCACCGACGCCCTGATCCGCGCTCGCATCGAGGCTCGCGAACGTGCTCCTCGAGCGATTGGTGCGGGCCGTGGGATGGATCAGAAGAACCGTTTTTTGCTGTCGGGTTCTCGCAGCGTTCCCCGCGTCTGGGTCCGTGGCCGGCGACGATGGGTCGCAAGCGCCTCTCGCCGGAGCTCGTTCCGGCCCCCTCAAGGAGATCCCGTCATGAGTACTTCGAGTCTTGGTTCCCGTCTCTCGTTCGTCCTCGGTGCCGCGTGCTTCATCGCGAGCGCCGGTCCCGCTCATGCATCGACCGGGGAGCGCCTGGCGCTGCCCGATCTACTGACCCGCGCGGACCTCGTCTTTGCCGGCACGGTCGTCGGCATCGAGTCCAAGCAGTCGGACGTCGTCGACGCCACCGACGCGAAGCTGCCGCACACGTTCGTTACGTTCGCGATCGAAGACGTGGTCAAGGGCAGCTCGACCGCCGGCAAGCTGGTCACGTTGCGCTTCCTTGGCGGCCCCGACGACAAGGGGCGCGTGCTCGAGGTGTCCGGCGTCCCGCAGTTCGCGCTCGGCGATCGTGACCTTCTGTTCGCGCGCACGGACGCGATCTGCCCGCTCGTCGGGTGGGAGGGCGGCCGGCTCCGCCTGGTGCGCGGAGCCGTGTACGACGCGCTGGGCAACGAACTCTGGCTCGCGCCCGACGGACGTTTCGTGGCCGGCGCAAGCACGCTCGATCTCACCGTGACGGGATACCCGGCGCGCGTGGTCGCGGCGGACGGCGAGGGTGGCGGCGCAAACAAGGCCGTCGAGCCGCCCGCCGGTTCGATCCAGCCCGACGTGGCCGGGATCGCCGCACTGCTGCGCGCCCAACTCGACCTGATGACGCTGGCCGGCCACCCGCAGCCGACGTCGGAGTTCCAGAGCGCACGCGTGTCCGACGTGCTCCGCTTCCCCAAGTTCCGCCCGTCGAAGGCCCCGCTCGAACCGCGCGGCGGAGCCGTGCGCAACGTCGATCCGAACGCGAATCCCGACCACGAGGACGAGGACGACGCACGATGAGTCGTCCCCACTGCAGTTCCGTTCGCCTTGCCACTGATCCACGAATCGAAGCCCCCATCACTCCCGTTTCAAGGAAACCCATCATGAAGTCCCGCACTCTCTGCACCGTCGCTCTTCCTGCTCTTCTTGCTCTTCTCTATCCACGCTCCCACCTCGTGGCCTCGGACACGAGTGCGTGCGGCTCCGGCTTCGGCAAGCTGCATATGAATCACAAGACCTTCAGCGTGCTCGAGTCCGACTTCCCAGAGGGCGATCCTTTCCGGACGGCGCTGATCGGAGCGATCAACGGCTGGTCGAACACCCGCAGCAAGGTCGACCTGGACGTCGCCTGGAACGACGACCCGGGCGCGTCGCCCGAAGCCGGCAACGAGATCAGCGAGATCTTCTTGGTCGACAATCTCTATCCGTCCGCGGTTACGATGACGTGGAAGGGTCCGCCGACGTGCACGATCCAGGAGGCGGACGTCCTCATCTACTCCGGCGAGTCTTGGACGGCGTCGACCGACCAGGACGACATCTATGCGTACGGCGGTTCGGGACGGCCGTTCCAGCCCATGCTGTACCACGAGCTCGGCCACGCCCAGGGCATTGGCCACACCCATGACGTCTACAGCGTGATGGGACAGAGCGACAATCACCTGCACGTGAACAACGGTATCGCGACCGCCTATCCCGGAGAGGACGCGGTCTCGAAGTCGGTCGCGATCTACGGGCAGGTCGACGGCAGCTACGAGGACCTCGGTGTCGCCCACTGGGAGCACACTGGATTCTACGGCCAGTACAGCCTGCACGGACGTACGAGCCTGTCGTCCGTGACGGGAAGCGTGTACAAGATCGACTTCCCCGACGACCAATACGAGGTCGAGATCGGGCAGAAGGTCAAGGTCGAGATCACCGTCGAGAACTTCGGCAAGAGCTCGCATGACGTCCGCATTGGGTACTACCTGTCGAGCAACAGCAATCTGACCACCCAGGATCGTTTCCTCGGCTCGCACGTGATCTACGTCACGCCGAACGTGCCCGCCACGATCCAAAGCCCTGCCTTGACGATCCCCAGCGACCTCCAGGATGAGACCGAGTACTGGATCGGCGCCATCATCGACGACAACCAGCAGATCGCCGAGGTCAGCGAGTGGAACAACCGGTCGTCGATCCGCATCTACACGGCCGAGCTGCCGCCGAACTTGGTTGCGTTCTCGATCGCGGGCCCCGCCAGCGACAAGGCCGGCACCTCGGCCCTCGTCACCTCGACCATACAGAGCAAAGGCGGCGACTTCGACGATGGGTTCACCTATGAGATCCGACTGAGCGAGAACACGACGATCAGCGCGAGCGACCCTCTCGTGGCGTCGTACGCGACCGCGACGTTTGGATCGAAGGTGAACCTCGTGACGATCCCGGGCGGCCTCCCCGCCGGCGACTACTACTGGGGGCTTCGCGTCCTCTCCGTCACCGGAGAGGTGAAGACGAGCGACAACAAGGTGGCGGGGGGCAAGGTGACGATCTCCGCCGGCAATCCCAATCTCGCGGCCATGGCGGTGGTAGGGCCGGTCCACGGTGAAGTGGCCGAGCACGTCTCGCTCTTGGTCGACGTCGAGAACCTCGGCGGGCTGTACACCGGCTCGTATTCGTTCACGGTGTACATCAGCCAAGACAACGACGTCGAGCCCTCGGACTGGTTCGTCAAGGAGGTCACGACTTCGACCCTCGGCACCAAGGTCGTGAACGTGATCATTCCCGTGCTGCCGTCCGTCGGTGTGTACCGGTGGGGTGTCATCGTGGACCCGGTCCCGGGTGAAACCGACCTTGCGAACAACGTACGGCTCGGCGGTTCGATCCTGATCACCTCGATCGAAGGCGGCAACGACGACGACTTGACGAACGGCTGATCTCGCATTCGCCATCGTCGATGCACGCGGGCGCGAACGCGGCGGCTTCCGATGGCCGTCGCGTCCGCGCCCGCCTCTTGTCACGCAGGAGGATCAGCGGCTCGGATTGCGCGCGTCACCGCGAGCCGAGCCCGCGCCGCTTGGAGGACGGACCTGACGCTCGGCGTGTGCCTCCCGAATGCCTCGTCGTGCTCCGACTCGGCAGCTCGACCGAGCCCCAATCGACCGAGTGCGACGAGAATCGCCGTGTCGATTCCAGCGTCGTGCGGCTCTCGATCCCGACGACGCGGAGAAGGCGCGCGCACGGGGTGTTCGCTTGGTCCGCGGGCCCGCTTCGGGAGGTCCGAGCATGTCACCGCTCAAGAGTCTCGTGTGGTTCCTGGTCCTGGCCGGTCCTGGTGCGTTCGACGTCCGCGCGGCCGATCCCGTCATGGAGGCGTTCGCGCAGTTCGAGGAACGCCGCGGCACGGGTTGGTTGCTGCGGCGCACGGGCGGCGGCGGCGCGCCGCGCCTTCTGTTCGGCAGCCGCGCCGACGTCGACCAACCCGCGTTGGGGTCGCTCGGCCCCGAGTCCGCCGCACGCGCCTGGATCGCCGATGTCGAGCCGATCTTCGGGATCGCCGACTCCGTCCTTCAGGTGGGCCGCGTCCAGCCCCTCTCCTTGGCGAAGATCGGCGCCGCGGACAAAGTGGCCGTCGAGTTCGCGCAGGTCGTGCGAGGCGTGCCCGTGCATGGTGGGGGCGCGTCGGTCCTGCTCGATCCCACCATGGCCCTCCTCGCGATCGACTGGACGGGAGTGGCGGGGCTCGAACGTCATTCCGTCGTGCCGCGAGTCGGCCCGGACGCAGCGGAGGTCGAGGCTCTCCGTGGTTTCCTCGCGCGCTCCGGCCGGCCAGCGGAACGGCGCAGCGAGCCGACGCTGGCGTTCCTGCCGAATGCGGATCGCTCGAACGCGCGGCTGGTCTACGTCGTAGAGCTCGAGTCGTCGGCAAACCCAACCCACCCGGAGGAACGCGTTCGCATGTTCATGAGCGCGGACGAACCGATCGTGACGCTCGTGCATGCGGAGCCGCTCATCCATCATCAAACGGCGGTCCAGATGACCGGAGTCCCGGCGAAGAAGAAACCGACACCGGGGATCAAAGGGTTGGTCGGCGGGAACGCGACGACGAACCTCGCCCCGGACGCTTGGAACAACCCGCCCGCGCCTCTTCCCGTGCCGTCGATTCGGGTGACCTCCCCGGTCGGAGAAGCAGTGACCGACGCCGCGGGTTCCTTCACGATCCCAACCAGCGCGATCAGCAGCCCCGTCCCGGTGACGGTGACGCTCGACGGACCCTGGGCCCGGGTGACGACGCTGTTCGGCGCGCCGCTCTCGGACACAGAGAACATCGTTCCGGGGTCCACGCCGAAGACGCTTTTCCTCAACGAGCCGCCGAGCCCGAGTCGGACGGCGCAGATGAACGCGTTCCTGCACGTCAGTCGTTTTCGGCAGTTCGTCGTGGAAACCGACTCATCGGAGACGAAGCTCGACTTCCAGGCGCACGCGGTCGTGAACGATTCGGCACTCTCGTGCAACGCCGCGTACTTCGGTGGAGCGCAACCGTCGATCCGGTTCTCGGGCGAAACGCTTCTTTGCTCGAGCCCCGCGTTCAGCACCATCGTCGCCCACGAGATGGGACATTGGGCGAACGAGCTCTTCGGCAGCGGCAACGGGCCCGATGGATTCGGCGAGGGAGTCGCCGACACGTGGGCGATGTACATCTATGACGACCCGGTCGTCGGCGTCGGGTTCCCCGGCGAACGGACTGGGCTCAATACGCGGCAGTTCTGCGGCGACACGAACGGCGGGTGCTACGGCGAGGTCCACGACGACGGAGAGGTCATGATGGGCGCGCTTTGGAAGGTCCGCGCGGCGCTGAATCAGGCGCTCGGCAACGCGGCAGGCGATGTCACGGCGAACGTCTTGTTCGTGAGCTGGCTCCAGGCGTTCGATGACACGAAGATCCAGACGATCGTGCGCGACCACTGGATCCTGCTCGACGACGACGACGGCAACCTGACGAACGGAACGCCGCATTTCGCGCAGATCGACTCCGGGTTCGTCGCGCAAGGGTTCCCGCCGTTCCAGTTGCCGGGCCAGCTCCACAAGCTCCTGCCGTCGCAGTCGGGGTACATGCAGTTCGGCTCGGATGTGGCCATGGACGGGGTCCGACTCGTGATCGGAGCCCAGGAGACGCGCGCGGTCTACGCCTTCGAGCATGACGGGACGAAGTGGGTCGAGAAACAGACACTGACTCCCTCCGGGGGTTCGACCACGTCGGGTTATGGCGCGGCGGTCGCGCTCTCGGGAAACCGCATGGCGGTGAGCGTGCCGCACTACACGACGACGGAGTCGCGCATCTTCACGTATGTTCATAACGGGTCGCAGTGGGTCCTCCAGGCGACCCTCACGATCCCTCCGGGTTATCACGGTACCAACGCGAACGGGCTCGCGCTCGATGGAAGCGTGCTGGCGGTTGCGGTCAACGACGCCGTCCTCGTGTACAGGGTGAACGGGAGCGGCTGGACGCAGGAGGCGCTTCTCAAGGTCTGGACGCCCTTCGTGGGCTACGGCCGCTCCGTCGCCGTAGACGGGAATCGACTGGCGGTGGGCGCGATCTTCGACGGTGCGTCGGCGAGCACGATGACCGGCGCGGTGTGGGTGTACGAGTGGAACGGAACGGCGTGGGTTCCCTCGGACAAGCTCGTCGTCGCGGACGGCGCGGCGAACCATCGCTTCGGCACGGCGGTCGCGCTCGATGCCGACCGTCTCGTGGTCGGGGCGGTGGAAGAGCTGAACGCAGGGACCGGTCGTGCCTACGTCTTCCGGAAGAGTGGCTCGAGCTGGATCCAGGAGGCCAAGCTCCTCCCGTCCGACGGGAAGACCGGCGACCATTTCGGCGCGGCCGTCGCGCTCGACGGCGTCCACGTGGTCATCGGAGCGTACCGGGACGACGACGAGGGAGCGGACGCGGGGACGGTGTGGCGCTATCGGCGGTCGGGGACGACGTGGTCGCTCGAGCAGAAGATGGCGCCGCAGGAGCTCGACATCGGGGATTGGCTCGGCCTGTCCGTCGCCGTGTCGAGCGGACGCTTGGCGGCGGGAGCGATGAACGAGACCTCTCTCTGGCCGACCTCGCTCGGCGCCGTCTACACAGCGGAGATCCCGTAGGAGCGCCCGCGTGGGCCGATTCGACCGACCGACCGACCGCCCGAAGGATCCGCGGCGGCTCCGCGACGCCGGGGCCGACGCGGTTTCTTTTTGACGAAACCGGGGTCCGACCGGTCCACCGCGGGCCGTTCCAGTCGGGTGTGTGTCGATCCGCGCGTGCCCGCCCTCGACTTCGTCGAACCCACAATTCGCAAAGGGAACCCATGATCCGAATCCAGCTCGCCGCCGCGGTCCCCGCGTTCACGACGCTCGCGTCGGGAATGGGCCGATCGAGTGAAACGCTCGTCACCGACATCAACACCAGCCACCCCCCGTTCTCGTCGGGGTCCCTCCCCTCCGACCTGGCCGCCGCGCACGGCCGCGCGTTCTTCACGGCATGGATCGAGGTCGTGGACCGGGAGCCGTTCGTCACCGACGGAACCGCGGCGGGCACGCATCTCATCCAGGACATCTTCCCCGGCCTCTCGAGCTCGTCGAAGTCGATGCGTTTCGTCGAGGTCCCGGGTGGAGGAGTCCTCTTCATGGCGAACGACGGGCCCAACGGGCTCGAGCTCTGGACGTGCGACGCGCTCGGCACGACCGCGTCGATGGTCGCCGACGTTCGTCCCGGCCCGCTCGGCTCCATGGGCGGTCCGCTCACGCCGTACGGCGGGAAGTTCTACTTCTTCGCCGACGACGGCGTCCACGGACGCGAGCTCTGGGTGACGCAGGGCACGGCCGCCACGACGATGCTGTTCCACGAGTTCATCCCTGGGTCTGAGGGGCTCGTATCCCAGGCGAATCCCGTGATGTGCGAGGCCGACGGCATCCTCTACGTCGTCGCTTCGGATGGAACTCCGTCCAACACCGCGCTCTGGCGCACCGACGGCACGGCGGCCGGGACCCAGGTCGTGGTCTCCGGCCCGTCGTTCTTCACCGGTTGGGTGGAGGAGATGGCGGCGCACCAGGGAAACCTCTACTTCAGCGCGTTCCACCCGACCCTCGGCACGGAGCTCTGGCGCAGCGACGGCACCGCGGCGGGGACGTACGTCGTGCGCGACATCGACCCCCAGGGCAGCGCGTCTCCCGGCGGTCTGACGGTGGTGGGCGACCATCTCCTCTTCGCCGCCGCCCACCCGGGGACCAAACGAGAGCTGTTCCGCACGGACGGGACCTTCGCGGGGACGACGTTGGTCCTCGACATCGCGAGCGGCGTTCCGAACCTGGCCTCGGTCCCGGAGCCGCTCGGAGTGATCGGGGGCCGACTCGTCTTCACCGCGACGACCGAGGCCGAGGGACGCGAGCTGTGGGTGACCGACGGGACGACGGCCGGCACGACGCTCCTGGCCGACATCCGGGCGGGCGCGGAGGGAAGCGAGCCGAACGAGGCGGTCGTGCTCGGTTCGACGCTGTTCTTCGGCGCGGACGACGGAACGTCCGGCCGCGAGCTCTGGACGACCGACGGTACCGTGGCCGGTACGGCGATGGTGGTCGACATCCGACCCGGCGCGGAAGGGAGCGTTCCCCAGCAGCCGACCCCTCTCGGCGATCGCATCGTCTTCCGCGCCGACGACGGACTGCATGGCGATGAGCTCTGGACGTCCGACGGGACCGCGGCCGGCACTCGCCTCGTCGTCGACCTGTTGCCGGGTCCGGAGACGAGCCACTCGCTGCCCCTGGACCTGACCCGCGCCGGAGCGAACCTGTTCCTCACCGCGGAGGAGCCGACCGAAGGACGCGAGCTCTACGTCGTCGACGGCCCGGGGGCGGACGCGGTTCGGATCAGCTCGATCGGACCCGGACCGGAGGGTGCCAACATGCTCGGCTTCGCGGGGTTGGGCGAGCGCTTGATCTTCTTCGCCGACGACGGCGTCCACGGCCTCGAGCCGTGGGTGAGCGACGGGACGGCGGCGGGGACGAATGCGTTGAAGGACCTCTACCCCGGACCGAACGACTCGACCCTCGTGAACTCTCCGCGCGCGGTCTTCGATGGTCGCGTCTTCTTCTACGGCGCGGAGCCGTCCCGGTTCGGCGGCCTGTACGCGACCAACGGGACGTCCGCCGGCACGATTCGCGTCTCTGACGTCAGGCCCGCGCAGGACTCCGGGGCGATGGCCGTCGCCGGCGGTCGGCTGTTCTTCGCGGGCGGCGTCTCGAGCACCGGCACGGAGCTGTGCGTCAGCGACGGGACGACGCTCGGAACGTACGTCCTGATGGACATCCGCCCGGGGATCGACAGCGGCGTATTGGATCCGAGGCTCCACCCCGTGGGCGATCGAGTCTTCTTCCTCGCGTACGACGGCGTCCACGGCAACGAGCTATGGGTGAGCGACGGCACGGTGAGCGGAACGTCCATGGTCGTCGACTTCGTTCCGGGATCGGACGGCCTCACCGCCGTCGGAGTCGCAGCCCTCGGCGACGACGCCGTCGCGATCGTGAACTCCAACTCCACGTCGACCGTGCTCCGCACCGATGGCACCGCGGCCGGGACGACGATCCTCGTGACGTTCCCATCGTCGACGACCGTGGCCGGCGACGTCGTCGCCGCGGGCGGCGAGGTCTTCTTCCACGTGGTGATGCCCTCGTTCACGCGCGTGTGGCACACCGACGGTACGGTGGCGGGGACCGGACCGGTCGCCGCCGGGACGGCGATCCTCGCGGACCCGGTCGTGATCGGCGTGCCCGGCTCGGGAATCCGGGTCGCCGCGAAAGCGACCGTCCCCGACAAGGGCGCCGAGCTGGTCGCGTTCGGCGGCGACCTGCCGCAGTTCGTCTTCGCCGACGTGTTCGTCGGTCCGAAGGGCTCGAACCCCGCATCGATCGTCCGGGTCGGCTCGCGCGTCTACTTCACCGCCGACGACGGGGTCCACGGTTTCGAGCTCCACGCGATTCCGCTCTCGTTCTTCGCGGACGCCGCGGCCGAGACGTACGGTGAGGGCTGCGCGCCGAGCGGCCCCGCGCCCGAACTCGCCGTGACGTCGCCGCCCACGTCCGGCGGGACGTTCGCGTTCGAGGCGACGGGGTTCGCGCCGGACGGGCTGGCGCTGCTCGTGCTCGGCGTCGGCCCGGCGTACGAGCCGCTCCCCGGCGGGTGCACGTTCCTCGTCGCCTCGCCGCACGTCGCGTTCCCCATCGCGACGAACGCGAGCGGGACGGTCCTCTTCGGCGCGCCCGTGCCACCCGGACTCGCCGACCTCGCGGCGTACCTGCAGATCTTCGACACGGACGCGAGCGGGGCGTTGCTCGCGACCCCCGGCCTCGAGATCGTCGTCGGCGCTTGACGAAGTCGTCGCCGGAGATCGGGGCCGCGCAACGGTGCGTGCGGCGCCGGCCACGACAGTGATGCCGCTTCGGCCACCTGGCGCGGGTTCGTGTCGCGGAGGCTAGCCCAGTCACTTGCCGGCAAACGGTTCTTCTGACCCATCCCACGCCCCCATTCGGGGCGACGTCCAGGGGGGAAGGAGGAAGGGACTTTGTCTCGGTGGGCTCTGCCCCCCAAACCCCCCGAGGTTCTCCGCATTACGGGCTACCGGACGGGGTTGGGTTCCGTGCGAACGCGGCGCAAGGTGAAGAAAAAGCTGGTCGCGCTCGCCAGGTGGATAGGGCTCTGCTCGCCCCTGCCGGTCGAACGGTTTGGTGTGCTTCCCTCGCCTGTACCCCCACGGAACGGACTCCACCATCCGTCCGTGCTTCCGGCAGCGCGCCTCCCGGATCGTCGCGAATTCCACGGTGACTCCGGCGACGCCCACGCCGCTTGCTCGTGGGCACGCGTCTCAGGCGTCGATTCCTGACGACGCGGACAGGACGAACGACGTGGTACGCGGGAGCGGGGACGAAGCGCTCTCCAGAGCAATACCGCGTGGAACGGGGACGGACGGTCGCGGCGACGCCGAACGCCGCCGGCTGCAATCGCTTCGGCTTCCGGCTGTGCCACTACACGGTGCAGAACAACCATCTCCACCTCATCGTCGAGGGCGACGACCGCCGCGCCGTCTCTCGTGGTCTGCAAGGTCTGTTGATCCGCATCGCCAAGGGCCTGAACTGGCTGTGGGGCCGCCGCGGCCGCGTCTTCCGCGACCGCTACCACGACCGTGTGCTCAAGAACGCGAAGGAGATCCGCCGCGTCCTCGCCTACGTCCTCAACAACGCGCGCCGCCATCGCGTCAAGCTCCCCTGGCCCGTCGATCTCTTCTCCTCCGCCCCCTGGTTCAACGGCTGGTCCAACGGCCACCGCTACACCGACCTCATCCCCGACATCCCACGCCCCGTCACCGACACCCGCGTCTTCGACCTCTTGCTCGGCTGGCGCCGCTTCCATCTCATCGATCCCACCGAGATCCCCGGCCCGACCATCCCCCCCGAAGGCCTCCCCCCTGTCCCTTCCGCCCGGCCACTCCCCGTCCGCGTTCCACGCGGAATCACTCTGGAGAGCTCTCCGTCCCCGCTCCCGCGTACCACGTCGTCCCTCCTGTCCGCGTCGTCAGGATGAGCGGCGGCACCCAATCTGATGGAGAACACCCCGGATCCCGCCCAACCTCCGAGCGGGAATCGACCTTCTTGCCCTCGCATACCGTGACGCCCTTGAATCGTTTCTAGAACGGAAGGAAAGTCCTGCCTCTGGTCGCCGCCATCGGCCTCGCCCTTCGCGGTGGGGCCGATGGCGGCGACCAGAGGCAGGTTGCGCCCATCAACAGTCGTTCTCTTCGCTGGCGAGCGCGCGCGGCTCCGGGACGCGCACGACGCGGTGACGTCATCCCTGCACGACCCCCTCGACGTCGCGCCGAAGGAACGGGCGACGATGCTCGCGCCGGCCACCGCCGGCCTGCCGTTCCTCGGCTGGATGGTCCATCGCGCGACGCAGCGCGTCCGCCCCGAGAACCTGCGCCGCTACCGCTGGCGATGGCGCCTGCGCCGGCGCGAGCTGGAGCAGGGCCGGCGCACGACGGAGAGCTACCGCCAGAGCGTGGCGTCGCTCTTCGAGCTGCTCCACCCC